>DAOUCB010000042.1:0-153860 GCA_034432495.1 Anaerolineae bacterium | reverse complement strand
CCGTAAACAAAGACGGGCAGCGTGGTCGTGCCGGGGCCGGAATTGAAGAAGGTGATCACGAAGTCGTCGAGCGAGAGCGTGAAAGCAAGCAGTCCGCCGGAAACGATCCCCGGCAGAATCAGCGGGAAGGTGATGCGCCAGAAGGTGCGCCACTCATTCGCGCCCAAATCGCGCGCGGCTTCCTCGAAACGCGGGTTCATGTCGGCGAGACGCGCCCGCACCACAATCGCCACGTAGGAGATATTGAAGGCCACATGACCGATAATAATCGTCCCAAAGCCGGGGCTGGCAAAGCCTCCGGTCGTCTTATTGAAGAAATCGAAGATTACGCTGAAAAAGATCAGTAGCGAAACCGCCTGTGTGATCTCCGGGATGACGACCGGCAGAAACAGCAGCCCGTCAATGAAGCCCTTGCCGGGATAGTTGCCGCGCACCAGACTGAGCGCGACCATCGTGCCAATCGTCGTGGCGATAGCGGTCGCAATTGCCGCGACGAACAAACTATTCCCCAGCGAATTGAGCATCAGCGCCGTCGAAAACTGAGTATCGCCGCCGACCAGATTGTTGAAAATGTTGTTGTACCATTGCAGCGTGAAACCATGCCAGGTCGCTACCGAGCGCGAATCGTTGAACGAAAAAATCACCAGCAGCAGAATGGGTGCCCACAGAAAAAAGTAGCCGACAATCGGTTCGATAATCAGGCCGATTTTCCCCGCGCGCCGGGTTGCCATGTCACGGCGGATTCTGCCCTGATCAATTTTGATGGCTTTGTAGCCGGTCTGTGTTGGGAGGGTCGATTCTGCCATGAATTAGCTCCTGTTCCCCAGACGGGTATAGACGAGCAGCCCAATCATCACCAGCCCCATCATCACGACCGACGCCGCAGAACCGAGCGGCCAGTTGCCTGTGCCATGAAACTGCTGGTTGATCAGATTGCCGATCATGAGACCCTGCGTGCCACCGAGCAGGTCAGGCGTGATGAACGCGCCAATCGAGGGAATGAAGACCAGAATGCAGCCTGCCAGAACGCCCGGTAAGGTCAGCGGAAAGACCACCCTCCAGAACGCCTTCCAGTCGTTGCCGCCCAAATCGTGCGCCGCTTCCACCAGCCGAAAATCGAAGCGCTCGACCGACGTGTAAATCGGCAAAATCATAAACGGGAGTTCGCCGTAGACCAGACCGACCAGCACCGCAAAGCGCGTGTTAAGCAGTTGCAGCGGCTGGGTGATGATGTGCAGGTTCATCAGTGTCTCGTTGATCGTGCCTTCCGTGCCGAGCAGCATTCGCCACGCATAGGTGCGCACGAGAAAATTCGTCCAGAACGGCAGAATCACCAGAAACAGCGCAAAGTTCTGCGCGCGCTTGCTCTTGCGCGTGCTGATGAAAAAGGCCAGCGGATAACCTGCCAGCAGACAGATGATCGTCGTCAGCAGCGCCGTCCAGATTGAACTGAGGAAGACCGGAAAGTAAATCGGCCCGAAGATGCGCTGATAATGTTCCAGCGTGAGCGGCAGCACGATGGTTCCGTTCGGGCCGCGCGTCATAAAGCTGACGAGCAGCACGATCACGAGTGGAAACAGAAAGAAAAACAACAACCAGAGGACTGCGGGAATCGCCAGAACGCGACCCCGTGTCGCTTCTCTAGGCGAATGGCCTGCCGACTGGCTAAAATCCAAACTGAAGCCCATCTGACCCTCGCTGTAAGGTTATGTTTGCACGCACGATGGAAACATGGCTGATTATAACAAGTTTCTGCCAGACAACATTAATATTCGTTATCCGTCCCATCGAACGAGGATTTTAGCGGCAGCGCCGCGCTTTTCGTTAAGTAAAGGTGACGCACTTCAGGGGATCGGTTTTTAGCGATTTCTGCCAAAGCCGCATCAAAAAAGCAGCACCAATACAGGCGCTGCTTTTCGTGATTACGAGGGGCTGAAAAATTTCTTCGAGCGATTACTCCCACTCAATAGTGCCCGGTGGCTTGCTCGTGATGTCGTAGACGACACGGTTAACGCCGCGCACTTCGTTGACGATCCGGCTGCTGGCACGGGCCAGCAAATCATAGGGGATGCGCGCCCAGTCCGCCGTCATGAAATCGTCGGTGGTCACGGCACGTAGCGCGATCACTTCTTCGTAGGTGCGCTCATCGCCCATTACGCCGACGCTCTTGACGGGCAGCAGCACCGCAAAGGCCTGTGCCGTTTCTGAGCGCAGCATTCCGGCGCGCTCCAGTTCATCGCGGAAGATCGCGTCGGCGGCGCGCAGCGTTTCCAGCCGCTCCCAGGTGATCTCGCCCAGACAGCGGACGGCTAAACCAGGGCCGGGGAACGGCTGTCGCCACACAATCGACTCCGGCAGGCCGAGTTCCATCCCCACATTGCGCACTTCGTCTTTGAACAGGTCGCGCAGCGGCTCAATCAGCTCAAACTTCAGGTCAGGCGGCAGGCCGCCGACGTTGTGGTGACTCTTGATCACGCGTGCTTTGTTGCTGGCGGCGGCGCTCTCGATTACGTCGGGGTAAATCGTCCCCTGCGCGAGAAAACGCCCCCCTTCGGCTTCCAATTTACGCGCCTCGTCGGAAAAGGTGTCAATGAACAGCTTGCCGATGCGTTTGCGTTTGGCTTCCGGCTCGGTGACGCTGTGGAGCGCGTCGAGGAAATCTTCGGTCGCATCGACAGCTATCAGGTTCATCTGCTGTTCGTTGCGAAACACTTCGACGACCTGTTCTGGCTCGTCCAGCCGCAGCAGCCCGGTATTGACGAACACGCAAACCAGTTGTTCGCCGATGGCGCGGTTGAGCAGCGCCCCTGCCACCGCTGAATCAACGCCGCCGCTGAGCGCCAACAGCACCCGTTCACCGCCGACGCGCTCGCGAATCGTCTGGATCGCGTCCTTAATGAAGGCCGCTGCCGACCATTTCGGCTCACAGTGGCAGATGTCGAAGATGAAGTTGCGCAAAATCTGCGTGCCCTGCGGCGTATGCTTAACCTCGACGTGGAACTGAACGCCGTACAGATTGCGCTCGAAATCGCCCATCGCTGCGAAAGGTGAGTTGTCTGAGTGTGCCAGCGGCACGAAGCCTTGCGGCGGTCGCTCGATGCGGTCGCCGTGCGACATCCACACGTCGAGTTCATCCGGCACACCATTGAACAGCGGATTGTTGTCGTGTGTATGCGTGATATGCGCGAAGCCGAATTCCTTCGCCAGCGACCCGGCGACCACGCCGCCGAGCGTATAGGTCAGCGCCTGCATCCCGTAGCAGATGCCCAGCACCGGCAGTCCGCTTTTGAGGACGTAGCCCGGCATCTGCGGCGCGCCTTCCGCGTAGATGCTGTTCGGCCCCCCCGACAGGATGTAGCCCTGCGGCTGATGCACGTTCACCTTTTCGATGTCGGCGTCGCAGGGGAACACTTCGGCGTAGACGCCCTGTTCGCGCACCCGCCGAGCGATCAACTGGGTGTACTGCGAACCGAAGTCGAGAATGGCGACGCCACCTATGCGTAAATCCGAGTGCTGAGTGCTGAGTGCTGAGTGCTGAGTATCGGCCTGGGTCATGGAACCTCCCTTGCTCTTGTAGGGGCAGACCTATGTGTCTGCCCTGTTGGACGAACGCATAACTTCGCCCATACAAATTGGGGCTAGATAACCATAGGGTCACGGCACGCCGTGACCCTACCATCAACATTTCTTATCCCGCTGCTCACATCTTCGCGAAGCACTGTCAATCCGCGAAAACGATTTGACCGTTATCCATGCTGGTGATAATCGCCAGCGACTCAATTGGCATGGTGTAGCCCTTCTCACGCATGAAATTGCGTCCACCTTCGAAGGTCTTTTCAACCACCACGCCGACGCCTACCACCGTTGACTGCGCGCCTTCGACAATCCGTGCCAGCGCCCGCAGTGTTTTGCCTGTCGCCAGAAAGTCGTCGATGATCAGCACGTTCTGTCTGCCGGGAAGAAATTCCGCCGCGACCAGCAGGTTGACTTCGTTACCTTTGGTGTGGCTGGGCGCGGTTTCCAGAAACACCGGGCCAAACATGGTGATTGGCTTGGTTTTGCGGGCATAGACCACCGGCACACCCAGCACTAAGCCGGTCATCACCGCTGGTGCGATGCCGGAAATCTCCGCCGTCAGAATGCGATCCACCTTCACGCCCTTGAAGCGTTCCGCCAGTTCTTTGCCCATGTCCATCATCAAATCGGGGTAAATCTGGTGATTGAGCAGACTGTCTACTTTGAGAATCCCGTTGCCCAGGTTGCGTCCCTCGGCGAGAATCCGCTGCTTGAGAGCATCCATTCAGGTACTGACCTCCGTGTGTGCGCCGGATTCTTCGTAGACTTCGGCGAAATACAATTCAAATGATCCGGCGGGGAAACTGCGCGCCAGTTCGCCGCCTGCCGTTTGACCGACAGGCGAATTGAGCGCGCGGTTCATTTCCTCAACATCGTCGAAATAGATTTCCAGAGCGCGATACAGGGTGGTTTCCCCGGTCGGGCTGCCCAGAATGCTGTTGACCTGCCGCCGTTTGATCTGCGAGATGTTTTCGATCAGGCCGAGTAAGGTATTGTAGCCTGTCTCAAAATGGTCGAGATCATCCGGCGTGTGAAACAAAATCACAAATTTGACCATTGCCTAGTCCGTTGCTGATATAGAAAAACCGGGCTTTTCAGCCCGGTAGTCCATTGTAACCGTTCGTTGTCGAATCGTCAGCGGCGATCCCTGAGTTATTTACGAATGGTCGTGTGTATTGCTGCCGCGCAGCAGCAGGCCAATAATCACGCCGATCACCAGAATGATCGCCATCGTCTGCACCGGATAGGTTTTTGCGGTCTTGACCGCATCACCGCTGATGTCGCCGTAGGAATTGCGCTTGAGATAGCTGGCAGCTTTCTCGAAGCCCGTCGCCAGATCATCGACGCGCCCGACAACCTCATGGGGCGCTCCCGTCTCACGCGCCTGCTTGCGCAGCGTCTTAGCGGCATCATACAGCGTCTTGACCATATCCGTTTTCGCGGTTTCAGCGTGATGATGAACTTCACGCCCCAGTTCTTCGAAACTCTTGGTCGCGTCGTCGGCGATTCGCTCTGCCGTGTCGCTGACCGTTTCCTGTTTGTGGTTGAACATTGCAAAACCTCCTCGTTCAAACCTTGATGCTTTTATTATACCTGACATTACGCCAATTGTCAGCAAATCAATCGGATCGTGCTAAAATATGCGTGAGAAACGGGAGCATCCTCTATGGCAGATCGCGAATATGCAATTGATTTGAGCCAATATATTGAAGCTCGGCTGTTCGGCGAACGTCCTCATATTCGCGGGCGGCGGATTCCAATCGTGGTCATTGCCCATACAGCCTCTGCCAATGAACATGGGGTCGCTGAACTGATGTATGACTTTGACCTGAGTGAAGCCGAAGTCCTTGCAGCCATGCTCTACTATACCGAACACAAAGCCACCCTTGAGGCGCAGGAAGAAGCTATCCATCAGGAATATAAGCATTTCTATGAAGATTAGCTTCTATTTTGATGAAATGATTAATCGTCCACTCGCGGGTGAACTCATCAAGCGCGGCTATACGGTCGTGATGGCAAACGACATCGAAATGACAGAGAAATTCGACGATGAGCATTTGGCGGAAGCGAAGAAGCGAAGCATGGTGCTTCTCACCCTCGATAAGGAATTTGCAGGACGAGTCATGAAGCAGAGTGATCATCCCGGCTTGATTTGTTGGACAAGAGATGACCAGCCAATCGGCTATATGCTTCGCATCCTGAGTGAATTTGCCGATCAGCATACCCCTGAACAGGTCGCAGGTCAGGTCTTCTGGCTGAAATAAAATCTTCACTCCGCTATAATTCCGCGCTATGAAGTCATTGACGAACATTCTCTCGAAGTACCGCCGTGGTGTGACTGCTGCCGTCGTGGTGATCATTCTGCTCACCGTCGGCCTCGCGCTCGATCTGGCTAATCATGGGCTGGCGTGGCAAACCATGTGGTCGCTCACGGGCGAAGAACAGCCCTTCGCGCAAATGCTGGGCGTAGTCGATTGGCTCGGCAACTTCACCCGCGAACAGCCGCAAACCGCGCCCGATGTGCCGATCAACCACACGGGCGTCAATCCCTATGGCATCAACACCTTTCTCGAACAGGAAGTTGAACCTGCCAAGCGCGAACAGCAGGTGCAGATGATCGCCGACGCGGGCTTCCACTGGATTCGCCAGGAAATCCCCTGGGAAGACATCGAAATCAGCGGTCGCGGCGATTTCGAGGACAGCCGAAACCCATCGATTGGCACGATTGATGCCTGGGCGAAATATGACAACATCGTCGATCTGGTCGAGAAATACGGGCTGGAACTTGAAGCCCGCGTCGATAAACCGCCCAAGTGGACGCGCGCCAATCAGGACGCGATCAACTTCACGCCGCCGGATAACTGGGACGACTACATCAATTTCCTGACGACCTTCGCTCAGCGCTACAAAGGCCGCATCCACACCTATCAAATCTGGAATGAGCCGAACATCTACCCGGAATGGGGCGAAAATACCGTCAACCCGGAGGAATATACCCAGGTCTTATGCCGCGCTTATGCCGCCCTCAAGCAGATCGACCCGTCCAACGTGGTGATGAGCGCCGCACTTTCGCCCACCAACGAACTCAACGGGCGCAACCTGAACGAATTCATCTTCCTTCAGCGCATGTACGACACAGGTGCCAAGGGCTGCTTCGACATCATGGCGACGCAGGGTTACGGCTTCTTCAGCGGCCCGACCGATCAACGGCTGCGCTTCACCAACACGACTTTCGCCCGCAGCCAGTATCTGCGCGACGTGATGGTCGCCAACGGCGACGCCGCCACACCCATCTGGATCAGCGAGGCGGCCTGGAATCCGGTCGATTCGCCCGAAGTGCCGGATACGCTCAATCCGATCAAGACGCAGTTCGGCAGCGTGACGCGCGATCAGGCGGCGCGTTATATGCCGCTGGCTTACCAGCGCGCCCAGCAGGATTGGCCCTGGGTCGGCGTGATCAACTACTGGTTTTTCAAGCGCCCGTCGGATGACGACAAAAACCAGTCTTACTACTATTTCCGCATGGTCGAGCCAGATTTCACGCCGCTGCCCATTTACGACAGCATGAAGCAGTACATTGGCAGCGCCACACCGACGCTCTACGCAGGCGTACATCAGGCAGACGATTGGGCGATCAAGGCGGATGTCGACGCCAAACAATCGATCCTCAACATCGCGCAGTTCGGTCAGGCGCTTCAGGCCAGCGACATCACCTTCACCTATCACGGCACAGGCATCGTCGTCCGCTGGATTGGCCTGCTCAGCAATAAGCTCACCATCCGCGTCGATGACAGCGACCCGATCACCTCACGCGCCCCCGCCCTGAGCACGATTGCCATTTCCGCAGCACCGACATTCTGGACGAACGAATCGGTCGGCGACTCGTTCAGCGCGCAAACCCATACCATCCACCTCAGCGCCGAATCGCCCTTCCTGCTCGACAGCATCACCGTCTATGACCGCAGCACCCAGAATATGCTACCGCTGATTCTGGTCGGCGCGGCGATGGGTATTCTGGCGTTGATTGGAATCGGCTGGTCACTTTGGCAGCGCTTCTCATGAACACGCTGCGCACACTTCACCGACCCGTTGGCTTATTCGAGCTTCGCCTCATTCGTGAAGCAAATTACCGCGCCTTCCCAGCACGCTTACCTCACCAGCCCATCTTCTATCCCGTGTTGAACGAGGATTACGCCATACAGATCGCCCGCGATTGGAACACGAAGGATCAAAACTCCGGCTTCATGGGCGCAGTCACCGCCTTTGATCTCAATGCCGACTATCTCACCCAGTTCGAGCCGCAAACCGTCGGCACAGTTTCACATCGTGAATTATGGGTTCCCGCCGAACAGCTTGACGAATTCAACGCCCATATCATCGATGCGATTCGCATCACCCATGTTTTCTACGGCGACCAGTTCTCCGGCGAAAAAACGTGGTAAATCGCTCGACAGGCGGGCAAAGTTTCCGCTCTCGTTTTTCTCCCCTCTCTACGAAGTGGAGAGAAGTCGTGGGTGAGGTTAATTGTGCCACACTCCTCGCCATCATCCTCGTTCTGTTGATCGCAGCCGCCCTGCGCTTTCACAGGCTTGGCGGACAGTCGCTCTGGAATGACGAGGGCAACAGCTACGTCCAGTCGATGCGCAATTTCAGCGACATCGCCTATAACGCGGGGCTGGACATTCATCCGCCCGGTTATTACTGGATCCTCGGCGGCTGGCGCTTGCTCACCGGAACGAGCGAATTCGCCTTGCGTTCGCTCTCGGTTTTCGCCAGCCTGCTCAGCATCGCTTTCGCCTATGCCCTCGGCAGACGCCTATTCGGCTGGTCAGCCGCCATCACAACCGCAATTCTGATCGCCCTCAATACCTTCAGCATCTACTATGCGCAGGAAGCGCGTATGTACGCCCTGCTGGCGCTCTGGTCAGCCGCGAGTTTCTGGGCGCTGGCGGGTTTCCTGCGCCGACCCTCTTGGCGCTGGGCGCTGACACTCGCCCTGTTTAATGCCGCTGGCCTCTGGACGCAGTACGCCTTCCCCTTCATCATGATCGCGCAGGGCATCACCACCGTCGTCTGGCTGATGACCGGAAGCCGTAGGGGCGACCTGACAGGTCGCCCCTACCTGCGCAACTTGCTGATTTACATGCTCGCCAACCTGCTGACGATCCTGCTGTACCTGCCCTGGATACCGACCGCCGTTCATCAGCTAACGAGCTGGCCCAATACGGGTGATGGCACACCCATCCCACAGGCGTTCACGACCGTCATGAACTGGCTGACATTCGGCAGCACCACCCCCGCCGCAGAACTCGCCATCCCGGCGCTGCTGCTGCTCTTTGGCCTACTCATCGTCAAGCGGCGCACACTCTGGCAGGTGATCCTTCCGGTCGTTTGGGTCGTCATCCCGGTTGGGCTGTTTCTGGCGCTCGGCCTCTTTCGCCCCGATAACGTCAAACTGCTGCTGCCGGCGCAAATCGGGCTGGCGCTCTGGATCGGGCGCGGCGTCTGGGTGTTGGCGACGCTCAAGCTCAACTATGGTCGGCAGCGCGATCTCGTCACGCGCTTTGCGCTGTTTGTTCCGCCTGCGACCGCCGTCCTCAGCGTTGTCTGGCTGGCGCTGGTCGCCTGGGATGGCATCCAGCCACTTTACAACGCTCCGGCCTTCCAGCGCGCCAATTATCGCGCCATCGTCCAGACACTTCAAAGCCATGAGCGCCTCGGCGATTCGGTCATCCTCGACGCACCCAATCAGGCCGAAGTCTTTGGCTACTACTATCCCTATACCGGACACGCGCCCGTCTACCCGCTTCCGACAGGCTTAGGCGGCGACGATGCTGCTACCCGCCAGCACGTCGAGGACATTATCGCGACGTCACGGCGAATTTTTGTCGTCTATTGGGGCGACGCTGAGCGCGACCCCAATCGCGTGGTCGAGTCCACACTGGACGGGGAAACGTTCGAACTCAGCGAAACATGGTACGGGGATGTCCGGCTTGCGCGTTACGAGACGCCGATTCCGCTGACCATCGCCCACACCAGCGGCGCGGCCTTCGGCGACCACATTTCGCTTGTGGATTACGCCCTCAGCGCCGAAACGCTCCAATCCGGCGACGCCCTGCAAGTCGAATTTCACTGGCAGACCGATGCTCCCCTGACTGAGCGCTACAAGGTATTCCTGCAACTGCTCGATGCCAACGGCGCTCTCGCTGCCCAGCGCGACAGCGAACCGGGCGGCGGACTTGCCATCACGACCACCTGGACGCCAGAGCAGCCTGTCAGCGACCGCCACGCCTTGCTCGTGGATGTCCCCGCCGGAACCTACACGCTGATCGCTGGCCTCTACGACCTGAACGACCCGTCGTCACGCCTGCCCGTCAACGGCGACACCTATCTCACGCTGGCAACAATCACCGTCTCGCCATGAAAGCATTTGTGAGTAGATACGCGACAGCGATCATCGCCATTGGGTTCATCATCAGTCTGGGACTCACATTAAAAACTTTTCATGATGCAATGCAATGGTTTAGTCTGCTGCAACCTGCCGGATTGCCTGAAATCCAGGCGAAAACCATTCGTCTTGAACAAAGAGGAAACGTAACATCCATCCGTTACGAATATCAGGTTTTGAATCCGCAGGGCGTATTGATCGACTATACAGGTGTACTCGATATTCAGGATGTAAGTCTTGAAATTGGCAGCATGAAACAAAAGTTTCAAGATCGTATTCCAATCGAATATTTGCCAGATGCGCCCATATATTCAATCGTCTCCAAAAGCCAATGGCCGCAGATCTATCAACAACAGCTTGAAAACAGCATTATGGCTAAATGGTGGAATGCGCTGCTCGCCCCTCTGCTATTTGCGCTTATAAGTCTGGTTTGCCTGATTTTGTTTATCCGTCAGATACGGAAATACATGCAGCAATTAACAAAAGCATGAACAGGCAAATTCAGGTGAGCAAGCGTTTGGCTTTGTTCGCCAGTTCTTTGTCTTTTCAACTACTTGCTTAGAGCTAATCGCCTATTCATTTCCCCTCCTTAAACTATCGTCAACCGCTATGTACTCAGAATAATATTGGGGGCATCATGACTGTTCTCGTGACCGGCGCAGCCGGATATGTGGGAAATAATACCGTTCGCCGTCTGGTCGAAATGGGCAAGCCCGTCCGCGCGATGGTACGCAGCACCGAAAAAGCCAAGCAGCGGCTCGGCGACATGATCAACAAGATCGAGCTTGTCGAAGGCAACGTTGAGGATCGCGCCGGACTGAAATCGATCATGAAGGACGTGACCGCCGTCGTTCACCTGGTCGCCATCCCAATGGAAAAGAACGGCGCGACCTACGAAGAAGTCAATTATCAGGGAACCATCAACGTCGTGGATGCCGCCCGCGACGCTGGTGTCGAGCGCTTCATCAATATGTGCCAGAACGGCGCAACGCCTGATCACTTCTCGCGTTTTCTGCGCAGTAAAGGCCGCGCTCAACAGTATGTCGCTCAATCGACGCTGAAGTGGACGGCGGTGCGCCCCTCGGTGATTTTTGGGCCGCAGGATGAATTCTTCAACGCCTTCGCCCGCCTTATCCGCCTGACTCCGGTGGTCTTTCCGCTGATCGGCGGCGGCACGGCCTTATTTCAACCTGTTTCGGTCTATGATGTGGTCGAAGCTATGACGTGTTCGCTCGATGATGACAACACCATCGGTCAGGAATTCGAACTCGGTGGGCCAGAAGTTCTGACGCTCAGCGAAATCGAACGGCGTGTCCTGCTGGCGATGAACACCAGCCGCATCATGATCAATGCCCCCGTCGGTCTGCTCCGTCCTGCTGTCGCGATCATGGAAAAGACCCTCCCCGGCGCTCCGGTCAATCTGACCCTGCTTGACCTGCTCAAAGAGCCGAACGTCGTCAAGGACAATGCGCTGGTCAGCTACTTTAAGATGCAGCCGCGACCGTTTTCGGGTGATAATATTGCTTATCTCAAGCAGGCGACCGCCAGCACCGCGCTCAAACGCTTCTTCACAGGCGCAGCCGTCAACTAAAGGATAAAGCGAACGATGGCAAAACGCGCCCTTTTGATCGGCATGAGTCTGGTTATCCTCACCCTCGCTCTTTTGGCGCAGGCGCAGGATGCCACCCCCGATTCGCAGGCAACGGTGGATGCCGCCGTCAGCACCCTAATCGCGCAGACGCAGCAAGCCCCGCAAATGCTGATGACCCAGACCATTCATGCGGCGCTGGCGCAGGCGCTCACCGCGACTGCTCAACCCGCGCAGCCGACGGAAACTCCCGTCAAAGCAACCGAGCAGCCCTTCGATGCGTCGAGTCTGAGTATCGCCGGGACAACCGATCTTGATCTGCTGGCTGGCCCCGCCGCGACTTCAGCCTATCTTGCCCCGGACGGTGAGCACTTTGCCTATCTCAAAGGGAAAACGCTCTGCATCTATGCGCGAGACCAGCAGCAGAATTGCACGGATCTGTCTGACGCGATGCGCCGCATCGACAGCGAATCCATTCGCTGGTCGCCCGACAGCCGCTATATCGTGCTCACAGAAGAATTCTTCCGCAGCTTTACCGAACCCGACATCTGGGTCTTCGACACCACGACCAGCACAATCAAAGACATCACCGATGACGGTGTAAGCAAAATTGAGCTGGGGAGTTCCACCTGGAAAAATATCGACATCGTGCCGCACTGGACACCCGACGGACAAATCATCTTTTTGCGCTACAGTCGGCTTGACGGTCAGATTACAGCACCAGAAATCCATCAAATCGCGCCGGACGGCAGCGCTGAGACCACGCTTGGGACGCTGAACAGCAACGATGACCCCTTCGCGATCTACAACTTCGACATCGGTCACGACAAACTGGTTTATGCCTATACCTCGCAGGCACGTTCCGCTTCAGATGGCGTCTGGATCAGCGATCTGGACGGTCAAAATGCACGCCAGTTGAGCCATCAGCCGGAGACAGCGTTGCTCACAGGGATGAAGCTCTCGCCGGATGAGCGCTTCATCCTGGTGAATATGGAGCAGCGGGATTTCGCAGCCAAGCCAACGCCAGAAAACAGCCGGATGGTGGTTGTGGACAGCAGCAGCGGTGAGCAGATTCTGATCGACCCGGAGCAAAATGTCTCTGGTGCGGGTTGGTCGCCGACTGGCTCGGCACTGGTCTATATCACGCGGAGTCTGGAAGACTCGAACGACAATCCCGTCTTTTTGACGAATACGCCGGGAGTCGGCGGACGGCAGTTGACTTCGCTGGAAGGTACGTTCAATATGGCAACGCCCCTGCTTCAGCAAACGCTCGGCTGGGGCGCGAACAATACGATCCTGCTGTCGCATTCGCCTACAACCGGAATTGTCCTGGTACATCTGGAATAGACACATAATTGCAGTAGAATAGGCGCTCGTTCGTGCAAACGAGTGGATTAGGGTGATGAATCGGATAACGTTCGCTTTAACGGTAGCGGGTTTGCTCGTATTTGGTCTTACCAGCACACAGGCGCAGGACAGCACGCCTGAAACAACAGCGGTCATTCAGCAGGTTGCACCTTACGTCCCGCCGATCTCGCTGCCACCCAGCGCACGGCTGACCGGCATTACGACCGTGTATCAGGATTTCAACCGCTGCTCGGCGGCGGCGCTGACGATGCAGCTTTCGTATTTCGGCTGGAAAGGCACGTACAGCGATACCATCCGCGCCTTGAACCCGAATTCTGAGGACGTAGCCGTGCGCCTCGATGAAATGGCGGATTTCGCCGCGCAGCAGGGCTTAAAGGCCGTCTTCCGCAACGGCGGCACGCTCGATTTGCTCAAGGCGCTGGTCGCAGGCGGCTTCCCGGTGCTGATCGAGAATGTCTACTATGACGGCCCCGGTGCATTCAAGGACTGGATGGCGCATAACCGCATCATCATGGGTTACGACGACGCCACACAAGACCTGTACTCGTTCGACTCGCTGCTTGGCGACGGTGAGGATCATCAGGGACGCCCGATCCCCTACGCGGATATTGACGAGCGCTGGCGACCGTTCAACCGAGATTTCCTCGTCCTCTATCGGCCTGACGAAGAAGCCACCGTCGAGCAAATCCTGGGCAGTTACTGGGATGTCAACTACGGCAACGAAATCTCACTGCAAATGTCGCAGGCTGAACTCGACAGCGGCAAGTCGGACTCGTTCACACTGTTCAATATGGGATCGTCGCTCGTTGAACTGGGACACTACGCCGACGCTGCTGGTGATTTCGACAGCGCCCGCAAAATCGGCCTGCCCTGGCGTATGATGTGGTATCAGTACGGCCCCTTTGAAGCCTATCTACACGTCGGTCGCTACGACGACGTAATCACGCTGGCGCGAGATGTCATCGCCACCACGCCGGGCGTCGAAGAGATGTATTATTACGCCGGACTGGCCTATCAGGCGCAGGGCGACGTCGCGCGCGCGAAAAGCAATTTCGAAGTCGCCGTCTGGCGCAATTCCGATTTCACGGCGGCGAAAACAGCGCTGTCCAGCGTCGGCGGCTGAAACGATGCCTACCGTGCTTCGGATCGGTGCTTTTCGTTTTTTCTTCTATTCCAACGAGAACGCCGAACCGGAGCATATCCACATCCAGTCAGGCGAGGGTGAAGCAAAATACTGGCTGAATCCGGTCAGTCTGAACTGGAATCGCGGCTTTAACGAGCGTCAGTTGAAACAGATTGAGCGCTACATCGACGAAAATCTACAGACACTCAAAGAATCGTGGGTGGAGTTTTTTGGAGAGGACGATGATGAGCAAGGCTGAGATCATTCCAAATGATGAAAATCGTCCGGTTGCCATCGAAATTAGCAGCAATATGCTGCGCGTCACGCTGGCAGATGAACGCATCATCGCAACTCCCCTCACATGGTATCCGCGCCTGCTCCATGCAACACCGGAACAGCTTCAGGACTACGAATTATCATCTGCCGGAATTCACTGGCCTCAGTTGGACGAAGATTTGTCGGTTGCAGGAATGCTGCAAGGCAATCGTCCCAATCAGCGCAAGATAAAGGCTTAAATATCTGATGCAGTTGTTCCGCATTATCGGTATAGTGATTATGCTGTCAATCGCGTTTTCAGTTTCCGCCCAGCCCCAAAGCGACCTGACCACCGGCAACATACAAATCGTCAACAGCGTCGGCGATTTTGGTCAGCCGATGGTCGAAGCCGTCGGTCAGTTGACCAATAACAGCGATAGTGCCTACACCGCTATCAATCTCGATGCCAAAGCCTATGATGGGCAGGATCAACTGGTTGGCGAAGGCCTGGGCGTGCTGGTCAATGCCTGCGGGGTTGGCCTCGCGCCAGACTTCAGCTTGCAGCCCGGCGCAGCCCAGCGCTTCACCGCCCCGCTCGAACTGACTGACAGCAACGTCAGCATCGCCCGCATCGAAGTCAGCGCCACAGCCCAGCCCGCCGATCCCGCGCCGCACGCGCCGCTGCCGGACGGCATGGTGCAGTTGACCGACGCTGAAACCGTCAATGTCATCTGGCTGGACGACCACAGCTTTCAGTACTCGACCGGCTGCGAAAGCGATCTATTCACCAACTGGACGTGGTACAGCTACGACACCGCCACTCAGGCAACCTCGCAGATCGCTGCGCCGCACGCCGAAGACGTCACCGACGAGATGCGCGCCCGCCTTGAATTGGACGACGATGCGGTCTTCGCCCATTCGATGATGCGCTACGCGCCAGACGGCGAACGCCTCGTCTACCAGAATGAGCGCAACGATTTTCTGACCGCCTATCTCAACGGCACCTTCCGGCGTGGCCTTTACAATGACCTGAACAATCGCAGTTTGCAGGGCATCTACTGGCAGCCGCAGGAAAAATATCTCGCCTACTACTACGGTGCGTATGGCGATCCGGTCTATTATTTCGCCGCCGACGCCGAAGCCCGTGTCATCAGCCCGCCGCTCGAAAAAAATCCGCCGTCGGTGATCGTGCCGGGATTCTCGCGGGACGGACGACGCATCGTCCTCGCGGGAACATTCGATGACGGGACGGGCTATTACCTTTACGTTGCCACCAACGGCTTCTTCGAACTCCAGTTTAAGGCCGATCCGCCGGGGAATAACTACCCCGCGCCGATTCCGCTGGCACACCCCACCGACAGCGACACGATTGACCAGATTTACGTCGCGCTGCCTGTCGATGGCGCAGCCGAACTCGAATGTTATAATCGCGGCGAAGGCACGCTTCACGCTCTCGCGTCCTTGCCAATAAGTCATTTAGCGGACGACGAACATGCCTGGTGGTGGATCGCGCCGGACGACTCAAAAATCGCGCTGGCGGCAACCGGAGTCAATGGCGGCCTGTGGCTGATTGACCTGACCGCGCTGCCCGACTGCGGCGCGGAAGCGACTGCCACTCCCGCGCCCTAAAGCCGCGCGCAACTTTTGGGTGCAAAGCCGCGTACAATAAACACAAGGCTCGCTACTGATCAGCAAGCAGGTGTTGTTCGATGAAAGATTATTCCTGGCTTGACGCACTTTCCGACGGCAGGATGTTCCGTCATTGGTTGGCGCTGTTTGCCAACTTCTGGTTTGGGCTGGCTTACTTCATTTTCGTGATCGTCGGTTTTTCGCTGGCGCTCAGCCTCTCGGTCGTGCTGATCGGCATTCCGCTGCTGCTGTTCATGCTGGCGGCGACACGCACCCTCGCTTCGCTGGATCGGCAGGTCATGGCGTCGATTCTGGGCGTCGCCGCGCCGACCGATTTTGACGATGTCGATACGCGGGGCGCAAACCTGGGCGAACGGCTCGGCCTGTATCTCGGCAGTTGGGCAACCTGGCGCAGCGCGCTCTATCTGCTGGTCAAATTTCCGCTGGGGATGCTCTCGTTCACAATCTCGCTGTTCATTTTGCTCCCGCTTGCCATCGAAGTCCTGCTGCTGGCTCCGCTGACGATTGACCTCCATCTGCTCACCGTCCGGCTGATGCGCTTCACGGCAATTGGCCTGTATAAGCTGAACAACCTGTTTCTGCCCTCCGGCAAACCCAAACGTGCCAGCCGCCTCGAACTCGTCGAGGAAGAAGCCGACGAGGAACCGCGCTACTACATCGACGCCGAAGGTGAAATCGCCGTTGCCAAACGCGGGCGCTAAACCCAGCGAACGCGCCAGTTATGGTAATATTTTGCCTTTCCTGGCGATTCTGGCGTCTTGGCGGTTGAGTGTCTTTCTTAAAATCCTACTCGAAACCTGAACTGTTCGCCCTGCTGGCGATCCTGATCCTCGCGGCGCTGCTGCGCTTCGCCTACCCTGGCGTCAATTCGTTCGCAGGCGACGAAGCCCACATCAGCCTCGACGCGCTGCGCATGGCACGCGGCGGCGAATTCGTCATGGCGGGACAGCCTTCGTCGGTCAACATCCCGTTTTTCCCGGCGAGCGTCTGGCTGTTTGCGATTCCGTATGCCTTCTCGCCCGATCCGCAGGTCGTAACCTGGGTCGTCAGCCTCGTCAGCCTGCTGACTGTCGTCGGCGTCTGGTGGCTGGCGCGTCGTTGGGATAAGTGGGCAGCGCTGGTCGCCGCGCTCTACATGACAGCGTCACCCTATGCCGTCTTTTATGGGCGCAGCATCTGGCAGCCGAACCTGCTTGCGCCGCTGGCGCTGCTCTGGGCAATCACGGCTTATGTAGGCGCGACACAAGCGAGTCGAATCGGCAAAATCGGCGTCGGCCTGTGCGTCTTTCTCGGCTTGTTCGTCGTGCAGGTGCATTTCGCCGGGATCGCCCTCGTTCCCGCGACCGCTTATCTGATTATTCGTTTCCGCTGGTGGCGCAAGCTGATTCCGGTGCTTGTGGGTGCAGCGCTGGCAGTCGCCGCGATGATCCCCTACGTCTACACCATCACCGTCATCGATCCGAGTATTCTCGCCCGCTTCGGGCAGGTGATCGGCGGCGGTGGCACAGCGACGATTGACCTGCAAGGGGTCGGCAATCTGCTGCGGCTCGGTCTTGGCTGGGACTGGGCATTTCTCGGCATGGGCGACGGTGACAGCTTCAGTCACGCCATCCCCACCGTGATTATGGCAGGCGCAGTTGTCGTGATCGGATTATTCGCGCTTTTGCTGGCGTTCGTGCGCAGCGTGCGCGTAGGGGTGCAGCGCACTGCGCCCCTCCAGAATATCGTTTCACCATTGACCGAAATTGCGCTGGTCTGGCTGGTCTGCTCACCGCTGGTGTTTCTGCGCCACAGCACCCCCGTCCTAATTCACTATCAACTGATCGAACTGCCGCTGCTGGCGCTGCTCGCTGGCGCGAGTACGCTTCTGTTTCGCCGCATCCTCTGGAAAATCGTCATTTCCGCGTTGATGATCGCGTTAGCGCTCGTCTGGTCGATCCAGATTATGCAGACACTCGATTACACATCCACCAACCGTCCGCCCAACAGCGCTCTGTCGAGCATCCTGCACGAATCGCGTGATGCGGCTTACGGCGTCGAGCAGCCAGTTCTGTTCTTCACGCACGGCGATGATCCGGCGATTGACGGCGAAGCGGCGGTCTTTAAAGCCCTGCTGTGGACGCGCGACTATCGCATCCTCAACGGCGACGCCCTGCTGATTCTGCCGCCCTATCCGGCGACCCTGCTGGCGACACTTGCGCCGTTTCAGGCGTGGGAGGAAATCGAAGCCTCCGGTCTCGCGCTTGACGTACAGACCTATCCCCGGCGTGTTGGCGCAGACCCTTTTATGGCGACGCGGTACGATGGCATCAGCGATCCGCAGGGCTTCACGGAGATTACGCCGATCCCGTTTGCGGACGGGACAACCTTGCTCGGCTGGCGCGTGCGCCGTGTTGGGGATCGAATGCGCGTTTCAACACTCTGGCGCGTTGAAGCCGATGCCGCGCCGGGAACCTATCAGCAGTTCCAGCACCTGCACGATCAAGTGGGCGGCGATCCACTGGCGATCTCGGACGTGCCGCTGTCTCGCTCGACCTGGCGCATAGGGGATCGGGTAATCGTCATGGCGGATTTTTTTAACATCGCGCCGGGGACGGCTCATCTCACGGTCGATATTGGGCATTACACCCTGCCCGACTTAACTCGCATCGCACGCAGCGATTCGAGCGAAACAGGGGTGACATTCGGCCCATTCATCGCCCCGTGAGCACAGCCCATCGCCCGATTTTGCAAAAAATTTGTAAACTCTCGCTTCAAACTCAGTTTACATAGATTTTGCAATTCACTCATTCACCATTCAGCCAGCGGCGTTACCTTCATAAAAGAAATGCAAAAACATGAGAGTCCGACAACTCTCGAAGCATAGCCAGTGAAGGGAAGATACGCTTATGCGTACAAACGCTCGTAATCTGTTGATACTAGTCGCTGTGGTCGTCCTCAGCGTGATGGTTGGAGGCATGGTCGCTGCGCAGGATGCTACGGCTGAGCCGAATCCCGCCGCTACCGCCGAAGCAATGCCGATGGCAACGACCGAACCCGGCATGTCTGCTACGGCTGAAGCCACGCCGTCAAACATGCCCTCGCATCCGTTCCTCGGCGTGTCGCTGCAAGACGACACCAACGGCGTCACCGTCGTCGAAGTCGTCGATGGATCTGGCGCTGCGACCGCAGGCATCCAGGCCGGTGATGTGATTACCGCCGTCGATAGTAAAACTGTGACGACTGCTGCCGAAGTCGCCAGCGCTGTCGGCGCTCACGCCGTTGGCGATACAATCACGATTGAAGTCACCCGTGATGGCAAGCAGGTTAATATGACCGCGACGCTCGGCACACAGCCAAAGACCTTGCCCTCTGTCCAGCCGATCAATCCTCCGGGACAGGGTCGTGGCAACGGCAACGGACGCGGGAATGGCAATAATGGCAATAACAACGGCAATGGCAACAATAATGGCAACGGCTTCCCGCGCAACTTCATGCCCATGATGCCCTTCCAGTATATGTATGGCAACGGTCACCTCGGCGTCACCTTCCAGACCCTCGATGCGAACATTGCCAAGACCAACAACCTCACCGTGACCGATGGCGCGCTCGTGACCGCCGTCGAAGCGGGTTCGCCTGCCGAGAAAGCCGGACTCAAGGTCAATGACGTGATTACCGCCGTCGATGGCGACAAGGTTGACCAGGAGCGCACGCTGCGTGACCGCCTGATCGCCTATGAACCCGGCGATACCGTGACCCTCACCATTCTGCGCGATGGCGCGAGCCAGGACATTCAGGCCACGCTCGATGAGCCGCAGATGACGGCGATGGGCAACGGCAACGGTCAGTTCCCATTCCACTTTAATTTCCAGGTGCCGCATGGTTTCCCCTTCGATCAGCCCGACCAGAACGGGCAGATGAATCCCGAAGCAACACCAGAAGCGACACCGAACCTGTAAGACCTCTTCCCGCTCCAGCGGGAGACGCTCTCACTTCCGTGAGAAGCACCCCTTCTACCCTCGTCAGGGGTTACCCACCCCTGACGAACTTTGATTCTCGCCGCCTTGAAGCCCCGATTCGTTGGGGCTATAATGACTGCCAGTTTGTGTCCGTTTATGACGTGAGTCCTGCATGTCGCTGAAACAGTCGTTATTGGAAAGTCTCAACCGCCGCGAAGCAAAAGTCGGCATCGTCGGGTTGGGTTATGTTGGCCTGCCGCTGGCAGTCGAATTCGCCGAGGCCGGTTTTTCGGTGCTGGGCGTGGACGTCAGTGAAGCCAAAGTACAGCACTTGAACCGGGGTGAAAGCTATATCCCCGATATTCCCACCGAACGCTTAGCGCCTCTGGTGCAAAGCGGCAAACTGCGCGCCAGCACCTCGTATGCCGACCTGCGCTCGGTGGATACGGTCAGCATCTGTGTGCCAACACCGCTGCGTAATACCAAAGACCCCGATATGTCGTTCGTGATCAACGCGGTCGATGCGGTCGCGGACGTCTGCCACGACGGGATGCTGATTGTTCTGGAAAGCACGACCTATCCCGGCACGACCGAAGAAGTCGTCCTACCGCGTCTGGTCGAAAAAGGGTTTCACCCCGGCGAAGACGTGTTCGTGGCCTTCTCGCCAGAACGGATCGACCCCGGCAATCCCGATTACGGCGTGCGCAATACGCCGAAAGTGGTCGGCGGCGTCAACGCCGACAGCACCGAAATGGCGATTGCGCTTTACGGAACGGCGGTCAATCAGGTCATTCCGGTGTCGTCGCCGACAACTGCCGAGATGGTCAAACTGCTCGAAAACACCTTCCGCGCCGTCAATATCGGGCTGGCGAACGAAATGGCGCTCATGTGCGACAAGCTCGGCATCGACGTCTGGGAAGTCATCAGGGCGGCGTCGAGCAAGCCGTTCGGCTTCATGCCCTTTTATCCGGGGCCGGGACTGGGTGGTCACTGCATCCCGATTGACCCGCTCTATTTAAGCTGGAAACTCAAGACGCTCAATTACACGGCGCGCTTTATCGAACTCGCCAGCGAGATCAACACCTCGATGCCGCTCTACGTGATCGACAAGGTGAACGACGCGCTCAACGATGCCAGCAAATCGGTACGCGGCTCGAAGATCGTCGTGCTGGGCGTCGCTTACAAGCGCGACATCGACGACGTGCGCGAAAGCCCGGCGCTCGACGTGATTGGCCTGCTGGAAAAGCGCGGCGCGTGCGTCACCTTCCATGACCCGCATGTGGCGCAGGTGCGGCTGGAAGGGGATACCATCATGAAGCGCAGCGACTATTCTGATGCGCTGCTGGAAAATGCTGATTGTATCGTCATCATCACGGATCACAGCGCCTACGACTGGCAGCATGTGCTCGATCATAGTACGCTGGTGGTCGATACACGCCATGCCACGCTGCCACGTCAAGGGCGCGCCCGCGTGGTTACGTTGTAAACTGTAAAGAACGAAAGCAACAGGCCGCTCGCGCACGACGTTTGGTTGTGGCACAGGATGGAATCAAGTATGGACATGCCGTATAGTTTGCAAACGCTGCCTCCCGAAGCGGTCGATATTCTGCGTTACTACGCGCAGCTCAATGCCGATTCGGCTCACTCGGATTCGATTGTCGAAGGCGCTGGCTTAACGGATCGCGGCTTCGGCAAGGGGATTCGTCGGCTGGTCACCAAGAACTACGTCGTCATGAGCAGCGATCAGGTCTACCGCCTGACCGATCCGGGACGGCGCGTGATTGAAGAACTCAAGTCGTTCGAAGGCGATGCGCCGCAGAAACCCAGCAAGACCGAAGCGCGCTTCGTCCGCCGTCATCTGGTGCTGGTCGCGCCGCGCACTCTTCCCGCCGGGGAAGCCGTCGAAATCGCGCTCGGCTTCGAGGAAGCCAGCGACGAGGAATACCTGAACGCGCCCGCCAATATGCTGATTCGCCTCGCCGTCCTCAATGGCGAGCCGAAACGCCCGCGCGAAGCCAGCTTCATGCTGACCAACCGCCAGATGCAGCAGTCGTTCGAAATCACTGCCGGACGCTTCACCCAGGCGCGTGTGCGCGTTGAAGTGTGCCAGTACCGCGACGATGGTGACGATTTCGACTTTTGCGGCGGCCTGTATGTCGATCTGCCCGTCAGTACGGACAACACACCACCTGCGCCCGCCGCGTATGGTGTGGATGTGATCCTTAAGGAAGAACAGTAGAAAAAGAAGGACTGAGGTTCGAGGACTGAGGACTGCGTGAAAGCTATTTTCGCTCAATCCTCAGTCTTTTGATTCAGTGCTCAAGTAACATCACGTATTGTTTTTGGAGGGCGTTACTCGTAACGCTCCATAGACACCCCGAAAAGCGGTCGCGTGGCTTCCCGACCGGAAAAAGGCGATTTTGAGATTTCTTCCCTCGCGTCGTGACCGGATGACGTGAAGGCGAAACGCGGGAAGGCGTTCCCTTCCGGTGTGGCGCGCGGGCTGCGGAAAAGATGTGGGTGGGAGGCAGGCGGAACGCAGCCTCAGCGAGGGATTTCTCCGGTGACGGGCGGAAATCGGACGGGAAAAACGAGCGCATTTGAGTGACCGGAACGCAGCGGACGGGAACAACGGTCGGGAAGGGAAAATGCTGATCGCGTGGGGACGCAAAAACACAGGTCGTTCGCCTCTTCCGGTGTACTTCAGAAAAAACGGTCGAGCAATGAGTCGAAAGCAGTTGAATCAACTGAGTTCAATTTAGAGCACCCACATTATAGCACAAAAGTTCTATTTGTCAAGATACTTTGATGGACATCGAAATAGCGGGACTGTGCTTACGTGGGCAGGTATGCGGCATGGCGCGCAAGGCCCCTACCCCCCTATTTCAAGGTCATAGTCTCAATCGAACTGATGGATAGTCGATGGAAAAACAGACAAATAGCCATGATTGGTTTTGGCTGCTGCTCAGACGGCTCGAACTTCGGCAAGCCGCTTGACGGAGTACTCGTCGTCCCAGCAGACGGCAGCTTCCCATGCAGCCCACGCTTGCGCGGCGATGTCGAGTGCCTCGTCGTCGAGACCGGCAGCGTTGTGGGGCAACACCAGATCAAGGTCAGGAACGTCGACGTGCGCCTCATCCCAGTCGATCAGCGCGACCCTATCAGCGGTCATGCGGATGTTGCGCGGGTTGGGGTCGCCGTGAACGACGCAGGTCTGACGTCCAACGAGCCGCGCCCACGCTGCTCGGCAGCGCGCTACGCCCTCCGGTGGCATCGCGCCGAGATCGACCCTCGTCCCAGTTTCGGCGTGCAGGAAGTCGGTTGACCCTCGCCAGCCCGGACGCTGTGACCATCCTGGCGTCAACCGATGGAGCTGGCGGAGCGTGTCAGCCACGCGACGCCAGTCGGCTTCTGTCTCAGGCGGTCTGCCCGCGACGTAGGACATCACCACGACACCGTCGGCAAAGAGCCGACCATCCGTTGTCGGGATCGGCAGCGGCACAGTCAAACCCTCACGGTCGAGGTGTTTGAGAAGATTGGTCTCCCACGCGAGATCAGCGTCGCTCCTGACACCGAGACGACCAACCGCGAGGCGTCCGTTGACGCGCACCGACCAGACATCGTTGGCCTCTCCGCCAGTGAGCGGTTCTATGCGAGCGACATCGTCTCCCCACTGCCGGAGTGCCTCCCATCCCATTGACTACTTGCTCCCCTTCGCGCACGAACAAAATCGCGTTACGCAAGCGGGGCAAGGGGAGAAAAGCAAGCGAATAGCTGCATCGGTCGCTTCATAAAAGATTGGGACCTGAGGCGAAACAAGCGTCATCAAAACATTCACAAACATACGCTCTGCACTATTTCACTTGTCTTCATCGGGGGGGAGCCAGCCAAAGGGCGAATTATCGTCCACCGGGTAGGATGGGGGCTGCTGCTGAATTTGCGCCTCGCGTTCGGAAACCCCGCTGCGTCGTTCGCGGCTGCTATTGTGTTTGCGCAGGTCGCGCGCGGAAAAAACCGCGTCTTTCTGGCGCTGCTCCAGCGTAATCCGCGCAACGCCGCGTGCCAGCACATCGACGGGCATGGGTGCGACCTGTCCGAACCAGAGCCATGACAGCGGCGGAATCGCCCCTAACAGACTCATCAGCGCGTAAAATGGACGCCGCTGTGTACCGCGCACGTAAGCAATCGGCGCGCGAATGACAGTCGCGCGCAGGCCGACACGCGGCATATAGGCTTCGGCCTCACGCTTAGCGGCGATATACTGCCCGCTGACCCAGGGCGCACGCGCGCTGCTGAGCAGCACCATATGCGGCACGCCGCTGCTGACGCACATATTGGCGACATTGCGCGCCGAAACAAAGTTCAGCCATTGAAAGGTCAAGCCCTGCGCAGGGTCAGCACTCAAACTGCCGACGGTGTGAATCACACTGTCATGACCACGCGCCCGCCCTTTCAGGCTGCCGGGATTCCAAACGTCCGCTGTATAGGAGCGGACGCGCTGTGCTAATAATCCGATTTTCTCTTCCGCGCCGGGACGAACCAGCAGCGTTACTTCGACACCCTCTGCCAGCAGCGCCGCCGCAATGCTGTCGCCCAGAAACGTCCCCCCGCCGGTGACAAGCACTTGTGGTTTGGTGGTCATGCTTCCCTTCTTGCCTCGCGCGCCATATTGTAGTCAGCGGCTGGAAAAAGTAAATGTTGTGCAAATCGCTCAAATCGTGGATAATAATAGATCATAAATCGGTCGTCTTTTAATCTTTAAACGACATATGGTTGCGAAATCTGCAATCAACACGCTGGAATTTGACCGCTTTCGGGCGGATATGGATGTTGTGCTAAGTGAAAAAATGCGTCAGGCTTGCATGATGCTTGCCTTTTTGTGTATTTCATCACATCGAACGGCTCATTAGTCACGGGCGCAACGTCAGTTTCCAGCCGTGTTCGTTTAAAGCGATCACGGTATTTTTGCTTGGTGAACTCAGATGGGCGTGATTACTGCACTAGAGGTGCAAAAACGAAATAAGAAGCGCGTCAACGTGTTTGTTGACGAGGCTTACGCCTTTAGCATGACTCTGGACGAAGCCGCACGGCTGCACAAAGGGCAGTTGCTTTCGGACGATGAAATTGCCGCGCTGATCAACGACGCGGCGATTACGGCTGCGACCGAAAGCGCTGCTCGTTTTCTGGCAGTACGCCCGCGCAGCGCCCAGGAAGTCCGGCAGAATCTCAGCAAGAAAGAGACACCTCCGCCCGTGATCGACGCGGCGCTGGAACGCCTGACCGCGTTTGGCTACATTGACGACCGGGCTTTTGCAGACCTCTGGGTACGCGACCGAATGACGTATAAACCGACCAGCCCCAGAGCGCTGCGGTTCGAACTTCGGCAGAAAGGCGTCAGCCGCGACGTGATCGACGCCGTGCTGGAAGACCTCGATGCCGGAGAAGCGGCTTATCAGGCCGCACAGACGCAGCTACGCCGCTTTCGCGGTTTGGAGCGTCGTGAGTTTCAAAACAAAGTGAATGCCCTCCTACAGCGACGCGGCTTCTCCTACGAAGTCGTTCGCTCGACTGTCCGGCGTCTGATGCAGGAACTGGACGACGGCGACCCGGCGTTTTTCGCGGGGAATGAACCTGAAAACGAAAATGAAACTGACCTGATGGAATAAGGAAGGAGGAAGCGGATTGTTTCCCAAACTGGGAAGAAACCGCGCGAATATCAATGGATTTGGGAACAGCCCTGATAGCCCTTGTCATTGGGCTGATCGTGGGCGGTGTGGGATGTTATTTCGGTCTTACCTACTACCAGAACGCACAGGGTAGCAACCGCAAGCTGTTGGCGGAAGAGGAAGCCCGCAAGATCGTCGAACACGCTAACGAACAGGCTCAAAATACGAAGAAAGAAGCCGACGACAAAGCCAAGAAGGTTTTGGATGAAGCAGAAGAAATCACGGTACGCCGACGCCGTGAAATCGACCGGGAGGATGAACGACTGCAACGCCGGCGTGAGGATTTGGACAAGCGTTTGGAGCGCATGGAGCAGCGCGAACAAAATCTGAACAAGCGCCAGAGTCGCCAGGATAAGCAGCAGCAGGATTTGCAGAAGCTGGAAGAAGAACGGGCTGCCGAGCTTCAACGCATCGCCCAGATGACGACCGAAGAAGCCAAGCAGGAATTGATGGCAATGGCGGAAACCGAGTCGCGCAACGACATGGCACGCATCATTCGTCAGGTGGAAGCCGAAGCGCACGAGGAAGCCGATCAGCGTTCGCGCGAAATCATCTCGCTGGCGATTCAGCGGCTGGCGTCGGAGCATGTCAGTGAAATTGCGGTCAGCGTGGTATCGCTCCCGAGCGACGAGATGAAAGGTCGCATCATCGGGCGCAACGGACGCAATATTCGCTCGTTCGAACTGGCGACAGGCGTCGATGTGGTGGTTGATGACACGCCGGAAGCCGTGACCATCAGCAGCTTCGACCCGGTGCGGCGTGAAGTCGCCAAGCGGGCGATGGCGAAGCTGGTGATTGACGGACGCATTCACCCGGCGCGCATCGAAAAACTGGTCGAGGACGCCAAAGCTGAAGTCGAAGTCGTCATCCGTCAGGAAGGCGAGCGCGCAGCCTATGAAACCGGCATCCCCGGCCTGCACCCTGAAATTCTCAAGCTGCTGGGGCGGCTCAAGTTCCGCACCAGCTACGGGCAGAACCAGCATTCGCACTCGATTGAAACGTCGCACATCGCGGGAATGATCGCCGCTGAACTGGGCGCGGATGTGATGATCGCCAAAACGGGCGGTCTGCTCCACGACCTCGGTAAAGCGATTGACCACGAAGTCGAAGGCACACACGCGCTGATTGGTGCGGAATTCGCCAAGCGCTACGGCGTCGCGCCGCGCATCATCAATGCGATTGCCAGCCATCATCATGAAGTTGAGCAGGAATACGTCGAGTCGTATATCGTCGAGGCCGCCGACGCCATCTCTGGAGCACGTCCTGGCGCTCGGCGTGAAAGCCTGGAAACCTATATCCGCCGCGTCAAGACGTTGGAAGAGATCGCCAACAGCTTCGACGGGGTGGAACAGAGCTATGCCCTGCAAGCAGGCCGCGAAGTGCGTATCATTGTGCGCCCGGAGACGGTCGATGATCTGGCAGCACTGCGCCTCTCGCGCGACATCGCCAAGAAGATCGAGGAAACGATGCAGTACCCCGGTCAGATCAAAGTGCAGGTGATCCGCGAAACCCGCTCGGTCGAATTCGCGCGGTAAATACAGTGGGGCGTCCTATGGAGCGCCCCACCTCTCTTATGCCCCTACTTGAATAACGTCCCGGAACTCCCCGCCAAGATCACGGCGTGAGGTCTTTCGTTGGCACCCACACCGGATCAGCCTGGCACGAAATCCAGATTTCCGAGAAATCACCATAGGTGTAAACCACCCACCAGCGTCCTGCAGGGACGTTGAAGTTTGTGCCGTCCTGCAAATCGGGCGCAAAGTAGGCGGTCGCGCCGTCCGCCAGCGACTCGACGACCGCGTCGCTCGGAAGAATGTAGGGACACGCGCCGCCGCTTCTGGCGAGGCCGATAGTCGTCAGATCGACGGTGGTTTGGCCGATATGACTGAGATCGCCAACGATGGCGCTTTTGAGCACCCACACCGATTCGCCCTGGCAGGCAATCCAGACCTGGGCGAAATCGCCGCTGACGTTGATGATATGCCATGTCCCTGCCGGGAGGCTGAAATTGGCGCTGTCCTGCAAACTGGGCGAGAAGTAAGCGGGCGCGCCGTTGGGGATCGCCAGCACCGCCGTACCGCTCGACGGCAGCGGATTCGCGCAGACGTCGGAGAGAATATTCACCTCGCCGGGTCCATCGATCGAATAGATGACTGGTCCAGTGGCACCGTTGGAGAAGGTCGTGATGACCATCGTATAGCGTCCAGCAGCCAGCGTGAGGGTACCTGTATCGTCAACGGCATCCACACAATTGTTAGGCGAATTGGCGGGGTCGAAGCCTCCCTGAGGGTAAAAAATAATATAGCCGTCAGGAGTCGTCAGATCGCCGTCTCCAAGGCCGATGTCGTCGGCGGTATAATCTCCACTCACGGTGACATCCACCGTCCGCGTTACGTAATAGACGTTGGTGCCAACCGCGCTAAGTCCGCTACAGTCTGATATCACCCGATCAAAAGTGGGATCGGAAGCGGAGACCGTGAGTCTAATGTCAGTGTGTGCGGCGCTGACAGGAAGTGCCAAACTCAGGACAAGGACGAAAAAAAGGAACACAAAAACAGAACGCATTGTACCCTCACTTTTCATTGGTTAGAAGTTACGCAGGTGAAAAACACGAGCTAAAATCAGTAGCATGAACGCGCCCAAATGTACCGACCAAGATTACATCAACTTTCTGGTGGCGGCGCAACGAGTCTTTAGCGCGGCGGAGGCAGCTCGCAGCCCCAACGACATAATCCCAATCAAGATGATGAACAGGATCAGCCGTTTCATACGATGCCTTCCCTAGTTGCGTTGGTGAGTCTGGTACTATACGGGATCTGGCTAAAGGAGGCAAGGAGACTAAATCAACGGGGCAGGCTGAATGAATGTGACAGCGGGGCGACCTAATCGATCAGGTCGCCCCGCTGCTTAATCCGAAGAAGCAAAGGATGGCGCGTTTACGGCGTGAGGTCTTTGGTCAGCACCCACACCGGCTGCGCCTGGCACGAAATCCACTGATCGGGGAAGCGCATTATTGTCCAACTGGGCGCGTCGTACCAGTTTGTCGAATCGCTGCTGTGAACTTATGCAACCGCCCCGCCAGTTGGTCAATGAAGTGATGAATGTCGCTTTTGTGTTCCGGTTCAAGCTGGTGCATCATGTCGCCGCTGTCGAACACGCTGACGGCACTCTCGATTTTGCCATCTTTCACCAGCGCGATCAGCATCCCCATCACCGAGATATGCCTGCCCGTCGGCGCGAGTTCGCCGAACTGCCCGCTATGTGTGCCTGAAAACGTATACTGCACGACGACCTGATCGCCTTCGGCAACCAGATCATCCATTGAAAAGTAAATGTCGGGAAAGGCGGTGCGGAACAAGGTCACGCGCTTTTTGAGACCGTCGCGCCCGTGCGTCGCCCCGTGTGCCTGCACCGAACCTTCGGTCTGGACAGGGGCGTCGAGCACATAACCATCTGCGTAGATTTCGTCAATGACAGCAAGCTTGCCCTGATTGAGAACTTCGTTAAAGTGGCGACCGAGGATAGCTTTGTTTACGTCTGACACCGTTGTCTGCTCCGATAGAAACTCGCTGCACCAAAGTAGTAGATAGCTGTAGTTATGTGGTTTTGTGAACTTGAGGTCTCATGATGTACGGCATGGATTGGCATGTCGTATAAAGCAAGAGACTGCTCGAATGAGCAGTCTCTCGTGAAACTTACGATAATGGGGATGACTTACGAGGCGGGGGTCGCTTCGGGGGTCATCATTTCCTCGCTCAGCAGTTCGCCGCTGACCGGATCGACACCCGTCTCAATCGAACCATCCTTCAGGCCGTCACGAATGGTCGCAACCTGATCCTCGACGTCCTGCGGCACAGTGGAGTCGTGCGGCGGGGCAAAGTCTACGCCACCATTTTCCGCCGAGTAGACAATCGCGCTGTCTTCCGGGAGAGCTTCACCGTTCACCAGCGACTCAATCGTGTTGTAGACACCGTTATCGACGCGCTTCTCGGCGCTCGAAATCAGATACTGCGCACCGGGGGTTTCGCCGTTGCCGAAGGTCGTCAGGTACTCGTCCTGGTCAACGCCGATCACCGAAACCTTGAGCGCGGCTGCGCGCACGATACCGCCGGAACCGGTCGGGCCGCCCGCGCCGAAGATCACGTCTGCGCCTTCACCGACGAACTGCTCTGCCGCCGTCGCACCGCGATCCGGGGCGTTGAAGTTATCGATGTAGACACCGAGCGTCTTGATGTCAGGGTTGATGTACTTAGCCCCCTGCTCATAGCCGTTGCGATACTTGACGACAGGCGGGATGGCGATACCGTAGATACCGGCAATCGTGCCGCTCTTGGTGGTCAGGGCCGCCAGCGCGCCGACCAGGAAACCCGCCTGATCTTCGCGGAACTGGATGCCGACAAGGTTCGGCAGCGGGGTGGCAAAGCCTTCGTCCACGCCCATGAAGTAAACGTCCGGGTTGGCGGCAGCGGCAGCCTGGGTCGCGTCCGCGATCAGGAAGCCAACTGTGACAATCGCATCGTAGCCTTCACTGACGCAGGTGTCGATGTTGTTGGCGTAATCCGTCTGCGCCTGAGTCTCGATGTAGGTATTCTTCAGGCCGAAATCAGCGGCGGCCTTCTGCATCCCTTCATAGGCAAACTGGTTGAAGGTACCGTCGTTTACTTTACCCACGTCGGTCACGAGGCAAACCGATTCGATCCCCGCGCCCATCATGGGGGCTTCGGTGGCATCCTGTGCGTTCGCCGCCATCGGCATCACTAACAGGGCGCTGAGACTCATTGTTGCAACTAATTTGCGCAGCATACCGTCTGACCTCCCAATGTTCGTTATGTAAAAACACTTTCTAGTGCGTAATACTACCCCATTTCGAATGCAAAAGAAATCACGCAAGATAGAGAATTCATGTGGAAAATTGGCATAACTGTACAAAGCGAGGACTGAGGGCTGAGGACTGAGAAAGTGTTCGGTACGGTCAAGATTACGCTTTATCTAGTCACCCCTCACCCCTGCTGACCGTGCGAACAAAAGAAGTTCGCAATAGGTCAGCTTCCCCTCTCCCACGCAAGCGGGGCGAGGGGAGAAATACGGTGCTGAATTTGCAGGTATTGCCAATTTTCGATCAGGAAGAAGGCGTCATAAACTTCTTCACGAACACTTCCTGAGTGCTGATTAAAACGCGAGAACAGTTATAAAGAAGTCATGAGCGACGAGTAATGAGAGCAGAACAAAATACCCGCAAGGATGTCGGGGGTATACCTGCGGGTATGGTTTTAACTCTGTCCTCAATCCAGTGTTTACTGCGACAACGCGACCAGCACATTCAGTTCGAAGAGATTGTCGCCCAGATAGCGCGAATGGATCCCCAACTGGCTGACCGGACGCACCGCTGGCCCGCCCGTTGAGGGCAAGAAGGTGTTGTAGAAGGCATTGACATCGACGTAGGTGTAAGGGAGTTGATCATTCTGGCTGAGGTATGTCCAGCGATCCTGCTTTGTCAGGCGATTATCGCCCCGCTGCGCATCAAGTGCGAGCTGCGCCGCTGATCCTGTTCCCAGCACGAACAGGTTATCAACCGCGCCGACGCTTACCAGGGTCTCGCCCGTATCCGCAGCGCGCAGCGTCTGAAAAGTCTGCGCTGCAACCTGCTCGCTTTGCAGCGGCGCGATAAAGGTCGTCAGCAGTTTGCCTGTGCTGGTTTGCGCCGCCTGCGCCGCCGCTGCGCTGTCAGTCTTCACGACCAGCAGCACATCGTAGGGCGCATTCAGCCCCGGCAGTGGATCGTTGGGACGGGGCAGCAGCGCCAGCGAATAGCTGCCTTTGAGCTTATCGAGCAAATCGCTCTGCACATCGACCGTCCCCTTGATCGCGCTGAGAAAGCCACTCACCGCTGCCTGCGCCGCCTGCGCGCTCGGCACCGTCAACGACTGTCCCGTATTCTGCGCAACCGGGAAAGCTGACAGAGCAGACCCAGCAAAATTCAGAAAAGGGAGTGAGTACAGCGCATCAGTCGCTATCGTGCTGGCGTCTGTGCCGCTCTGGACGATCATCGCGCTACGAGGAATCAGATCCAGAACCGCCGGGTCAAACGCCGTGTCGGTCACGTCGGGCGTATCCGCCGTGTGCAGAATCACCTGTGCGTCAACGTTTGCAGCCAACCGCAGATCGGCATTGATGCTGATGCCAATCCCATCGAGCGACCCGCTCAGCAAGAGCCGTTCGGGGGTTTTGTCCGTGTTCAGCAGTGCCAGTGATTGATTGACCGCTGTCAGAATGGGATCAGCCGCAGGGCTGGTGCTCAGCAAAGCGCTGAGCGCATGAGCCGCCGCGTCTTTCGCCAGATAAGCAGAAATCACCGAGTTTGGTGGGAGGGCGGCATTCACCTGCTGATAGATCGGATCCGCCGTGAGCGGCGCGCCGTCTCCATTCATGGTATCGATGGTTTCATGCAGAAGCGCACTCGGCCCGACGAGCACCGCCGTCGATAGAAACGCGAATGAGGTTTTATCGCCATCGTAGATGATATTGTCGCGGTAGGTCTCACGCTTGAGAAAATCCTGTGCCTTGATGACCGCGCTCAGCGCGCTCGCCGCCTGCAATCCATCCGTCGACGGGAAAATCATGACGGTGTTGTCGGTGCTGGCCTCGAAGTGCGCGCCGAAACTCTTGTAGGCGATAATCACCTCACGGTCGAGCCAGGGCAGCACGTTCTGGGTGAACGAGGTGTTTTCCATGTCGAAGGTCGTCAATGGAAAATAGGTGTCGTAGTTCTGCCCCTGCGCATAGTGAATCCGCGACGGCTGAAGCACCGAAGCCGTAAACAGCGAGACATTCAGACTGCGCACTGTGTTTTGCGGGTCGGTCATATCTACCCGGACAAAACCCGTGAAATCAGCGGGAATCCAGTCAATCGGCGCAGGGAGGCTGCTGAGCAGCGGGGTCGCGTTTTGCGCCACGACAGGCAACGCTAGCACCCAAAACAGGAAGATGACAGGGAATGTCCAGAAAATGCGTTTCATGGGCTGGCTGCATTTCTTTAAGTTCGCTAAATTCGCTCGACTGACACCATTCTACGCGATATTCCTAAACACGGGGTGAGTGCTTCGCAATCTATTGTCAACAAAACGGAAAAGCAGAGGCGCGCGATCACGCTTGCGCTGCCCCTGCCCTAAACTAAGGAAAACGATGAAGCTTACAGGCCGATGTCGCGCCGCTCGAAGAACCAGAGCGATCCAACGGCGCAAATCACCGCCACACCCAGCAGCAGAATCACACTGCCCCCGTTTAGCCCGCGCTGAATTACAGCACTGCTGTCGTAATAACTGTAGAACGAAATCGCCCGCAGACTCGCCGCCAGCGATCCGCTTGCCATGCTGCCAATCGAGTCGATGAAATAGCTGCCGATCAGAAAAACGATGGCGAGCGCGATTGCCATCCCGCGACGGGGCAAAGCTGCACCCACCAGCACCGAAAAAGCCAGCACCAGCAGCATACTCGGCAAAATATTGATGGTCGCCTGAAAAAGCAAGCTCACTTCGATATTCATCGACGGCGTAACGGCAGCCGCCGCCCACAGCAGGAGAAACGTGATGAGGGTGATGCAGGTCAGCAGGACGACATCGCCCAACAGACGTTCCGCAATCACCCGCCAGCGCGCAATCGGGAGGCTGAGGGTCACATCCATGATGCCGCGATCTTCCTCGCTGCTGGTCACGTTCAGCCCCGCGTTGATGGCGTAAATCCCAAACAGCATCGGCGCAAACAGGAAAAACTTCGTCGCCAGAAAGCCCTGCGGCGTGGTCATAAAAGCTACATCATCCCCGCCGACCATTTTAACAATGAAGGCAGGCATCGACGCCACCAGATCGGCAGCCTGCTTTAAAGCGGTCACATCCGGCAGCGCCAGAATGATGAACGCACCGTAAAGGCCAATGCCCAACCCCCAGTAGAGCATCCCGCGCCGCCCCCGACGCAGCGTTTCGAGAAAAACAGCACCCGTCATCGTATCCTCTCATCAAATACTACGAGAAGGAAACTAACTATCGCCTTCCCGGCTGATCTCACACACCAATGTCGCGCCGTTCGAAGAACCACAGACTGCCCAGCGCAAAAATCACGGTGACAACCAGCAGCAGCACGACTCCGCCGCCATTCAAGCCCTTCGTCATCACGTCACCGCCGTTATAGTAGCTGTAGAACGAAATCGCCCGCAGCGCATCCGCAATCGAACCACTCGCCGATTTGCCAATGAAGTCGATGAAGTAGCTACCTGCCACAAAGGCCGCCGCGATCCCCGCCGCCGCCCCGCGACTGCGCAGCACGGTTCCCGCCAACACCGTGAAGGCCAACACCAGCAGCGCGCTCGGCAGCAGATTAAAAATCCCTTCCGCCAGCCGCCCCATATCAATGTCCAGACCCGGTGACGTTTGCTTGACCGCCCACATCGACAGGTAAGTCAGCACCAGCATCAACACCAGAATCAGCGCATAGGCCAGAAAACGCTCCAGTACCAACCGCCAGCGTGGAATCGGCAAGCTGAGGGTCACATCCATGATGCCGCGATCTTCTTCATTGGCGGTCACGTTTAACCCGGCGATCACGCTGTAAGCGGCGATCACCAGCAGGATGTAGCTGAAAAAGCCGAAGCCCAGAAAACCCGACGGGGTCGCGATGCTCGCCGCGTCACTCGCGCCAAAGGCTTGCAGCAGGAGCGGCGGCATGGTCTTGACCAAATCGGCATACTGCTTGAGCATATCGACGTTCGGCACAACCACGATGATATACACGCCCAGCAGCGCGATGCCAATCGTCCAGTAAAGGCCGTTGAGCCAGTTGCGCCGCAGCGTACTCATAAATACAACGCCGGTCATTGCTTCACCTGCACTTTCTGCGGCTCAACGCCATTCGGCTGAGCGCTGTAGAACTTGAGGAAGACTTCCTCCAGGGTTGGCTCCTGCACTTCGATGTCTTCGACGTAATAGCTGCTGATCGCGCGCAGCAGCGGATCAACATCGCCAACCAACTGGAAGCTAAGCGCCTTGCCCTCGCTGATGATCTCGCTCACCCCCGGCACGCTGGCAATCGCCGAGGCTTCCACAGGCTCGCGGAAACGCAGGCGCATGTGCCGGAAATCGTTATGCGTCAGTTCCGCGACGCGGCGCACCGCCTGAAGCTGCCCGTCGCGCAGAATCGCCACCCGGTCGCAAATCGCCTGGACTTCGCTGAGAATATGCGACGATAGAAACACCGTCCGGCCTTCGTTGCGCGCTTCCTGCATCAACTGATAAAACGTCTGCTGCATGAGCGGATCGAGTCCACTCGACGGTTCGTCCAGAATAAGCAGGTCGGGCTTGTTCATGAGCGCGATAATCAGGCCGAGCTTACGCTTGTTCCCGGTCGAATAGCTGCGGACTTTCTTGCTCAGGTCGAATTCCAGTCGTTCTGCCAGTCTGTGTACATAAGCCGCGTCGTAGTCGCCGCGCGCCTGCCCCACAAACTGAACAATCTGCTGCGCCGTTTGCCTGTCCCACAGATTCAACTCCGCTGGCAGATAGCCTACTCGATGCTTGATGGCGATACTGTCACGCCGCGCGTCCAGCCCCAGCAAGGATGCGCTGCCCGTCGTCGGACGGATCAAATCGAGCAGCAGACGAATCGTCGTCGTTTTGCCCGCGCCGTTCGGCCCCAGATACCCAAAGATTTCGCCACGCTGCACGTCGAGGTTCAAATTGTCCAGTGCGCGCGTCGCCCCCGAATAAACTTTGCCCAGGTTCTCCGTATGGATGACCTGATCCATGCGACCCTCCCTCACCTCAATCACACGAAATGCTGTAAGCCATAACAGCTATAAAGAATAGTATACCCTAAATCAATAATTAGATTCATCTAAATAGTATCGCAAATTAAACAGTCTGCCCTAAAAGCATTCCCTCCTCACTGCCTAGTTTTGCCCGTCTTCTTCGTGTTCGGGACGCTTAGAATACTTGTCTTTGAGTTCCATCAATTGTGCCAATGCTCGACGCCCTGCTTCCTGATCGTTCTTGTCGGCGTCGGCAGGTTCAAGACCACGCGCCAGCATAGCAGCCAACGTTTCCCCCAACGTGGCGATTGAGAGCAAATGTTCACTCGGCAAAATCTCGTCCATCCCAAAGATGCCGTTGCGCAGCGCAATCAATAAGTAGGCGACGACATCGGCATCGAGGTCTTTGCGAATTAAGCCTGCCTCCTGATAATGGCGGACGAATTCGCTGCTGAAAGCGACCATCTGGCCTGCGAGCGGCGTATCACGACGACGGCGCAGAAAATCTCCCAAAACGCGGCGATCATGCATATAGACTGCCTTGATGAGCGGCATTTCCTCAACCACAGCCAGCGTATAACGATAGATGTTGAAAATCGTGACCCCCGCCGGATCGGCGTCGATCATTTGGTAAAACCTTTGAATGGCTGCGTCTGCGTCGCGCATGAGCAGCGCTTCAAACAAATCTTCCTTGCTCTTGAAATGCAGGTAAATCGCCCCTTTCGAGACGCCTGCTTCCCGTGCGATCTCGTCCACCGCCGTTTTGTCGTAACCGTAACGTTCGATCAGACGCGCGGCAGCGTCGAGAATACGACTTTCCCGTTCAGGATTGGTTTCTGGCATAGGCCTCACTTTGAATCCGTGAACAATTTGACCGTTTGACCAATATCGCCTAACTGGTCAAAATCATAGCATAGGTACATCGTCCTGTAGCCCCCAAAATGTGGGGGGCGCAGAAATCTGTGTATAATGAATCAAATGAAATTAGTGCAAGAGGGTTTATTGCGATGAGCCGTGTCGAGCGTTTTTCTCAACGTGCAAGGCGAATTCTGGCAGTGGCACAGGAAGAAGCGGAGACGCTGCGGAACAGCACGATTGAAACGCCGCATATTCTTCTGGGAATGCTGCGCGTCGAGGACAGCGTCGCCTACCGGGTGCTGCACGACCTCAAAATAGATTATGAGCGCGTCCTGCCCATCGTCCGTTCAGCGAATCCCTCCGAACCGACGCCGCCCAAATCGCAGGAACTCTCGCCGGAAGCGCGCCGCCTGATGGAAAGCGCCATGCAAATCGCCCGACAGCGCAGCGACCAGTACATCGGCTCGGAACATCTGCTGCTGTCGCTCATCAAGGGTGAAGACAAATCCATTCGCTATCTGATTCGCCAGATCAACCTCGAACCTGCCGTTGTGCGCTCCTGCGTCGAACGGGTGCTCCAGCAGGATAAGATCGACCTGCCCACCACCAAGCCGTTCACACACTCCGCCCCGGCGATGGAACCAGAACCCCAGACGACCGCCGAACCGGGAGCGCGTACCAAAGTGCTGCAAATGGTCGAAGCGGGCAAAATCACCGCCTCTGAAGCCGCTGAACTGCTCAAGGCGATGCGCTTCGCAGCCGTACCGACATTGGGGACGAGTGGATTTATGCTGCTGCCGCTCGATCAGGTGAACTTCGATGATCTGCGCCAGCGCAGCCTGCGCTTCGTCGTCGTCGAAAATGGATCGAACACCGTCAAAGCTGAAGTCGTCCTGCCCTTCGAACAGGCGCAGAACGAGTTGTTCCGCCTTTTGCGCGACATTTACAACGGAACGCAGGGAACCCTGATCGACCTCGAAGGCGACCAGGAACATTTGCAAATCTCGCTCGACTAGCGCAACTCAGCATCACCATTTTCGCAACAAAAAGAGGCCGCTGCGCCTCTTTTTTGATTGCCATCAGTTCAGTTTCGTGAGCGATTCTTCGCGCAGCTTCTGATATTCGTCGTCGTCAATCAACCCGGCATTATGCGCTTCCTGAAGCTGATGCAGCCGCTCTGCCAGCGTCATGCCTGGTTTTGACTGGCGCAGACGCTTGGGGAGCGTGCTGCCCGTTTCGTCGGAATCCGCCAGAGTGCGCCGAAGCTTACGCTGACTGCCAATCGCCGTCAGGGCAACCCCTGTGAATTCGATCAGCATGAACACGCCGAGGATACTCCACGTCACCTGACTGGAGACGTCCGCCCTTTCGACGCCCGAACTATCCGCGCAGTGATAGTAAAAACTGGTCGTACTTTCGCCCGGAATTGAAAAGGTGAAAGTTCGCTGAATCAGGGTTTCACCCGCATGACAGTAAAGCGGCGTCAACGGAGTCAGCACGTTCGGGAGCAGCAATGCACCGATGAGCAGGACAATTGCAAGCAAAATCACCCCAATGCCCAGCCTGACCATGCTAAACCTCGCTTTCCTGACTAAATCAGTTTATCGAGCGCTTCCTGACGCAGCTTCTGATATTCGTCGTCGTTGATCAGTCCCTGTGTATGGGCATCTTCGAGCTGGCGAAGCGTCTCGGATAACGTGCGCTGGCTGCCTTGTCCAACATTCATCTGGTAATTGCCTGCCTTCAACTCATCGACGTGAATTTCCTGCCCGCCGAAACGGATCACGCCATGCTGAAGCCCCTCCATCAGGTCGTCGAGATTCGCGCTGCCAGCATTGGCATCATGGCTCGACGCAAAGCGGAATGAGGAAGCCTGAAGCGGCGGGCCATCAGGGTCAATCGTGGGCAGCACATAACTTTTACCCACCCGCATCGAACCGCCCTGTGACCGAGCCACGCGCGATGCGCCGAGGATGGTCAGACCAACGCCACCGCCCAGCAGCACAAAGAAGCCACCCATCACTAAAATCATCACAGAGCCAGTGACATCGCTCAGTTCACGGTTGTCTGAATCGACACAATGATAGTAGTTGTTCATGTCCGTTTCGCCGGGGCGCGAATAGGTGATGGTCTCGCTTTTTAGTTTTTGCCCGGACGGACAAAAAAGCGGGGCGAGCGGCACGAGAATATCCGGCGAAAATATCGTCACCAGCAAGTAGACAACCGCAGCAATAATCAGAAAGATACCGAGCTTTGTCACAGCGAAGAACCCTCATCCCTCCTGACACGCGCATCATATCGCATCATAGCACGCTCCACCCTTCCATGATGCACTCAGGCTGTTACGAAGTCGTAAAAAAGTGGTGCTTTACCCGTGCGCCCTTCTGCTATAATAAGCACGCTCAGCCTCAGCGAGAACGAACTTATGACCCTCCAAAATCGCATCGAGCAGGCTGCCGACCTGATTCGGCAGAGCGCACGGCTGACCGTGCTCACGGGTGCAGGTGTCAGCGCGGAGTCCGGGATTCCTACGTTCCGCGACGCGCTGACCGGATTGTGGGCGCAGTATGATCCGACACGCTTAGCGACCCCGCAGGCCTTCGCGCAAGACCCAAAACTCGTCTGGGATTTCTACCAGTTCCGCCGCGACCTGATGCGACCAGCGCAGCCGAATCCAGCACATTTCGCGCTGGCAGCGTTCGAACAGCGCTTCCCCGAAATGCAGATCATCACCCAAAACATTGATGATTTGCACGAGCGCGCGGGAAGCCATAACGTCATTCGCCTGCATGGCAAAATGAGCGCCAATAAATGTTCCGCCAACTGTCAGGGTGACCCCACCTCTATCGATCTCAGCCAGCTTGAATGGGAGGCCGAAAGCGAAGTTCCGGCCTGTCCTCACTGCGGCAGTCCCGTTCGCCCGGATGTGGTCTGGTTCGGCGAAATGCTGCCGCTGGGGCAGTTGGATGCCGCCCGTGTTGCCGCCACCTACGCCGATGTCATGTTGATTGTTGGCACCTCCGGCGTCGTCACGCCCGCCGCCGACATGCCTCAGATTGCCAAAGACAACGGCGCGACCCTGATCGAATTCAATCCGGTCGAGAGCGCCATCACGCCCATCACGGATCTCTGGCTGCCCGCGCCCGCTGGCGAAACATTGCCGCGCGTCGTCACCGCATTGGACACTCATGCCTAAAGCATCCGCCTGCACCCTGTTCGTCGTTTTCGTCGTGATGCTGACCGCTTTCCGCGTCGCCGCGCTTGAAGATTTATCAAGCGATCCAGTGCATGATCCGCAGCAGGTCTTTCTGGTGTCCAACAGCCAACTGATTTTCATCGATCTGCTGACGGGCAACTCGCGCACGCTGCCCGTCAACGGCGATCATTTCACGGTCGTCCATAATGGTGTGATGTACTTCGACCGAACCCGCCGCCAGGTCGTGATCGTCGCGCCCGACGGCACGCGCACCGAACATCCCTTCATCCAGCCGAGCGACGGCGTAACCCGCATCGACTGGACGATTTCACATGACGAGCAAACGATTGCCTGGACGGAAACCAGCGGTGCACCGACCGCGCTGACGACCCGCACTTATGTCGCCGGGATTGACGGCGCACAGCAGCGTCCGGTATTGAGCGACGGGCCGCGCAACAGTATTCGCGCCTATCCAGTCGCCTTCAACGAAGACAAATCGATCCTATACATGGACTACCAGCCAGATACGATTGGCGACCTGACGCCTTTTCGCCAGTACGCGGGTTTGTTCGCGCTCGATCTGGTCAGCGGCAGCACGAATTCGCTGCCAGGAGAACCAGGCTGCTTCTGCGGTGCGGGCATCGGCGGCGACACCTTTTTACGCCTCACGCTGGCGGACAGCGGCTTCAACCTGCGCATTCGCAGCCTGACCAACAGCACCGAAGCCACGCTCGCGCCGATCAACGACTACACCCAGGGGGGCGATGTACTGATCGCGCCCGATGGCAATCGCGCCGTTTACGCGCTGGCGCAAATCACGGGCTTCGGCACGCCCGCGCAAACCGTGCAGACGGTCATCGTCCTGGTCGATCTGCTCAATCTCAGTCAGCGGGCGCTGGCTCCGCCCGTCAATCGCCTGCTCCGCCCAATCCTGTGGACGGAAGACGACAGCGCCGTTTTGTTTGCAGACCCGCAATCTCAAACGACCTGGAAAGCGATGGTGCGTGATAGCAGCATCGAACAGGTCGCCAGCGGAATTTATCTCGGTACGCTTGTACCGGGTTAACCTGAATAAGAGTTAGAATGTGTCTACCTTTTTACGAACTTGAGAAGGTTTCCTCGCATCTGGCTCGGTTGTCCTTTATCATTAGAAAAGAACGCTACGCAGCGGCGTTTGAATTCGGGCGAGTTTGCGTAGGGATGTGTTAATATTCAGACTATGATTGCGATACCCGATTTCGAACGAAGACAGGCCAAGTATGCTCCGGTCGCCAGCCGCCTGAACGAACTGTTTGGGTGGCCGGATTGGCGTCCCTTTCTGCCGCCGCTCGATGAACTGATTGACTGCGTTCTGAGCCAGAGTACGACTGACAGCAACCGCGACCGTGCCTTCGCTGCCCTGAAGGAAACGTTCCCCGCCTGGGAAGATGTCATGAATGCACCCGTTGGGGCGGTGATCGCAGCGATTAAGCCTGCGGGGCTGGCGAACCAGAAAGCGCCGCGCATTCAGGAAATACTGCGCCGCATTCAGGACGAGCGCGGCGAACTCAGCATCGATTTTCTGGATGACCTGCCGATTGACGAGGCGAAAGCCTGGCTGACCTCGCTGCACGGCGTCGGGCCAAAAACGGCAGCGATTGTTCTGTGTTTTGCCTTTCAGCGCCCCGCTTTCCCGGTTGACACGCACATTCACCGCGTCGGGCAGCGGATTGGCTTTTTACCGCAAGGAATCAGTGCGGATAACGCGCACCCGGTCATGGAGGCGATTATCCCGCCTCAAGATTATTTCGCCTTCCATCTGAATCTAATTCGGCTGGGACGCGAAATCTGTCATGCACGCAATCCTGAGTGCGTAATTTGCCCACTGACGCAGCATTGTGACTATTATCAGGGTCTAAGTTCGGTATGACGGATAAAACAGTTTTACAGGTACAGGATAGCGAAATCGGCAGTATGCGCCACAACCTTAACCTGCTGCACGCGCAGTTACAGGGTGGGCGAGTCGAGGCTTCGTTTCTCGATAAGCAGGTTAACCAGATGCTCAGCCTGCTTGAACGGCTCGAACTTGAGCACAGGCAGTTGAAAAAACAGGGGCGGCTCGAAGCCCTTTACAGCGTCAGCCGTCTACTCGGCACCTCGCTCGATTTGCAGACAGTCCTCAATCAGGTCATGGATTCGATCATCCAACTGACCGACGCAGAACGTGGTTTTCTGATGCTGCGCAACGACGACGGGCAGGTTCAGGTCATGGCTGCGCGTAATATCGACCAGCAAACGCTGAGCAGCGATAAACTGAAGTACAGCCGCACCATTTCCAATCAGGTGATCGATACCGGCGAGTCGATTGTCACCACCAACGCGGCAGAAGACCCGCGCTACGCCAACCAGAACAGCATTATCGGTCAGTCGCTGCGCAGCATCATGGCGACGCCGCTGCGCGTGCGCGGTCAGGTGACCGGGTTGGTCTACGTCGATAGCAGCGCCGTCACCGGGCTATTTGACGACGACGATCTGGCGACGCTCGACGCCTTTGCCGGACAGGCGTCTATCGCCATCAACAACGCCTTCCTGTTCAGCACGACCGACCAGAAACTGACGGCGCGGCTCGAAGAACTGAGCCAACTGCGCCGCATCGACCTTCAGCTTAACGAAACGCTCGATGTTGACCGCGCCATGAACTACACGCTTGACTCGGCGGCGCGCCTCGCCGGGGCGGAAGTTGGCTACTTCGGCAAAGTCGAAGGCACGCGCATCCCGACGGCCTTCAGCTATGGTATCGAGATGGACGATACCCTGCCCATTTCACTCGAAAAAACCTACCCGCAAGCCCTGAAAGTTGTGGAAACTGGCGAAACGATTGTCATCAACGACGAGCGGCGCAGTCACGGCGTCCTGATCGTCCCGGTGCGCCGCGAACAGAAGGTCTTTGCCGTCATCGTCCTGCGCCGCAACGGCGTCTTCCGCGACGAACAGCAGGAAGTGGTCGAGCGCGTGGTCGCGCGGGCGGCAGTTGCCATCGAAAACGCGCGCCTCTACGCCGCCATGCAGGCCGCCGACCGCGCCAAAAGTGAATTCGTCGGCGTGGTCGCCCACGATCTCAAAGTGCCAATGACCAGCATTCTGGGCTATGCCGACCTGACGCTCATGGACGGGGAACTACAGGAGCAGCAGGTCAATTACCTGAACCGCATCCGCGATACCGTCCGCCGGATGGAACTACTCGTCTCGGATTTAGCTGACATCAGCCGCATCGAGAGCGGGCATTTCTTCATGAACGAGACACGGGTTGCTATTGGCGACATCATTCAGGGCATCCGCGACGCCATCATGACGCAGATCAAGAGTCGCCAGCACACCTACGTCGAGCAAATCGAGCCGGATCTGCCGCCCATGTGGGTGGATTACTATCGCTTACTTCAAGTGCTCACCAACCTGACCAGCAACGCCTACAAGTACACCCCCAACGGCGGCACGATCACGCTTAGCGCGCGCCGCGTCGATAACGCGATTGTGTTCAGTGTCAGCGACACGGGCATCGGCATGAGTCCCGATGCTGTCCGCAAACTGGGGACGAAATTCTGGCGCGCAGACGACGAATATACACGCTCACAGCCAGGAACGGGACTGGGCTATGCGATTACGGCAAGTCTGGTTGAACAGATGGGCAGCCGCATTCGCGTCGAAAGTCAGGTCGGCAAGGGGAGTAAGTTCACGTTTACGGTAGCGGTAGCCAAAGATTAACCTATGGGCATTCACCTGTTTCTCTCTCCACATCTGGACGACGCCGTGCTAAGCTGCGGCGGCGTGATGCATCGTCTGGCGCAGAGCGGGGAACGGGTTGTGATCATCACGGTCATGGCAGGCGAACCGCCCGAACCGCTGCTGGAGACGCCCGTTTTGCAGGCGATTCAGGTGCGCTGGGCCAAAGGCGAAGGCACGATCCAGATTCGCCGTGCCGAAGATAGTCAGGCGGCGCAGCAGCTTCAGGCGCAGGTCTATCACATGGGCTTCACCGAAGCGGCCTTTCGCGCTACCTTATGCGGCGCGGGTGATTGGATCGCGCTCTACCCCGATCACGACAGCCCCTTTCAGGGGATTAAGCAGGCCGACGATGCCCGCATCGCCCTGTTCACCGCAAATCTGCCCTTCCCTTTTGCCGACATCGCCATGATTTACGCGCCCTTCGGCGTTGATAACCACGTCGATCACCAACTGGTACGCGATTGGGGACTGGTGTTAACGGGATCGCTGGGTGCGCCGCCGCTCACTTTTTACGAAGAATATCCCTATGCGCGCAGTCGTCCCGCCACCCAGCGCGCGCAGGCTTTCTATCGTCGCTATCTGCCCGCGCTCGGCCTGGAAAGTGAAGTTGTGCTGCTCAGCGAAGCAGACCTCGACGCCAAACTGCGCGCGATGCAATGCTATCGATCCCACCTGCAAATTCTCTGGAACGACCCGACTGAGATGGAACGCCTCACGCGCGCCTATATGCTGCATGTGGGGGAAGGGACGCCCGCTGAACGTTACTGGCGCGTCGTCCGATAGGAGAAGCAAATGGCAGAATCCCTGACGCAGGCACAATCCCTGCTCGAAGACCTGATTGCCGCAGCGAAATCCGGCTCGCTGATCCCGATTCGCCTGCCCGGTCAGCTTGAAGTCATCCAGAACCTGCTCGAACAGGCGCAGGCCGAAGCACAGGAAGCTGCCACAGTCGCCGCTGCTTCCGCTCCCCCTCCCGAAATGGAGGCTTTTCTCACCGAACAGGCGGCCTTCGTTTCGCACGCCATCCATGAACTGCGCACCCCGATGACCAGCATTCGCGGCTATACCGACATGCTGCGCAGCATGGGTGCGCTCAACGAAATGCAGCAGCAGTTTGTCGAAACCATTCGCGTCAATTCGCGCCGGATGGAAGGACTGCTCACGGATGTGAGCGACACCTCCAAGATTAAGGCCGGAACACTGCGCACCAACCTCAAGATGGATATGTTCAAAAACATCTCGATGATGGTCGAAAAGCAGGCGCAGCCTGTCGCCGAAGAACTTGGGCGCAAACTGACGCTCGATATTCCGCAGGGTCTGCCCATCCTCAATGTCGATGGCGAAATGCTGGCGAAAGCACTGTATAAGCTGATCGAGAACGGCCTGCGCTACAACACCAGCGAAAATGGTGAAGTCACCCTGCGCGCTGCGGCGGACGGTAGCAAGCTGATTATCACGGTCGAGGATAACGGCATTGGCATGACGCCCGACGAACTTAACCAACTGGGTACGATCTACTTTCGCGCCGATAACGAGACCGTTCGCACCTATAAAGGCAGCGGCCTCGGCATCCCGGTGGCTTACGGCATCATTCACACACTCGGTGGTACGATCACAGTAGAAAGTGAAGCGGAGCAGGGCACAAAGTTCACGATTGTGCTGATGGGAATGAGCTAATGCAGGTTGATCAGGCGCTGCGCGCGCTGGCGCAGCTTAGAGAAGCCGCGCCGCCAACCACTTCGGCGCGGCTTGGCGATGTTATCAAGCTAGTGCGCGACCTTCAGTCAGAAAATGCCGCGCTCGCGCAGCAGCTTGCGACCTATCCGCTGGCAGATTTTGTCCCGCAGGCGTTTGATATGATGCGCGTTTCAATGGATCTGGTTCGCACCCAGTCCGAAGGGCTGCGTGCTGGCAAGCTCGGTCGTGTTACGACGGAACAGGCCGACTGTCTGCGACTGATCAATGAACACGCTTCGAGTGCGGCGTCGCTGCTCGAAACGCTCGACGTGATCGCCCTGCTGCACATGGACGCCTTGCGCGTCGAACCGCTAGTCTTCAGCGGCCTTGATCTACTGGCGGCGGCGTGGCAGGAACACTTCGACGATGCCGAACTGCGCGAACATACCATCACCGTCTACGCCGATGACCCGATGCCGCCCGTCAAAGGTGATTTCCGCCAAATATTGTCAATTCTGTCTGACCTGCTCGATAACGCCGTTCGCTACACGCCTTTCGGCGGCATGATCCGCGTCACAGCGGAGACACTGGGCACCCATGTCCTGTTCAGCGTCGCTGATAACGGCATCGGCCTCACGCCGGAAGAAATGGTCTTAATCGGTCAACCATTCTGGCGCTCGCTGCGCCAGCCGCTCGTGCGCCAGCATCCGGGGACGGGCCTGCGCATCTATCTGGCACAGCAGTTGCTTCAGCTTCACGGGAGCGAACTGCTTTTTTCGGGCGAGCCGGGCATGGGCAGCACATTTAGTTTCGCCCTGCCGCTGGGCTAGAATCACGGGAGGTCATCGGTTTACAAGTATTATCTTTTATGTTATACTAGACGGAAAAGTTACCAGAGTAAGCTCGTACAACTTCCCGATGTACACACTGGGCACAGCATAGGCTGTGTCTTTCTAATTTAAAGCAGGGCCATGATGCGCTGAACTTCAGGCGCGTTTTTTCACTCAATAAGGAGTAGTGGTCAGGTGAATCAGCCACAATATCTAACCCCAGAGGGTCTTAAAAAGCTGGAAGATCGGCTTAAATTTCTACAGGATGTGCGCCGTCCCGAAGTCGCGGAACGGCTGCGTCAGGCGCTCGAAGAAGGCGGCGATCTGAGCGAAAACGCTGAATACGAAGACGCCAAGAACGAACAGGCGTTTGTCGAAGGCGAGATTATGCGCCTTGAGGGTATTCTCAGCAGCGCTCAGGTCATCGAAGAAACCAAGGGCAAGAAAGATACCGTTGTCCTCGGTTCGCATGTGACCGTCGTCGAAGAAGGCGAGAGCGACAAAGAAATTTACCACCTCGTCGGCTCTGCCGAAGCCAACCCCGCCGAAGGCAAGATTTCCAGCGAAAGTCCACTCGGCAAGGCGCTGCTGGGCGCAAAAGTCGGCGCGAAGGTCAAGGTTAATGCGCCCGCTGGCGAAATCACCTTTGTCATCAAGGCCATCGCATAAGCACACATTGCATTCGTGATAATCAAGCCCCGACGTGTTCGGGGCTTTTTGTTTCTAAGGCTCCTCCATCAGTACTGCATCCTTGCGTGCCCTCAATTCTCAGGACTATGGTACCGCGTTCGTTTGTGCTCCAACTGTCTATGCTCAGAATCCTCATTGCTATTTTGCCCACTTCGGTGACCCCAGAGTAGATTTTGCCGCCGACGCCTGCAATGTCTTAGCAGTTGTTCATATTGATTCTCATGTAATTACAATTATAATTAAAATATTTCCGGGCCGAACGAAGTGATGGAAAGGAGATTGTCTAGCCTGACCTCACGCGTTCAGCACATTTCAGGCTTTATACCGCTCTATTGATGCTAGCCAATCCAGAGGGAAGTCTTTCAATTGAAAAACCTAACTCCTGCACTTCTGACCCTACTCGCAGCTCTGGTGCTCGGTATTCCGCAGCAGACCAGCGCAGTCGCGAATCCGATCCCTTTTTCGAAAACCATTATCGATTCCGCCAACAGCGGCGACGACAAAGCCATCGCCGATATTGATAAAGATGGCAAACCCGACGGCATCTTAGGCGGATCGGTCGCTGGCCGCTCTCTAGTCTGGTACGATTCGGGGCATAATTTCGCCATGCACGTCATCCGCAGCAATCCGGTCTATGCCGAATTTTCAACCGATATGCAGGCCGCCGATATGGACGGCGATGGCGATAGCGACATTATCGTGGGCGATGGCGGCGGCGCAAACAACATCCTGTGGTTTGAAAATCCCCTCATCAACCCACCCGCCGGTCACACGGCTGATCCCAAACTTGAAGCCAACTGGACTTATCACGTCATTGGAACTCAAGGAGACTGGGTACACGACATTGAAATTGGCGACTTCAACAACGATGGGAAAAAGGACATCGTTACCAGCGGTCACGGAATAACCCACCTGTGGATTCAGAATTCACCCACATCCTGGAGCGATAAGAACCTCTCCGCACTCGCAGGGCAGGGTGTTTTCATTGGCGACATCGACCGTGATGGACGCGCCGATATTGCGACGCCGCAGGGCTGGTTGAAAAACCCCGGCAATCCCCTGAGTGGAACCTGGGTCAAATATCCTATCAACGGCACTTCTGGCGACGAAGTGCTGCTCGGTGATCTCAACGGCGATGGTCGTCTGGATGTCCTGACGATGAACGCACACCAGCGCCTGGAGTTTGCCTGGTTTGAGGCTCCCTCAGACCCGACGACCGCTGCCTGGACAAAGCACGTGATTGACCCGGCGATGGGCGCTCATCACCCGGAAATTGCCGATTTCAACAACGACGGTAAACCCGATATTTTGATGGGTCTGGAGTTGGTCGATCTCAGTATCTACCTGAACAACGGCGGAGCCAGCCCAACCTTCACCAAAGACAAGCTTGATACTTCAGGCGGTCACAATGCACGTGCGGGTGATCTCAACGGCGACGGCAAGATCGACATTTTCGCTTCAGATTACATTGGGAACCCTCCGGTCAGAATCTATCTGAACCAGGGACAGTTTAGCGCGACTGCCACGCCGACGGCTACGCGCACTTTTACGCCAACTTCCACCCGTACAGTTCCACCGACAGCTACCCGCACCTTTACAGCCACCGCGACCCGCACCGTTGCGGCAACGGCAACACGCACTTTTACACCAACGGCAACGCGCACCGTTGCAGCAACGGCAACACGCACTTTTACACCAACTGCCACCCGCACAGTTCCAGCAACGGCAACGCGCACTCCGCTTCCAGCGACGGCAACGCGCACCTTTACGGCAACTGCGACCCGCACTTTTACGCCGACGGCTACCCGTACCTTTACACCGACTGCCACCCGCACCGTTGCAGCAACGGCAACGCGCACTTTTACACCAACTGCAACGCGCACCTTTACAGCAACTGCTACACGAACTGTTCCGCCAACCGCGACGCGCACTTTTACGGCGACGGCTACACGAACCGTTCCACCAACCGCGACGCGCACCGTCGCACCAACCGCCACGCCTACTTCTGGCAGAGCGCAAACTGGCGGCTCGTTGATATTGGGGCTGGGCTTCGAGGAAGGTACTGGAGGCACAACGACAGATACTTCGGGCTATAACAACACCGGATCGCTGCTCAATGGAGCCGCCTGGACAAATCAGGGCAAATTTGGCAATGCTATCCAGTTTGACGGCGTCGATGACCGCGTGCGGGTGGCTGATTCGCCCTCACTGCATGTCACCAACGGCCTCACCATGGAAGCCTGGGTTTATCCAACCCGCGCCAACAACTGGAGCGCCATCGTCATCAAGGAAATTCCGAATAGCTTCTCCTATGTCCTGTATGGATGGTGGTTTGGCACCGACAGCGCCGCCGGAACGACCAGTGGCGGTGAACGAGCAACGTCCGGTGGTGGTATGCTGCCGCTCAACACCTGGACGCACATTGCCATGACTTACAATGGAGCACAGCAAATTCTTTACATCAACGGCAAGGTTGTCGCTTCCAATGCGGACACGGGTTTCGTGACTGTCACAAACGATCCGCTGAGCATTGGCGGCAATGGTCAGGCCAGCAATGAAGTTTTCACCGGAAAAATCGACGAAGTACGCGTCTACAACGTTGCCCTCTCACAGGCGGATATTCAGCGGGATATGAATGCACCCGTCGTCCCAGCGCCCAAATTGCTCAGCGCCAACATTGCTGCGCCGGCGCTACCTGAAGCAGTGACCGAAACCGTGAGTCCGTCGCCAGAGCAAACGGAAACGCTAGAAGCGGAATCGACCGAGACCGTCACTGCTCCTGCTGAGTCTACCGAGGCGATCAGCGCGGAGACAACCGAACTCGTCAATTCAACCGATACGCCGACGCCAACACCAACCGACACCCCAACCGAGATGCCAACGGCTACAGAAACCGTCACGTTGACGGCGACCTTCACCGAAACGGCCTCTTTAACGCCAACGCCTACTGAGACCTTTACGCCGGAGTCGACCGACGAGCCAACCTTCACGCCCACCGCAGCGAATGGCCGTGGCTGAGTTCGCAGCGTACTTCGGGGATGGCGCAGGCAAGTGCCGTCCCCCTAATCAGGAACGCTAAAATCAACCAGTTAGTGCTATCATGAAGCTCCGAGCAAATCGGGGCTTTCGTTTTTTGAGATTAGCCTGTAAAAAGTAGCTTTCCGAAAATCACACAGCAACTGCACTTCTCACAGGAGAAATCGCCCATGTGGCAGCCCAGCAACAATCTCGAACAGGAGCGCCTCGAAAAACTCCGCCAGCTTGAAGCGGCAGGCATCACGCCCTATCCTGCTCGTGTCGAACGCACCCATACCAGCGCCCAGGCGCTTGCCGCCTTTGAAGCCTACGCCGCCGACCATCCCGAAACCGCTGAGTCAGGCGAAGCCCCCGTCCCGGTGACCGTTGTCGGACGCATTCGTCGCGTCAACATCAAGGGGAAAGTTTCCTTCATCCACATTGAAGACCAGACCGGACGCATCCAGTTGTTTCTGCGCGTCAATGACATGGATGAAGCGATGTATAGCGCCGTCAAAGACAAGCTGATTGACGTGGATGACTTCGTTCAGGCCAGCGGCACGATGATGCGCACCAAAGCGGGCGAAATCAGCGTGCGCGTCACCGATTTGAAACTCCTGAGCAAATCGATCAGCCCGCTGCCCGTCATCAAGCAGAAAATCAACGACGACGGTTCCATCACCGAGTTTGGCGAATTCAACGACGTGGAAACGCGCTATCGCCAGCGCTATGCCGACCTCGCCGTTAACGGCGACGTGCGCGATGTCTTCATCCAGCGCGCCCGCGTGATTCGTGCGCTGCGCCATTTTCTCGACGCCGATGGCTTTCTCGAAGTCGAAACGCCGATCCTCCAGCCCGTTTATGGCGGCGCGGCGGCGCGACCGTTCATCACCCACCACAACCAACTGCATCAGGATTTGTTCCTACGCATCAGCTTCGAACTCTACCTGAAACGCCTGCTGGTCGGTGGGATCGATGCCGTCTACGAAATCGGGCGTGACTTCCGCAACGAAGGCGTCAGCTTCAAGCACAACACCGAATTCACCATGCTTGAATTCTACAAAGCCTACATCGACTACAAAGGCGTCATGAAGCTGACCGAGGAGATGTGCGCTTACGTCGCCGAACAGGTCACGGGCAGCACCAAAGTCCGCTATCAGGACTATGAACTCGACTTCGCCCCGCCCTGGCCTCGTCTGAGCGTCCGTGAGTCGATCAAGGACAAATCAGGCATCGACTATATGGACTATCCTGATGCCACCTCACTCGAAGCGGCGATTCGGGCCAAAGGTCAGAAAATTGCGCCGGGACAGTCGTGGGGCAAGCTGATTGAGCATCTGCTCGGCGAATACGTCGAGCCGACCCTGATCCAGCCGACGATTATCTACGACTACCCACGCGATATTTCGCCCTTCGCCAAGCGCGTCAGCTACGACGATGTTCACGTCGAGCGCTTTGAGTTCTACATGGCGGGTTTCGAGATGGGCAACGCCTTCACTGAACTGAACGACCCGCGCGATCAGGAGCAGCGTTTTCTCGACATGGCGAAACTCTACAAGGCGGACGACGACGACGCGACGCCGACCGATGAGGATTATCTGCGTGCCATGCGTTTCGGAATGCCACCCAACGGCGGGTTCGGCATGGGTGTGGATCGCCTGACCATGCTGCTGACCAATCAACGCACCATCCGCGATGTGCTGCTCTATCCGCACCTGCGCGAATTAAAGTAACCGCAAGCTGCACCAATTCTCAGGGGCATTGTGCAAACTTCGATAGCACAATGCCCTATTTTTACATTTACGCCACCGCGACCTTCATACCCTGCCGCCGAATCAGCAGCATCATCCCAATTGCCACGACCGGCAGCGCCGCTCCCGCAAGAAACGTTCCCTGCATCCCCAGCGTTTGCAGGATGAACCCCGTCCCGGCATAGCCAATGACTCCGGCAAGCGGCGGCGTCGCAGAAAAATACGCCAGCGCGCTCCCCACACCTTCCGACGGAACCAAATCGGTCACGTAAGCCAGGCCCACGCCGACCATCCCGCCCACCAGCGCGAACAGCGACGCCGAGAGCCAGAACTGCCATAGTTGCAGCGCCGTAATCATGATCACCGCGCCGATGCTTGCCAGCAGGTAACTCAGGATCAACAATTGCTTCCGGCTGATTCGGTCGGACAGCCAGCCGACGACAAACGGCAGCGGCAGAATGATCAGGCCGCTGACGGTGACAGCGCTGGCAATCGCGGGTGCATCAAACCCCAGCCGATCCATCAGCAGCGGACGTGCTAATCCGGCGCTGAAATTGGAGATCGACGCCAGAACATTCGCTCCGATCAGCAGCCACAGCGACATCGCGCCGCTCGCCGGAGCGACCGCCGGAACGGTAGAGTCTTTGCGCACACGAGCCACAGAAACAACTCGGTCTTCCAGCAGCAGCCCACACAGCCCCGGCACAATCCAGGCGATGGCTGCTACCGTAAACAGTGCCATGTACCCCCAATGTTCGACAAGCACGCCGCTGGCAAATCCGCCGAGCACCTGCCCAAGTGCCAGCGTCGTCGCCATGATCCCGAAAATCCGGCCTCGTTCACGCGGGTCGGCATACAGCGCCGTCAGGATGTTGATGGTCGCGTTGGTGACGCCTCCGGTGAACCAGGCGATCATCGTGAGCACGGTCAGCAGTTCAACGCTGCCCACTTGTCCCATCAAAAAAATCGCCGGGACACTCACGACCGAGCACAGAATCAGAGTCAGTTTGCGCCGCTGAAAGCGATCCGACAACCAACCGCTGATCAGCATCCCAATCGAGAGCGCGGCAAACGACAGGCTCAGATAGACGCCCGCGCCCGCCTCATCCGTCCCCAGGTGCACCGCATACACGGGCAGGAACGCCATCATTGCATTCCCCGCGCTGAAGGTTACCAGGCTGCACACAAAAAGAGCCGCCAGTTGTTTGCGGTTCATGTTGTCCTCTTAAATGCAGTTGCAAAGTAAGCGGAAATACAGGTCTGTTACTCAGGGGCGAAGGAGAAACCGTTTCGCCCCTGTCATCTGTTCAAAGTGCAGAGAAGATGGAATTACGCGGGTTTATCGTCTTTCGCAGTTTCTTTGGCTGCGTCGGCATCTTCAGGATCGTCGCTGTCTTCCCAGCTCACAATCCAGATACACGCCCCGGCGACCAGCACCGTCGCCACGATCAGCGCGATCCACTGACCGGGCAGCAGCCCGACGTCGCGCGCTTCGATCACCAGCAGGATGACCATGCCCAGCGCCAGTACAATCCAGGCCGCGAAACGTGGATGCACCGAAGCCCAACGCACTGGCGGCAGTGTTCTCAAGGTTTGCATGAATTTCCTCGCTAAATCGGCTTCATCACACGATCAGCACGCAACTGCTTCATGAGCGCCTGAACATTGCTGTCCGACATCATTTCGTGCGCGGCTTCTCGCCATGCCGGGAATTTTACCTCACTTAGCTTGAGGAATTGATAGCCACTTTTGATGAATGCCTGGGTAATTTCTGGCGTTGTGTCAATTGGCAGCACCACGAAGCTGACTTCGCTTTGCAGTTCACGCGAAGCATCTTCAATCGCGCCGCTCAGTTCGTGGATAATCTCGTTCTTGGGGACGTTGGGCGAGATGTAGAATTCGTCCACGCGCGTAATCAGGTTTTCAACCGTCCAGCCAATCACGCTGATGACCTGATCGTTCTTGCCGTAGGCGATGTGATAGCTTTTCTGACCGAAAGCCAGCATGATGTCCATGCGCCCGACGTCTTTGTGCGCCACCTGCGACACAAAACTGGCAATCGCCTCGGCGTTACCGGGCATCCCGCGCCGGACGATAATCGCCGTCTTCGGGTCCATCAGCGAATTACTGGTATTCATCGGCGTCACGCTCGGCTGAGCGGATACCGGCGCGCCCGGCTGTCCCTGTCGCGGAATCGGCGGCAGGCTGTTCTGCTGCACCTGCGGCGTAGAAGCTGGGGTAGGCGTGGCAGGTTGCGCGGGACGCGGCGCAGCGCTTGGCTGTGCGCTGGCCTGCGGAGTCGGCGGCGGCGCGGCGGGCACACTTTCGCCTAGCGCTTTGCGCACACCGTTCCAGCCAATTTGCACCTGTTTCCAGGTTTCCTCGACATTGTCTTCATTGGTGATGATCACATCCGCCCGCGCAATTTTCTCGGCCTGCGGGCGCTGTGCAAAAATCCGTTTGCGCGCTTCATCGTCGGACATCTTCCGCTTGTCGGTCAGGCGCTTCAACTGCGCCTCCGGCGAAGCATCGACCACCCAGATCGCGTCAACCATATCGGCGAGGTCAGTTTCCACCAGCTTGATCGCCTCGATGACGACGACGCGCTGTTTCGCTCGCCCCACCAGCGCGATCAACGCCTGATGCACAACGGGGTGAACAATCGTTTCCAGCGCGGTCAGGGCATCGGGCATCGCAAAAACGACGCTGCCTAGCCGTGCCCGGTCGATCAGTCCATCCTCGTTCAGCATAAACTTGCCAAAGGTTTCAATCACCGGCTTGTAAGCGGGAGCGCCGGGCATCATCGCCTGATGTGACAAGCCGTCAGCATCCAGTGTATACGCGCCAAGATGCTGGAGCATCTGCCGCACCACACTCTTGCCAACCGCAATATTCCCGGTGAGGCCGATGACGTACTTGTTTTCCCAACGGCTCACGGCGTTCCCTCCCGATGATGTCCGAAATGCTTCGTGTGTGAATCTATTTTAACGTAGAGTAACATCAAACACCATCTATGGGAACAGGAGAACCATAAAGATTACTCTATAATATTTTTCTAGTTTGCTATTAGGGGTGTGACATGCCTAGCGATAGACCTGTGTCGCGGCACTATATTCTCCCGCATAATACAGACTATTTCCCCACAGTATCCGCAGCGCAGTCCGTTCCGCGTCGCTGTTGGCCTCGCGCGTCAGGTTTTGGAAAATCTGCGGCAGCGTACTGACGTCACGACCGGCAGCGTAATCCGTCAGCGCGCGGACGAGCCTGACCGCGTGCGAATCGCCCTGCGTCAGTGTTTCCGGAGCAAGCTGCGCCTGTACCGTTTGCGGATCCGCCACACGATTTCGCAGCGGCTGCAACAGTTCAACGTTCATCGTGAGCGTACTGCCGCTGCACCCACCCCAGACGACCACACGGTAGGCTGTCAATTTGCGGGCATCCGCCTCGCGCGCGATCCCGCTGTCCAGCAGATCAGCGCCCAATCCGGCATCGCGCAGCGCATGAACCAGACCAGTACCCGGCCCGCCAGAACAGTTCAGCATCGGCGCGACTGCAATTTCGTTCGTGACGACCGCCTGCGCGTTGAGCGTCGCGGCAATCGAGGTCGCCGCCTGCTGTGTGGCTCGATTTTCGGTCGAACTTCCGCTAGAAGTCAGCGTCGGCAGCAGCGCAAACTGGGTTTGCTCTCGCAGCGTGGGATTGGCGTCAAGCGTATCGTGCGCCTGATTGCTGATCGCCAGCATGACGACGAACACGAGCGCCAGCCCCGCAAACACCGAGGCCAATCGCAGGGGTGTATTACTGGCGCGGCGCGGGGCTGGACGCGCTGGCATCGGCAGCGCATCGTCGAACGGCTCCGTCGAGCGGGTCGCGCTGCCGCTGTACTCCGGCCTCGGCTGTGGCTGTGGCTGTGGCACGAGATCGTCGACGGACGCGCGCTTCTTGGCGAAGTCTTCATCATACGTGGGCAGCGCTTCGTCGGCATCGACTTCGGCAGATGCTTCCTTCTGGCTGCCAAACACACCGCGATCCTGTTCAATGGTGGGTTCTGAAGGCTTCATCGCGGGGGTGGCGCTCAATTCAGCTGATGCTCCCGGCGCAATCTCCCCTGCACTTGGTGAGACGTAGCCCACCGCCGACAAATTCCAGGCCGGAACCGCCGCCGTCACCCGCTCAACCAGCACCGTCGAAACCGAAATCTGCGCGATGATCTTGGCGTCATAAATCAGATCGATCACAATTCGCGACCGACCGCTCGTTTTCCCTTGAGGCTTCGCTTCAAGCGTGAAAATCACCGTGCGCGAATCGCTGTCTGGCGGAATTTCGACTTCGATCCGCTCCCCCGGCGCAGCGATCAGAAAATCCCCAGCGGACACGCGTAGTTCTGCTTGCACAGGCAAGCGCTGTCCGGTCTGCGCATCAACGGGGAAGCGAATCGGGAAGGTCGAAGCGCGCGCGTCCTCTTTCTTGATCACGTCGCCCGACGGCACGACCGCTGGCAGCTCACCGCGCAGCCCCTCAGAAGCGGGCAGAGAAATTTTCGCCCACACTTCGGTATCGCTGCCTGCTTTGCTTTCGGCAGGCATCGCCGCTTCCAGCTTGCGCGAGTCGGTTTGCGGAACGAAGGGTGCAGGCACGGGGGTATGGGTTCCAGTCGGTTCGCTCTCCGCGACTGCCGCCTCCCCACGAATCGCGGCGCGGAGGGCGTCAATCATGCGCGGCGACAGGCGGGCTTTCAAGCCTGCGCGCATATCTTCGTACTGAATGTTGGCGAGATCCCACCAGGCTTCGCCGGAGAACAGGATCGGGAAAATCGGCTTATGCAGCTTCTCCGCCAGCAGACGCTCACGCCGCACCCAATCCGAGGCTTTTGATTCCGGGGACATAATGATCACGAAGGCGGCGCAGTGGGTGATGTTCGCTTCCAGCGTGTCCGTCCACGACTGCCCCGCCGAGAGCTTGGCTTCATCCATCCACACGTCAAAGCCCGCGTCCTGCAATAACCCGCGTAGGTAACGCGCAAATTCGGCATTGCGTGTGCTGTAGCTGATGAAAAGCTGCGCCATCGCGTCCCTCATTCGTATGGTTGGTATTTTATCACCGTTTATCGACTGAGCGCGAAACGTGAGGACTATCACCTGCGAATCATGACGCCGACCGGATGACAGCCGCGCCCAAAGGTGCTAGGTTAGAGTCACGGAGGTGCAATGATGCTCAAGAATCCGCTTCAGAACATCGAGGCCATCGAAAATGTTGCGCTTGTGCTCTTGGGAGTGATTCTGCTCTTCACACTCGAACCCGTCAGTTCAACACAGCTTATACTGGCAACAATCCTCGCTGTGCTGCTGATCGGAATGGTTGCAATCGATGTATGGCAGTGGCGGCATCAACGCTAACGCGCTAGACAGCAACCGCTTCTTCGACGGGCAGCGCATCCGTTGTAGCCTGCTTCTGCGGGCGATCCTGCGGCAGCAGCAGCGCCAGAACCCCTGTGATCAAACCGATCACGGCGATGATCTGGAAAGTCGCATCCAGCCCAATCCGATCCGCCACCGCGCCGATGAGTAGTACTGCCAGCGCGCCCATGCCAAAGATGAAGCCCAGCACCGCCCCGGAAGCCAGCCCTTTGCCCACAGGTACGACTCGCTGCGCCATCGCCACAATCAGACTGTGCGCGCCGCCGCTGAACGCGCCGACTGCCAGCGCCAGCACGAAGGCCAGCGGCCCATTGACCACCGTCAGCGCCCATAACGCCGGAGCCGCCAGCAGCAGACTCGCCACGATCAGCACCCGGCTGCCAATGCGGTCGGCGAGCTGCCCGAACACCACGCCCATCAGCCCGCCGCCGATCCAGTATAGTCCGGTAATCAGCCCATATTCCGACGGCGACCAGCCGCGTGATTGAAACATCGCGGGCAGGAACGAAACCAGCCCCGGATTGATGAAGCCGCGCAGTGTGATCACTACCGCCAGTACGATCAGCGGCATCAGCACCACGCGCTCGCGTTTCGTCGTCACGCGCTCCTGCTGCGCGTGCGCTTTGTGAGCATGTGCGCCGGGGATGACCAGCGCCATAAACAGCGCAGCAGGCACGCCGACCAGAATAAAAATCAGGATCGGCGTAATCGAACCGCGTTCCAGCAGCCGCCCGCTCATCAGGGGGCCAAGTCCAGCCGTGAAAACGTTGTTATGAGTCGAAGCCTGGTCGAGCAGGATGCCCGTAATCAGCGGGCCAAGGCCACCGCCCATCGAACCCATCAGGAAGAAGATCGCCAGATTGCTTGTCGTCCGCCTTCGATCCGTGTCTGCCGCGTGCATTGCGCCCACCGGATGAAACGCCCCGCTCCCCAACGCCGCCAGCATCAGCGGAATCATCATCAAAATGAAGGAATGGGTCGCCGCCGCAACGATCAGCGCCAGCGCGAACAGGCTCAGCAGCCAGGCGAGGCCGCCTGCGCCGAGCCAGCGCCCGCCGCTGCGATCTGCCAGCCAGCCGCACAACGGTTGGCTCAGCGATCCCATAATCTGAAAAACACTGATCGCCAGGCCGATTTGCGTGTTCGTCATCTGAATCAGATGCCCGCTCAGAAACGCCAGAATCACGGCGACGCTGGCGTTGAACATATCGATGACGAAATGTCCCCACGAGACAGACCAGAAGATTCGGCTGCGAGGAAGCACGGTACAACTCCAGTTCAAAGCAAAGGCACAGAATATTCCTGTGCCTTGTGATTTCATCCTATTCGTTAACTGTAACCCTAATGGGATTTGCCAGCCCTGTCAATCGAGATGGACTGATCCCGCTTTCATCGCGCCTTTGCGCTATAGGGTCGATCTTTTCTTCTTTTACTCAGGCCTCCTACTGTATCGCCCCGGTCATGATGCTGCGCATGAAGATCGCCACCATCAGCGCGAACGCCCACATATAGCTGCCCATCGCCGGACGTTTTTTCGCCGTTGTCTCGACGAAAATGAAGAACGGCAGCGACAGCAGCGCCCCGAACCCGTAAATGATGTGAACATCTTCGCCCGGTCGCCCGCCCATGAGAAACATGGTCGCGCCCAGCAGAAACTCGACGCCGATGAAGGCCGTCACGGCATACGCGCCGCGCCGAAACCACTTCGTCACGTCACCATGCCGTACCAGTCCAATGTAGAGCGCCAGCACCAGCATCACCAGCCCAACGACAATTCCCACCCGGCTAATCCAGTAGTGGAACGTGTGCAGCGTTGCGTACAGTTCAGCCATTAACTGCCGGCCGTTTCCGGTGCGACCCGTCGTGCACTGACTGGCCTGGCGTCATCGGTCGCGTTCGCTGTTTGCAGATAACCCAGGAAAATCAGGAACACGCCAACCATGATCCCCAGATAGTTGAAAGCCGTCAAATCCCATGCGACCAGCGCCCCGCCGAGCGCGGGCAGCAGCCCACCCGCCGCGATCAGCCAGTTGCCGACCATTCGACTGCGCAGCACCTGTTTGCGATTGAACAGCACCGCCGAATAAATCGCCCCGCCGACCAGTTCCAGCGTTCCCCAGACATTCATGACTGGCACGAATGCGCGCACACCGCCTTTTTGCAGCACCAGCTTGACAATTTCGTTCATATCGATGCCCGCCTGCCAGACGCTCCCGTCCATTTTGGTCAGGAACAGCGTCCAGGGCAGCGTCATGATCGACACCAGCAGCAGCGCCATCTCGACATTCCGAGCAATGTTGCCGCGCCGCACGAGCAGATATAACGTCCCCTGTCCGAGCCAGGCAGCGACTACCAGCGCACCGGCCCAGTACCACAGGCCGAAGAACAGCGGACTCCACGTAAACGTCAGCACGACCTGGCTGAACGCCCCAATCGCATACAGGATCAGCCCGATCCCCCAGGCACGCAGATGCGGACGCTGCTTGCCTTCCTTCAGGGCGCTGCGCCAGCGCGACAGCACCATCACGGCGAATACGATGCTGATTACAGTTGTAATCAGCGAAAAGATCAGCGGTAGCGTGATTAACTGCATCCCCATCAACCTCATGCGTCTGAAACACAAAAAACGAAGGTCTAGACCATCGAAATCTACAAAAATCTACTAAAGTATAACAAGGATTTGTCAAATTGGGGGGTAGGAGCTTGCTGCTTTTGCCGTGTTTTTGCTGCTGATCTAGTGTTTGGGCGTGCTGGAGGGAATCGCACGCAGAACCGCTTCACGCAAAAGCTGCGGATTGAGCGGCTTCAGCAGAAAAACATCGCCCTGCCGCAGTTGAATCGTGTACAGCGACTCGTGAGCGCTGAAGATGATCACGCGCGTATTGTTCAGATGCGGGCTTTTGTAAATGAAATCCAAAACATCGCGACCGGATTTCTTCGGCAGCAGCAAATCGAGAATGACAACTTGCGGAGCGTGATAGCTCAACAACTCAATCGCCTGCACGCCATCTGCCGCTTCCGTGACCTCAAAACCCATGCGGGTCAGAATTTCATGGTAAACGAAGCGGGTTGGATCGTCATCATCAACCAGAAACACTTGATGCGACATGCCGATCACCCTTGTACTGCACTCTAAAAACGATGCCCAAATTTTGATTTCATACAATCGTGTGCATTACGAAATTCACATTATACCCAAACGTCACGCAAGAAGCGAATTTCAATTTAGAAATCATTCTATCGGTGGATGCGCGGTTAGGCTTTGACCTCAAATGAAAAGCGGCTGACTTCCTGCTCGCCCACATACAGGCGAACTTCGTAAGCGCCTGCCACATAACCCGTCTCGTCGCCAAAGAAGAAATAACTGCTGCCGCTTGCGCCCAGGCTCCAGAGCAGTGTATTGCCCTGAATCGGTTGCCCATCGCGATACAGCACCCGCGACCACGCTACCCCGTTTTCCATGCTGCCAAACGACATGAACAGATACACACGCTTGATTCCAGCCTTGAATTCATGTCCCGGCGCTTGACCATCGGCATCGACACCATCGGTCGCCGAATCAAGCGAAAGCCGGAAACCAGGGCGCGCAGGGCGCGGTGTCGTATTGAAGATCGGCGTCAGGTTCAGCACCACTGCGAAATTCGGCGTGGGCGCCAGCGTCGGAATGAACGTCGCTGTCGCGCTGGCTGTGAAAGTTGCCGAGGGTGTCGGGATAGTAGGCGTCAGCGTGGCTGCGGCGAGGGTTGGCGCTTCAGCCGTCGTGGGTGCTGGCGTAGGCGTTTCGCTGGGAATCAATGTCGCGCTGGCGACCAGCGCAATCGCTTCGCTCGTCGCCGTCAATCGGGCTTCCGGCGAGAGAATGATTCCATACAGATCATCCGGCCCGCGATCCAGATAGCGGTTGTTATTGCGATAAATCAGCGTCCCAATGCCCGTGATGATCCCCGCTACGACCGCCAGCGTGATCAGCGTGACCGACGCCAGAAACAGCTTGCCGCCGCGCTCTCCAGCCTGCCGGCGCACCCGCCAGTACGCGCCCGTGCGCCGCCGCTGAAGCTGCTGCAAGGAAAGCAAAAACAGCAGCACACCCACAACGAGTGTACCCAGCACAATGTACGGCAGCAGGCGAATAATTTCGCGTTCCATGGCGCGAAGATTATATCGAACCGCCCCCACATGCAAGTGGGCGCTTGGTACTCGCTCAGCCGACGCTGTTTAATCCGCCGTTGTTCCACTTCCTTAAATGTGGTAACTTTCATTCCGTACTGCTACCATGAGGTTTATTTTTTTATGCCCGATCTACAACAGCGGCTCGACGATTTACGCCGCACCGTACAAGCCCTACCCGAAGAAGCCGACGCAACGGTTGTCTCCGAACTGGAGAAGCAGGCGCGAGCGCTGTTGGCAGACGCGAAAAACACCTCTTACGAGTCCGGCGCGCAGGCGCTTTTCGGCGAACTTGCCCGTCTCAGCAGCCCCACCTCGCCAGTCTCGGCGTCGGTGCGTGGTTACCTGCGTCGGGCGCGCATCCGGCTGGAAATCGCTGGCGACGACGATGACATCGACGAAGCGATTGACATCCTCGCCGAAGCACTCGCCCTCGCCCCGCGCGACCCCGACGTGATCGCCATGCTCGAAAATGCTGCCAAAAATAACGGGCAGGCCAAGCAGCGCGTTAGCGACCTGTTTACGCGTTATGGCATCGAACGCAAAGCGCCCACGCCGCCGCGTACCCCAGTCGATACGCAGGATGTTCCTATAGCGAAAACCCCTGCCGATGCGCCCGAAACCAACAAAGCACCCGCGCCGCCCACCTATCCCACTTCGTCAGGCTATCCCGCCCCGGAACGCGAAATGTTCCGCGAACAGCCGCAGCAGCGGCGCACGCCCGGTCAGGGATCGATCTACGGTGGCAGCGACGTGGATGAAGCCCTCTCCGATCTCACGCAGGCGTACTATGCGGGTGATTATCAGCAGGTCATTGATCAGGCCAATCGCGTTCTCAACCAGCAGCCCGGCAACGCGACCGCGCTTGAGTATCGCCAAAAAGCCGAAGACAATCTGATTCGCGGCGTCGTTCCCGACCACCGCATCCCGTTTGATGCCCGTGTCGCTTACAATCGCGCCAATTCACTTGTGCGCGCGGGCAATTACGACGAAGCTGAGCGCCTCTATCGCGAAGCGCGCGATCTCGCCGAGCGCGATGGTATTCTCTCCTGGAAGGACGCCGAGCAAGCGCTGCTCGACATTCAGGATTTGGCGCTCGCCCGCGAAATGATCAACGAAGGCGACCGCCTCATGTCGGCGGATAACTGGAACGACGCCCTGCGCAAATACGAAGGCGCGCTCCGCGTTGTCCCCAACGATCCGCAGGCTGAAGAACGCATCGAGCGCGTGCGCCGTATTCAGGGCGACGCCGAAGGCGCAGCGGCTCAGTTGAGTATGCTCGGTGGGTCACTGGCGGAGCAGGCATCGCAGTTGCAAACTGTCCTCGGTATGATTGGGCGCTTGCGCCAGTCGCTCCCCAACAGCCAGCGCTTGACGCAGCTTTCCGACACCGCCAACAGCCGACTCAGTGCCATCAAGACCCAGTTGAACGAGCAGGCGCAGTCTGCCCTCAACCGCGCCACCAGCGCCACCGCGCTCGAAGAAAAACTCAACCTCACCAATGAAGCGATTCAGCTTCTGGAACTCGGCGTCAAGCTCGATCCAGGTGACGCCACCATGTCAGATTTGCTGCTGGAAGCGCGTTCTTCTGCCAGCGACATGCAGCGCGCCCGTCAGGTTATCGAACGTGCCGCCAACAACATCGCTCAGAATTACGACAACGAACTGCTGCAAGCCCGCTCCATGCTTAGCGGGCTGATGACCTACGCCCAGGATAATCGCTACCGCACCGTCGTCAACGATTTGCTGACTCGCTACATCGAGCGCGCCGTCGCCGCCGTCGATGAAGGTGACAATGACGAAGCGCAGGCGCTCCTGCAAACCATGCGTGACGAGCCGTTCAACATCGTCGGGCGGCGCGCCGAAATCACCCGTCTCGAAAATCAGGTGCGCGCCCTCAAACAGCGCACTCAGATGCGCATGTTCGGCATGATCGGCGGCATCATCATCATTGTCGCCCTCGCCGCCTTTTTCACCCGTCCCACCTGGGAAGCCGCCTTCTTCCCTTCGTCGACGCCGACTTCGACCCAGACGCCGACCGCCAGCTCGACCTTCACGCCCAGCGCAACCTTCACGCCGTCAGAAACGCCAACGGCATCGAACACGCCCACTGCGTCCAACACACCAACAGCAACCTTCACGCCGTCAAATACGCCGACGCCCAGCAATACCCCCACCGAAACGCCGACGCCCAGCAGCACCCCCACCGCAACCGATACGCCGACGGTCACGCCGACGCCGCGTATCATCTGCCAGGTGATTGGGATGCAAACGGTCAACGTCCGCACCCAACCGTCGCTCAGTTCGCCGCTCTTCGGGCAAATTCCGGTCTCGACGGTCATGAACGTACTCGGTCAGGAACGCAACGAAGCCGGAGGTCTGTGGTTCCGCATTGAAGCTGAAGTCGATGGCGCAACCATTCAGGGCTACGTCTCATCGAACAGCGTCACGCAGTTGAGCACCAATCGCTGCCCGGCCTTCCCAGGATGACACTGTGTCCAAATGGCATGAGCTACTGGCAAATTACGCGGCTGATTTGAAGTGGCAACACCCCGCCACTGAAGAAGCCATTGCCTCGGTGGAAGCTGCCTTAAATATGCAGCTTCCGCCGAGCCTGAAATCATTTCTTCTCGAAAGCAATGGGTTGGATGACGACTCCAGTTACACCCAATTGGTCTGGCCTGTCGAAAAAATTCATACTGAAAATCTTCAAATGCGCAGCGATCTTGATCTTGCGCAGCGCTGTATGACCTTCGACAGTCTCCTGTTTTTTGGAAACCCCTGGATTGATGGTATTCGCTTCGGTTTTCCCATTTCAGCCGCCGGATATGTCAGCGAAAAAATCTTCGCCTGGTATCCGATTGAGGACAGCCGCCCCTGCATCGAGTGGTCGCTCGAACGTTACCTGACGCGCTGGCTCAGCGGCGACCTGAAAATCTGATGTTCTGTTTGAGGAAACGCCTATGCGTTCGCCCGAATCTTTTCTCCCCTCCCTGAAGTCGGGGTGGGGTCGCCTTGCCCCTGCATCAGCCACATATAGCCATCCTCAAGGCTTGGCTCGACCGCCAGCGCATCCGCATACCCCACCGGATCGCCCACCACGCGATACTGGACACCGTTCTGAAGCTGCAAGGTCGAAACCAGAATCAGCGAGTCATCGGGTCGCCGATCCGTCATGATCTGCCAGACGTGCCCGCGCGACTTCTCGATCAGGTCGCTCGGCGATCCCCGGAAAATCACGCGTCCGCCGCGCAGCACTGCCAGATCGTTGCAGCTCTGGCTGATGTCCTCGACAATGTGCGTCGATAAAATGATGGTTCGCTCGCTTGCCATGTCCGAGAGCAGATTGCGGAAGCGTACCCGTTCTTCGGGATCAAGCCCTGCTGTCGGCTCATCGACAATCAACAGCTTCGGGTCGCCCAGAAGCGCCTGCGCAATCCCGACGCGCCGCTTCATCCCCCCCGAATAGGTCTTCAGACGACGCTTCGCCGCGTCTGTCAGCCGCACCTTCTCCAGCAAATCCGCGATCTGCCGCCCTCGCTCACCTTTGTCGTTCACGCCCTTAAGGATCGCCATGTAATCGAGGAATTCGTAAGCATTCAGGTTCGGGTACAGTCCCAAATCCTGCGGCAGATAACCGAGATTGGCCTTTGCCGCCTGTCGTCCGGTGTTGGTCGCCAGATCATTGCCGAAGATGGTGGCGCTGCCGCCGCTGGATCGCAGCAGCCCCGCCAGAATCCGCATCAGGGTGGTCTTGCCCGCGCCGTTCGGCCCTACCAGCCCGAACATCCCCGTCCCAATGCTCAAATCAACTCCGCTGAGTGCCTGCACGCCCCCGCGATAGGTTTTCGTCAGTTGCTTGATTTCGATCATCGTCTTTCCTTCCAAAATTGAGTTTTTTGACGCATAGAGCCAAATCGTCGATTTTCTCCCCTCTCCCCGCTTGCGTGGGAGAGGGGAAGCTGACCTGCTTTTGGTCAGCCGGGGTGAGGGGTCATCGTTCCCGCAGCCGCGACCAGCCCCACACCGCCGTCCAGACCACCAGACCAACCCCCACAAACTCCGCCAGCGTACTCAACATTCGGCTGATGATTTCGGCGTTGCTTTGTTCGCCCGGTTTCAAGAGAATACCGAGGGAGTAAATTGGTTCGATCAGCGCGCCGACCCCAGCAAACGAAATCACCGTAGTGAAGGCCAGGATCAGGACGAAGGGCACGACCAGCAGCCCCACCAGCACCGCCGAGCGTCGGCTGCCCACAAACGACGCACACAGTACGCTCAGCAGCGCCGCGATCAGCGTTTGCGGTATCAGCAAGCTGACCCACAGCACCGCAAACACCCGCACATCGTATGCCCCGAAGATCAGCCGCAGTGCGACTGCGCATATCACGCCGATGACACCGATTCCCAGCAGCAGACTCGCCCACACGCTCACCAGCTTGCCGCCCAGGTAGAGTGTCCGGCTGATCGGCAGCGTGTCCAGCAGTTCGCGCACCTTAAATTGTCGATCCAGCGGGATGACTTCGCCCAGCAGCAGCGACACCCCGACCATGTAGAACACCATCCCGGCGATCAGCACGTTAATCAGTGCCAGTGTGTGCATCGCCACCACCAGATCGATTCCCTGCGTCCAGGGCAGCGCATTAGTGTCATTCGCGCTTGCCTGAATCGCCTGATCCATGACTGGCGACTCTTGGTTCACGCTTTGCACCAGCAGCGCGAAACCGAGCACGCCCACCAGAAGCAGTATCCACAAAAGCGGCAGGCTGCGCCGCCGCCATGCCATCAATATTTCGTAGCGCACCATTGCGCTCATCTTGCTCATCCGTTTTTGACCTCCTGCAAGCCCAGCAGTTGTTCCGTGTCGCGCATCCGGTACAGCACCAGCCCAATCCCCACCAGACCCACCGCCACCAGAAACAGGCGGTTGAGAAAATACTGCTCGGTCGTGACCGTGCGCGGGTCGAGGTAGAAAATCATGAACCATAAGTTCGGGAACATTGGCAGAATTACCTCGCGCCCGAAGGCCATTGCCACGCACAGCGCAATCGCTGTCAGGACACCGAACGCCATTCGGCGTGCGTACAGTGTCGCCGCTAGACACAGCCCGACGATACACACACTCGGCGGCAGCCACACCAGCACCACATCAAGCAGTTTCTCACCTGTCCCCGCAGTCATCACTGCCAGCAGCGACAGCACCAGCGCCAGCCCGCCTTGCAGCCCAATCAGCGCCGCCAGCCGTTCGTAAATCAGGTAGACTGGGGGTCGCGGTGCCGCCAGCAGCAGTTCGAGCGCAGGTTCATCGTCCGGCGCGAACAGCAGCGCCGTGTGCAGCCCAACGATCAGCGGAATCACCACTTCGAAGCTGCCAAAAGTCGATTCGGCCTGTTCCATATGTCCCAGCGCAATCGCGATCCGCGCCACCACCAGCGCCCCGGCGACCAGTGCCAGCAGCAGCCCCGACGCTCGAAAACTGAATTTCCATGCGAAACGCCATTTCCCTTGCATCAACGAAGGCTTCCTCCTGTCCAGCGTTCTTCACGGTCGGCGAGCCACAGCGCCACTCCCACCAGCACAGGCGCGATGATGAGCATCGCCGGGTAATAGGTCATGCGCAGCAAATCCGGCAGAAAAAAAGGCGTAATTTGGACGAAATGGCGCAGTGCTATACCGATCCACAGCAGCAGGCTGATCAGCACGCTTGCCAGCGAGTCGAAGAAAATCACGCTCAGCAGAAACGCCAGCGCCGACAAAAACGTCATCGGCACCAGCCACGCCGTAATCAGCGGGATCAGCGAAAGCTGCGCCTGCATCAGCGTCAGCAAGATGCTGCACAGCAGCGTGATCGCCAGATTGAAGCCGAACAGCAGCAGCAGCCGAGCCAGCAAAATCAGGCGCGGCGACACGGGGGTTGCCAGCAGCAGTTCCAGCGCCGGATCGGCCTCCACTCCGTATAGGAAAGCCACGCCGCAGGCAGCCACCAGCGGCGCGATGATCACCAGCGGCAGTTCCGCCCCGCTTTGCGCTGGTTGATACAGCAGCAGCGTCACCAGCGCTCCCAGCGCGATCACCAGCCCGGAAGCCAGCCATGTCACCGGATGCACCAACCGCGTCTGCGAGCGCAGCAGCAGCCACGCCCAGCGCAGATTACGACGCGGCATTCCCCATGACACTTGTTGCTTTTGTAGGGGCGCAGGGTGCTGTGCCCTCGTCCCATCCGAAATCTGATCTTGTAGGGGCGCACCCATGTGTGCGCCATGTCTCTCATGCCTCGCCCGTTCTTCCTCCGCGTCCATTTCTGCCGCCAGCAGCGCGATCAGAGCCGCTTTTGCCTGATCATCCGCCATAGGATCGCGCCAGCGTCTCAAAAACGCGCCGACTTCTTCGATCCCTTCCGGCATTTTGTCCGGTTCTTTTCCATTGCTATGCGGATTCACAAATGCACCGCCTTTTTCCGCCCGTCTTTACGTCCCCAGTTGCCTGTAAATCCGCCACTTTCCGACCCATTCTTCGACCCGCATTGTTCGTTAAAATGTGCGTTTCCGCCCCTCAAATCGATCACGCATTTTCTGTCATAATATTTCGCAAGCGTCCCACCCCAATTGACAGCCGCGATTTCACCGTCCCCAGCGGAATATCCAGTGTGTCGGCAATCGCCTGTAAGCTCAGCGACTGGTAGAAATAGAGCACAATCACCTCCCGCTGAGCACTCGGCAAGCTGTCCAGCGCCGCGATTACCGCTTGCGCTTCCGCCCGTTCGAGCAGGGCAGCATCCGGTGCATCGTCTGCTCCGTATTCCGCATCCTCAACCGCGTTGTCTGTCCGCCGCTGATCGGCGCTGGTGTAGTGATTTCGAGCGAGGTTGGTCGCAATCGCGTACAGCCAGGGCTTGAACGGGCGCGGAAAAGTGTAGCTGGAGATGCCTCGCAGCGCGCGCAGAAAGGTCTCCTGCGCCAAATCCTGCGCCAGCGAGCGGTCGCCCCGTGTCAGGCGATACAGATAACCCAGCAGGGAATCGTAATGCCGCTCGACCAGCGCGTTTAATGCACCGCGATCTCCCTGTTGAAGCTGCTGCGCAAGCTGCTCGTCTGTCGCCATTACGCGCACCCAACCCGCCCCACTTCGTCCTTCTAAACCCTACTACAGGATCGGAGGCAAAAGGTTCACGGCCTGGGCCAAGTCATGAGTTTTGCTTTTGTGGGTAGAATGAACTTGAGGAAGTACGTCGAGTCGCAGGTGAAAGGGATATTCATGGAGACCGTAAGTGGGCAGCCCGCGATAAATTTCCGCCTGCGTCTGATTCTGACGGCGGGCTTTGCCGTGATTGTGCTGGCGCTCTACGTCTGGGCGTTCTTCGCCGCCGAGTCGGACATCCTCAACCTCTTCGGCATCATCAGTTTTATTTTACTGATGCTCTGCCCGATTCTGGTCGCCTACCAGACCGTGCGCCTGTGTCTGCAAGCGGGCACGCCCGACAGCGTGCGCGACTCTGTGCGCCTCAGCCTGAGTCATACGGCAGGGCTGCTGCTGGGCGATGCACTGATCGCCGTGCCGATCTTCACGCTGCTGAGTCTGTTTCTGCAAATCGAATTCGAGGCGTTTTTCGGGGACGCAATCTTTTGCGGCGTCGATCCCTGCCTTCAGGGAGCGGTCGTCCACACCGAAAACTTCATCCCCCAGACGATTCTGGTGCTGGTCGTCGCCCTCGGCCTCTGGGGGTTAAACCTGCTCGCCTGCGTTATCGGCGCTGCGTTGGCGCTGCGCTGGGGCAAAATGATGCCAGCCACTTCTGGCACCATTCTCGCCCTCGTCGTCACCGTCGCCGTGATTTACGCCGTGCTCAGCATCAGCGGCATCCCGCAAATTGCCCTCGATCTGGTCGCCACCGTGCTGCCTTATCTGCTGGTGTATGGAGCATGGCGCATACTCGCCACCCGTGCTCACTGAAATACGCAAGTTATCGAGCCTTATGCTGTCCCTTGAGCCATAAACAATGCGTCGCTTGCGAAACCTCCGGCTGGTTATCAAAGCCGATGGCTTCGTAAAACGCGGTGGCAGCCTGCGTCTGCGTGCGCAGCGTGAGCAGGTCGAAATGATCACGAGCGTAATTGACTAAAGTTTCGACAAGACGCTTGCCAGCGCCCTGTCTTCGGTATGCTTCGAGAACGTAAACATGCCGAACCCGCCCGACATCGGGGCGATTTTGATAAGGATCACGCTGAACACCGCCAACGCCAACCAGATATTGGTCGTCAAACAGGCCGAACAAGCGCGCGTCCGGCCTGTCGAAGCGATTTCTCCCACTTTCGTACTCATCCCACAACGTTTGGAGAAAGCGATAGCCTTCCACAAGACTTTCGTCAAGCAAAGGACGGAGTTCGTTCAGCGTCAGTTTTTCGATGGGATGAACTGTGATTTCACTCATAAGCCTCGACTCACCGTGCTTGAGACGGACTCCAGGTCATCTCCTTATCGAGCGGATACATCGGTCGCTGAATTCGCTTGAAGGGCAGCCGCTCGATGTCCTGATCGACTGCGCCGGGGCTGAGCGCAATAAAAGCTTTTGCCGCCGCCGCTTTCAGTTCCGGCACAAGATAGCCGACCTTTACGACCACGATCTTATGCTCGTGCGGGTTGATGCCGAGCTTCGTGAAATCGGCAATATAGTGGAACGGTCGGCGGCGCTGCGCGACGATCACCAGCACGCCACCGATTTGCACGACCGCCTGCCGCTCGTTGATTTCGCTTGTCTCCAGCAAAAATTTGACTGTTCCTGAGACGGGCAGCGGCTTGCTGCGAATCGGGTCGAGCTTGCCGCCCAGCGCCAGTTCTACCGTCGCGCCAACGCCCGCCGCGTAGCAGATTTCTGTCGCCGGAGCATCGCCGATACAGGCCACAACCGCATCCGGAACGTTGTGCGCGATCAGTCGTTCGAGGAAAATCGGCACATCCCCCGCGCCACCTGCCGTCGGGTTGTCGCCGCTGTCACTGATGATAACCGGCACTTCCGGCGCAGCCAGCGCCCAGTCGATACACTGGTCAATCGTTCCTGCCTGCACCCCAAAGGCGAACTGGTCACGCACATCCCAGTAGCGCTGGGCGATCTTCTCGGCTTCGGCGCGCATTTCTTCGTCGCCCACGCCGCTGACCAGAATTGTCGCACTGGCACGCGGCTCATCCGCCCACACGTAGCCGACGAAAATCGAGGCATCGATGATGCCGGGTGTCAGGATATTGTCTTCCAGCATTGCATACAGCGACGTCCCCGGCTCCCATTCGGTGCTGGTTTTTTCGCCGGGCAACACGACCGGTACAGGCAACCGGAGGGTATGGGGTCGCACGCCTAAATTGAGCGAGCCGATGAGCATGGTGAAGGCGCGTTCGCGGGTTTCCATGTAGTCGATGTGGGGCGCGGTGCGAAATGCCGTCAGCATGTCGAGTGCATCGGCTTCACGCTGCGAAATGTTGCCATGCAGGTCGAAGCTTCCCGAAATCATGCACTTCTCGCCGACGACATTACGCGCCGACGTGATCCAGTCACCTTCGGCATCATCCATGCCCATGACGTTCATCGCGCCGTGCATGTCGAGAAACAGCCCGTCCAGCGGCAGAGCCGCCCGCAGTCCGTCGAGAAATTCGCCTTTCAGCGCTGCGTAAGCGCTCGCCTCGACCATCCCACCGGGGATCGCCCGCGCCAGCAGCGTCGGAATAATTTGCGCTTCGGCCTCGAATTTGCTGAAGAAAGGATACTGGGCGATTTGAGCATCCCCTCGCCAGACGCGAAAATCCTCAAGGCGCGTCGGCAGCGGTGAAAATGTGCAGCATTCGGTGGCAATCCCTGCGATAGCGATCCGGTACATTCTGAACCTCCTGTGAATAACTGTTGGTATTTAGCGGTTAGCGGTTAGGATTGAACCTAACCTTTCAAGCTCGTTTCTAAAGCAAGGCGCGCAATCATGCCCAAACTCGAAATCGCTGTTGAAACGCTGGAACACGCCGCCGCTGCGCAGCAGGGCGGCGCGGACAGCATTGAAATTTCGCGTGACCTACACCTCGACGGGTTGACGCCCGATTTCGATCTGGTGCGCCGCATCCGCGATGCCGTACAGATCGCCGTCCACGTGATTATCCGCCCGCACGCGCGTGATTTTGTCTACAGCGAGCGCGAAGCTGCGCAGATTTTAGACGATGCGCGGAAACTTGCTCAAATTGGTATCAATGGGGTGGTGTTTGGCGCGTTGACCGCTGAGAATCGCCTCGATCTCGCGCTCGTCCAACAGGTCGCGCAGGCCGCAGCGCCGCTCCCGCTGACGGTGCATCGCGCGCTCGATTTCAGCGACGAACCGGAGTGGGCATTGGCAGGCGTAATCGGCATCGCGCCGCGCGTTTTGACGGGCGGGCCTGCCGCGACAGCCTGGGAAGCGCGATCAACGCTTGCGAACTGGGTCAGCCGCTTTGGGACTGATTTGGAATTTGTGGTGGCTGGGAGTTTGAGGCTGGAACAATTGGCGGAGATGCGCAGGCTGGTACAAGCGCCTGCCTATCACTTTGGCTCGGCGGCACGCAGTGGCATGGTAGTCGATGTCGCTAAAGTGCGCACGCTTGGCGCTGCCCTGCGCGATCCGGTTGTGTAAGCAATTTTAGAGTGGACATGAACCAGCTATACAGTCTGGCCCGTCCCACGTGCGCGTTCTCGAAAATAACTGTAATTTCCACTTTGTTCAACCAGTGTAAACCAGGTTTCGATCCAGGCGCGGCGGCGGTTGAACTGCTCGGTTTCAATGATGATCAGGTTCTCATTGCTCCCATCGATCTGGACTTCCGCCGGTACGCCCATGTGCGCGAGCAATTCCCGAATATTATCAATCGCGGTGGTCATGAGCAACCCTCAGGTACGAATATTCTGATGTCTCCATAACGATATAACAATAGCCATCAATCATAAACGAAAGATTAAATCCGGACGGCGCGCTTACGAAAATTAACGACTTTCATAATTACCGCGCAATGTGGTGCGTCCGCCCTGTGCCACGCTGACGCTCGTGGAAGAAACTGTAGTTACCTTTCTGTCCAACAAGCGTAAACCACGAGTCAATCCAACTTTGATGAAGCTGATATTCGGCGGTGGACATGATGATGACTTTGCGTTTTTCATCATCGTAGCGAATGTTCGCCTCAACACCGATTTTGTAAAGCAGCTTGCGAATAGTGTCGTTTTCGTCGCCCATTTAAAGCGCCTATCTAACTGCCTTGCAGAACTGCTATGAGATCAATAGGTAGTCCTCATTATAGTGCCGCTCTGCTGTCAGCGGTTGATACGAGTGCCAAAAATTTATGAATTTTCTAAAGCCGGACTATGGTTTGTTTATGCAAACTTAAGCCGTTCCAGTTCCGGAAGCGGTAGTCCAGCGCATCACCGCCTCGGCGATGACTTCAGCGCAGCGAAAAACGCTGTCCAGTTCGACGTATTCGACGGCAGCGTGCATCCCGTCACCACCAGGGCCGTAAATCACGGTCGGAATCCCCGCCCGACCGAGAATTGCCGAATCCAGCCAGGCAAACATCCCGCTGAAAGTGGCCTCGTTCCCGGTCACCTGCTGATAAGCCGCCTTAAGCGTTTGCACAATCGGCGCACGCTCATCGATTTCATAACCCGGTCGCGTGAAATCGACTTCGACCGTACCGTTGAAATCAGGGTCTTCCACGTTGAGTCGATTGATAACATCCTGCCACAGTCCAAGCGCGACCTCTCCCGTCTCATCCGGCAGCAGTCGATGTTCAATCTCGACGCGGCAGCGGTCAGGATAGGTGCTTAAGCCCAGCCCGCCCATAATCATGCTGGCGTGCGCCGACGCCCGACCGACAAGCGGATGTTCGCGCTGAGGAAAAGTTTCGCGTTCCATCTGCTCCAGCGCAGTGAGCAGCCGACCCATATGTGCGATGGCATCGACCCCACGCTCATAGAGGCTTCCATGCGCGGCTTTGCCTTCGGTTGTCAGCGTGAGCCAGGCAAAACCTTTGTGCGCCAGCACAATTTCATCGCTGGTCGGTTCCGTCAGAATGGCGGCGTCCGGTTGAATCAGGCGCACCAGCGCATCCATACCGATGCTGGCATATTCCTCGTCGGTGACAAAACCAAGCCAGATGTCGCCCGCCAATGCCTCATCGCGCAGCGCGACTGCCGCGCCAAGAATCGCCGCCAGTCCGCCCTTCATATCGACCGCGCCGCGCCCATAGAGCCGTCCAGCTTCTATCCGTCCATCGAACGGGTCGCCTTCCATGTTCTCGACGCTGACCGTATCGGTGTGTCCGGTCAAAAGCACGCTGCGTCCGCCGCCCGTCCCGCGCCGCCGCGCAATCACGTTCGGACGCCCCGGCGCGGTTTCCTGAAGCTGCACGTCGTATCCCAGATCGGTGCAAATTTTGACCAGCCAGTTGGCGATCAGGCTTTCGCCGACGCCACCTTCCGCCAGGACTGGATTGACCGAGTTAGTGCGCACCATCTCCTGTAACCACAGGGTAATTAGCTGCCTGTCGATCCTGATGCTGCTCATTCGCTGCTTCCCCCCACTTTTTCCTTAATCACATGATTATCAGGATGCAGTCCCAATGCCCAGTCACCGAGCAGCCGCACCGCCTGATGCACCCCCGGCGTGGCACGCGGCTGACCAATCGTCCCCAGTTGAATCGTGTACTCGGTCGTTCCCGGCGTATCCGGCTGCGGTCGTTCGATCAGCAGCAAAGCGACGTGCTGCGTGATCGTCGTTTCCCCGACGTGCGTCTCGATCAGCAGTGACTCGCGCCCCAGAAAACTTTTCATCAGGTGAACGTTGATTCCGTCTGCGCTTTGCTGAAGCGGCTCGAAGCGCTCCGCGATTTCATTGAGCGTCAGCGGGCTGGCAAAAACAATGTGCGGCATCGCCAATTCCTTAAACACGGGAATGTAAGGAGCGGGTTGGTGGTTGCGACGATAAGTCAGAAAATAGCAGGTGCGGCCTTCACGGCGGGCAGCCGCCTCATATTTGCTGATGATACGCCCCGGCATTTCCGTGACCCAGGCCACCGCCTGTTGATTATCAAGGCCGGGCGTGTTTGCCAGCAGGTCGTGCGCCATTTCCGCGTAAGCGAGAATATCCGTCGCCAGATAGAGTTCGCCATCTGCTGCCAATCGGCTGACCATCGTGTCGAGGGTATCGCGCTGCATCAGGCGGCGGTGACTATGATCCTGTTTGAACCAGGGGTCGGGGAAATTGATATGGATTTGCTGGATTGAAGCCGGGACGAACAGATGCGCCAGTGCCGTTTCCGCCATCGAGTGAATCACGCACACGTTACGCAAGCCAGCCTGCTCGATTTTTCGCTCGGCGCGCAGCAGCGAACGGTTGGCGATCTCCAGTCCGATCACGTTCGCGTCCGGCGATTTGCGCGCGAGATCGAGCAGAAAATCCCCGTGTCCGAAACCAATCTCAACGATCAACGCGCGCTCAGCGCCGAACAATGCTGTCCAATCGGTAGGCCAGGGGAGCATCAGGCTGTTCAGCTTCTGCATAAAGTCATGCCTGCGCCATTGACAAGGACGTCCCTGAAAATGAAGTGATTAACCCCGTGAAAGCGGATTCGAAGGGGTAAAATAAAACTCGCCTATGCGATGAACGATGCGTTGTTCACAACATAGGCGAGATTGTACCAGACAAACAGCAGCCAGCTAAGCGCCGCCGCAACCTAGCGCGTTTCGATCACAAACGCATTTTGCAATTCGTTATTTGAAAAACCAATGTGCCCCTTGATCGACTCGTAGCCAACCTTCGGATTCTCATAAACCCAGGCCACACTCTGAGCGCGCACGTGTGGCGTGTTCAGGTCAATCCAGTGGCAGATACCCTTGTACGGACAGGTGTAAATCCGCGAGCTGACTCGCAGATGGGTCATATCGACGGCTTCCGGGGCGAAGTACCAACTACCTTCGAGCATCTGAACGGTTTCGCCCAACACACCGGACGCCAGCACCGTCCCGCTCATTCGCTCTCTGATCACGTACTCCATTGCTTCAACCTCATCTCGCTGTGTGTCCCTACAGCTTAGTCGAGACTTATGAACAGACCATTACGGCGCATTTAGCTGCTTCTCATTTTTCAGCACCGTATAGCGATTGGCAGCGTCAGCGCGAAATTCCTCGACCAGCCGCAGTCCCGCTGCCCTGACCAAGCGCGCATGTTCGGCGTCATCGACGGCATGACAGTAGCGCAGCGCTCGTTCGCCGCGCCGCCAGTCGAGCAGATAATCCCCCGCCTCTACTGCTAGATTGACTTCCCAGGGGACGATTCGTTCGCGCAAACTCGCAACCTCAAGGAAGCGCCATTCTGTAAAGACCAGCAGCCCCCCCGGTGCAACCCGCTCGCCTAGCGCGCGCAGCAGCGACAGCCGCCGATCCGCGCCGGGGATGTGATGCAGCACCCCAAAGAGCACCACCAGATCGAACGTGCCGAGGGCAGCATCCGGAGGATGTTCGACAATATCGCGCTGTTCCAAGTGAGATTCGAGGCCGTCAAGCGCAATTTTGGCGCGTTCGAGCAGAGCGGGGCTGCTGTCGATGCCGACGTAGCGCAGGCGATCCTTGCCGAGTTGCTCCGCCAGAAAGCGACCAAAACGCCCGTTGCCACAGCCTACATCGAGTACCATTACCGAGTGATTTTTGCCGTTTTCGAACGCATTTATGACGCGCTTCCAACCCTCCCAGGGCTGCTGGCGCGACGCATCGAACTCGCCGGCGACGGCTGCATAAAAGCGCCGATTGATGTCATTCAAGGTGCGAATTACTGCTTCGTCCACAGAGGTTTACCGCTTACAATGATTTCGTGCGATTATAGCAGGGGTGTTATGCGTCTCAGCGTAGCAGCCTATTTGCAAAGATGAGCGGCCCATTTCAACTGGCAAACGAGAGGAATCGACATGCAAACCACCCTGAAACGCATTGACATCGGTTCGGCCTTCCGCGTCGGCGTAATCCTCTACGGCCTGTTGTTTGCCATCTTCGGGCTGATCTTCGTCCTATTCCAGAGCCTGTTCTTCAGCGCGATCAGCAACATGATGCGCAGCAGCAATTTTGATGCGCCGAATGCGCCGAATGCCTCACTTTTCGTTGGCGCAGGGCTGCTTGGACTGGTGTGCTTCTACGGCGTGGGGATCGTCGCGGCGGCGATTTTCGGCGGGATTCAGGTGGCGGTGATTGCCTTCTTCTATAACCTCACCGCCCGCTGGGTGGGCGGTCTCAAAGTCGAGCTGCAAACCGACGATAACGGACTGCTCGACGAGATTGAACGGGATGTCCGCAAGCCCAAGCAGGATGATTTCTAACCCGCGCTTAGAGAATTTTGCCAACGAGGGTCGGCACGATGGGCGGCAGCAGCGGGTCGAGCAATCCGCCCGATGACTGCGTGGGTGGGACGCTAGTCGGTGGCACACTCGTCGGCGGAATAGAGGTGGGCGGTACAGAAGTTGGCGGAATACTCGTCGGCGGCATGGACGTTGGCGGAATGCTCGTCGGCGGCACACGTGTTGCCGGGATCGCCGTTGGTGGAACGCTGGTCGGTGGTATAGGCGTTGCTGGTATTTTCGTCGGCGGAATCTGTGTCGGAGGTGAAGTCGTCGCGGTCGCGCGCGGCGCAGCGGTCGTCGCGGTCACAGTCGGCGTTGTGGCGGCAGTGGTATCGGACAGCGTTTGGGCTTCTGGCGTGGCAGTGGTCGGATCAGCGTAGCGACGCAGCAGCGCTGAAAATAGCAGCGCCTCGCCCTGCGGCGCAGACGACTGCGTCCCCAGCGGAATCGCCGAGGGCGACCAGGTAGGCGAGGCTTCCGGCAAGGTTGGCACTGGCGTCGAGGTAAAGGTCGGTACAAGCGTATCGGTGGGTGCAGGTGTGGTCGTCGGCGCAAACGTGTTGGTGGGCGCGACGGTATAGGTTGCGACAAACGCCGCTAGCACCTGCTCAGTCGAAAGCGCGACTGCCGCTTCATCAACTGAGGAAACTGCGGTCGGCAGCACAGGTGTCGAGCTTGGCTGACTGATCTGAGTTGCGTCGGGCAGCTTGGTTGCTAGCGCGGGCAAGCCTAAACTCGCAAATAAACCGCCGCCTGCGCTGGCGACGGTCACAACACTCACCAGGGCAACGGTCAGCAGACCCGCCGCCACACGCAGCAGGGTTTGGAGGCGGCGTGGGGGTGCGGGCGGCGGCGTGATCAAGACGCTCGTTTTAAAGGGAGAATTGAGAAACGATTCCAGCCCGACATAATCCTGCGGTACGGTGGCCTGCGGCGTTGGCTGCCAAGCCAGCACCACCGTTTCGGCTGATTCTGCGCCTTTGATAGCCTGGCCGAAACTGGCGGCAAATTCTCCCGCCGAGGGATAGCGCTCTGCCGGGTCTTTGGCTAACCCGCGCAGCAGCACCGCGTTGAGAGCTTCTGGCAGGCGCGGATTGAGGTTTGAGGGGAGCGGCGGCGCGATATTCAGATGCTGGTGCAGCATCTCCCACGAAGACTCGCTGGAAAAGGGGAAGTAGCCTACCGAGAGCAGATAGGCAATGATCGCCAGCGCATAACAATCGGCGTGAAAATCGACCTCTTTCACGGCGCTGATCTGTTCTGGCGAGATGTAGAGCGGCGTACCAAACACATCGCCAGTGACGGTGAGCCGCGTCGAATTCGGGACGTGGGCGATACCAAAATCGGTCAACACCAGGCGGTTGTGTTCGCCCAGAAGAATATTTTCCAATTTCAAATCTCGATGTACAACGCCCTGTGAATGCGCGTAATCGAGCGCTGACGCCAGTTCACGCAAAATCCGGGCGGTCATCCCCAGCCGGAAGGAACGAGCCTTCGCAAAATAGCGGCTGAAGCTCCCCTTCGTCATGTATTCCATTGCCAGGTAGAGCCGTTCGTTGACTTCGCCGTATTCGTAGATCGAAATGATGTGCGGGTGCTGCAAGCTCTGGGCGATTTCGAGTTCGCGCCGAAAACGTCGCGCGACGACCGATTTGGCAGGCCAATTGGCATTCAGTATTTTGAGGGCGACTTCACGATTCAGTTCGGTGTCATAAGCGTGGTAGACCATCGCCAGCCCACCCGAACCCAGTACGCCTCTCAGTTGATATTTGCCAAATTCGGTTTCGATCATTGTCTTTGCAAACAGCTTCAATTAACTCTTTATCTTTTAATTATAGAAGCCGCGAAAGACTGCTTAGATTAGAGCTTCTTCACAAACCCTTTTTTTGCGTCAGTATTTATACGTACAAAACGGCTCAACCTTCCAACCTTGCACGTTCGCTCTGCATTTGTGGCTCGAACGTGACTTCAGCCGAGAAGGCCGCCGAGCAGCGTCGGCACAATCGGCGGAACGAGCGGTGGATTGGTGGGCGGCACGGATGTCGGTGGCACACTGGTTGGTGGCACACTGGTCGGTGGGACGGATGTCGGTGGCACACTGGTTGGCGGCACACTGGTCGGTGGGACGGACGTCGGTGGCGGGTTCGTTGGCGGCACGGACGTCGGTGGCACGCTAGTTGGCGGCACATTGGTCGGTGGCACGCTGGTTGGCGGCACGTTGGTTGCCTGAACACTTTTCGTCGCCGCAACGCTCGTCGCAGCAGCGCGTGTCGGAGAGTTCGTCGTCGCCGTGTTCGAGGCCGAGAGCAGCGCGTGCGCGTCAGTCATGGTAGCGACCGAAGTAGTGGTTGGACCGAGTGTATTGGTCGGATGGAGCGTATTGGTTGGAAACAGGGTGTTGGTTGGAAAGAGCGTCATGGTTTGAGTCAGCGTTACCGCCGTCTGCGATTCAAGCGATGCCGCATCAACCGTACTAGAAGCAGTGACTCCCGCGATCACGGGCGCAAACAGGCTGCTGTTTCGCAGCAGCAAAACACTCACGAGCGCCAGCGCCAGCACCAGCACCCCCAAAGCGACGAACCACGACCTGCGCCGTCGTTTAGGTTTAGGCGGTGAAACAGCCAGCATATCGACAGGCCGGGTATCGTTCGCGCCGCCGCGCTCCAGCAAGTAGCCGCCAGTTTGCGAAAAGATCGGCGTTGGCTGCGTCGTCAGGATGACAATTTCCGCGCTGCTGACATTGCTGATGGTCGATGTAAACGATTGTGCCAACGCTCCCGCAGAGGCAAAACGGTTTTGCGGATTCTTGGACAGACCCTTTTGAAGCGTCCAATCCATTTGTGTTGGCAGGCGTGGGTTGAGATTGGAAGGGAGCGGCGGCGTTCCGCTGAGATGCTGGTTCAAAATTGCCAGCGAACTACTGCCCGAAAAGGGAAAATAGCCGGTTCCGAGCAGGTAGGCGATGACCGCAAGGGAATAGATGTCGGCATGAAAATCGACTTCCTTCACGCCGCGCACCTGTTCCGGCGACATATAAAGTGGCGTGCCGAAGATTTGCCCGGATTCGGTCAGGCGTGACGCATCCAGCATCCGGGCGATGCCAAAATCGCTGAGGACGAGGCGTCCCTGATCATCGATCAGGATATTCTCCAGCTTCAGGTCACGATGAATGACGCCATTGGCGTGAGCATAGTCGAGCGCGGACGCAACCATACCGAGCCATGCTGCCGACTGACCGAGCGTAATTACGGTCGGCTTGCCGAAGTAGTGCGCCAGACTGCCACCTGCCATATATTCCATAACGAGATAGGGTTGATCCTCAATCTCGCCGTAATCATAGAGATCGATGATGTGCGGATGATGCAGTTTTTGTGCGATTTGGGCTTCACGCTGAAAACGACGCAGTTCCAGCCCCTCGGCGGTTCGCGGCACACTGAGGATTTTGACGGCGACGGTACGACCCAGCGTTTTATCGACGGCACGATAGACCATCGACATGCCACCAACGCCAATCACCTCTTCGAGTTGATAATTGCCAAAATCACGAGGAAGCTGCATTGAGGTCAGTTTCAATCCAAGACTCTATAAACGATTCGAACTGCACAGGCAGCGAATACAATGTTTGCAACATCTGTTGAGCGTCCCACCGTGAATCAGGATACCTGTCTTCTTGATGGTACGATAAAATTGGGAAACATACCGTAAATTCACTGGAAATTCATGTCTCACAAAATCACGCTTGACCTTAACCAGCATCACGATGCCCTGATGGCGGTACTGCGCGTTCTGATTGACCAACCGAATCTGAGCAAAGACGATCTTGACCATCTGGTGCGCGCCCAGGCCAAGCGCGATGGGACGAAAGTTTTCAGCCGCGACGAACTGATTCGCGCCTACCGCGAATTTGCGACCTCCGGCGACCTGCCGCCGGTCGATCCGGCGGTGCTGCAACGCCTGCGCATGAAACCGATCCGCACCAGTTCCGGCGTGACGCCCGTCACCGTGCTGACCAAGCCCTTTCCCTGCCCCGGCGAATGCATCTTCTGCCCGAATGATGTGCGGATGCCCAAAAGCTACCTCTCGGACGAGCCGGGAGCGATGCGCGCCGAGCAGAACAGCTTCGACCCGTACCTGCAAACCATCTCACGCCTGACGGCCTACTACAATACCGGGCATCCGACTGACAAAATCGAGGTGATTATCCTCGGCGGAACGTGGTCGTTCTATCCCGAAACCTACCAAATCTGGTTCGTCAAGCGCATCTTCGACGCCCTGCACGACTTCGGGGCAGGCACTAACCGCGCTGACGAAGTCAAAGCAGCGCTGCGAACGGGTTCGCAGTTGTCACCGGAACGCAACACCACCAACGTCAAAATCGTCGGTGAACGCTTCAGCCTGCCCACCAGTCAGAATTACAACCAGGTCGTCCAGTCTGTCTATAAGGAAGAAATGCGCCGTTCGCGTGAACTGAGCGCACAGGTCATCGCGGGGGAACGCTCGCCGATTGACGAATATGCCACCTGGGACGAACTCGAAGGTGCTCACCGTTTCAATGAAACTGCGCCCTGCCGCTGCGTCGGCCTGGTCATCGAAACTCGCCCCGACCACATCAGCGTGGAGGAAGTGCTGCGCGTGCGCCGTTTAGGCTGCACCAAAGTGCAAATCGGCTTCCAGAGCCTCAACGACGAGGTGCTGCGACTCAACCGCCGGGGGCATACCGTCGCCGCCACGCGCCGCGCCGTTAAGCTGGTGCGGCAGGCAGGCTTCAAGATTCACGCTCACTGGATGCCCAACCTCTACGGCGCGTCGCCCGAAAAGGATATTCAGGATTACGCGACCCTGTTTGCCGACCCCGACTTTCGCCCCGACGAACTGAAGATTTACCCCTGCTCACTGATCGAGAGCGCGGAACTGATGCAGAATTTCCGCGATGGCTCGTGGCGGCCCTACACCTATGATGAACTACTGGCAGTCATGGTTGAATGTTTCCGCCTGACGCCGGAATACTGCCGCCTCACCCGCGTAATCCGCGACATTCCCGGCACGGACATTGTCGAGGGCAACCGCGCCACCAATTTCCGCCAGATCACCGAGGATTTACTCGCCAAGCAGGGCGAACGCAGCCGTGACATTCGCGCCCGCGAAGTCCGCTTCCAGAAGATCGCGCAGGCGGATCTCCGCCTCGACGAACTCCACTACGAGTCCAGCAGCAGCGACGAAATCTTCCTGCAATTCATCAACGATGAACGCGATATTGCCGGATTTCTGCGGCTGTCGCTGCCGAAAGACGCCGCCATTAGCCCCGAACTGGCGGGCGCGGCGATGATCCGCGAGGTGCATGTTTACGGGCAGTCGGTCGAAATCGGCGACGCCGCTCATGGTCGCGCTCAGCACGCCGGACTGGGCACGCGCCTGATTGAGCGCGCCACAGAAATCGCCCGTGAACATGGCTATCAGCGGCTTGCTGTGATCTCGGCAGTGGGCACACGTGGCTACTATCGCAAACGCGGCTTTGTCGATGGCACGCTCTATCAAACGCTGGATTGGTCGCCCGCCTGAAAAAATCGGGCAATCAATGTTCGGCTTAATAGGTAAGCCAACACACTTCCACGATTAAGATTTTCCGTGTGTCAGATACAATCTAAATGGTGCCACACGGATCAGTTAATTATTATGCTCATCTATGAAATATAAATGAATTTCCCGTGCGATTCAGAAGGTTTTCGTGCGATTCAGCTTTACAATGCCCTCATAACATCATCGCAACCCTCAAAGAATATTGGATTGATCATGCCGACACAAATTGATTGGGAAAATCAGGAACACACGATCATCCGCATGGAATTCATTGGTCGCTGGACGTGGCAGGAAGCCTACGAAGGTTCGAAAACAGGCTTCGCAATGGTAGATAGTGTCGATCACGTTGTCAACGTGATCATCGACATGCGCCAAAGCACCGCCCTGCCCCTGCTTTCGCTCACCCACGCCCGTAATATGATTGCCCGCCGCCACACTCGCACTGGCCTCACGGTTTTCATCGGTGCAAATACACTGTTTCTCTCACTCTGGAAGATTTTCGAAGGCGCATACGGTCAGCTTGCCGGCCGTCAGAATTTCGCCTTTGCCAGGGACGTCGACGAAGCCTGCCAGCTTTTCGCGGAGCGCCAGGGCAGCTTAATCCAATCGACCTAATCCGCCTGTTTCGGGCTGAGCCTGCTGTATGGTATCATACACGCGGATCACACACCGAACGAGGCGGGCATGAATCAGCTCGGAGCAGTTGAAAAGCGGCGGCGCAACCTGCGCATCGTGATGTTTTCAATCATTGTCGGCACGCTGCCGCTTTATTGTTTGGGGATATTGCTCTGGGGAACCGCACCGCAGCGCAACGCCCGTACCGCAACCAGCGCCCCGGCGACAGCATTTCTGACCGCACAGGTGACGGCGACCAACAACCCATTCCCGACGATTACGCCCTTCCAGTTCCCGACCCAGAACGTCGTCGTGCCGCCAACGCAGCAGCCCTACGTCCCGCCGCCCGTAACCCGCTTCCTGTCGCCGACCTTTAATTTCCAACCGACAGCAACCAATTACATATTCCCGACGCTCACGACCGCGCCAACTTTGACGCCTTACCCGACCCAGACACCCTACCCAACGCAAACCACCGCGCCGACTGACGTACCGCTGCCGACCTTCACCTATACCCCGGAAACAACCGAAGTCCCCAGCGATACACCGATTCCCTTTGATAATCCCTAGCCTTCACCTTTAGCCTGAGGAGAAGTTCCGTGTTTGATGTTAAAGCACACTTAAAAGCGCTGGTCGAAACCCATGCCCCGTCCGGCTATGAAGCGCCAATCCGCGATGTAATCCGGCAGGAATGGGCGGAACTCGTGGACGAGATGGAAACCGACAAACTCGGCAGCCTAATCGGCATCAAGCGCGCGACTCAGCCGCTCGACCCGCCGCGCCGCATCATGCTCGCCGCGCACATGGACGAGATCGGTCTGATGGTGCGCGATGTGGTCGATGGTTTCATCTATATCCACCGCATCAGCGGCGTCGATAACCGCATCATGCCGTCGCAGCCCGTGATCGTGCATGGCAAGCGTCCGCTGCCGGGGATTGTCGCCAGCGTGCCGCCGCATCTGCTCAGCAGCGATCAGCGCCAGAAATACCCGGCATTCGACGAACTGATGATCGACGTGGGGTTGCCCGCCGCCGACGTTGCCGATCTGGTTCAGATTGGCGACCTGATCACGCCTGACGCGCCGATGATCGACCTGAACGGCACGCGCGTCGCCGGAAAAGCAATGGATGACCGCTCCTGCGTCGCCGCCGTGACGGTCTGCCTCAACGAATTGAAATCGCTTCAGCATCAATGGGATGTTTACGCCGTCGCTACCGTGCAGGAAGAAACCGGACTCTACGGGGCAGCGACCGCCGCCTACAAGGTTCAACCAGACCTTGCGATTGCCCTCGACGTGACCTTCGCCGCCCAACCCGGCGTCGATGCAGACACATCGCGCGAAATTGGCGGCGGCCCAGTAATCTCGATTGGCCCCAACTTCCATCAGCGCATGGTCGATCAGATCAAGGATGTGGCGCGCGGCAACGAACTGAAATTTCAGGAAGACTCGATCCCCGGCGCGAGCGGCACCGACGCATGGGCTATCCAGGTGGCGCGTGAAGGCATCCCGACCGCACTGCTCGGCATCGCCATCCGCAACATGCACTCGCCCGTCGAAACGCTCGACCTGAAGGATATTACGCGCACAGGCCGCCTGATGGCGCAGTTCATCGCCAGTCTCGATGCCGATTTTCTCGCCACCATCGACTGGGACGATCTCAAGGTGCAGGCCACGGAATAAGCATAAGCCTCTAGCATTTATCTACATCTCAAGGGACGCGCCCGAGTGCGTCCCTTTTCTTTTTCGACAATCACCCTGACGCTTTAGCCTCTCAGCTTCGCAGCGGATTCCAGAACCCGTCACCGTTTTATATTTCATAAATGAGAGTCTTTGCCGCCCGAATAATAGAACACTTCTATCAAAAGGTTAGTGCTATGCTTGATTTGTTATCAGGTAACACCAACTCTACAGGGTAAAATTTTGAATTCATTCTCCAAGCGATTGATTTTGGTCATCATTGGTCTTCTGCTCCTGCCCATGAGCGCATTCGCCCAGGACGCGACAGCAGTTCAGACGGTCGATCTGCTCAACGGCTACACGATCTCACTGCCGCTGGACTGGACGGTCTTACGGGGCAGCGACGGCAGCTTCACCGCGCGCAGCAGCGACCTGACCGTGAAAATATTTACGCCCAGCGTCGTTAAAGTCCTCGCGAGCGACATCAGCGCCAACACAAATGTGACCGACGCATTGGTCGAACTTTACGCGCTGCCGCCAACCGTCGTTGCCATCGCCAAGAGTGACGTCCAGAAAGCCCGCTACGGGGGGCGCGTGGCGGCGGTCTACACCGACACGGAAGCCAGCGACACCGATCTGCAAGCGATTGTCATTGCCATGCCGAGCGGGGCGCCGGGCTACCTGCTTTTTTCCGCCGATAAGGGGCAGATCGACAGCCAGCAGGACACTATCAGCGCGGTTGCAGTATCGTTTACGCAAACAGGCGCGTCGGTTCCTGACGCTTCGCCAACAGATCAGGGTACGGGGATCAGCGAGTCCACCTCGACAGGCAGCGCCGGAAACAGTACGAGCGCGGTCAACTGCACCGTCAGCGCCGACAGCGCCGACAGCGCTCAGCTTCGGGTTGGGCCGGGAACCAATCGTGGTGCGATCAGCTTCCTGCCCGTCAACGCCGATGTCACGGTGACCGGGCGCATCGTGCTGAACGACAAGAGTGTCTGGTATCAACTCGATAAGAGCGAGGCCGCGCCGAAAGGCACTGCCGCCGCCGAATTGTGGGTCGCTGCCACGTCGGTGACCGCCAGCGGTGACTGCGATCACGTTGGGGAGACCAGCGCGCCACCGGTCATTCCGGGCAGCATCGCGCCGCCTGCCAATACCAGCGGCGATCAGTCCACTCAGGGCAATGATCAGGGAAGCGCCAATACTGCGCCCGGTTCGCTCCCAACCGCAGGCCGATGGCTGATGACAATCAACGCCACGACCAACGCTTCCTGCCAGGGATACCAGAACGTCCCGATCCCCTCGACCGAAGTCTTCGACTCGCTGACGTTTAACTTCTCGATGTTCATCATCAACAGCAACTCGTTCAATTACGGCAATGACGTGTTTACGCGCATCCCCGGAACGAACAGTTTCAGCGGCTCGTTCACCTTCGATGATGGCACGAACGCGCAAATCCGCTTCGACATGACCTCAGCAACGTCGATGTTCGGGCAGGCGGTCACCAACTTCACCGATGGTGGAACGCCGTGCAGCGCGACCGCGCTGTTCCTGACAAACCACCGCTAAAAACTACTTTTCGTGAGGAATGTCGCCTGAAAGGGTGACATTCCTCACCTGCTTCTCCCCTCGCTTCGCCATCATAATCGGTCTACAGGTTCTCTGCCTTCGCTGCGTAGATGCATGGGAGAAAATGATGAGCGAATATGATTTTATCGTCGTGGGCGCGGGCGCAGGTGGCGCGGTCATGGCAAATCGTCTGAGTGAAAACCCAGAGGTGAATGTATTACTGCTCGAAGCGGGAGGGCCGAAAATTCCCGATGATGTCCGTAATCCGTCGGTCTGGTTCAGACTGCTTGGCTCAGACATCGACTGGCACTATCAAAGCGTCCCGCAGCCCGGCCTCAATGGTCGCCAGACCTTCGAGCCGCGCGGCAAACTTCCCGGCGGTTCAAGCAGCATGTACCTGATGATGCACATTCGCGGGCACGTGTCGGACTTCGATAACTGGGCTTACAGCGGCGCGCCCGGTTGGTCTTACGCGGATGCCCTGCCTTATTTCAAAAAACTTGAAGATCAGGAAGATAACAGCAGCCCCTGGGCGGGACATGGCGGGATGATGAGCGTCATCAACGCGGGACTGCACCACCCGAACCCAACCTCGCGCGCCTTCATCGACGCCTGCCTCGAACTGGGTTTCCCGCCTACCGACGACTTTAACGGGCCAAACATGGAGGGCGCGGGCTGGCATCACATCAACGTGAAGGACGGCAAGCGGCACGCTGCCAACGAAGCCTATCTTGAACCGTTCCTCGGCATCCGCCCGAACCTGACGCTCTGCACCAGCGCCCAGACGACGAAGCTGCTGTTCAAGGGAACCCGCTGCATCGGAGTTGAATATATCCAGAATGGCGAGTTCCTGACTGCTCATGCCAGCGGCGAAGTAATCGTGTGTACGGGCGCGCTTGAGTCGCCCAAGCTGCTGATGCTCTCCGGTATCGGCAATCCTGAGCAGCTCCAGCAGTTCGATATTCCGGTCGTGGCAGACGTCCCCGGTGTGGGCGAAAACTTCCACAACCATGTGCTGACCGGCGTGATCATGGAGTGTAAAAAGCCAGTTCCGCCCGGTACCCAAAATCTCTCGGAGAGCGCGCTCTTCTGCAAATCCGAACGCGGTTGGATCGGGCCGGATATTCAGATGGGCTTTGTTCATGTGCCGTTCAATATTATTGTCGGGCAAGGACACCCCAACTCGGTCAGCATTCTACCGGGGGTTGTGCGCCCGCTCTCGCGCGGCTGGATTCGGCTGGCGAGTGCCAATCCGCTCGACAAACCCCTGATCAACCCGAATTATCTGGGCAATCATTCGGATCTGGTGCGGCTCAAGGATGCGGTCAAACTGGCACGCGACATTTTCCATACCAATGCCTTCTCTGACTGGGTCGGCGAGGAATTGATGCCCGGCCCTCAGGTCAAAACGGACGCTGAACTGATCGAATTCACCAAGAACAGCGCCGATTCGTACCATCATCAGTCTGGCTCGTGCAAGATGGGTCTCGACGATAGGGCGGTCGTCGATCCCGAACTACGCGTTTATGGGGTCGAAGGGCTGCGCATCGCGGATGCCAGCGTCATGCCCGTCGTACCGTCGGGCAACTGCCACGCGGGAATTATGATGATCGCCGAGCGCGGCGCAGCCCTGATCAAGCGCGATCACGGTATTCAGTAGGCACAGGTCAAAGACGAATTCGCCACAATTCGAGGGGACGCAGCGGGAGGCGTTGCCCCCCTCTCCCCCAACCCCTCTCGCGCGAACAAGTTCGCGTTACACAAGGCTGTGACCGAACAAGTTCGGGGAGAGGGGAGAAAGACGTGATTTGTAATCATATTTCTATCTAAATTCATGACAAACCGAGCGCGAGTCTGCTTAAGTTGGTGCGTATGGGGCGCACACGTGGGTGCGCCCCTACAGACGCCCGCCGTCTGATAATCGGGTTGGGCAAGGAATACAATTGTGAAATGACCTCGTGCCTCGCCCCTACAGCCAGTGTCGCCCTCTCAGCCACTTCATAGAGAGGGAGTGCAAAACACGATAGCAAGTTTCTAAGAGTTCCCCTTTTTCTTTGCAGGAACGATTCAATCCCCGAATTTGTATTCCAATCTTTCTAACTACATTAAATCGAGTATAATTTCTCTAATTCGGGCAAACAGGCCATTCGCCATGCAGCATTTGAACACTCTGTCTCAACTGGTCAGCGCGGCCTCGTCGGTCGCCGAGTTGGCGCGTTCGTCGCAGAACTACAGCTTTCTGGTACGTCCCGGCTCAACCTGCTATGTCCACGTCTCCGGCGGCGAGATCCGCATCGCGCGCCAGCCCGCTTCGCTGGTCGAAATCAGCGCGAAACTGCAAGCCCCGTTTGGCTGGCGTATCGCCGCCGAACAGGATGAAGCGGGCGTCTATTTCGTTGCCCTGCGCCGCGCCATCGTCGGCGCGCTGGCGGATGCCAGCTTCCTCGTCACCGTCCCACAGGACGCACATCTAACGCTCAAGCTCGACCACACCCGTCTCTGCCTCGAAAATGTCGAGGGGACATTCGAGCTTTCGCCGCAGACGGTTATGCTTCGCCTGCCCGCCAACGCCTCCTAAACTGAACTGATCTGCGCCGAACAGGTCGGCCTATACGAGTTTTTTATAGCTTCCCTACAGCCTGCGAATATAAGCCGTGATAAAATGTTGTTATCGCTGTTGTCCACCCCTGTACTCGTCTATCTCGCATATCCCTCGCAGTCATCGTCACACCCGCAGTCTGTTGCAAAGGAACGTCTCATGGCAATTCTCTCGTACATCATCGGTTGGTTGATCGGCCTCGCGGCGATCATTTTGCCTCTCGTCGTCAATTCGCTGCCCGCGAACTGGTTCATTCCGTTCGGCGTGGCGACGCTGTTCGCGGTGACGTGGGTCGCTTACCGGGGGCGTCCCGGTTCTCCCTCATTTGACATTGGCAGCAAAACGATCTGGGCGAAGTTCAGCGAACTCGAAAGTATCGATACGGTGCTGATCATTGGCGCATACGTGATCGCAATCATCGTCGCGATCATCATCGGCGCTGCCACTGGCTGACGGAAAATAGCATCCACTGAAGGCAACTTAACTGAAGGGCGCGGTTGAGCAGAAGTCTGCTGAATCGCGCCCTTTGTCGTAAGCGCTGGTCTCGGCGTTACAAAGTCGCTGGCTTCAGTCACCCTAGCGAGATTGAGGCCAAACAGTTATTATCATACGCATCTGTTTTATTCATCTCGTGAAGGAACGCTTATGACCACCGAGATTTCCGAGCGCGGCTACGCTCATCCTGAAGTGCTGGTCTCGACCGAGTGGGTCGCGGCGCATTTGAACGACCCCAAAGTGCGTATTGTCGAGTCGAACGAAGACCCGCTGCTTTACCCATCCGGGCATATCCCCGGCGCGGTGCAGGTCGATTGGACGCATGACCTGAACGATCAGCTTCGGCGCGACTATCTCCAGAAGGCGAGTTTCGACATTCTGATGGCGCGCAACGGCATCAGCAAGGACACAACCGTCGTCTTCTACGGCGACAAGAATAACTGGTGGGCAACCTACGCCTTCTGGGTGTTTCAGCTATTCGGTCACAGCAACGCGAAAATCATGGACGGCGGTCGCGCCAAATGGGAGCGCGAAGGTCGCGCGATGACGCGCGAAGTCCCGACTTACGCCGAGACGAAGTACGACGCACCGGAGCGCAATGACAGCACGATTCGCGCCTTCCGCGACCAGGTACTGGCGCATCAGCGGGCAGGCCGCCCGCTGGTTGACGTGCGCAGCCCCGCCGAGTACAGCGGCGAGAAGCTGCACATGCCCGATTACCCGAACGAAGGCGCGCTGCGCGGCGGTCATATCCCCGGCGCAAAGAGCATCCCCTGGGGTAAGGCCGTCAACCCGGACGACAACACCTTCAAATCTGCTGCCGAACTGACGGCCATTTATGAAACCGAGCAGGGGTTGAGCAAGGAGCAGGACGTGATCGCCTACTGCCGCATCGGTGAGCGCAGCAGCCATTCCTGGTTCGTGCTGACTTACCTGCTGGGCTATCCCAACGTGCGCAACTATGACGGTAGCTGGACGGAATACGGCAACCTCGTCAACGTGCCGATAGAAAAGTAGCGAGCGAGTGATGGCGGATATTCCTGAAAAACTGGCGGAAGTGGTCGAGGATATGGAGTCGATCACGGATCGCCGTGAGCGCGCCGATCTGCTGATCGAGATGGCGGATCGCTTTGACGAGGTGAAAGTACCGGCGGAGCTAGCGGTCAAGCCTTACGACGAGAGTCATAAAGCGCCTGCCTGCGAATCCGACGCCTATGTATGGGCGGTCGATCAGCCGGACGGAACGCTCAAATACTACTTCGATGTCCTCAATCCACAGGGCTTGTCAGCGATGGCGATGTCGGTCATTCTGGCGGAGACGGTTTCCGGTCAACCGCTGGAACAGGTCGCCAGCGTTTCGGACGATGTGGTCTTCAAGATTTTCGGCAAGGAATTGTCGATGGGCAAAGGCGCGGGGCTGATGGGCATTCTGACGCTCGTGCGCGGCGAAGCCAAGCGGCGGATGCAGCAGAACTGAGCAAAAACAGGACTGAGGACTAAGGACTGATAGATAACCGATATAGACACTGCCTGATTTTGGTGGCTTGGAAACAGGGCGCAGCGTGCTGCGCCCCTACAAGAACCAGGGCAGACACACGGGTCTGCCCCTACAGATTAGGTCGTATCTATTTAGGTCATCTATGAGGACTGAGGACTGGGTAAAAGCAAGTATTACGGTTAGTCCAGCACCCCTCACCCCTGGCGAACCAAGAGCGGGTTCGCCTTCCCCTCTTCCACGTTCCGAGGAGAGGGGAGAAAGAAAGGGCGCACCAGTATGTGCGCTCTTTTTGTTTTCGATACTGTCTTCTAGGCGGCTTTCAGGCTGTTGAGCAGCACCGCTGCCGCATCGATCACCTGCTGCTGCTGGTCTTCGCGGCTGATACTGGCAGGGTTATCGCCTGCCTGCGCGCCATACCAACCCATCTGCGCGTGATCGCCGCCCTCAATTTTCACCCATTCTGTCGAAGCAGGCAGCAGCGCCCGCGTCGATTCGACTTTTTCGACGGTCGCCAGACCATCGAGCGAACCGTAAATCACGCTGACCTTGAGCGGGAGCTGGCTCAGGTCAATGTCGGGATACGACGCAAGAAACAGTAAGCCATCCACCTTTTGCGCATTTCCCTGCACATAACGCGCCGCCATCGAGCCGCCGAGCGAATGCCCACCCAATGCCCAGTGCTTGATCTCCGGGTGCGCGGCGATAATTGGGTCGGCTGCGTTGATGCTGAAGATTGCCAGATTGAGCGTCATCGACGGGATTTCGACGAGGAAGCCCTGCGCCGCCAGCGCGTGTGCCATCGGCGCGTAGGCACGCGGATCGACTTTCGCGCCGGGGTAAAAGATCAGGCCAACGTCCGATTGGTTGGCTGTGGGGATGAACTCAAGCAGGCCATCGGTTTTGACGGTCACAGCAGAATCCGATTGCAGCGCCGCCAGCGCTTCGGGCATGGGCGCGGCGGCGCTCCCCGCCCAGACGACAAAGCCCGCAACCGCGACGATTAGAATGATGGGAATTACAAGCAGCCATTTACGATTGAAGCGGCGCATTTCAAAAATCCTTAGGTGTCCTAACTATTGTGTTGTAGTGTAAGTGATCACACCGGGAAATCAAGGCGCATTTGGTTAGAAGTTTATGATTACCAGGGTTCTTCGGCACCATCCCAACGCAGGAAGCGCCCGGTATCGCGGCGCGTCGTCTGGTCGATGACGCGCATCATGCCGCTAACGGAGCGTTCCGGAGAAAGCGAGGCATTACTGCCGCCCATATCTGTACGGACCCAGCCCGGATCAAGCAGAAACGAGGTGACGGAGGGAATCGCGAAGGCGAGTGTGCGCATGTACATATTCAGGGCGGCTTTGCTGGCAGAATAACCGAAGGGGCCGCCATCCGGCTTGAAGGCCAGCGAGCCATGTTCCGAAGTAATGCCGACAATTTTGGGATCATTTCCGCGCTGAAGCAGGTCAAGGTAGCGCTGGGCGATTAGCAGCGGCGCGACCGCATTCACACGCAGCGTATACAACAGGCTTTCGAAGTTCAGGCTGCCGAATTCGTCATCGTCGAGCGAGACGCCGGCGTTGTTAATCAGCAGGTCGAGCGCGTCGGTTTGCGAGCGCACCACTGCCGAGGAGGTTTCGATACTGTACTCTTCAGCCACGTCGAGCGTCAGCAGATGCAGATGATCCGACGCGAGATCGTGCAAATTGTAAGCGCCTTCGGGATCACGGCAGGCGGCGAAGACGTGATCGCCCCGCTCCAGAAACTGCCGGACAAATTCCAAGCCAATCCCGCGAGACGCCCCGGTTACAAGAACACGCCGCATGGTTTGTTCCTCACTGAGAACCATTCACGCTATAATCGAGTTATTCTAACAGGAGACGGGTCAAATGGCTGACATTCAAGCCTACAATGTCACCGCCGCGCACATCACCCAAACACCGGGCATATGCGGGGGCAAACCCTGTATCGCGGGGCGACGAATTCGCGTGCAAGATGTTTACGTATGGCATGAAGACGCCGGGATCAGCGTTGAGGAAATTGCCAGCCAGTATAACCTGTCTGTAGCTCAGGTTTATGCAGCCCTGACTTTTGCTTTCGAGCATCTTGAGCAAATATTGGCTGACATTGCAGCCAGCGAAGAAAACATCCAATCCTTTCAACGCGATTATCCTGACAAAGTGAAGAAACTTCCCGGTGAGTAAGATTCACTTCTATCTCGATGAAAATGTAGCGAATGACGTTGCTGAAGGTTTACGCACTCAAGAAATACTAACTCTGACCACTCCTCAGGCTGATCATATGGGCTGGAGTGACGAAGAACATCTTGTTTTCGCGCGAGAGCAAAAGTGGGTGTTCGTCACACAAGATGATGATCTTCTCACACTTGCCAGGAAAATCGAACACGCAGGAATTGCCTATTACAAACCACAAACGCGCAGCGTAAAGCAAATTTTACAAGGTCTTTTCGCACTTCATCAAGCATTATCGCAAGAGGATATGCATAACCAGGTTCGATTTTTATAAAAGGGATTCTCAGATGCCTAAAATTGTTGTAACTGGGGGCAGTGGCAAAGCCGGACGCGCGGTTGTGCGCGATTTGCTCGATCATGGTTATGACGTGCTCAACGTTGACAGCGCGCCGCCCACCGAGCGGATTTCGCCGTTTCTGCGTGCCGATTTGACCCACTACGGCGAAGCGGTTGAAGTGCTGACGGGCGCGGATGCGGTCGTGCATCTGGCAGCGATTCCCGCGCCGGGGCTGTACACTGAAGAAGTCACGTTTCGCGTCGATAACGCGCTCAATTACAACGTGTTCAGCGCGGCGCTGGCGCTCGGTCTCAAGCGTGTCGTGTGGGCGAGCAGCGAAACCACGCTCGGCCTACCTTTCGACCGCCAGAAACCAGAGTATGCCCCGATTGACGAAGCGTCTACGCTGTTTCCTGAGTCGAGCTACGCGCTTTCGAAGGTGCTAGGCGAGGAAATGGCGCGCCAGATGAATCGCTGGAGCGGCGTGTCGTTTGTGGCGCTGCGCTTCTCGAACATCATGGAGCCGCACGACTACGCCCGCTTCCAAAGCTGGCAAGGCGATCCGATGGTGCGCAAGTGGAATTTGTGGGGCTATGTCGATGCGCGTGACGTGGCGCAAAGCTGCCGCCTCGGTCTGGAAGCAGACATCAAAGGCGCGGAGTCGTTCATCATCGCAGCGGGTGACACCTGCATGAACCGCAGCAACAAGGATTTGATGGCGGAAGTTTTCCCTGGCGTGCCGCTGCGCGACGGCATCGGCGAGCACGAGACGCTGCTGAGTGTCGAGAAGGCACGGCGGCTGCTCGGCTACACACCGGAATATACATGGCGCAAAACGGTCTGAGCGTGCGCATGACGCGCCGCGATCTGCTGCTGCTGATTCTGGCTTTCGTCATCACGCGGGCGGCGATTACAGCGGCGGGAGTCGTGGCGCTCAGGGTGCTGCTCTCCAACGAGGGCAGCGAATTCACGCACCTGCTCGATGGCGGCGCGGCGCTCGATATGTGGTATCGCTGGGACGCGGGCTTCTACGCGACGATTGCGACCGAGGGTTATCACTGGCTGAATGAGCGCCAGCCGAACAGCGATATGGCGTTTTTGCCGCTGTATCCGCTGCTGACGCATCTGGTCAGCGGCATCACGCCGACGGGCTGCCTCGCCTCGCCGTATCAGAGTACCTGCGCAACGGTCGGCGGGCTGGTCGTCTCAAACGCGGCGCTGCTGCTGGCGGCGATGCTGCTGTTCGATCTGGCGCTGGCACACTTTGGCAAACACGCAGCGTGGAGCGCGGTGCTGCTGCTGCTGATCTCGCCGATCAGCATTTTTCTGTCCGGCGTGTACACGGAAGCGCTGTTTCTGCTGCTGACGATGCTGACCTTCTGGCTGCTGGAACGGGATCGCTTTGTGCTGGCGGTGATCGCGGCATCGCTGGCCTGCCTGACGCGCTCGGTCGGCGTGGCGCTGTTTCTGCCGCTGCTGTGGGCGGCGTGGAGACCCCTCTCCCCCACCCCCTCTCCCACGCAAGCGGAGAGAGGGGAGAAAGACAAGGACGAGAGGCGAACAGCGGTGCGCCCCTACAACATCCGAGAAAACGGGAATACACAACAAGGGCGAGGCGTGCCCCGCCTCGACACGGGCGACAATGTGGGGGAAAAGCAAGGGCGCACAACCGTCCGCCCCTACAGAGTCATTTTAGCGTTTGTGCCGCCGCTGATGTTCGCGGGCTACATTCTGCTGGCAGGGCTGACCGTGGGCGATCCGCTGGCGTATTTCAAAATGTATGCCTCGGTCTGGAATCGCACCGCAGGGACGCCGATTCAGGCGTTCACGGTCTATTTCAGCGGGCAGAAGGTGGCGTGGTTCGGCTGGGATGTCTCGTGGATCGACCTGATCATGACGCTGTTCTATCTGGCGCTGGCGATTATTCTGCTGGCACGCGAGAAAACACGCACATGGGGTCTGTTCGCGCTGGTCGCCGTGCTGATCCCGATTGCCAGCGGCACGCTGATTGGGATGCCCCGTTTTGGCGCAGTATTGTTCCCGTTCACCATTCTGCTGGCAGCCTGGGCGAACCGCTGGTACAAACAGGTCATCGTCTATGGCGCGGCGGCGGCGCTGGCGCTGCTGTTCATCGCCCGCTTCGTGACCTGGCGCTGGATCGCATAGGCCAATCGTCATAGTTCGATTGGTTAAACGTGTATGGTGCGCAGCGGAAATTTGTGCATAAAATATGTATACGACGCAAACAGAGCATGTCGATAACCAACGGGGTGGCGCGTGGTGGCAAACAGAGGACTGGGGAACCAGCTCGTCCTGGATGGTCTGAGCCAGGGCGTATTGATCTTTGACAGCGCGAACCGTTTGATTCAGGACAACGCTGCCGTGCGCACCCTGCTCGGCAGCGACCTGAAGCTGATCCGTTCGGAGGGCTGGGTCGCGGCGGCGGTGCTGTTCAATACGCGCATCACGGATGCCACCAAAATGGTTGAAGCCGCGCGCGCCAATGCGCTTGACAGCCACCAGCCGGTGCGCTTTCACATCTATCGTTCGGGCGAACGGATTCCCTGCTGGATTTCGGCGCTGCACGCTGAAGACGACACCTATGTCATGATCTCGATTGAGACGCCGGACTGGGCAGCGATTTCAGAAATTGTCGAGAAATATCTCGAAGAAGTGCGCGAAGTTGTCACGGCGACGCGCGGTCATGCCGCACTGATTACGCAGAGCGTTACCCGCGCCAAGCCGACCGAGACCGTGGAAATGGTGGGCAAGCGGATCGCGGGGTTCACCCGACTGATCGACATTCATATGTACCGGATGCGAATGCTGACCGATCTCATGGAGCGGCTGGAGCATATTCGCACGGGAAAAGCCCGCGAACTGGCGCGGACGCAGACCAAACGCGTGGTGATTGCCGACTTCATGGAAGATTTCCTTGAAACGCTTGACGAAACCGAACTGGTCGATCCCGAAAGCGATACGGGCGATTATCGCAAGCGGATTCGCTCGGTGATTCCGCAGAAAATCGCCGCGAGCGCCGCGCCGGACATTCTGGCGCAAGTCTTGCGTGACGTGCTGCGCAATGCTATCATGTACAGTATGCGGGCGTCCTCCATCCGCATTGCCGCCTACGCCACACGGGACAACGCCGTCCAGATCGACGTGATTGACGAAGGCTATGGTATTCGCGCCAGCGATAGTGAACGGGTGTTTCTGCCGTTTACGCGCTCGCGCCAGCCGCAGGTGATGGGGGAATTCGGCTACGGGCTGAGCCTGTATCTGTGCAAGAACGAGGTCGAAGCAATGAACGGGCGCATCTGGTTTGAAAGTGAAGAAGGCACCGGCACGACCTTCAGCATCAAGCTGCCCGGCTGGCGTGAAGTGAGCGGGCTGCTCTCGTCTCTGAAGGAAAGTTAACGCCGCGCCTGCCGCCCAGAGGTTTTGATAACACGCGCCTCCCTGTCGGTCAGGGGAGGCGTTTTTGTTTGTCCGCGAAGGAATGCTGATGGACATCTGGAAGAATTTTACGCCGGAATTTTTCGACACTCTGGTAATCGTGATCATTATCCTGGGACTGGCGCTGGCAGTGGTGCGGCTGTACCGCGATTTCACGCGCCCACTGCCTGCTGACGAGGATGTCGATACCAAGCCGAATCTACCCGCTGTGCAGGTGGACGACCACAGTTCGTCTACTTAGGCGGTTCGTGACGGATTCAGGAACTCCCGATCCGCACGACCCGCCTGAAGGCGCAAAGTTCGAGGGCAGACACGCAGGTCTGGTCAGCGGGATCAAGATAAGCCCTCGCCCTAAATCCTTCTCCCTGAGGTGAGGGACTTAAGACCCTGAAGGCGAAGTTTTACCCTTCTTCCTCGGCAGACGGGGTGGAAATAAGGTAAAGCCAAAGCCTTAAGGAATTGAGAATGGGCAGACACATAGGTCTGCCCCTACAGAATAGAAGCTGCTCTGATTTCGCTCGAACGCGAGACAGAACTCAAAAACAATTTATCTGAGCACGACCTCAAGGAGAACAACCATGATCGACATCACCCTGATCCGGGAGAAACCGGAATGGGTCAAGGAACAGATTGCCAAGCTGAACGATCCGACGGCGCTGGGGCGCGTCGATGCGATTGTAGAGCTGGATAAAGAGCGGCGCGCCCTGCTGACCGAATCGGAGCAGATTCAGGCAGCGCGCAACAAGCTGAACAAAAGTATCGGGCGGCTGCGCGGCGATAAAAACCTCGACGGTGCTACCCGCGCGACGCGGGCGATTGAGGCCGCTCGGCTGATCGAGGCTGAGGATTACGACGGCGCTGTGGAAATGCTCAACGCCAATGTGCAGATGTCGCCGGATGCAGATGTCGATCCAGAAGCGGCGATGGCTGGCTTAATGAGCAAGCTGGGCGCATTGGGCGGGCGCGTCGAGGACATCAACACGCAGGTCAAGAGCGTGGAGGCGCAGCTTGAAGAAAATATGCTCTGGCTGCCGAATATGCCCAACGAGAGCGTCCCGGTTTTTGACAGCGAGGAACACAACATCCCCTGGACACCGGAGGGCGATTTCTACGAATTCGACTTCACGCCCAAAGCACACTGGGATCTGGGGCCGGAACTGGGCATCATCGACTTCGAGCGCGGTGTCAAACTGACCGGATCACGCGGCTACGTCCTCAAGGGGATGGGAGCGCGTTTGCAGCGGGCGCTGATCAGCTTCTTCCTCGATATGGCGCGCGAAAAGAACTTCCTCGAACTGTACGTGCCCTATCTGGTCAAAGAGGACATGCTCTACGGCTCGGCGCAATTCCCCAAATTCCGCGACGTGGTTTACTTCGATCAGGACGCTGAACTATATCTGCTGCCGACCGCTGAGGTCGCTATCACCAACCTGCACCGCGACGAAATTCTGGAGGAGGCACAGCTTCCGCTGTATTACGTGGCGCACACGCCCTGCTTCAGGCGCGAGAAAACCAGCGCGGGACGCGACGTGCGCGGCATCAAGCGCGTGCATCAATTCGAAAAGGTCGAGATGTACAAGTTCACGACGCCGGAGACGAGCTATGCCGAACTGGAAAGCCTCGCCGAAGCCGCCAGCGACATCTGCCGGGCGCTGAAGCTACCCTTCCGCCGCCTGGAAATCGTGACAGGCGATCTCGGTTTCGCGGCGAGCAAGAAATATGACATCGAGGTTTACTCACCGGGCTGCGACGAGTGGCTCGAAGTCAGCTCATGCAGCAATACGGAAGATTTTCAGGCGCGGCGCTCGAACATCCGCTTTCGGGCGGAGGGACAGAAGAAAACACAGTTTGTTCACACGCTTAACGGCAGCGGACTGGCAACGCCGCGCGTGGTGATCGCCATTCTGGAGAATTATCAGCAGGCCGACGGCAGCGTGATCATCCCGGAGGTGCTGCGCCCGTATATGGGCGGCGCGGAGATCATCCAGAAGGTATAGTGGCAAAAAATTAAGGCAAACAAAATGCCCCGGTCAAAGTGATCGGGGCATTTTATTTTACGCAGTATCTCCGATTAGCGCCGCCAGAAACGGAAAATCCGAACGCGAAACACAACGACGACGATCAGCGCAATCGCGGGCGCGATGCAGCAGAAGATCTGCGCGAAGATGCCGCCACGCGCCCCGGCAAACAGCCAGAGCGTGCTCATGCCTTCGAGAAAGAAGGTGTAGATGAAATTCCAGACAGGGACAACCAGATTATTGACGAAGGCTTCAATCGCATTCTGCGAATTGAGTGAAGGCGCAGGGTTCTGGATCAAGGATTCTGCGGGTACGGGCGTCAGAATATTCCCCGGCGTCGCCGTCGGGCCGACGCTTTGCGCGCTGAAGGCCGCTCCGCCTGAAACATTGCCGCCGACGAGCGTCGGCGCAACAAACGCACCCTGGGTCGCGTTCAGGTTGGGGGCACGATAAGGCGTCGGCGGCGTATAAGACACCGTCGGATACGTCTGTCCGCTGGTCGGCGTGGGGACATCGCCGGTTGTCAGGTTGCAACCCGCGATTATGAGTACCACGAAGATCAAGACGAGTCGTCGCATAGGTCATCCCGGCGCATCTACAGACGACAAGCATACTTCATCTTGATGAGAGTTACAAACGGAATTAATGACAATTATGAGAAGACAGCGGAGAGGCAGAGGCGTCCCTTGAGTTTCGGGGACGCCTCTCCATGACAGGTTCAGCCGAAAATCACGTACTGCTTGAGAAAGTCGAGCACGAGCGCGTAATAGCGCTCGATAGTTTCCGGCTTGCGCCAGCCGTGTCCCTCGCCCGCGAAAACGTGATATTCGTGCGGGACGCCGCGTCGTTTCAGGGCAGCGACGATGCTGTCGGCCTGCGCCTTTGGAACGACTGGATCGTCTTCGCCCTGGAAGATGATGACCGCATCCTTGATATTGTCGGCGTGAAAGAGCGGTGACCGTTCACGATAGAGGGCTTCGGCGTCGGGGAGCGCGCCAAACATTTGGTCGAGGTAGCGGGCCTCGAACTTCCAATCGGTGTTGAGCGCCAGCGTGAACTGGTTGGAAATTCCGTAGAGGCAAACGCCCGCACGCCAGAATCCCGGCTTCGAGACGAGCGATTGCAGCACGGTATAGCCGCCCGCGCTGCCGCCAAGAATCACCAGACGAAGCGCATCGGCTAAGCCTTTATCGACCAGATACTGCGCGCCCGTCATGCTGTCCTCGACGTCGTAAGTTCCCCACGCGCCAAGCAGTTTGTCGCGATACTCCTTGCCGTATCCCGTGCTGCCTCGATGATTGACTTCGAGGAAGGCATAGCCGCGTGAGGTGTAAAACTGCGCTTCAGGCGAGAAGCGCGGATCGGTCTGGCTGGTGGGGCCGCCGTGTACTTTGACGATCAGCGGCGGCGCGCCGCTGCTCTCGAAATCAGGACTGGTCGGCGGCGAGTAGAGGCCATAGACCTGATCCCCGTCATGACCTTTCCAGGAAATCGGCTGAGCTTCGGCATAACGCGCCATGAGCATTTCCGAGCGGCTGCGCCGACGCACCCACACTTCCGACTCGGAGTCGTCTACCATCAACCGCAGCGTGTCGTCCTCCTCCGCTTCGGGGGCGGGAGCGGTGGTAACGCGCTCAATTTCGCAGGTGATCAGGCGATCCGGGATCGTGGGCGCAGAGGCAATCAAGGCAACTTCGCCACGCAGACGCGACGCCGAAATCTGCCCCAAATGGCTGTAAGGATCAAGCGACGTCACGCGGCGCAGCTTGTGATTGCTGATCTCGCAGCGCCAGAGCGACCAGCGCGTATCCTGATTGCGCAGGAAGTAGAGCGCTTTGCCGTCATGCGACCAGGCATAGGTGCGCGTACCCTGCACCCAGGCAGGTGCGCCGTGTTCAGCTTCAGTGTCGGTCAGTTGGGTATGCGTCCCACTGTCAAGGTCGTAGAGGTAAAGCTGCCACCAGCCCGTTTGATCGCTGACATAGGCCAGCGTGCGTCCATCCGGTGAAAATTCTGGCTGAAAGATCGAAGTCTGCTCGCTGCCAGCCAGCGTTTCAGTGTTGGCAACCGAAGGCACGCCGTCCGGCCCTTCGGTCAGATGCGCGAGCTTGAGCCACGCCCCGTCCCAGGGCATTTGCGGGAAATTCCAGGCGACGTAAGCGATATGGGAACCCTGCGGGTGCCAAACAGGCTGCATGACAAAATCGGTGTCATAGGCCAGCTTGCGCGGGAACAGTTCGCCTTCGGCATCGACCAGCGCCAGGCCATCGACGCCTTCAGAGTGATGGACATACACAACCCAGCGCCCATCGGATGAAGCACGCGGCGCTGCCGCCGATCCGAAAGCAGGGGTGATCGCTTTGGGCAGGCCACCCGCGAGCGCGAGGCGGTAGAGCCGCCCGCCCGTCCCAGCGAAAATGATTGCTTCTTCGCCAATCGTCGTGAATTCGCCACCGCCATAACCGACTCTGCCGCGCACCGAATGGCTGCTGTCCGTCAAATCGCGCGGAGCCTGCGCGCCGGTCTGCGCGACCAGCACCCCTTGCGCGCCGCGTCCTTCCAACCAGACCAGGGTTTCGCCCGCCCACTGGGCATCGTTCAGGCGCGCACCTGCGGCAATCATCGAAGGGGTGATGGGGCTGTCCCAAGTACCGTACATTCGTTTCTGCATTGTGAGGAAACTCCAGAGAACGCAAAAGAAAACGCCCCGTCAATGACGGGGCGTTTGAGTTATCTGTGTGGGGCGAAAGAAGTTTTTATAAACAAATCTTTTTGGTGTGCCCCACACGTCAAATTCGCTAATCTGTCTTCAGTATATGCCATCCAGGTTTAAAGTCAAACACTAATTTTCACGTTTTCTTCGTATCCGATTTGTGCGATTTCTCATTATCGTTAGTATAGATTATCACAAATCAAGTTGGTACCGTTCTCAATGTCAGCTTAAGGGAACGTTAAATCGTTTAAACCCGCTATATTCATTGTCAATCGTTGTCAAATCATTAATTCAACAAGCTTATAATGTCACTATGTGTTCATTTATCTAGCGTTAATCTCGTACAGAATGCACAAAAAACTTGTATTCTCACGACGCGCGTCCTGGGCTGAAATAATTCAGCAGAGGCTGAACAAGGGGTAACAAAAACGGCGGCGTCTCATCGAGGTGAGACGCCGCCGCAGGCTTGAATTGAGGAAAATCAGTGGGCGGGAACCGGTGAGGCCAGCATCTGACGACCGAGTTCGCTGCGCGGCGGGTAAATCCCGGAAAGGATTTCCACCATCGTGCCATCATCTGCCCAGTCGTAGAGCAGCTTGGCATTGTCATCAACCGACATAACGCAGCCATAAGGAAACTTGTGCCCCACCCCGCCATCACCGAGATAACGACCGTTTGCCAGCAGCACGCCGCCATGAAAGCCGTTGAACAGCCCCGGCACGACTTCGTACATGCCCATGAACCAGTTCATCGTCCACTGCGCACAGCCGAGCGAACTGCACAGGTCAGAACTACCGCCCTTCGCTTTCTCGGCATGGCTCAAGACCTGATAGATACCGGGAGCAGTCGGGTCCTGATCCATGCCCGACGAAATCAGCCAGCTAAAGACCGGCTGCCCGTTCTCGTAGGCGATCAGCGACTGCGTTTTGATATTGACGACGATGCGCTTGTTGGGGATCGGGTCGAGCGGCACCATAATGTCTGGCGAGGGCAGGTTGACTGTTTCGCCGACACTGAGCGGAATATCCCAGTCACGCCCCGGATTTGCCAACTGTAACTGATAGAAGGGTATCCCGTTCTTGAGCGCGATCACGTAACCGCTGTCGCCGCCAACCACCGTGTAGGTGCTGGAGCGGTAATGGATACGCAGGTCGACTTCGCTCTGCGTGTTGCTGATGGCTTCCTGCATCTTTGCCATCGAGTCGTTCGGCTCGATATAGCGCAGATTGTTGGTCTTTTCCAGCGAGTCGGTCTGCGCCTGCACGAAATTGGCAAACACATCCTGACGCAGCCCTAAGCCGTTCTTATCGACTTCCAGCCACGAGGTCAGCGTATTGCGATCCGTCGTCCAGGCGAAATGTTCGTCCGTGAAAGGATCGTAGCCTTTGATCATGAAGTTCTGGGCGCTAAAGGCGCGCGCCTGTGTCAAAAACGGCGAGGGATCGCGCGCGTCAGGCGGCGACGTCGTCATCGACAGGTCGAACTTACCCTGCGAAGCGATCAGCGACAGATTGGTTTGAAGATTCGCCATCGTCGCCGCGACATCGAGGTAGCGTCCGTCAGTCCCCGGCACCCCAACAAGATTATCGCCGTCCCATTTGAAGCCCGCATTGTAAGGCAGGATTTTCGTCTGTTCAGTCAGGTCTAAAAGAAAATTCTGTGTCGTCAGCAGATTCATATTGACGACGGGCAGCACGCCAATGCCCAGCGGAACGCCCGACAGTCCTGCCTTGCGTGCCGCATCGACAGTCGCCACCGCATCGAGCGACAGCCCCATTTCAGCAGGCGTCGCTGCCCAGATGCGATCCCCGTCGTGGAGTTGGATTTGGATAGCGTTGTTCCATTTGTTCTGGAGCGCTGCTGCCGCTTCCTCGACTGACATATCGCCGAGATTAACATTCAGCGCCCAAACATTCGGGAAAACTCGCCCACCGAGCAGGTGTGTCCCCAGAAACAGGCCGATGATGGCGATGATCACGGCAAACAAGCTGAATAAAATAATCGGTTTGTGTTGGACGTACCAGAGCGCATCGCGCGTGAGCACGAGTGCCCGCCCCTTCATGACTTCCGAATTAACGCGACCGGGGTCGGTCGGAGCGCGGGACATCACGGGCTTTTCGGCGATCAGTTCCGATTCGGCAGGGCCAGTTGAACTGCGCCGCACCATCTCCTTGCGCTGGCGCGCCGCGTAACGCTCACGCGCCTGCCCTTTTGGGTGCCTTCGTTCGGGCTGGTAGACATCCATCCTAGTTTCTCTCTAACACTTACAACACACGGTTATCAATTATTCTAAAGTATTTTTACCAAATCGCGAAATCTATTCCCGAATAATCACAATACCGATACACCCAATCCGGTCTCCTAACGGGCTTCGGTGCGATAGTCATTGCGCGGCGGCGAAAAAGTGTCGATTACCAGCGAGTCAATCAGGGCGCGTGCCGAGTGCAGAATGCCGCCGGGAATGGCATAACTGTCACCGGGGTTGCAGATGTGATGCACGTCACCGATCTGGAAATCGACGCGACCGTAAATCACGTAGCCGACCTGATCATTCATGTGGCTATGTTCGGGCACAACCGAATCGCGTTCGAGGAAAAACTCACACAACATCGCCTCGTCGGTGATGCCCATCGTGCGGCGATGAACACCGGGCAGCATCTCGACCTGAGCGGCATCCTGCGGGGTTACAAAATATCCGTCTGCCATGTTTTACTCCTGTTTCCTAACCTGCGCCGTAATTATGCCGACCTGCCATGCTTTTGTCTATTAATGGACTTATAGGAGCGTTTTCTGGAAAAGTAGGCGGAAATTAATCCTTTATTCACATTAAATCAACGCTTTGTTGTCAGATCTTTCGCTACGATGAAGAAAGAGTCGAAAGCGAAAGGCGAAAGTTGAAAGTGGGAGCGCTATTCATTATTATTGGAGGGGTTCTCTGAAACAAAACTTTCGTTCTGACGCGCTCCACGTGAATGATGGCGGTGGAGTCTAGTTTTTGTTGAAGGATGCCGGTTTATGGCAGCGTGGTCAAATAAACCGTTTGTTTATCAGATTAACACCTGGGTCTGGCTGACTCGGCTCAGCCGCCAGTTTGGCAAAAATATCACCCTCAGCAACCTTCCCGACAGCGCTCTCGACGACATCGCACTCCCCGGCATTGACATGATCTGGCTGATGGGCGTTTGGACACGCAGCACCTGGGGGCGAAAGCACGCCCTCAAATACAAACATGAATACAAGCCCGCGCTGCCCGACCTGACCAATGACGACGTGATCGGTTCGGCCTATGCGATTTCCGATTACACCGTCGATGAGCGGCTGGGCGGTCGCGCCGGACTGGCAGCCCTGCGCAAGCGCTTGCAGGCGCGCGGTCTGACGCTGATGCTCGACTTCGTGCCGAATCACGTCGCCGTCGATCATCCCTGGCTCGACCTGCACGCCGATTACATCGTCCAGGGCAAGCCCGCCGATGTGAAAAACCGCTCCGACGACTTCTTCGTGCGCAAACGTCCGCGCGGCAAAGAAATCGTTTTCGCACATGGGCGCGACCCGCTCTTCCCCGGCTGGGCAGACACAGCGCAGTTGAACGTCTTTAATCCCGATTTGCGCGAGGCGGTCAAGAAAACGCTGCTCGACATCGCCAGCCAGTGTGACGGCATTCGCTGCGATATGGCGATGCTGTTGATGAGCGATATTTTCGCGGGGACGTGGCGCGGCTTCGTCGGCGACCCACTGCCGCAGGAATTCTGGCGCGAGATTATCCCCTACGTTAAAAACGACTATCCCGACTTCATGTTCACGGCGGAAGTCTACTGGGATAAAGAGTACGATATTTTGCAGCAGGGCTTCGACTTCGCCTACGACAAGACGCTCTACGACCGCATCATCGAAGGTAACGTCCCCAAGATTCGCCAGCATCTCGTCGCCGGAATCGATTACCAGAAGCACATGATGCGCTTCATCGAAAACCACGATGAGCCACGCGCCTATACGACACTTGGCGCAGGCAAGAGCTTCGCCGCCGCCACGCTGATCTGCACGCTGCCAGGGGCGGTGCTGCTTCACGAAGGGCAGTTCAGCGGGCGCAAGGTCAAGCTGCCCGTCCACATCAAGCGCCAGCCGGACGAAGAACAGGACACAGACCTCGAAGCCTATTACCACAAGCTGCTGAGCGAAGCGCGCGACCGCATCTATCAGGAAGGTGACTGGTATCTATTCCAGATGCGCCCCATCGCCGACGGCAACGATTCTTACCAAAATCTGCTGGCCTATGGCTGGTATGAGCGCGGCAGAGATTACCGCCTGATCGTCATCAACCTGACGCCGCACGCAGCACAGGGGCGCGTCGATCTTTCGCCCTGGCCCTGGATCGCCGACGAACGCTGGAAACTCTACGATGTGACTGATGATCAGGAATATGTGCGGGCGGGCGGCGCGATGACACAGGAGGGACTGACGATTCTGCTTGACGCATATGAATCGCACATCTTTTGTTTCGAGTCGGTTGCCCGCGCTGAGTTCGCCGGAGCCGCAGACTAGCTTCACGTTCACGATCCCGCGCTGGCGCAGCCGCCTGCGAGTCATGGCGCTCGTCTACGGGGCGCTGCTGCTGTTGTGGTCATCGCTGGAAGATAATAGTGTCGTTCCGGTCGTTCTGCTCGGCAGCGGGCTGGCACTGTTGATCGTCACCCTGACGACCATTCGGCGCTTCGGCGGCAGAACCTTCGCGCCACAAGCGACCCTGTTGGGCGCGGCGCTGCTCGGCGCGCTCACGGGTTTACTGGCAGCGCTGGCTTCCGCCGCCCTGATGCTGGTCAAGGACGGCCTGCACTCTGATTTGTACCCCGATTACCCCTTCGGCCTGATTGTCGATACGCTGGCGCGCGCGCCGCTGTGGGCGTTGGCAGGTATCTTCGCGGGCATCGGCGTGCTGCTGGCATGGTGGGCGCTGCAAGAAAATAAAAGCATCAACGCAAAGACGCAAAGGTAAAACGAAAGACGCAAAGTAGAGGCGACCTGGCAACGAATGATGCTCGTTTGTGGGTCTAAAAGGGATTTATTGGGTCTGTAGGGGCGACCTGGCAGGTCGCCCCTACGAATACCTTCCCTCAAATTTGGTACTAGCATCACAGGTTGGCAGGTCGCCCCTACAGAGTAACCGTTTCCTAATTAACTGTCGGGAACGGCTGTAACCCGTCGGCGGTGGTAGTGGGCGACGACCAGAGCAGCCACCAAGTCATGCCGCCACTCCCCTGCTGCTGCCAGAGCGTCGTCTTCTCGCGTCCGCTGTAGTAGTCGAGCGACATAAACGGCGTGGCGCTGTTATCGCTCGCCCACAGGATGACGTAGCCATCCGGCGCAGGGAGAATCTGTGAAAAGCCAAGCGTGGTCGCCAGCACATTCGCCGTGCCGCTGCGATCCAGTGCCATCCAGCGCGTCGGCTGGCTTCCCGGCGTTGAATTCGGATCTGCGCCTTGCAGTTCGTTGATCGCCAATAGCCGACCGTTGTCGATGAACTTCGTCCCCAGCAGCACCCAGTCAGGATTGGCGTAGATCATGCGCTCCTGACCGCTTTTATCTGCTAGCTTGACGACATTCGCCTGTGGCAACGGGCCGCCAGGATCAGCGGCAGCAAGCGTTGAGTCGAGTTCTGTCCAAACAAGTTCGCCCGTTCCCGCAAGACTGTCCAATCCAGAACGCCACCAGCGATCCAGCGGCTGAAGGCTGTCGTCGCTTAACTGCCAGAAATAAGCCGGACTGCTCGGTATGCCCTCGGTTCCCCAGGGCAATCCAGCAAATATAATCTGGTTGTTAGCGAAATAGCGCACCTCTGGCATGATCGTCTGCTGTGCGTTGAAAATCGCGCCGCCTTTAGTCAAATTCATCTCGTAAAGCGAACTGCTACTCGCCGCGTCGACCACCAGCAGCGACCAGGGCGGAACACTGGCATCAGCATCCGGATCGCCCGCATAATAGCGCACCAGCCCCACCGCAATCTGGCTGGCATCGGCGTTGAATTTGACCCAGCAGCCCTGCGCCGTACCCAGGTCAAGATTGGCCGACTGGGTGCTCGCGTTGCTGATGTCGCGCACGATCAGCGTTGCTTTCGAGCCGTCCGACGTATTCGAACTCACGCAGTAGCCGACGCGATTGCCATCCGGCGAAAAATCAAACGCGCTCTGCCCCACAAAAGAGTCCACAGGCAGGCCAAGATCGATGCTTTGCTGCGTCCCGTCGCCATAGATGCGAACAAGCTGCTGCGACGCATTATCGAGCAGATATACTGACCACTCGCTCGTCTGTGCCGCCGCTGGAATTATCCCCGTCAAAGCCAGCGCTACCACCAGCGCCAGCAAAATCACTCGTTTCATCAAACTGCCCCTTCTTTTGCTGTTGCTCAGTCCTCAGAGCGTATTTGTAAAAGCGAACATTACGCTTGCCCAGCGCCCCTCTATCCCTGCTGACCAAGAGCAGGTCAGCTTCCCTTTCTCCCACGCAAGCGGGGAGAAAGGGAGAAACACAAGTGCAAGGTTTCATAGATTGCTTCATAAAACATATGGACTTGAGGCGAATCAAGCATAATAAAAACCTTCACATACGCACTCTCAGTCCTGTTTTTACTCAGTCCTTCCCTTAATGTAGCACGGGTTCGAGCAGGTATACCCCATCCTTGCTCTCCGCCATCCATCCGCGTAACCCACCGAGTCCCACTTCCCACCAGGCGATGCCGGTCGGATCACAGTTCGGCCCGGCAATGACGTTGAAGACTTCGGTCGTGATCATGACGATGGTGCTGCTTGTCAGCGACGGATCGCGGCGCAGGTTGACGCCGCCGCTGCTGACGCGGCCTTTACCGCCCGCGATCAGACGCGGTGGGAGTGTATTCGGGCAGGTAATCGCACGCACAGGCGAAGCGATGTTCGGGAAGCCGCCTTGCGTCGCCGTCGCGCCCAGCGCTGGAGCCTGAATGACGGTGATGGGGTGGTAGAAGCGAGCAATCACTTTGCCGTCGAGATTGGTCAGCGTGTGATGCACAACTTCGATTGAATCGCTAACGCCTGCGCGCGTTCCCAGCCAACCGTCGGGGGTGCCGACGAGGAATGTGTCACCGCTGTTGATCGGGTGTTTGGCTCCGGCGCGGTCGAGCAGCATTACACCGTCAGGATGTTCAATCAGAATTTCCCAGCCATCCGCAACCCAATGCGCGGACGTGATTTGCAAGCTGTTGGGGTTGTAATAGATCACGCGGGCGCTGTCGCCGAAGGTCAGGACATTCTGCGCGCTGTCAGCGTTCTGAATCGGCAGCGGAAAATCTGGTCGATGTCCCGGCGCAATCGTCTCGCCTGTGAGCGCCAGTGTATCCTGCGTAGTGTCGTAGTAGCTCAGGTTCGACGTCACATCGCCGGTATCGGGATTCCAGCGGGCAAGCGATCCAGCAGGCGGCTGATCGCAGCCATAGCAGAGCGGCAGGTAGTCGATGCCATCGTCGTTCCAATCGCGCAGCAGTGCATAGTCGCCGCCGATCTGTCGATTCTCCAGCCGCGAGATCACCGCGCCTAGTTCGACATCGACCGTCACCACCGCCGACTCGAATTGATGCGCGGCTTCGTCGGTGACTGCTAGATAGCTCACAGCAAAACGCCGTCCATTGGGGCTGAAGCTGCCAATATTCGCCAGCACGACTCCCGCATCGGCGAGGCGCACGGTTTTGCAGCAGGTTCCGTGATCGGCAATCGTGACGGTCAGGCGTTGATTGGAGATGAAGTTGAGCGCCGCCAGCGCGCGCCGATCCGAGGTGATGGCGACCAGCGGTGCATTCGGGAACGTCCCGACGTGCAGCGGCAGCGATCCAGCGGCAATCGACTGGACGACGCCCGCGCTCGACAGTACCTTAAGCGCATTCGAACCGTCGGCGTAAACCACCACCTGCCAATCAGTTGTAGCCGCCTGGGCGCTGACCAGCAGCGGGAGCAAAAGCACCAGTGTGATCAGAGTGAAAAGTGGTTTCATCACGCCCCCGCTTCGGCTTGCTGCGCAGATGGTTTACATTCTAACTCAGGAGTCACCTGCGGTAAGCGACCGCCCCCCACCGAATACACTTTCAGATCCCAACGCCTGATCGGGCGATCCCCGCAGCAGTTCCGCTGTTTTTTCGGCCATCTTCGCCAGTTCGCGCAGCCATTTCGCTGAATCCGACTTGCGCTTGTCGTTGAGCAATTCGAAGCGGTCGTTCGCCAGCTTCATCAGGTTGGCGGCGCTGGGGTAATCCTTCTTGTGAAAATAGGTCAGCGCCAGATAGTAGAGCGTCTCCGGGCGCTGCTGATCGACGTAATAGGCATTGGTGAAATGCTGGAGCGCTTCATCCCACTGCTTATCCTTAAAGGCGATGATGCCAAGCCCGTAATGCGCCAGCATCTCGTGCGGGAAAATCTTCAACGCCTGACCGAAATCGTCAATCGCGCTCTGGGTCACGCCGTCATCGAGATACATCAGGCCGCGCGCCGCGTAGTATTCAGCCTTGCGCGGCAGCGCCTCAATCGCGTTCTTCATATTGTCGATGGCGCTGTCGAAATCGCCTTTTTTGTAGGCTTCAAGCGCCTGCTTGTAATACTGATCGGCCTCAAAGCGGGTGAAGCCGAGATGCTGATCAATGCGGGGCATGGTTTCGTCCTTCACGGTGGTCGGAGCATGTATGCGTCCGCCGGACTTCTATAGTATATTACGAGAATTCGTACAAACGAGAAAATGACTTTGGCAATGGATTTTGAGCGCAGTCACAACCAGCCAATGCGGCAGCAAGTGATGCACGACTGATGGCTACCGCATCCCCGCTTCCCTCCCTGCGTGAGCGGCTGCGCGGGCGCACCATCTATCTGCTGATCATCACGGTCGTGCTCAATATCGGCTATCCGCTCTCTGAAATCAACGACGTCTGGCAGATTATCTACGCGGCACTGTGGTGCGGACTGTACGGCTTTGGCGTCTATACGGTGGCGCGGGCGCGCTGGCACACGGCTGTTGCCCTCGTCGGCACGCCAATCTTGATCATCGCGACCCTGCTGCGGGTCGTCTACCCGGACAATCTACCCATAGCATTGCTCGTATACGGCGGTTTCGTCGTCTTCAACCTGACAATCATGGTCGCCCTGCTCGATTTCATCTTCATTCAGTCCGAGCGCGTGACCCGCGACGTGCTGGTCGCGGCAGTGACGGTCTATCTGCTCATCGGCGACTGTTTCATGCCCATCTACATCATTTTGGAAGTGCTCACTCAGGCGTCAATGGGACAGGCGGCATTTCTGGTCAATACCGCGTCTCCGGTCTCCTGGCAGTTGCTGACCTACTTCAGCTATGTCACGCTGACGACGGCAGGCTACGGCGACATCATCCCGCTGACATCGCTGGCGCGCTCACTGGTCAGCGCCGAGGCGGTGATCGGCGTGCTCTATATCGCGATTCTGATCGGGCGACTGGTGGGGCTTTATTCGCAAAAAACGTAAATTTCCCTGTTCGATTCTTCGGGCATGAAGCCCGAATTGATACCTGTCCATCTGGCGGGGGAAAAACCCCACCAGCGGTCTGAAGGCTTGAGCGCAGAAGTCCTGTAGTATCATGTCAATTGCACTTAAGCGTTTAACGAACATTTGAGGGAGAGGTCAAGGCATGTTTCGTAAGGGAATTGCTGCAACATTAATCAGTCTCAGTTTAGTTCCAGTACTGGTACTTCCGGCACTGGCGCAGGATGCCACACCCGAAGCTACCGGCGATATGATGATGTCGAACGCTATCGTGAGCGGCCTCAATAACCCGCGCGGTATCTCCTATGATGCTGACGGCAACCTGCTCATCGCCGAAGCAGGCGCGGGCGGCAGCGAAGTGCTGATGTCCACGCCCGATGGCGACATCAAGGCGGGCTTCAGCAGTCAGGTCAACCGTATTGATGCAAACGGCGCACAGTCGGTTTTCCTCCCTGGTTTGTTCAGTGTCGCAACCCCCAGTGGTGAAGTCACAGGGCTTGCTGCCGCTTATGTTCAAGGCTCGTCGCTCTGGCTGGCAGTTTCTGGTGGTGGCCCTGCTCCCAATCCGCAGCCTTTCTACGGTGACGGCGTGATCGAAGTGAACTGGGAAAATGGTCGCATCGTCAACTTCATCGACACCTACGCCTATGAACTCGCCAACAACCCTGACGAAGCTGATGTCGTGGACAGCAACGTCAATAACCTCACCTGGGGGCCAGATGGCACGCTCTACATCGTCGATACTGGCGCGAACGATATTCTCTCGTGGACGGCAGAAGACGGCCTGAGCACATTCATGGTCTGGAAAGACGACCCCGTGCCGACCGCAATCCGTTTCGCAGATGATGGCAGCTTCTATGTCGGTTTCCTCGGTCAGGGCATTGCGCCGATGGCTGCCAAGGTTGAACACTGGTCGGCAGATGGCCAGACACTCATCGAAACCTTCGGCAATCTGACCGCCGTCACCGACATCGCCATTGGGCAGGATGGCAGCATCTACGCAGTCGAACTGCTGACCCAGTTTGGCGCGCAAGGCCCCGTCCCGAATACCGGCGCAGTCGTCAAGGTCAGCGCAGACGGTGCGACGCCGGTTGCGGAAAATCTGCCCCAGCCGTACTCGCTGGCGCAGGCTCCGGATGGTAGCTGGGCAGTCTCGATTGGTTCGACCTTTGGCCCTCCCGGCACCGGCGCGGTGATCAAGATCGGCTAATTGGCTGAGGCTGGTCGATAATGCAAACAAAACGGGCGCTGTCACATGACAGCGCCCGTTTTTAGTTTCAGTCACCCCGGCGAATTATTTCGCGGAGACGGATTCCAGCACTTTGACCGGATCGCCCACATTGACGACACCATCCGCGACAACTTTCGCCATCATGCCCAGACGATTCGCGGCTTCGCTGCGTAAATGCCCCTGAATCGCTTCAAAGCGGTCGCAGCCTGTGCGCGGCTTGATGACTTCAATCACCGCCTGATCGCCCAACTGAATGCGCGTCCCTGCCTCCAGCGCGTCGATGTCCAGCCCGCGCAGCGTGATCTGCTCGCCCAGCTCGCCGGTTTTCGCCTTGAAGCCTTCCGCACCCAACTGCTGCTGCGTCTCGAACGACATCACGTTCAACTGGCGATTCGGGTTGCCGCTGCCGTTAAGATCGCCTTCGATGCCCTGTCCCACCAGCAGGCGCGCGCTGTCGAGCGGCAGTCGTGTGTAGTGCTCAGGCGAATTCTCATCTTCGGGTTTATAAACGAGGCTGTAAATTTCTGCCATTTGCTTCCCCTCCCCCTATCGAATACCTATCTTCAACTTCAGTCTACTCGAAGTCGTTTCCACACTCTAGTTCCGCATAAGACTGTGTACGAATCGAAACGACGTTATGAGGCGGTGAGTGACGTAAACAGCTTGGACAGATCGTCGGGTTCGTAGGGTTTGGTGAGGAAAGCGTTCGCGCCGACTTGCAGGGCTTCCTCTTCGACATCCAGCCCGGAGGCCATCACAATCGGCGTTTTGGCGAATTTTTCCGAGGCGCGCAGCGACTTGATCAGTTCGATGCCATCCATGTCAACCAGGTGATAGTCGATCAAAAAAACATCAGGCTGTGATGTTTCCGCCAGCGCCATCGCATCTGCGCCGCGCCGTGCCACCGATACCTGATGTCCATGAACTTCTTCAAGCAATATTTTTAAGAGTTTGACCGAGGTCGCGTCATCTTCAACAATTAGAATTCGGGGCACGGCATAGTCTCCTAAAAAAGAGCGGCAGAGGCTGAGGTGGCTCTGCCGCTCTTCACGCAAAACCTATGCTTCTGAGTGTACCTGTGTTTCTTCAAGCTGTCCATTGACGAGCGCGGCATCGAGCGCCTGGTCAATCTGGTCGACCAGTACGAAGTGCAGCCGAGCGCGCACTTCTTCCGGCAGATCATCGAGATCGTTAGCATTCTTCTTCGGCAAAATCACCGTATCGACGCCCAACCGATTCGCCGCCAGCACCTTATCCTTGATGCCACCGACCGGCAGCACCTGACCGCGCAGCGTGATCTCGCCCGTCATCGCGACGTTGCCCTTGACCGGGCGTCCCGTCAACAGCGAGGCCAGCGCCACCACCATCGTCACGCCTGCCGAGGGGCCGTCTTTGGGAACTGCGCCCGCCGGGACGTGCAGGTGAATGTCGTGCTTCTCGAAGAAATCCGCCGGGAGGTCGAACTTGCTGGCATTGGCGCGCACAACGCTCATCGCGATGCGCGCGCTTTCCTGCATGACTTCACCCAACTGCCCTGTGTACTGGAAGCCCTTGCTGCCCGACATCTGGTTGGCTTCGACGTAGAGCACCTCGCCGCCGAAGGGAGTCCACGCCAGCCCGGTTGCGACACCGGGGCGGTCGGTGCGTTCTTCCATCTCTTCGCGATAACCGTAACGCGGCTTGCCGAGCAGTTCGCGCAGCATCTTGGCGTCGATTTCGACGTGACCGTCCTTGCCTTCCGCCACGCGCGTCACCACTTTACGCATTGCCCGACCGATTTCGCGTTCGAGGGTACGGACGCCTGCTTCGCGGGTGTAATCACGCACCACTTCGAGCAGCGCATCATCGGCGATGTGAACTTCTTCGTTGCGCAGCCCGTTTTCGCGCTGCTGGCGCGGAACGAGGTACTGCTCCGCGATGGCGACTTTTTCTTTCTCGGTGTAGCCGCTCAGTTGAATGATCTCCATTCGGTCGCGCAGCGGCCCAGGGATCGGGTCGAGTTCGTTGGCGGTCGTGATGAAGATGACTTCGCTCAGGTCGAAGGCCACGTCGAGATAGTGATCGCGGAATTCGTTGTTCTGTTCCGGGTCAAGGACTTCGAGCAGCGCGCTCGCCGGGTCGCCCCGGAAATCGTGACCGAGCTTGTCCACTTCGTCGAGCATGATGATCGGGTTGCGCGTCTCGACGCGGCGGATCGTCTGGATCATGCGACCGGGCATCGCGCCGATGTAGGTGCGGCGGAAGCCACGAATTTCGGCCTCGTCACGCACGCCACCGAGGCTCATACGGATGAACTTGCGATCCATCGCGCGGGCAATCGACGCGCCAAGCGAGGTCTTGCCGACGCCGGGAGGGCCGACGAAGCACAGGATCGCGCCCTGTCGGTCACGACGAACAAAATCCTTCGTCTCCGCGCCTTCGAGTTCTTCGGCACGTTCCAGCCGCAGCTTGCGCACCGCCAGATATTCGAGGATGCGCTCTTTAATGTCCTTCAGGCCGTAGTGATCTTCGTCCAGCACCTGGCGCGCGTGGGCGATGTCGAGGTTGTCCTGCGTGCGCTTGCTCCAGGGCAGGGTCGTCAGCCAGTCGAGATAGGTGCGAATCACGCCATATTCAGCGGCAGCAGTCGGCAGCTTGGAGAGCCGATCCAGTTCGCGCTCGGCTTCTTTCTTGGCCTCATCCGGCATTCCTGCTTCGGCGATCTTGACACGGAATTCCTCGACCTCGACGGCCTGCTCGTCCGCTTCGCCCAATTCGCGCTGAATCGCCTTCAACTGTTCGCGCAGATAATACTCGCGCTGGACTTTCTCCATCTCGGTCTGGGCTTCGGTCTGGATTTTGCGCCCCAGTTCGAGAACTTCCAGTTCCTTACTCAGCAGCGTCATCAGGCGGCGGAGCTTGGCTTCCGTGCTGCCCAGTTCGAGCAGCGACTGTGCTTCTTCAAGGTCGATACGGATATACGTCGCGACGGTGTAAGCCAGTTGCAGCGGGTCATCGACGTTAAGCGCCGACGAAATCAGCTCGCCGGGAATGCTCGGCACCAGTTCCGCCAAGCGCGTGAACAGACCGACGACGTTGCGCGTCAGCGCCTCGACTTCAATCGACTTCTCGACTTCTTCCGGCGCGGCGTGAACTTTCGCTTTCAGGTAGGGTTCGGTCGCCGTGAATTCGTCCACCTCAATCCGCGAGATACCCTGCACCAACATGCGAATCGTGCCGTCGGGTGCGCGGAACAAGCGGTGAATCGAGGCAATCGTGCCGATGCGGTAAATGTCGTCCGGGCCGGGAGTTTCCAGGTTCGGGTCTTTCGAGGTGATCAGGCCGATCAGGCGGCTGCCGCTGATGGCTTCATCGACCAGTTTGATACTGCGCGGCTGTCCTACTGTCAGCGGAATAATTGTCTGCGGGTAGACGACCACACCGCGCAGCGGCAGAATCGGCAGTTCATCGGGGATTTGCGCCTCAAACTCTTCGGCCTCTTCACCTTCGATGATTTCAACGTCGTGTTCGTTTTCAGTCCAGTCCACGACGGCATTATTGGCTTTACGTTCGTCAGTCATTCGCCATCCTTAGGGTTCCCGTCCTTCACGGAGATTTGGCTCTCCGGTTGACGTGGCAGTTCCACTGCTAACAATCCATCACGATAAGTTGCGCTTACTCCATCGCGCTGTACCGACCACTGTAAGACGATCTCGACTCGAAATTCGCCGTAGCCAATCTCTAGCTGATGGTATGCCGCATTTTGCAGCACCGGTCGTTCGCGCGTCCCAGAAATCACCAACCGATCATCCAGCAGCGTAATGCTTAAATCGGTGGGACGCAGCGCAGCGATTTCGACCACCACCAGCACCTTATCCGCGAATTCAACGACATCGGTCGGCGGAATAAACTTCCGCTTCGAATGCCATACGCTATACTCTAGCCATTGGCGTTCACGGTCATTATTTTTCTCTTCTTGCATAGCGCCTCGCCGGAGTTCAAATCTCGTCTGCTACAGGCAATGAAATCAACCATTTGTCAGGGCGATATTCATGACCTATAACTTTAGTTCTACTTGTAGAATTTACAGTATAGCGTAACCATGTAAAAGGAGTATTAGATCGCTCGACCCCGAACCGTCAGAAGTGCATTAGAATCAGGCTAAAGAGAGATTGACGATGCCAGATATTTTGCAAGTCATCAAACAGATTGAGGTTTTTCACGGGCTAACGGAAGCTCAACTGCGAGCCTTAGTCCAGATTACGCAGCACGAAGCCTACAAGAGCGGTGACACCATCATCGAACAGGACGCCCCCGGCGACAGTATGTTCATCATCGTCCAGGGTCAGGTCGAAGTGCTGAAGCGCGACGCCGACGGCGAAATGCAGACCGCGCTGTTTCTCGGCGAGGGCCAGGTTTTTGGCGAACTGGCGCTGCTCGACCAAGGGGTACGCTCGGCGACCATCGTCGCCGACGAAGACCCGACGGTGCTCTATACCCTCAAGCGCGATACATTCGACGGCTTATGCCGGACGGATACTGCACTTGGCTATCAGATGATGCGCAACCTGGCGCTGGATATGGCGTTCAAACTGCGCCATACCAACCTCGACGAGTGAGCGAGGAAAACCATGATCTATAAAGTGAGCTACGTCATTGTCGGTGGCAAGCACAAGGGTGGCATCAAAAACCAGGAAGCGCGTCCCAAAGTGGGCGATCATGTGCGCTTTGGACGCAACACCTACGAAATCACCGAGGTCAAGGAAATCATGCCCCCACGCGATGATTTCCAGTTTTTGCACGCGACCGCTAAACCGTTTGAAAAGAAGCAAACAGGCGTCCTTAAGCCACCAGAGTGAGGGTGAGGGCGGGCAGCGGCTTCAGTACAATTGCAGAAAGCGCGGCTTCGGGCGAAAGCGCGAAAAGATAGAGCGCACCCGGCTCATCAAGGACTCGTCATCGGGCTTGAGCAGGTTCAATTCCTGACGCAGCGCCGTCTCAAGGGCCTGAAAATCGGGGAAGCGTTCCTCCGGGTTCGCGCGCAGCGTACGCAATATCACTTGCTCCAGCGCCGGAGACAGCGCCGGATTGATCTGACGCAGAGGAATAATCTGATTGCGCTGCTTGCGGGCTAAAACCGCTTCGAAATGCTTGTCTCCGTCCGAGAACGGCGCAACCCCCGTCAGCATGTGATAAACAATCGCGCCGAAGCTGTACATCTCCGTGCGAAAATCCAGCGGCTGGAGTTCCAACTGTTCCACCGACGTGTAAAATGGTTCATCGAGCAGCGATTGAAGCTGCTCCTGCGTGCGCGCCGCCTGAATCACCCGTGACAGTTCAAGATCATCAATGTAAGCATTGCTCATTTCGTCAATGTAAACGTTACGCGGCGACAGCGAACTGTGAACCAGACCGTTCGAATGAATGAACATCAGCGCCAGCGCGATTTGCAGCGACAGTTCCAGCGTTTGCTCGATGGGCAGCGGCCCGGTATTCAGGAGTTCGTAGAGATTGCCTGCCATAAAGCGCGCGGCGATATAAATGTACTGGTCGTCTACAATGCCAACATCGTAAATCGGCTGAAGGTGCATGTGTTCGAGCGCGACCACGTTACGGGTGAAGGTAATGAAGTCTTCTTCGAGCGCCTCTCTGGGGAGCGGAACGTTTTTGATGTCGATGATTTTGACAACGGCAAAACGTTTGAGTGACTGCTGCGTCGCCCGATAAAGCGCCATCGCTACCCGCCGACCAATCATTTCCTGGAGAACGAAATCGCCTATCTGCGAGTTCGAGAGATTGTCGAGCATTCGGTTTGAGGTTCCGTACCTTTCAAAACTCGTGTTCGTTCGAGGCAAGGGAAATCGAGGGCAGTGGGTTACAGAAACAGGCTTGCCTGCCATAGTAACAGGCTCTGGGAATAAAGCCAGCCTGAAAAGACATCAGCGTTCAATTTGCATCGCTAAGTCGAAACAGCGCTTTCGAGCAACTTCATTCGCTAGAACTCGTATTCGTCGAAGTCTTTGCAAAGATGAATCGGCCCATCATAGACTTCGCGCGCTTCATCGACCAGCGGCGTCGGGTCGGTGTTCCACACCTGATAGTGAATCAGATACAACGACTTGGCGCGGCACTCCGCCGCGATTTCGCCTGCCTGCCGCGCGCTCGAATGCCCGAAGCCCTTACCCGCCGCTTCGTGAATCAGCATGTCAGCGTCATGACCGAGTTCGAGCAGCGCCGGGATCGGCTCGGTATCGCAGGAATAAGCGAGTACTTTGCCGCTGCGCTTGTTGAGGATGCGCAGGCCAATCGTCGGGATGAAGTGCTTGGTCGGCCATGAAGTGACGACGAAATCGTCGTTCTCGAATACCGGCGCGCTGTTCCGTTCCAGCACGCGATGAAAGGTCACCGGGAAGAAATTGGGCCAGCTATCCCACGAGAAGAACATCATCATATCTTCGACTCGGTTGACGCAGTGATTCAGGCCGTAAATGCGCAGCGGAGTCTTGCGCCCCAGCAGCCACATATGCATAAACATATTCGGCACACCAGAAACGTGATCCGGGTGGAAATGAGTCAGGATCATGTCTTGCAGTGAGTCGTCGTTGATACCGAGCTTGTGAATCTTGCCCAGCGGATTCGACCCGCAGTCGATCAGGATCGGGCCGCTTTCGCCTTCAATAATGAAATGAGTGTAATCATGTTCAGCATCGTTGACCGCCGCAGCCGAGCCGAGAATAATAATTCGTGCCATGAGCTAAAGCCTTAAATGAGTGCAGCACGCCATAAGAGCGCGCATCAGCGATTGTCCTGTTAGTATACGCCGATGCGCGCCGAATTATGGCAAAATTTCGCTTATTCTTTGATTTTACTACCCCAACCCTAACCCACGCAGTTGCCTGTTAACGGTCTCAGCCCAACCGAATAGGTTATGTGAAAGGTCGGATTGCCGCCATTGAATTTATTGATTTGCGTACCGTCAAACGTCAGCGTCCGTGAGCCGTCGGCTGCTGCCTCGCTGACCGAATAACTTCCTTCTCCTGACACCGTTTCACCTGCTTCAGGAATACTGTAGCCGTACGCATACTTCCCTTGAGTCGCGCTGGCTGGCGTAAAGTGCATATCGAAGGCCACACCGCCTGCCTCCTGATGGATTGTAAACGCCTGATCGAGTGAACAGATCGATCCCGTAGGCACTTCGCCACCCAGATCCATGATTTTTTGCACGGTATAAGGGCCAATCCCTCCCGAAACCGCTCCGGTTCCACCCGCGCTCGGTGTTTCGGTCGCCTCGGCAGTGGCAGGAATCACCATTGTGATTTGCTCCGGCAGCAGACTGATGGGCAGCGGCTCGACCAGCGCTGCATCGTAGGGCTGCGCAGGCGTTGGCGGGCCAGATGCTCTGAGATTGGCGTCCATCGGGATGGTTGTCTGCGTCCCTGCCGGAACGTCCACCGTCACGCCGAAGGCCGTGATATGCCCCTCGCCTTCAACGACGCTGACAACCATGTTCGCGCTCGGCTGCGCCTGAATAAAAGCCGTCGAGCCAAGCTGTACATCCACGTCGTTAGCGCGTAGGTTCACCTGACCTACACCTTTGGGCGTCTGGATCAGGATGCCGTCCTCCGGCGCTTCGCTGCATTCCGTCTGCGTGATCCCGGTCTTGAAGTAGAAAGCCTGCATCGGCGTGTATTTTGTTTCCTGCGCTGTCGGGTCGATGACCGTTAATGTACTGGCATCACCCGACACCTTCACCAGACTCGCAAATACCCAACCAAATTCGTCGCTGTTGGGAAGCTGAATCCACAGCCATGACCCATCGGCGCTGCGACCATTGGCGCTCGTCGTCTGGCCCGCTCCAAACGAGCCGACAATCGCGCCGCTGGTCGAAGGCGCACTACGGATATTGAGGGTGCTGTTCGTGCTCACCTGAAGATTAGGCAGGTCTGCCCCAGGCGCAGACGCATTGGTCACCTGCACATCGCCAAAGACCATAAACGTCACATTTTGACCGGGCAGGCTGTCGGGGATATTCGCTTGCAGCTTCAGTAAGGCAATGCCCCAGGTGTTATTGGCAACATCAAGGCGGCTGAGCTGAAGGCTGTCTATATCGACAACGTTGACCAGATCACCTTTCTGCGTAAAAGTGAAGTTCTGCGCCCCCTCGCGCGGAGTCGCTTCCAGAGAAACATAGCCATAGCACGCCTGATTACGCCCAATCGCCGAGCAGTCCTGACCGACAGCCGCAAGGGCTTGCTGCACGGTCACGCTACAAACAGCCTGTTGAGCAGCAATCGTTGTAAAACAAAGCACCATCAGAAAATAACTGATTTTTCGAAAAATCTTCATACCCTGGCCTCCTCAGTAGACCAACGTTGAAAAGTGGTGACCGCGCTCGAACGAGCGCAAGATGCTCTGCTTATTTTAGTCGTCAATTATTATATAAAAGAGAGGAGTGCCTGATATTGACAGGCACTCCTCTCTGGTACGATAGAATTCTTGGCGGTCTTTCACTTCAAGGGGTCTAGCCGCCTAACGCCGCCCGAATCGTCAGCGGTGTGACGTAGGCTTCCAACAGCCCCGCGATAATCAGGCCGGGAATGATCAGCGCAATCGCCAACTTAATCCCATCGCCCAGCGCCATCGTCCACGCCTGTCCCACCGTCGAACCTTTGGGCGGGCGCGTTATCACCGCGCCCAGATGCAGCCCCGCCGCCGTCGCCAGAACAATCACCGGAATTTCGATGATGCCGTGCGTGAGAATCGCCGGAATCATGAACGACGGGTTGTAGCCCGCCGATACAATCTGGCTGAGGATGTAGCCGAGAATCACGTAGACCGCTGGCGTCAGGATCAGCGCACCCGCGCCAAAGGTGAACATCGCCAGCAGCGCCGCCCCCAGCAGAATACGCCCGTTCTGCCAAGCAATCGCCAGCGCCGGACTGCTGCCGAAGAAGTAACCTGTATAGCCGTTGATCGACCCCGCGATCAGGCGCAGCGGCAGGTTTTGCGGCAGATGAAGCTGCCACTGCGGTAGCTGTCCGATCAGGTAGCCCCCGACCAGCGCGATCAGGAAGACCAGAATCGTGACCGGAATCGCCAGCCCCAGCCGCTGAACACTTCGCCGCACGCCCAGTCGATACCAATCGAGCAGGTTGCGCGCAGGCGTCCCCTGATCATCAACAGCGCGCACCCAGCGCCAGATGCCGCGCGCAGTCGCCCTCAAATCAAGTTTGTCGAGCGTGCGACCGAGCAGTTCTTCGCGGTTGAACAGGCTGTTACCCACGCGCAGCAGCAGAATCACAACCACGAGCATCCCTGCGATGATTGCCCAGAGCGCGCCAATCCCGTTCGGTGATTCCGCGTCCGGCGCGAGAAACATAATCGCGCTCTCGCCCTGAATCAGCAGCGTCATCGGGATGATGATGAAGCTTGCGAGCAGGTTGGCGGCGCGCGTGCTTGTCGTCTGGCTGCTGACCACCACTGCTCCGGTCACCATCACCAGCGCCTGCACCGTCGTGATCAGAATGATCTGAATAATCAGCGTCAGCGGGGGTCGCCACGCCAAATCACCAAAAACGAGAAAGACTAGATAAACTGTCATCCCGCCGTAGCTCGAAACCAGCGGCGGAATCATCGCCGAAAGCGTCTTGCCGATATACAGTTCGGTATTGGTCAGCGGCGTGCTCAGCAGCGGTTCGAGACTGCGCCGTTCCTTTTCGCCGACAAACGTTTCCAGCGCGATCACCAGCGAAATCGAGATCGGGAAGAAGCCGACAATCATCAGCAGGAATGGAACCGTGCGCGTGCCAATGACCGCCGCGCCGTAGCCTTCCACGAAGGCCGCGAAACGTCCCGCCACAAATTGCGCCAGAAACGGAAACAGAAACGTCAGGATCACTATCGGCGCGATGATGCGCCAGTCGCGGAAGCTGTCGCGGACTTCGCGCCGCGTGATAATCAGCGCGTTGCTCAGCGTTGTGCGCAGACCGCTGTCCGAAGGTTCGTAGCTCATGTCGAGCGGCTTAGCTGAGGTGCTCATCGGCATCCCCTTTCTGCTGTTCATCTTCTTTGACGACCTGAAGATAGATTTCTTCCAGCGTCTGCGTCAGCGGCGCAAGCGTCACCAGGTCAACACCCAAATCCACAATGCGATGAATCAGTGCCGGGTTGATCTGGTCTGGATCAGCCACGCGATAGCGCAGCCAGTTCTCGCCGCTCTCCTCGACCGTCACCATATCGCCGATCTCGTGCGCCAGCCCGTTCAACCGACCGCGCACGCGCAGTTCCATGTGGGGATCGCCAACAAAGCGCCTCGCCAGCTCCTCAAAATTGCCGCTGGCGATGATCCGACCGCGCCGGATAATGGCGATCCGATCTGCCAGCGCCTGCGCTTCCGCCAGATTGTGTGTGGTGATCAGAAAGGTTCGTTCGTCGTGTTGCAGTTCGACGATGGCGTCGCGCACCAGCTTGGCGCTCTGCGGGTCCATCGCCGATGTCGGTTCGTCGAGCAGCAGCACCGGCGGATCGTGCAGCATCGCCCGCACCAGCGCGATCTTCTGCTTCATCCCCTTTGAATACTCGCCCAACTGCTTGTCGCGCGCGAAGGTCAACCCGAAGCGCTCCATCAAATCGTAAGTGCGCTTCTTGCGCACCTCCGCTGACAAGTGATAAACCCGTCCGAAGAAATCGAGATATTCGACGGCTTTCATGCGCTCGTAAAGGCCGTGCTGCTCGGTCAATACGCCCACCTGCCCGCGCACCTTTTCCGGCTGCTTCACCACGTCATACCCAGCGATTCTCGCCCAACCGCTCGTCGGCGCGAGAATCGAAGTTAACATGCGAACCGTGGTCGTCTTGCCTGCACCGTTCGGGCCGAGAATCGCGAGGACGCTGCCCGTGGGGATATTCATCGACACTTGATCGACAGCCAGAAAATTGTCGAAGGTCTTGGTTAACTCGTGTGCTTCAATCATCAAAGGTTCTCGCTTATAAGCCTGTACGATTATCCCATGACTAACGATGGCAGAGAATAAAAGAACTGTGAAGCCAACTTCACATTCAGATTTGCCCCGAAGGCAGACGGTGATATATTCGGCGATAGGAATAAGCTTGCCACAGTTAGCCCCATAAGCTGCCAAAGGGATAGTCTATGTCTTCTGAAGATGCGCGTTATCTCAATATTGAAGCTCGTCAACGCCCACTCCTCCCCTCGCTCGCCAGCCTTTACGACTTCACCGTCAGCGAGGGCGAGTCTGTCAATGCGGACATCGTGCTTCGCAGCCCCGCCATCAGCCTCTACTGCCTGGATGACGCGACGCAGCGCGCGATCTTCGTCGAACTTCCGCCGGAAGCCGACTTAACCACAGCTCCATTCGTCTATCAAATGCAGTACGATCAGGCATTACGGTTGATTGCCTTGCCTTACGATACCTTTCGCCAACTGGCGCAGACTCTTTCGCAAGTGCAAAACCTGATCCTGATTTTCAGCGTCCCGCGCAGCGGCACCACGCTCATGAGCCATATCCTCAACCAAGTGAATACCGTCACCAGCCTCTCTGAGCCGGACGCCGCGAGCCAGTTTCGGCGGATGCGTCCGGCGGATGGCTCACGCGATGCCGAGCTGATCGATCTGCTCGATTGCACAGTGCGGATGCTGTTCAAGCCGAATGGTTCACAGCGGCCTGCAACCTGCGCTATCAAATTCCGCTCCGAGGCGGCTGACGTGATGGATTTGTATCATGCCGCCTTCCCGAAAGCGCGTAACATTTTCCTCTATCGGGATGCGGTCGGTGTTGTGGCCTCGTTCTATCGTCTTTACAGGACGGCGCAGATTCCGGAAGTGCTGCCCATTGACGATTATCTCGCCAGTTTTGGTCAGTTTTCGCCAGACAATTTCAGAGAATTGCTGTATTCGCTCTTCCCTGGTATCACCGAAATTTCGGCGATCCAGCAGCTTACCTTGACCTGGGTTGCAGCAGTCGAGCCTTACCTGCATCAGCAGCAAAACGGTATTCCCGCGCTGGCTGTGCGATATGCCGATCTCAACGGCAAGCGAGCGCAAACGCTCAAAGCGATTTTCGAACACTGTGGCCTGCCTGTCGATCAGGTAGAACAGGCGCTGGTCGCCTTTGAACAGGACTCGCAGGCAGGCACAATGCTCGCACGCGAAAGACCAACAGAAGGGAATGCCTTCCGCCTGACAGATGAGCAGATTGCTGAAATCAAAGCGATTCTGCGCCGTCACCCCGTCATCAATACGCCTGATTTTATCGTGCCGGGAACGCTGCGTGTTGAATAAGCGACGCAGCCCGTAACTCGCAGCAGTCAGAACTTAGGGTGTTTCTGGTGGAATGATCTTTTCAAGTTCGGAGATTAACGGGGGAAGATCATGAACCACGACATCCCAGACACGATCATAATCAATATGCATGTAGATATGAGTTAAAACGTTTCTCATTCCGATAATCGGTTGCCACGCTATCTGGGGATGTTGGTTGCGTGTTTCTTGCGTAACTTTTGACGCTGCCTCACCAATAAGCTCAAGAGCCTTGCGTAGTGCATATTGAAACTGCTTGTCGTTATCTAATGAATGCCTTGTCTTTCCCTGCGCAAATTCCTGGGCTGCAAGCGCTGATTCGAGCATATCCTGCAAGCGCGAAAGGTCAGATTCGTTCATAAATCGCTACAGCGTTATCAACAACTTTCTGCCGAAAACGCGGGTTGATAAATGTTTCGGTCAGGAAGCCAACCTCTCGTCCAAGAAGATCGGTCAGTTCCATCTGCATCTCACCCATATCAAGCAGACCGATTTTGGCATCAGCGTCAAACTCAACCAGTACATCGACGTCGCTGTCCGGGCGGAAATCGTCCCGTAGCACCGAACCAAACAGCGACAGTTTACGAATATGATGCCTTTGGCAAAACGCCGCAATCGCCGATCTCGAAACGGATATGCGCTGGTCGATCATGGGTGAACCTTCGTTTATGGGGCAGGATTTTCAAACCCCGCCCCATTCGCATTCGGAACTTACGCAGTCTTGCTGCTGGGGGCTTTGCTTGCCGTCGCAGGTGCAGTCGTCGGCTGTTCCTTCTGCACTTCTTCGACCGTCGGCGCGCTGCGCTGACGAACCACGAAAATGACCAGCGCCACGATGAAAGCCAGCGCTGTCATCGCCTGCGACGAGTTGATCGACGTGCCGGGGATGTAGGCAATCTCGACGCGCAGAAATTCCAGCAAAAAGCGGATGAACGAGTACTGCATCACATAGAGCAGGAAAATATCGCCGTAGCGCAGCTTGCTGCGGTTGCGCAGGAAGATATTCAGCAGCACGATGAAGGCCAGCACGTTCCACAACGATTCATACAGGAACAGCGGGTGAAACTTGGTCGTCGCCACCGGGAAATCGACCAGGCTCTTATACGGTGTCACGCGATGCGTCGCGTCGATGGTGATGCCCCAGGGTAGGCTCGTGACCGTGCCGTACAGTTCCTGGTTGACAAAGTTCGCCCAGCGACCAATCGCCTGACCCACCGGCAGCGCCACGCCTGCGATGTCGAGCCACGCACCCATCGGCAGATGGTTGCGCCGCATGTACACATACGACCCTAGCAGCCCGCCGATCACCGCGCCGAAGATGCTCAGACCGCCGCTCCAGATCGCAATCGCCCCGTTTTGCAGGTCGAAGAAATGCTGGAAGAACCAGGCCGTATCCATCCCCTGTTCGACCACCGACGTCGGCGGCGTCAGCACGAACCACAGCCGCGCTAGCACAATCGCCGGGATGATCGCCCAGGTCAGCGCACCCCAGACGTGATCCGGGTCGCGCCCGTCACGTTTCGCCAGCCGCGCCGCCACCCAGGCCGCAACCAGCATCGCCAGAACGATGATGATGCCATAGTAGCGAATCTGCACCCGGTCAAACAAAACAATATATTCAGCCTTGAACACCATGATTAGACCTCTTTGTCGAGATGTTTATAGACATACCATAAGCGCTGCACACCGGTCACATTGGTGCCAATCGCCAGCACCCAAAGACCGAGTGTCAGTAAGGGCGGGATCAGCAGCATCAACAGCAGGGTAACCACACGCTCGAAGCGCGAAAACAACCCTATTTTCACCGATAAATCGGCTTCGCCTGCACGAGCGCGGACATAGCTTACCACAAAACTTCCCATCAGGGATGCAAGTGCTAAACAAAAATTAAGCTGCTCGCCCTGTCCAGCGAAATAATAGGCCAGCGCCCCGAAAATCAGCCCGTCCGCATAGCGATCCAGCGTTGAATCAAGCACCGCGCCAAAGCGATCTTTGCGCCCCATCGCCCGCGCCACCGCGCCATCAAGCGCATCGAGCGGCAGGCTGATCAGCATCAGCACGCCGCCCAGTTGAATCTGCCCCACCGCGATGCACAACGCGCCAATCGCCACCACGATCAGCCCGACAATCGTAATCGTGTCCGGGTGAATCCCCATCCGATAGACAGTATTTCCGGCGCTGCTCGTCAGGCCGCTGAACTGCCTGCGCATCCGGTCGGATAGCGTGACAGGGGATGGATTCGGTGAGGTCATGCGAGTGTCTTTCTGAGATAGTAACGGCTGTGTCCCGTCGGCATGTTGTCAAGCTGCCCAAAAACGATATAGCCGTATTTCTGATAAAATTCCGGCGCTTGAAAATCCATCGTATCGACGTAGGCGTTCAGGCAGCCGCGCCGGATGGCTTCGTCTTCCGCCAGCTTCAGCATCCGCGATCCTACCCCCTGCCCGCGCCAATCGTCGTGCAGCCAAAGAATGTTGATCGCCATCCAGCCCCAATATGTGTCCGCCAGCAGTCCGCCGACCACCACACCCGTCGCGTCGCGCACAATCAAATGCAGCGGCTGATAGTGATCATCGCCCACGTCCAGCGTCGAGTCATTGAAGTGGCGCAGCCCTTCGAGGACAAGCTGTGCGGCCTCGTTCTGGGGTTCGGTTTCCAGCGTAATCTGAATATTTTCGGGCATGGTTCATTTCGCCTGTTTGGGCTTGATATTGCCCACTCGATCCGTTACACTTATCAACATTACGGGGCGTAGCGCAGCCTGGTAGCGCGCATTGTTCGGGTCAATGAGGTCGTGGGTTCAAATCCCGCCGCCCCGACAACAACCTAACGCACGTTAGGCAATCCCACTCACGGTTCATCGTCAGTGGGATTTTTGTTGACTCGCTGCCGCATGATCTCGAAGGCCAGCACCGCCGCCGCTGCCGTTGTGCCGAGCGATTGCGCATAGCGCCGCCCATAAGGAATGCTCAGGCGCAAATCCGCCACATCCTCAAACGAGCGCGTCACGCCGCGCTTTTCGCCACCCACTACCAGAAACAGTGGCCCCGACAAATCCGCTTCGTAAATCGACACCGCGCGTTCTTTGGTCGCCACCGCCACCCGCAGTCCCTGCTGGCGCAGCACGTCCGCCGCCGCTTGCGTCGTCTCTGCAATCGCCGTCGGCATCAATTCAGACGCTCCGGCGGATGACCGCGCCACCACGCCTGCTGCTGACATCCAGTTACGCGGGCGCAGCACCAGGCCATCCGCGCCCGCTGCGTAAAACGCCCGTAACGCCTGCCCGAAATTGAATGGGTCTTCCACCCCGTCGAGCATAACGATGAACGGGCGCGTCATCTCTGTCGCCAGCGACTCCAGCGGCACGAATCGGCGTTCGCCCACCAGCGCGATCACGCCGCCGTGCGTTTTGCCCTGCGCTTTCTCGTCGATGACTGCCGACGAAACCCGTTCGATTTTGATACCCATCCGCTCGGCTTCGCGCATCAACCGCACCACGTCGCGCTCGATCGAGCCATCGACGCGAATCAGCAGTTTTTCAATCGAACGACTGCCTGCTCGCAGCACCGCCTCGACCGAAATCTGACCCTCAAGAATCGCCTGTTCTTCGCTCATGAGTTCATCGTCGCAGCTTCATCAGTCGATACCCCTGTCGGGCGAATTTGCGCAGCATCACTTCGATCCAGCTGATCCGCAGCGTGACCTGCACAGGTTCAGGCAGGTGTGCAAGCGCATCATCGACGTAACGCCTGACCGTGCTCGGCATCCAGGGCAGCGCCGTCACCTCAAACCAGCGCACGTCGAGCGTCTCGTCGCTTCGCCGCACAATCTCCCCACCGATTCGTTCAGCCTCAAACACCGTCACCCGGTCGTTGTGCTGCGGCTTCCAGTAGTCGCCCACTTTGCGCGTCAGCCGCACTTCTAGCCCGGTTTCTTCCCGCGTCTCGCGGATCGCCGCCGCTTCTGCACTCTCGCCCGGCTCGATGCCTCCACCCGGCAGCGACCAGTAGCGAAAATCGGCGCGTTTTTGCAGCAAAATCCGGTCGCCATCCAGAACGACGGCGCACACGCCCTGCGTTGCGTTCGGCGGGATTTGGCTCATACGAATTCAGTCTAAACGCTAGTCGCTCAGTACCAGCGAAATCGACACTCCATCATAGCCTTTGCTGCCAACGGTCTGAATCTGGGTCGTCGTCACCCGCTTTTCCGGCGCAATCCGCTGATTGAAGCGCTGCACCCCCGTCACCGACGGGTCACTGCTGTTCGGGTCAGCTACGCCACCGTTACGGATCACGTTATCGGTAATAATCAGGCTGCCTTTGTGCGTCAGCTTCAGCGCCCACTCGAAATATTCGGTGTTGCTCGGCTTGTCCGCGTCGATGAACACGAAGTCGAACACATGCCCTTCCGCCGCAACCTTCGGCAGCGATTCAATCGCCTTGCCCAGCCGAATATCGACTTTATCCGCCAAACCCGCCCGAGCCACGTTCGCCCGCGCGACTTCGGCGTGCTTGGGGTCAATCTCCAACGAGATCAGCTTACCGTCTGCGGGCAGCGCCCGCGCCAGCCAGATCGTGCTGTAACCGCCCAGCGTGCCGATTTCCAGTATCGTCTTCGCGCCAATCGACTGCGCCAGAATCGAGATCATCTTGCCCTGGTTGGGCGCGACTTGAATATTCGGTAGTCCAGCGTCGTTACTGGCAGCGAGCGCCGCTTCAAGCGCGCCATCCGATGGCACAAACAGGTCATTGATATAATTGTCAACTGAAGTCCAGGTTTCTTGGGTCATTGTTCCCTCTCAAACAGATTCATCTTCGCAAGTATCTTCAACGCTTGGTTAAAAGTTGAAAGTAAACACAGTTAAAAGGTACGGCTCTGCCTCACTTTCAACTTTTTCTACTTTTAAATGTCCTTATAATCCCTTTGCTTTCGCCTCATCCCAAATCGCGTCCAGTTCCGGCAGCGGATAATCGTTCATCGGCTTGCCCTCCGGCGCGATTTTCTCCTCGATGTAATGGAATCTCCGGTAGAATTTGGCGTTCGCTTCCCGTAAGGCCGTCTCTGGCTCAATCTTCAGCCAGCGCGCCCAGTTGACAATCACGAACAGCAGGTCGCCCATTTCTTCGGCGCGATGTGTATCGCTGGTAGCGGTCAGCACCTCATCGAATTCTTCCCGTACTTTTGCCAGAACATCGTCGATTTTCCACCAGTCGAAGCCCGCTTTCGCCGCCTTCTCCTGATATTCGTAGCCCTGCATCAGCGCAGGCAGCCCTTTCGGCACACCGTCCAGCAGCGACTCGCGCTGCTTCTTCCCGCCTTCGGCCTGTTCCTGCTTCTTGAGCGCTTCCCAATTCTGGACAACGTTTTCGGCGTTTTCGACTAGAACGTCGCCCCACACATGCGGATGCCGGAAGATCAGCTTCTTATTAAGCCTGCTGATGATGTCTGCCATGCGAAACTCGCCGTCGTCGGCGGCAATTTGCGCGTGCAGCCCGATTTGCAGCAGCACATCGCCGAGTTCTTCAATCAGGTGGTCGGCGTCGCCTTCATCAATCGCTTCAAGGACTTCGTACGTCTCTTCCAGCAGATATTTGCGCAGCGATTCGTGCGTCTGTTTGCGATCCCAGGGACAGCCCTCCGGCGCACGCAGGTGCGCTATCACTTCCTGAAATTCCTCGAAGCTTGATTTATTACCCAGCGCAGGCAGATACAGCGCCGTCAGATGCTCGATATGTTCGCTGCGGTCGATTTCGAATAGCGACACCGTTTCGACAACTGCCTCCGGCGTTCCGGCAGCGTGAATCAGCCTGACCTGAAAATCATCAGGGTACTGATTCATCAGCGTGAGCTTAAGGTTCGAGGCGAGATCGCGGCTGTAGACCTGACCGAGCAGCGCCGGATAGTCGGGATTGATTGGGGGATGATGCAGCGCCGCTACGTCAATCGCATCGTACAACTGGAAACCGTCAATCGCGTCGATGCCGATCAGCGTCAGAATCGGCTCAATGAAGCTGATGCCATCAACAATTTCCACGCCGATATGTTCCGTTTGCGCGCGTTCGAGCAGTTTCTTGACCGTCGCCTCAGCCACCAGCGGATGCCCCGGCACGGCGTACACGACATCGCCGACCAGCGCTGCATCGATCACCCGTGCGGCGATCTCGGTATAAACGCCCTCGAAATCAGGAATCGTGTCGTAGACGTTATCGAAGGAGATACAAACGGCAGGCAGGTCTGGCACACATGGATGCTGCGCCGTTCGCACATAGACCAGCGGCGCGTTCTCAATCGCGCGCCATGCGTTGCGCGTGACATCATCCGCGCTGCCCGGCCCTAAGCCAACAATCGTCAGAGTCATGAGGTTATCACCTCGTTTCAGCTACAAATTTAAGATTTGCCATCTAAAATCGCGTCTGCATCCGCAATGAAATCAGCAAGCATATCATCAGTGAAGCTAAATGGACTCAGCAAAACTGCCGCGAACTCTCTTTTCTGTTCTGGAGAAAAGTTTCGCCAATATCCTTCGTTTGAATCTGCGGCATTCCTGACAGCAATCTGCCAGACTTCGCTATCAGGAATGATTGGTTCTGCCCAATTTGCCCGTTCCGGTCTGCCGCGCTCAATTTCCATTTCATTGAGTACCTCAACCGTTCGGTTCGCTATATTCGCAAGGAAAGGGCTTCCAACAATCCGGTCATCCACTGGATTGCGGCTAAACTTAAACAGCCTCAAAGCTCGATAAAGCGCGACCAGTTCGTAGTAATCCGATATTTCCAGCGATTTCGCCATCGCAAAACCTAGCCGCCCTGAAAATAGCGTGCGAAGCCGAGCGCGGCGCTTGCTTCACGATAATTGGTGATCTGTGGACGTGTAATTGGGTTCTGCGACAGTTCCAGCAGCAGACCGCCGCTGCCGATGTCCGCTTCACGCCAAACCGGAAGTGAGGCCAGCGTCTCGCGCCCCCAATCCTGCACCAGCCCGTAGCTGAAGAAGTTGATGTCCCACAGTGCTGCGGGGATGGGCGCGGCGATTTCCGGCGTCTCGTGAACATCATACGAGAACAGGCCGAAGCCATACATCGGGCGCAGCGTATTGAAAATCACTTCGCCGATGCGAACAAATGCGCGCAGATTGTCGTCATTGCGCAGATCCGCTTTTTTGGCGCTCAGGAAGAGGCGCTGTGCTGCGTCGGGGTCGAAACCGAAGGAGAAGCGCAGTCCTGCCGCGTTCTCGAACTCCATCCAGTAGCCGTTATAGCGCTGACGGGCGCGGATGGCATTATTCCAGGCATTCGCCAATGTTTCCGGCGAATTCGGCACGTAATTGATCCCCGGCGAGTCGTCGCAGACAATCGCCTTCTTCAAGAACTGGAAGGCGTCGCCCTCTGCGACGGCAATCAGCAGGCGCGTCATGTTGTCTTTGCTGAGCAGCGTATTCTCGTCGGCAAAATCAAACAGGATCGATTCGGAACTCATATTGTTTCCCTGTTACTCTAAAACTGTGATAACCATCGCTCTAGCTAGCCGGTCGGCTCGCTAACCTTGAAAAGTTCGAGCGATGTGGAGCTGATCGTTCGACCGTGTATCTCGAATTTAAGCAATTTACAAAGAAATGTGGTGAAATCCATCGCGTACTCATCATAGTCATCGGCAGACCCTCTCGCTGGTAAAATGAATATCGTCCAGTGATCAGGTTGTGCTTGAGTGACCCAGAAAAGTGTATCGCCATCTTTGGTTGCTGCAAAAGGAAGCAGGCCGCCAGAAGCGGGATATAAAGGATAGGGCAGCGGTTCGCCTTCCAGGCTTCCAAGCTTCCAGACATATCTGGTTTCGAAATTCATGTAAAACGCACTGGCAAACGGATTCCAGACGAACAAAAATCCGCCAAGCCAACCGGAGCCAAAATTGCCGATGAACTGCTTGTAATCCTCTGGCAGTGTTGTACTGAGCATTGCTTCAACTGCTGCCCAACCTTCAGCCGAACCCGTTTCAATCGGTTCTTCTGGCGGTCGCAAAAGACTCAGCAGTTGGCTGTAGGACATGTTCGAAAAGCATCCATGCGGCTAAAACAACAAAAGGCAAGGTCGCGTGCAACTTTCGGTTGCATTGACCTTGCCTGTATTCTACCAAATTATACGGATAGTCTTTAGCGCTTGGTGTAGGTTGGAGCCTTGCGGGCGCGCTTCAGACCGGGTTTCTTGCGTTCCTTGACGCGGGCATCGCGGGTGAGCAGTTCAGCATCGCGAAGCTGCGACTTGAGTTCGGGGTCAAGCTCCAGCAGAGCGCGTGCCAGACCCAGGCGAATCGCGTCGCGCTGGCCTGTCACACCACCGCCGTTGACGTGAACCGAAATGTCGTAGCTGCGTTCCTGACCAATCACGGTCAGCGGCTGAATGACGATTTCGTAGTCGCCCGCGCGCGAAAGATATTCAGCGCCATCGCGATCATTAATCGTCAGCCGACCCGTGCCACCGGGGAATATTCGGACGCGCGCGCTGGATTCCTTGCGCCGACCGATACCTTCGTAGTACTGTGCGGACATAAATCTCTACTCCCTTTACTTGAGTTCCAGCACGGTCGGCTTCTGAGCGGCGTGCGGGTGCTCAGTTCCGGCGTAGATTTTCAGCTTGCCAATCATTTGATGGCCCAGCGCACCCTTCGGCAGCATCCCCTTGATCGCTTCGCGCAGCGGGCGTTCCGGGAAACGGCGCAGGTTGTCCTTCAGGTTGATTTCCGTCAGACCACCCGGATAGAGCGAATGGCGGTAGTACATCTTTTCTTCCATCTTGTTGCCCGTCGCGACGATCTTGTCGGCATTGATGATAATGACAAAATCACCAACGTCGATGTTCGGCGCAAATGTGGGCTTGGTCTTGCCGCGCAGAATCGGCGCAATCTTCGACGCGAGACGCCCAAGCGTTTGACCCTCTGCGTCCACAATCCACCATTTACGGTCGATGTCCTGTGGTTTGGGTGTATAGGTTTTCACCAACATCGTTTTACATCCTATATAAATCGTATGGGCGTCTCAGTCGCCCGGATACTTAACCTGTTCGAGTACCAGTCCCTGCGGCGGCGCGAGCGGCGCTGTCGCTGCAATTTTTCCGCTTCGGAAAATCGCTTCGAACTCGCTCACGGTCATCGCTCCCCGCCCGACGGCCACCAGCATCCCCACAATCCGCCTGACCATATGCTGCAAAAAGGCGTTCGCTTCAATGTGGTAAAGCAGCAGCTTGCCTTCGCTTGACCATTCGGAGCGCAGCACTTCGCGCACGGTGTTGTCACCCTGCGGCGGTTTGCCGAATGCGCCGAAATCGTGCCTGCCGAGCAGGAGCGCCGACGCCTGCTTGAGCGCCTCTTCATCCAGCGACGTACGAACGTGCCAGACGTGTTGGCGCAGCAGCGGGTCGCGCTGGGCTGCGGGATAGACTGTATATTTGTAAACGCGCGCTGCCGCATCAAAACGGGGATGAAACCCTCGTTGGTCTGCGACAACTTCACCCGGCGCAGCAAGCTGCGCCATTGCCAAATCCTGCAAAGCAATGTCGTCGGGCAGCACAGCGTTGATGGCCTTCAGGAGTGCATCACTGCTGTGCTTCCAGGCGACATCAAACGCAATCACCTGTCCTGCTGCGTGGACACCCGCGTCGGTGCGTCCCGCTCCGATTACCGTGACGGTTTGCCCCGTCACCTCAGTAATCGCTTCTTCCACTGCCGCCTGTATGGTTGGAATCCCGACGGCCTGCCGCTGAAAACCGTTGTATCGTGTGCCGTCGTAGGCCAGCGTCGCGCGATAACGGATCACAATTCTTTGTAGGGGCGACCTGACAGGTCGCCCCTACCCGTTCATCTGCTATTCTGACTTGGCGCGATCTACCAGTTCGATCAGCACCATGTCTGCGGCATCGCCCTTGCGCGGCCCCAGCTTGAGGATACGGGTATAGCCACCGGGACGTTCCACGTAACGCGGCGCGAGCGTATCGAACAGTTTACCGACCAGTTCGCGGTCATTGTTCAAACGGCTGGCGGCGATACGGCGAGCGTGAACCGCCCGATTCGGATCATCATGGGCCAGGCCACGCTTGGCGGTGGTAATCAATCCTTCGACATATTCACGCACAAAAATCGCTTTGGCGTGGGTCGTTTCAATCCGCTCGTGTTGGAGCAGGGCGGTCGCCAGCGCAAGCTGAAGCGCCTTCCGCTGACCGGTGTTCCGTCCGAGCCGCTTTCCGTGTACGCGATGTCGCATGTCTGTTTCCTCAGTTCTAGCGATTAGCAATTAGCGTTTAGCCGTTAGCTAAATGCTAACTGCCAAAAGCTAAGCGCTGCATTATTCACTAATGTGCGTGGGGATTTCTACCTCAGGCGGCAGGTATCCCTTTTCCTTCAGTTTTTCGACCAGTTCGTCCAGCGATTTCTCGCCGAAGTTGCGGATCGCCAGCATCGCATCCGGGCCACGATCCAGCATATCGAGGACATCGCCAATCGTGGTGATGCCGGTACGCTTGAGCGAGTTGAAAACGCGCACGCTCAGGTCGAGTTCTTCGATCAGCTTTTCGTAGAGTACATCCTGACGACCGCTTGACTCTTCCGGTTCGCCATTGCTGCCCTTGTATTCATCACCGATTTCGCCGTGAATGCCGCCCATCACGCTCAGATGTTTGCTGAGAATGCGCGCCGATTCAGTCAGCGAATCTTCGGGGCGAACCGTGCCGTCCGTCCAGATTTCGAGGATCAGCTTATCGTAGTTGGTACGCTGACCGACACGCGCGCGGTCAACATCAAAGTTGACGCGGCGGATGGGGCTGAAGATGGCGTCAATCGGCAGTTCGCCAATCGGCAGACGACCGCGTTCTTCGGCCTGGCTGTAACCGCGCCCAGCCTGCACTTCAAATTCCATCTCGATGTGCGCGTCGGGCGAGTCAGCAGTGAACAAGTAAAGATCGGTGTTGATGATCTCGACTTCCGGCGGGCAGATGATGTCTGCTGCCGTGACCGTACCTTCACCGCGATGTTCCAGACGAAGCCGTGCCTGCTCGGTATCAAACAGGCGCAGGCGAAGCTGCTTCACCTGAAGGATCAACTGGGTCATGTCCTCGCGGACATTCGGGATGGCGGAAAATTCGTGATGCACGTCAGAGACACGCATACTGGTCACCGCTGCACCGGGCAGCGACGAGAGCAGGACGCGGCGCAAGGCAGTCCCCAGCGTTAAACCATAACCACTTTCCAGAGGGCTGATGATGAAACGCCCGTAATTACGGGTTACGGCATCGCTCTCGACTTTATGCGGCAGCACCATGTTGTTCATACTGATAACGCCTCCCTGCATTAAACGCGACGCTTCTTGGGCGGGCGAACTCCATTGTGCGCAATCGGTGTCAGGTCAGTGATCGAACGCACCTTCACGCCGCTGGCCTGAATCGCGCGAATCGCTGCCTCACGACCGGGGCCTGGCCCCTTCACAAAAACATCCACTTCCTGCATTCCGTGTTCCTGAGCAGCATCGGAGGCTGACTGCGCCGCGACACGAGCAGCATAGGGCGTACTCTTACGGCTGCCCTTGAAGCCCGACGTTCCCGCGCTGGCCCACGACACCACATTCCCCGATTGATCGCTCATCGAGATAATCGTGTTGTTGAAGGTCGCAAAAACATGCGCCTGTCCGTAGGGAATATTCTTAATCGACTTCTTGGCGGTGGCACGTCGACCAGTCGCCCCTTTTTTAGCACCTGGTGTGCGCGGCATACATTCTCTCCAAATAGCTCTTGCGGTAAGATGCGCCCTGTCTCCAGGGCGCATTTACAGGGTTTGTTTTAACAAGCTTGTCCAGCGTTGGCGCAGCAGCGGTGCTTATTTCTTGGTTGCACCACGACGACGACCACGACCCGGGACGGTCTTCTTGATACCCTTGCGGGTACGGGCGTTCGTCCGCGTGCGCTGACCGTGTACCGGCAGGTTGCGGCGATGACGCAGCCCGCGATAGCTGCCGATTTCGGACAGGCGCTTGATGTTCAACTGCACCTGTCGGCGCAGATCGCCTTCCGTAGCCAGGCCACCAATCGCGTCACGGAGCTGCTGAAGCTGAGCCTCAGTCAAATCGCGCACGCGCAGGTCAGGGCTGACACCCGTCTTATCGAGCAGTTTCTTGCTCGTCGGACGACCAATCCCGTAGATATAGGTCAACGCAATTTCCACGCGCTTATCGCGGGGAAGGTCAACACCTTCAATACGTGCCATAACTCGCCTTCCCCTACCCTTGGCGCTGCTTGTGCTTTGGGTTAGAACAAATCACCATTACATTGCCATGACGCTTGATGACGCGGCACTTTGGGCAACGTCGTTTCACAGATGCGGTTACACGCATAACAATATCTCGCTCTCTGCGCTTCTTAACAGGTTATACATTATAGCGATTGTGACCCCCTAAGTCTACGGTGAGTTTCGTTCGCATCAGGGTAACGTCAGAATCAGTGGTTCCCCCTCGGTAATGGCAATCGTGTGTTCCCAGTGGGCACACAGCGAACCATCACGAGTTGAGACCGTCCAGGTATCCTCAAGTTCGCGCGTCTCCGGTCGTCCAGCATTGACCATCGGCTCAATCGCGTAAACCATTCCCGGTTCCAGCGTATAATCGCGCCAGCCACGCTGACGTGCGTGCCGAGGCCACCAGTTCGGAACCTGTGGGTCTTCATGCATCGCCCGCCCGACACCGTGTCCAGTGTATTCGCGAACGACACTGTAACCATGCTGCTCGACGAAGGTCTGAATCGCCTTCGAAACGTCGCTGACGTTCTTACCAACTACTGACGCCCGGATGCCAACCATCAGGGCTTGCTCGGTCACATCGACCAGACGCTGTACCGACGGCTTAATCTCGCCGACGCCCATCGTAAACGCGCCATCGCCGACGAAGCCCTCATAGATGCAGCCCACATCCAGGCTGATGATGTCGCCCTCTTTGAGAACGCGCTTATCACTCGGCAACCCATGCACCAGTTCGTCGTTGACCGAAGCGTTGATCGTCGCCGGGTAGGCGGGAGCGCCGGGTTTGTTGTTGGGATAATTCAGGAACGATGGTTCCGCTTTATGATCGCGAATCACCGTCTCGGCGATGCGATCCAGTTCCGCTGTCGTCACGCCTGGGCGCACCGCTTCACGCATCGCCTGATGCGCCAGCGCGACAATCCGCCCGGCCTCACGCATGATGCGAAGCTCGTCCGCCGTCTTGATTTGAACTGCCATCACAACTGCCTCTGCTTCTTACTTTGTTTGTGCGTCTTCAATCGCCACTTTGATGGCGTAGCCGACCACCGAGATCGGCTGATCAGCATAGATTTCGGTGAGCAGCCCTTTGCTACGATAGTAGGCGATCAAGGGCTGGGTCGTCTTAATATAGGTGTCAATTCGTTTGATCACCGCGTCAGCGCTGCCGTCATCGGGACGGCGCACAAGCACCTTCCTGCTTGCCTTGTCCGTCGCTTTTAGCTGCGGCGGAAAGGATTTTTCCAGGTGTTCGACAAATTCCCACTCAATGTCTTCATTGTTGTAATAAATATTATAGCTCTTGCCCGATTCAGGGTGGCTGACCCGCCCGAACGCGCGCTTGAACGCGGTATACAGGTCGAGCGTGAGCAGCATCACGATGTTGACCCGTTCGCCCTTGCTTTCCAGGTAATTTTCCAGCCAGTCGGCTTGAGCAGGGGTACGTGGATAACCATCGAAAATCACGCCATTGTGGGCATCCGGTTGGCTCAGCCGTTCCGCGACAACCTCGTTGGTCGTCTCGTCACTTACCAGATGTCCGTCAGCCATTGTTTTCTGGATGCGTTTGGCGAGATCATCCTCGCGCGTTTTCATTGCGCGGAACAAATCGCCCGTCGAGACATGGGGAATATTGTAGGTATCGCGGATGAATTTGGCCTGTTCGCCCTTACCCGCACCCTGCACCCCCATGAGGATGACGTACAAACCCATTTTTCCAAATCTCCATTATTTAGGAATGCGCGCCACATGATAAGAAGGCCTTAGGGTTAGCAGAGGTGTTCGTGCGAACTTTGTTGGCACGAACACCCCTGACTGAACTTGCCTAATGCATGAAGCGGTCGTAATTGCGCATGACCAACTGCGCCTCTAGCTGACGCATCGTGTCGATAACCACGCCGACCACAATAATCAATCCTGAACCGGTCAGAACATATGCCGGATTCCCTGCCACACCGGAGACGAACTCGTTGGGGAACAGCAAACGGTTCACGAAGTCCATGATTCCCGGCACAACGGCGATAACGCCCAGGAAGAACGCTCCCAGCACCGTGACACGACGGGTGACGCGCACAATGTAATCCTGCGTGCGCTTGCCCGGTCGAATGCCTGGGATGAACCCGCCGTTACGCTGAAGGTTATCGGCGAGATCCTGGTTGCCAATCATAATGTCGGAGTAAACGAACGTGAAACCAACGACCAGCACAAAGTACGTCGCCCAGTAGATGAATCCCGATTGTTGACCAAACGTCGCCGTGATCGACTGACGCACCGGCCCATCAGGGAACAGATTGACCAGCAGCGCAGGGAACGCGATGATCGCCTGCGCGAAGATCAGCGGGATCATGCCGACGGGGTTGACCTTCATTGGGATGTGGGTACTCGCGCCGCCGTACTGTTTACGACCACGAACGCGCTTCCCGTATTGTACAGGGATACGGCGCACCCCTTCCTGAATCATCACACAGCCGACCACGCTCACAATCGTAATAATAATGAACGCGCCAATATTGAAGGCGGGCTGCGTTGAACCATTGATCAGGCGCAGCAGGTTCTGCGGCGCACGGGCGACAATCCCGGCGAAGATGATGATTGACAGACCGTTGCCAATGCCCTGCTCGGTGATCAGCTCACCCAGCCAAATCGCGAACATTGTCCCGGCGGTCATGGTAATCAGTACCGTTAGAGTCAGTAAGATGTCTGAGCCAAAACCAGGGATAATCGGTGTACCGCTGTTGAGCGTATTGAAAATCTGTATCTGGCTGAACGTCTGCAAAAGCGACATGGGAATCGCCAGATAGTAGACGTAAGTTTCCATTCTTTCGCGACCACCCGGTTCCTTTTGCATTGCTTCCAGGGCGGGGATCACGGGCGTCAGCACTTGAATGATGATTTGTGCTGTGATGTAGGGGTAAACGCCGTTGGCAATCACGCTGAAGTTTTGCAGCGCCCCCCCTGACAATAGGTCGAGGACGCCCAGCAGGCCGCCAGATTGTCCACTGAGCAAGCTCTGCAAAGCAACGCGGTCAACGCCAACCACCGGCACATGCGCCGCAAACTGATAGACCACCAGAATCAATCCGGTGATCAGCAGCTTGTTTCGCAAGTCCGGCAGACGGACGGCATTACGAAGTGCCTCTATCATGCCAAGTTCCTTAAAATGATTTCGATCACGTAAGACGCCTTCATACGCGCCATCTTCCCAGACGGAGTATGGCTTGCAACCAAAGACTTCAGGGCTTGAAGCCTGAAGTCTCTAGTTAGCTTTCTGCGTTTAACTTGGCGAGCTTTTCTCTCGTCAGCAGCTTGACCGTCACACGCGCGCCAGTCACCTTTTGCGGAATGACATCGAAGCTACCACCGGCCTTGCTGATTTTCTCTTGCGCGCTCTTGCTGAAGCGATGCGCGCTGACCGTGAGCTTCTTACTCAGGTCGCCGTTGCCCAGGATGACAACCGGCTTCAGCGCATCACGGATTAAGCCTTTTTCCGCCAGAAATTCCGGCGTGACCGCCGTCCCGGCATCGAGCAGCTCAAGCTGGGCAACATTGACTTCCTGATACTCCGTGCGGAAGATATTGTTGAAACCGCGCTTGAATGGCAGACGACGGACTAACGGAAGCTGACCGCCTTCAAAGTACGAGCCTTTGCGCGCGCTTGTACCACGAGCGCCTGCGCCCTTCGTACCACGACCAGCCGTTTTACCCTGGCCCGCCGAGATACCGCGACCAACGCGCGTCCGCTTCTTGTGTGAGCCTTTTGCAGGCTGTAGATCGTGCAATTTCATGAAACTAAACCTCCTCCACCGACACGAGATGGCTGATCTTGTTGATCATACCACGTACCGATGGGATGTCCTTGAGCGTCACGCTGTGGTGAAGTTTACGCAGGCCAAGTGCCTTCGCGGTTTCGCCCTGGCTCTTTTCAAAGCCAATCGTGCTTTTCACCAGCGTAATTTTCAACTGCTTCTCGTGCTGTTCCTGCTTCTTCGCCATGTTTCACCTACTCCTTAGGCGTGAGCACTTCTGGGCGTTGTCGTTCCCAGAAAGGTCGCACGTCGTTGACCGGCTTGCCGCGCATCGCCGCAAATTCTTCAGGGCTGAGCAGCGATTCGAGTGCCGTCAGCGTCGCCATCGCCACGTTGAGCAGGTTCGCACTGCCCTGGCTCTTGGTCAGGATGTCGCGCACGCCAACTGCTTCCAGCACAGCACGCACGCCACCACCGGCGATAACGCCAGTACCAGGGGCAGCCGGTTTCAACAGCACTTTCGCGCCGCCGTATTCCGCCGTCACCGGGTAGGGGATCGTCGTCCCTGCCAGCGTCACTTTACGCATCTGCCGACGCGCATGTTCAGTGCCTTTACGAATGCTGTCCGGGACAGCACGCGCCTTGCCGATGCCGATACCGACGCGACCATTGCCATCTCCCACTACCACAACAGTGCGGAAGGCGAAGCGACGACCGCCCTTGATGACTTTGGCAACGCGCTTGATGTCAATGACGCGCTCTTCTAATTCTTCACGTTCCTCACGCGGTTCGCGGGGTTCACGCGGTGGGCGCTGGTCGCGCTGTTGTCTGTTATTCATAAAGGTCTCCTAGAAATTCAGTCCGCCTTCACGTGCGCCTTCAGCCAGCGCCGCCACGCGACCGTGATACTGATAGCCCCCTCGGTCGAAGACAACGGCATTGATACCCGCCGCTTTCGCACGCTCAGCCACGATCTGTCCAACGATCTTGGCTGCTTCAACTTTGTTCTTGCCCGTAAGCTGGGTGACAACGGCGCTGTCGACCGTTGAAGCCGACGCCAGCGTTTGCCCGCTGAGATCGTCAATCACCTGGGCGTAAATGTTGGACAGGCTGCGGTACACATTCAGGCGCGGGCGCTCTGATGTGCCGCTAACGCGCGAGCGAATCCGTTTGTGACGACGGTCAAGCTGCGCGCTTTTTTTCTTAAGCTGCTTTGCGGAAGCCATACTTCACCTAGCCTTACTTTCCAGTTTTACCCGCTTTACGTCGGATAATCTCATCAGAGTAGCGTATACCTTTACCCAGATAGGGTTCCGGCGGACGCAGTTCGCGGATATTCGCCGCGACTTGACCGACGACCTGCTTATCAATCCCTTTAATGTGGATGATACGCCCACGATCCTCGACCTCGAAGGTGATGTTCGGCGGCGGGTTAACCACGATTTCGTGCGAGAAACCCAGTCTCATCACCAGGTCTTTGCCACGCAAATCGCTGCCGTAGCCGACGCCTTCAATCAACAATGTGCGCTGAAAGCCATCAGACACGCCAGTGACCATGTTCGCCACCAGCGCCCGCTCCAGCCCATGCAGCGCGCGATTCTGACGTTCGTCGTTTTCACGACTCACGTGCAGAACGCCCGTCTCCTGCTTGATTGCAACATTCGGATGAACGCTGTGTTTCAGTTCACCCTTCGGCCCCTTAACCGTGACTTCCTGACCGTTCAGGGTCACTGTCACTTTCGCAGGGATTTGTACAGGTTGCTTGCCAATACGCGACATCGCCTATAACCTCTCTTACCAGACGTAGCAGAGCACTTCGCCGCCAACCTGCTCGCGACGAGCCTGCTGCGCCGTCATCACACCCTTCGGGGTCGTGACAATGGCAATCCCGATGCCGCTCATCACGCGCGGCAGGTCAGTCCGTCCGCGATAGACGCGGCGTCCCGGCTTACTAATGCGCTGAATACTGGAAATAACCGGCTTGCGCTCGCGGCGCGCACCGTGATATTTCAAGCTAATCGTAATCAACGAATAAGGCTTCTCATCGCCGACAACATAGTCTTCGATATAGCCTTCTTCCTTCAAAATGCGGGCAATTTCCACCTTGATCTTCGAGGATGGAATTTCGCAGGTGGGTTTCCCAACCATCAGCGCGTTGCGAATGCGCGTCAGCATATCTGCAATGGGATCGCTCGTCATGCTTACCTTCCGTTCTACCAGCTCGACTTCACGACGCCGGGAATTTGCCCCTTGAGCGCCAGTTCGCGGAAATGAATGCGGCACAGGCCAAATCGGCGAATGTAACCGCGTGGGCGTCCACAGATTTTACCCGAATTCGCGTCGATATATGTACAGCGATTGCGAACGCGCACCTTAAACTTCCGGCGACCTTCACGAGCTGTCGCAGATCTTTTCGCCATATCCTAATCCCTCTTAGCTTTCTCGGAAAGGCATACCCATCAGCTTCAGCAGCCGTCGCCCTTCCTCGTCAGTTCTAGCGGTGGTCACGATGGTGATTTCCATCCCGCGCACCTTATCGATCTTGTCGTACTGAATTTCTGGGAAGGCCAACTGTTCACGCAGGCCAATCGTGTAATTCCCACGACCGTCGAACGTGTCGGGCGAAACTCCGCGAAAGTCACGGATACGCGGCAGCGCAATGTTAATCAACCGATCCAACAGTGCCCACATCCGCTCGCCACGCAGCGTCACCTTTGTGCCAATAGCGCGACCTTCGCGCAGCTTGAAGTTGGCGATGCTTTTCTTCGCCTTGTTCACAACCGGCTGCTGACCGCTGATTGCGCGCAGGTCGGTGACCGCGCCGTCCAGCGACTTCGGGTTGTCTACTGCTTCCCCAACGCCGATGTTCAGTACAATCTTCTCGATGCGCGGAACCTGCATCACATTGTCGTAACCGAACTCACTCATGAGTGTGGCAACGGCCTGGTCTGAATAACGGGTTTGAATCTCGTATTTAGCCATCACGTTACTCGATATCTGCGTTGCATTGTTTGCAAACGCGCACTTTGAAACCGTCGTCACGCACGCGGAAACCCACGCGCGCCTTCTTACCACAGGTCGGGCAGACCACCATCACATTCGAAAGGTGAATTGGCCCTTCGAAGTCAACGATCTGCGCGGGAATCTGCTGGTTGCCAGATTGACGCGCTTTGCGATGGCGTTTGAGCGTGTTGACACCCTGCACCACCACCCGATCTTCTTTCGGCAGCACCGCCAGCACTTCGCCGCGCTCGCCGAGATCTTTGCCGGCAATCACCTCGACGGTGTCGCCCTTCTTGATTCGCTGCATCTCACACCTCTCCCATTACCGACTACAGGGTTTCCGGTGCAAGCGAAACGATCTTCAGGAAACCTCGGTCGCGCAGTTCGCGGGCTACCGGCCCGAAAACGCGTGTGCCACGCGGGTTCTGCAAATCATCGCTCAGGATTACGGCGGCGTTATCGTCGAAGCGAATGTAGGAGCCGTCGTCCCGACGGTATTCCTTCGCCACGCGAACCACCACTGCCTTGACCACGTCACTTTTCTTGACGCTGCCCTGGGGCGTTGCCGATTTCACGGTCGCGACGACAATATCGCCGATGCCACCGTAGTAACGGAACGAACCGCCCAGCACCCGAATCACCAGAATTTCTTGCGCGCCAGTATTATCGGCGACTTTCAGACGAGATTCATTCTGAATCATGGTTACTCGTCCGCTCCCTCGTCCGTATCTTCGCCGCCGCCAACGATACCTTCTTCATCGGCGAGCGTTTCCAAAACGGGCGCACCTTCTGCTTCCAAGACTGCTTCGACCACCCAGCGCTTCCTGGCGCTCAGCGGTCGACTCTCGACGACGCGCACCAGCGCGCCCATCTCGATGGAGTTGCTTTCGTCATGCGCCATGATCTTCTTGGTCGTGCGCACAACCTTCTTGTAGATGGGGTGCATCTTGCGCCGCTCGATGGCGACCACCACCGTTTTCTCCATCTTGTTACTGACGACGCGGCCTTCAAGCCGCCGACGTGTGTTCGGCATAATTCCTATTCCCCTCCCGTCGCAAGCTGACGTTCCCGCAGGATGGTCAGAATGCGAGCGACATCGCGTTTGGCGCGTCGCAGGGCGTTCGGGTCTTCGAGCTGACCATAACTTTTCTGGAAGCGCAGGTTAAACAGCGATTCTTTCAAATCTTCAAGCTCGTTGAACAGCCGATCATCTGCAAGTTCACGAAGTTCCTGAACGTCCATCAACCAACCTCCTGACCGGAAATCGGGTCGATACGACGGATGACCTTAGTCTTGATCGGCAGCTTATGTCCCGCCAGACGGAGCGCTTCGCGCGCTTCTTCTTCCGAAATACCACCCATCTCGAACAGAATACGCCCTGGGCGAACCACAGCAACGTAGTACTCGACCGCGCCTTTACCGTTACCCATACGGGTTTCGGCGGCCTTCTTGGTGAAGGGCTTGTCCGGGAAGACCCGAATCCACACCTTGCCACGACGACGGATATACCGTACCAGGACGCGACGCGCAGCTTCAATCTGGCGGCTCGTCATCCAGCACGGTTCGGTCGCTTGCAGACCCCATTCACCGAACGCGACGGTCGAACCCCGGTAGGACAACCCCGTCATACGCCCGCGCATCTGCTTACGATACTTAACTCGTTTCGGCATTAACATTGCACGCTACTCCTACGGGCTGACGTAAACTTCTTTGTTTTCGCCGCTCGGCTTCTGCTGTTGTTGCTCACCCAGAGACTCGCCTTTGTAAATCCAGACTTTGATCCCGATGCGACCAAAGGTCGTCAGGGCTTCGGCTTTGGCGAAATCGATCTGAGCGCGTAGTGTGCCACGCGGCACACGTCCTTCGCTCTGCCACTCACGGCGAGCCATATCCGCTCCCGCGAGACGACCGCTGACTTCAATCTTGATGCCCTGCGCACCCTGGCGCATCGCCTGGCTAATCGCGCGTTTGATGGCGCGGCTGTGACCAATACGACGCTCAAGCTGCTGAGCGATATTCTCGGCAACCAACTGCGAGTCGAGATCGGGCTTGTCAATTTCGTTGACTTCGACTTTCGCCGTTTTGCCCGTCATCTCCTGCAAGCCCTGCTTCATCTTCTTGACCGCATCACCCTTGCGTCCGATCAGGATACCAGGGCGGGCAGTGTGAATGGTAATCTGAAGCTGGTTCGAGTTGCGCTCGATTTCGATACGCGAAACCCCAGCCTTTTCGCCCTCTTTCTTGATATAGCGACGAATGGCGAAGTCTTCCTTCAGCAGATCGCGAAACTGTTGACCTTTGGCGAACCAGCGGGCATCCCAGTCACGGTTGATCTTAAGGCGGAAACCAATCGGGTTGACCTTACGACCCATCTTACTTTTCCTCTCGCTGTGCCAACACGACATGCAGATGCGATGTCCGATGCTTACGCGGCTTGTAACGCCCACGCGCACCAGCTTTGAAGCGCTTGAGCATAGGGCCACCATCGGCGTAAATCGTCTGCACGACCATATCCTCGCGGGCAAGCTCGAAATTATTTTCGGCATTTGCCAGCGCGGATGAAACCAGCTTATGTACGATCTCCGCGCCCTTCTGCGGCATAAATTGCAGCACGACAAGCGCTTGCTCAGCGTTCATCCCACGCACTTTATCAGCGACCAGACGCAGCTTTCGAGGGCTAATGGAGGCATAACTCCAACTTGCGCGCACTTCCATCGTCAGACCCCCTACTTCTTTTTCTTCTCGACCAGATGACCGCGATACGTGCGCGTCGGCGCAAATTCGCCCAGCTTGTGCCCGACCATGTTCTCGGTCACGTATATCGGCACGTGGCGGCGTCCGTCATGCACAGCAATCGTGTGACCGACCATCTGCGGGAAAACCGTGCTGGCGCGGCTCCAGGTACGAATCACGACTTTGCGGTTTTCGGTGTTCAGCTTCTCAATTTTTTTGAGCAGCTTCGGGCTAATGAATGGCCCTTTTTTCAACGAACGTGACATATTTAATCCCTCAGTACTGAGTACCGAGTACCGAGAATTGAGTACCGAGAAAATCGCTTTACTCAGCACTCCGTACTCAGCACTCAGCACTATCTCTTAACGTCTCTTGCCACGACGGCGGACGATGAACTGGCTGGTGCGCTTGTTAACACGCGTGCGCTTGCCCAACGCAGGCTTGCCCCAGGGAGTCTTCGGGCCGGGCAAACCGATACCCGACCGACCTTCACCACCGCCATGCGGGTGGCTTGCCGGGTCCATCGCCGTACCACGAACCGTCGGACGCCAGCCCATCCAGCGCGTGCGACCGGCTTTACCGAGCTTGATGTTGCCGTGATCGGTATTGCCAACCTGACCAATCGTCGCCATGCAGCGCTCGTGAACGAGCCGGACTTCGCCGCTGGGGAGACGAACCTGAGCGTAAACGCCTTCCTTCGCCAGAAGCTGCGCCGACACACCTGCCGAGCGCGCCATCTGACCGCCTTCACCAGGCAGAAGTTCAATGTTGTGAATCTGCGTGCCGACCGGAATGTCGCGGATAAAGAGAGCATTGCCGGGGCGGATTTCTGCGTTTTCGCCGTTGGAGATCCGGTCGCCAACCTTCACACCCAGCGGGGCGATGATGTAGCGGCGTTCGCCATCTTCGTATTCCAGCAGCGCGATGCGCGACGAACGATTCGGATCGTACTCAATCGACAGAACCTGCGCGCTTACATCAAATTTGTTGCGCTTGAAGTCGATAATACGATAACGACGCCGGTGTCCACCACCGCGATGCCGCACCGTGACGCGCCCGGTGTTATTGCGACCACCGCGTTTGCGGATGGCTTCCGTCAGCGACCGCTGAGGCCGCGACGTGGTGATTTCATCGAATGAATGCCCTGTCATTCCCCGGCGACCCGCCGAGGTGGGCTTGTAAACCTTGATAGGCATTTGTTTTTGCCCCCCTCGCTATAGGTCGAACAATTCGAGCTTTTCGCCCGCTACCAGAGTGACAATTGCTTTCTTCCACTGGCTCGAACGGCGGTAGGCATTGCGACCGCGCATCCCGCGCTTGGAAGGCATCACCATCGTGTTGACCTTCTTGACGTGTTTTTCAAAAATGATCTCGACAGCCTGCTTGATTTGCTGCTTGTTGGCTTCTTCCGCGACTTCGAAGGCGTATTGATTCAGCTCTTCAGCGATCATATTCGACTTCTCGGACACAACCGGGCGGCGGATGACGTCGTAAAGGTGAAGTTCAGCCATTATTCATTCTCCTCAGCACTCGCCCGGCCCCAGATGCGCTTGATTACGTCGAGCGCGTCCAGCGGCACAATGACCTTGTCGTATTGCAGCAGGTCACGAATATTCAGGTAGCTCGCCAGCAGTGTCTTGGCATCTTCCAGGTTGTTGACGCTGCGCTGCACGTTGTCGTTGCTTTCCGCAATCAGCACCAGCGTCGAATTCTCGGCTGCCAGCAGGCTCAGAACACGCTTGGCTTCTTTGGTCTTCGGCGTGTCGAGCGCGAAGCGATCCACAAATACCAGTTGATCATCCGCCATCAGCGCGCTCAGGCATGAGCGAATCGCGGCGCGGCGCATCTTCTTGGGCATCGCCTGCGTGTAATCGCGCGGCTGCGGCCCCATCGGGCGACCACCACCAACAAACTGCGTCGCGCTGTACGAACCGTGACGCGCGCGGCCCGTCCCTTTTTGCTTGTACATCTTCGCGGTCGTCACCTTGACTTCGCTGCGCCGCTGAACTTTGTGTGTGCCCAGGCGCGCATTCGCCAACTGGCGCTGGAAAGCCTGGTGCATCAGCCCATTGTTGATTTTGGCTTCAAAAATATCGGCAGGCACATCAATCGTCTTAATCTGCTTGCCGCTCATATCCAGAACTGGAACCTGCATGATTGATCCTCCTCGCTAACGACGGCGCACGCGCGCAGGCTTGATAATGACAATACCGTCGTTTGCGCCGGGGACAGAACCCCGTACCGCCAACAGATTGCGCTCAGCATCGACCACAACCACTTCGAGATTCTGCGCAGTCACGCGGTCGTTACCCATCCGTCCAGCCATCCGCTGACCGGGGTAAGTACGACCTGGGGTCGTCGTCGAACCCACCGAACCCGGCGCGCGTTCGCGGTCGGAAGCACCGTGAGTCTTCGGCTGGCGATGAAAATGATGCCGCTTAATCGTACCGGCGAAACCGCGACCTTTGCTCGTTCCAATCACGTCCACGCGCTCGCCTTTGGCAAACACGTCAACTTTGACTTCCGCGCCTTCAGCCACATCGACTTCGCCATTGCGCAAACGGAACTCACGCAGATAACGCAGGGCGGGCAGGTTGTTGCGCTTCAGATGTCCAAGTTCGCCCTTCGTCAACCGCTGCGGCTTCGCTTCGCTAAACCCCAGTTGAATGGCAGTGTAGCCATCTTTTTCGCCGTTGCGCACCTGCGTGACGAAGCACGGCCCCGCTTGAATGACCGTCACGGGAACTGCGTTCCCGTTGTCATCAAAAACCTGGGTCATGCCCAGTTTTTTACCGATAATGCCCTTCATTCGTTTGCCTCCAGAGGGGAATAGTTTGCCCTCTTGTCGTCTTACCCGTATTGGCGGGGAAGGCTGCCCCCGTATGCGGATGCTAGTTGTTAGTGTTTAGTTTTTAGTTTTTAGTGATTAGTTTTTAGAACCGGGCTGCTGGTTTAAAGCGAGCTTGCGACTAATAACTAACGACTAATCACTAACAACTAAATCTTGATTTCGATATCCACGCCTGCTGGCAGGTTCAGGCGCATCAGAGTGTCGATGGTCTTGCTGTCCGGATCAAGCACGTCGATCAGGCGCTTGTGGGTACGAATTTCGAAATGCTCTTGCGAGTCCTTGTCGATGAACGGGCCACGCATCACCGTGAAACGTTCGAGTCGCGTCGGCAGCGGCACAGGCCCCACCACGCGCGCCCCAGTACGTTCCGCCGTTTCGACAATCCGCTGTGCCGACTGATCGAGTACTCGGTGATCGTATGCCTTCAGGCGGATGCGAATTTTGTTTTTAAACATCTTTGTTCCTCTGAGTAAGTAATGCCGGGAGCAACAAGCGCCTCCCGGCATTACGGTTCATCTGTCTATACGACGAAAGACTACTTCTTCTCGTCGAGGATTTCGGTGATCACACCAGCGCCAACAGTCAGGCCGCCTTCGCGAATAGCGAACTTCGAGCCTTTTTCCAGCGCGACCGGGGTAATTAGTTCGACACCCAGGTTCACATTGTCACCAGGCATCACCATTTCGACGCCTTCGGGCAGGGTGACCGTTCCAGTCACATCCATCGTGCGGATATAGAACTGAGGACGATAGCCCGTGAAGAAAGCCTTGTGGCGTCCGCCTTCATCCTTCTTCAGAATGTAGACTTCGCTCATGAACTTCTTGTGTGGGGTGATGCTGCCCGGCTTCGCCAGCACCATACCGCGCTCGACTTCTTCGCGTGTCGTACCACGCAGGAGAATACCCGCGTTGTCGCCAGCTTCCGCCGCATCGAGTTCCTTGTGGAAGGCTTCGGTGCCGGTGACGATGGTGTTCTGAATTTCTTCACGCAGACCGATGATCGAGACGTTATCGCCCTTCTTGATCGAACCACGCTCGACACGACCAGTCACGACCGTACCACGACCCTTGATCGAGAACACGTCTTCGACCGGCATCAGGAACGGCTTGTCCTTGTCGCGGGTAGGCGTGGGGATCCAGCTATCAACGGCGTCCATCAGCGCCAGGATGGGCGCATATTCGGGCGCATTGATGTCGTTACTTGCGGACTCGTTTGCAGCCAGCGCCGAACCACGAATGATCGGGGTATCCGGGCTGAAGCTGTAGCTTTCCAGCAGTTCGTGCAGTTCCAGCTCGACCAGTTCGAGCAGTTCCGCGTCGTCCATCATGTCCACCTTGTTCAGGAACACGACCATCGCGGGAACTTCCACCTGACGGGCGAGCAGCACGTGCTCACGAGTCTGGGGCATGGGGCCATCAGGCGCGCTCACGACCAGAATTGCGCCGTCCATCTGCGCCGCACCCGTGATCATGTTCTTGATATAGTCACGGTGACCTGGGCAGTCTACGTGGGCATAGTGACGGGTATCCGTCTCGTATTCAACGTGACGGATGTTGATCGTGATACCACGTGCCTTCTCTTCAGGAGCGTTGTCGATGTCGGCATAGGCCATCTTGTGAGCTTTACCCTTCAGCGCCAGCACCTTTGTTATCGCTGCGGTCAGGGTTGTCTTGCCGTGGTCAACGTGACCAATGGTGCCAATGTTGACGTGCGGCTTGCTGCGGTCGAATTTCTCAGGCATTTCCTTGCTTCCTCGTTACTTTTATTATACGAACCCAAAGATTGAGACCAGCCCTAAGGGGCCGTTGCGATACGTGATCCTCAGGCATTGCCCTTGATGATCTCATCGGCAATGTTCTGCGGCGCAACACTGTACTTCTCGAATTCCATCGTGAAGCTGCCGCGCCCCTGGGTCATGTTACGAACCTGCGTCGCATAACCGAACATTTCACCCAGTGGGACATTCGCGTGAATGGCTGTTGCCCCACTGCGACCGTCCATACCGTGAATGATGCCGCGCCGGGATGACAGGTCACCGACAATCGTTCCCGTGTATTCATCTGGAACGTTCACTTCGACTTTCATGGTCGGCTCCAGCAGGGCGGGTTTCCCCTTCTGCACGCCTTCCTTCAGTGCCATCGAACCGGCGATCTTGAAGGCCATTTCGCTGGAGTCAACATCGTGGAACGCGCCATCCACCAGACGAGCACGCAGGCCAACGACGGGATAACCCGCCAGAACGCCGCCTGCCATCGCCTCGCGCACGCCATTTTCAGTCGGCTTGATGAACTCGCGCGGAATAGTTCCACCACGAATGGCATCTTCCCAAATGAAAAGTTCTTTCGTGCTCGCGGCAATTTCTTCGTCGGTCATGGGTTCGAATTCAATCACGACGCGCGCATATTGACCTTTACCACCGCTCTGACGCTTGAAGGTCATATCGACCTTCGCCTCGCGGGTAATCGTTTCGCGGTACGCCACACGCGGGCGACCAACCGTCGCCTGCACACCGAACTCGCGCATCATGCGGTCAACCAGCACTTCGAGGTGCAGTTCACCCATCCCGCGAATCTTGGTCTGCCCCAGCTTGTCATCCACCTCAACCTTGAAGGTCGGGTCTTCTTCAGCCAGACGGCGCAGCGCCTCACCCATCTTGTCCGAGTCACCTTTGGTGTTCGGCTCAATCGCGACTTCAATCACGGGTTCCGGGAACGAAATCTTCTCCAGCACCACCGGATTATTCTGGTCGCAGAGCGTATCACCTGTGAAGGTGTTCTTCAGCGCCAGCACAGCAGCAATATCACCGGCATGAACCTCTTCAATGTCCTCGCGATCCGCCGCGAACATACGGACGATACGTCCGATGCGCTCACGCTCGCCGTTGGTGCTGTTGAGCATGTTCGTGCCAACGCGCAGCACACCCGAATATACGCGGAAGAAGGCCAGACGACCGACAAACGGGTCAGTCAGAATCTTGAAGACCAGTGCCGCAACGGGTTCGTCATCGGTCGCGTGTTTGACGATTTCCTCGTCGGTCTTGGGGTTATGCCCCACAACCGGGGGAACGTCAAGCGGGGAGGGCAGTAGTTCGACCACTTTGTCGAGCATCAACTGAACGCCCTTGTTCTTGAGCGCCGAGCCGCACAGGACGGGGTGGACTTTCCCGGCAATGGTCGCTGCGCGCAGCGCGGGCAGCAGTTCGTCGTCGGTGATTTCTTCGCCCATCAGGTACTTCTCGGTCAGGAAGTCGTCGTTTTCGACAATCTTCTCGATCAGTTCCGTGTGCATCGTTTCAGCCTGCTCGCGGTGGCTCTCCGGAATCGGATGATGTTGAATATCCGTCCCATCATCGTTGCCGTAGCTGACCAGTTCCATCTTCAGCAGGTCGATGATGCCCGCGAAATCCGCGCCTTCCCCGTAAGGGAATTGCAGCAGAACCGGGTTGCCATGCAGCCGGTCGATAATCATATCGACGCATCGCTGGAAGCTCGCGCCCGTGCGATCCATCTTATTGACAAAGCACATACGCGGGACGTTGTACTCATTCGCCTGACGCCAGACAGTTTCAGACTGAGGTTCAACTCCTGCAACGCCGTCGAAAACGACGATGCCGCCGTCCAACACGCGCAGACTGCGCTGAACTTCCGCCGTGAAATCGACGTGACCTGGGGTGTCGATGATGTTGACCTGGTGACCATTCCACGAAGCCGTCACGGCAGCCGCCGTAATCGTGATCCCGCGTTCGCGTTCCTGCTCCATATAGTCGGTTGTTGCCGCACCGTCATGGACTTCGCCAATTCGATGCACCATCCCGGTATAGTAGAGGACGCGCTCGGTCGTAGTCGTTTTACCAGCATCGATATGAGCGATGATGCCGATATTGCGCACTTTATTGAGATCGAATTGAGTTTCTGTCTTTTTCGCCATACTTCACTTCATTTAGACCTGACAGAACCTGTCAGGCCAGGACAAAATTAACGGAAATGAGCAAAGGCACGGTTCGCCTCAGCCATACGGTGTGTGTCGTCCTTCTTCTTGACCGACGCACCCTGTCCGTTGGCGGCGTCCATCAGTTCGCCTGCCAGCTTTTCCGCCATACCGCGTCCGCCGCGTTTATGCGCGCTATCCAGAACCCAGCGCATCGCCAGTGTGATCGAACGATCCCCAGGCACTTCCACTGGAACTTGATAGGTCGCGCCGCCGACACGCATCGGCTTCACTTCAATCGCCGGGGCGACATTGCGCAGCCCCTGCTCCATCACTTCAACCGGGTTGCGCTTGGCGCGCTCCTCGATCAAATCCAGCGCGGTATACATAATGCCCTGCGCTGTGCTCTTCTTACCGCCCGTCATCATGCGATTGATCAGCATGGCGATATGAAGATTCTGGTACTTATTGTCCGGCGGAGTAATCCGTTTCGGAGGGCTTTTTCTTCTCGGCATCGGAAACCTACCTCTTCTTGCCAGTCGCAGCGGGTTGACCCGGCTTCGGACGTTTTGCACCGTACTTGCTGCGACCCTGCTCACGATTCTTGACACCATCGGTGTCGAGCGTGCCGCGCACAATGTGATAGCGGACGCCCGGCAGGTCCTTGACACGACCACCGCGCACCAACACCACGCTGTGTTCCTGTAAACTGTGTCCTTCGCCGGGAATGTAAGCGGTCACTTCAATACCATTCGAAAGCCGGACACGCGCGACTTTACGCAGTGCCGAATTCGGTTTCTTCGGCGTCATCGTCTTAACGACGGTGCAAACGCCACGCTTCTGGGGTGACCCCTTCTTGCGGCGGGTACGCTTTTGGTCATAGACGTTGAGCGTGTACTGCAAAGCCGGGGCTTTGCTCTTGCTCTTTTTCGGCTTCCGACCCTTGCGCACCAACTGATTAATGGTTGGCATAAAAACGACTCCACTTAAATTTGCTAGCTAGCCTGAGTGCAGACATGCAAAAAGGCGTCATAAATGAACGCCTGTATGCACCTTTGTGGCGAGCTATACCGCAGTGCGGAACGCTTTCGCCATCTCTCGCTCAGTTCAGCACCCCATTGCCTCTCGCGGAGGTTGTGTGCCGTACACGCGCCAGAGCATATTATCATTCCGTTATAGCAAAGTCAAGGGGGACACGCGGCAGGGCTATCGCATCAAAATGAGGTGAGCGACAATCGTTGACCAAAAAGGGTCAGCGATGAATGAACAACCGTTAACGAGTTTGGAAGAATGCTTTGGGGATATGCCCGACCCGCGCGTGGAGGGACGATGTGAC
>DAOUCB010000041.1:0-10400 GCA_034432495.1 Anaerolineae bacterium | reverse complement strand
GGCGGCGTAGAATTTGGGCATGAGACTGCCGAGTTGAGTGAGCAGCCTGCCTTCGACCCCTGTTCGCCGCGCCAGATCACGGGCTTCGAATTCGCGCAGCCCGACACGAATATCGACCGCCTGTTTGGCAACTTTATCGGGATGCTTCTGCGCGATTTCCTCGAAGCCGCTGCCGCCGACACTGCTGAAGATCATCAGCGGCGCGCGAGCAGCATCGTCAATGATCAGGCCGAGGTAGAACTCGCGGGCGATTTTGACCTGCTGCTCGATCAAGACCTGTTCGACGCGGAAATTGCCGACCTGACGACCCAGCAGATCGCGGGCGATTTGCTCGGCTTCGGCGGGCGTTTTGGCGAAGTGAATAAGGTTCTGCCCTGCGCGGCTGGTCGTCCAAACCTGCGCCTTGATGACGACCGGAGCACCGATTTCTTCAGCTAACGTGTGGGCTTGGTCGGGCGTGGCGACCACGCCGCCTTTGGGCGTCGGCACGCCGAACTGGCGCAAAAGGGTTTTGCCTTGATATTCGTGTAAGCGTGCCATGCTAATACACCTTGATTGAACGAAAGGCTGTGTGAGCGCCGTCCCAGGTAGAGAGGCCAATTTGTCCGTGCAGATAGGGCGCGGAGTCATCATGCCAGGTGAGCGTTTGCATCTGCCCATCGGTCGAGGTGACGGTTCCCGTAAAATTGTCCCCTTCCACCTTCAAACTCAGGCGATAGGTTTCCCCATGTGCCCAAGTAAAAGGTGCGCTGGCTGCGGACACATAACCATGAACTTTATAGTTTTTGTAGAGGGCGACCTGATTATCGGGGGCGAGGCCGAAGGCATAGCTGCGGAGCGCGCCCTGGACACGAACATTGATGTTATGGTAGTCGCCGATGAGCGGGACAAGTTCAGCTTCGAAGGTGTAATCTGTCCAGTCGATGTCGCCGGAGTAGCTTTCACATTCGCCGACGCCGCTGCCATGATAGACGCCATCTTCGAGCCGCCAGTAACCGCGCAGGCGTGTCCACTGGCTGATGCCGCCCGATTCGGGGCGCTCTTGAGCGAAGGTTGAGACGAAATTGGGTCTGCCTGACCAATCCAGTTCGCCGATTTGGAACGATCCCGCTTCCCAGACTTCGCCGAGGTTACGCAGTACGATGCCAACCTGCGCGAGACAGGCATCGGTCAAGGAAGGAATCTTATAGTGCAAAATCTGCCATTGTCCGGGGATCAGGGCTGTGCCTTCAGCCTGAAAGCGCTGGCTGTGATTGTCATCGTAGACGTATATCGCGGCAGTAAGCGAATCGGATGCAGTTTGGGGGATAAAAACGCGCGCTGTCACCGTTTGACCGGGATAGAGCAGAGGCGTGAAGCAGGCTTCATAGTAATTGCTGCTCAGTTCGCGCGGGCGGTAGTAGGTGCGCGTGTAGACGCGAACTTCACCTTTCTTGTTGAGCTTGCGGATGCTGATTTGCAGGGCAGGGGGGCCGCCGATTGCTGACTGCTGCCAGTGGATGGGTCGGCCTTTTTCACCGTCAGCGCTGAAATTTTGGGTTGCGCCAGGATAGCGGAAGTGATAGCGCGGGCACGGCGCGACTGCTTCACCAGCGACAGTGCGACCGAGCGCGCAGAACAGGTCAGCGCATTGGGATAAGGTCAGGATATTGCGTGTGCCGATGATGCTCGATGCGATCAGCAGGTCGTTGATGGGGCTGCGCCAGCTTTCAGCAATTCCGCTGAGGCCGAGCGCCGTACCCATGATCGCGCCCACGTTGCCAACATTGCAATCGGTGTCCCAGCCGCACATATTGGCGATCTGGAGCGTGCGCGAGAAATCGCCTGCGCCATAGAGCAGTGCCAGCGCGACTATGCCCGCATTCGGGATGATGTGAACGATGCCGGGATAGCGGTCATAGCCAAAATTCGCCTTGAGGTACGCGAAGGCGGTGCGCCAGTCGTCGAGATGCTGCGTATGAAAGGCGCAGATGGCGCGAATGACGCGGGTGTAGTCGCTTTTGGGATTGATGTGCTGCAAGCCGATCTCGATCAGGCGGTCGGGATTGCGTTCGGAGAACGCGGCGCTGACCAATGCGGCGATAAAGCGCCCGCCTTCGATGCCTTCGCCGTCGTGCGAGACCGATGAAGCACGAGCGGCAAGGGCGGCAGCACGGGCGGGATCGTTGGGGCAAACCAGCCCCCAGATGTCGCTGAAAATCTGCCCGCCGATTTGCTCGGCGAGGGCTGCGCCGTTCTGGGCAATCGAGCCAGAGCGTGGCGCAGGAATGCCGGAGGCGAGATTAAGATAGGCGGTGTGTTCGGTCGAGACGCCATAGCCGCCCCACCAGAGGGTGCCATGCTGGTCGCCGAGGTAGTTGAGCAGGGTATCACCAATTTGCTCTTGCGTGACTGCCTCGCCGTAATCTTCGAGAGCGCGAATCAGGATCATGGGGACGGCGGTATCGTCGTCAGGCTTGAAGATTTTGGCAGCGACATCTTCACGCAGATACCCGGTCAGTTCGCCGAGATTGTCGCGGATTTCCTCATACGTCCAGTTTTCAAGCGGCGCGCCGAAGCGAACGCCAATACATTTGCCGAGCCATCCGGCATAGACGCGATTGTCATAATCTGAGGGAAGGGGTAGAGCCATTGGTTAAACCGCCAGGACGCCAGGATAAGGGCAAATAGGGGCGCGACAGCTTGTCGCGCCCCTGTGAGAATTAGTTACGAGCCAGCGGCCTGTGGTAGATTGGCGTAGCTGTCATCGAGGCACTGCTGACCGGATTGGGTGGCGGTCTGCATCAGCGTGTCGATGTCACGGTCTCCGTTCTCGATCCACTGGGTGCGCACGTCGCTCATCGGCCCATAGACACAGTCAAAGAAGAACTGGCTGCGCAGATAGTTCGGCGTAAGCTTGGAATTGACCAACTGGTTGTAGGAGACGCTCTTAACGGGGTCAGTGTCCCAGCCGAGGTCTTTCCAGACGGCAGGCGAGTTGGGCGACCAGACCCCCGCTTCAGCGGCCATTTTCTGAGCTTCGGGACCTGCCAGCCATGACATCAACTGCCAGGCTTCATCTTTATGTTGGCTGCCGTTCCACATGTAATAGACATACGAGTCAGCCCAGGGGATTTGCTCGCTGCTGGCGTCAAATTTCGGCGGCGCGACGACGCCCCACTTGAAATCCTGCTGTTCCTGAATGGCGGGCATTTCCCAGTCCGAGACGAGTTCCATGCCAACCTTGCCGGACATGAAGGTGATTTCGCCGAATTGCTGGCTCATGTCGGGGGGCGAGGTGACCTTATCTTCGGTGACGAGGCTGAGGCACCACTTCATGGCGTTGATGGCTTCGGGTGTATCGAGATAACCTGCGACCTGACGACCATCGGCGCTGGTGATGTCTGCGCCGAGGTTGAAGGAGAGTTCCGACCAGAGCATACAGCCGTCGCCGCCTTCGATGCCGCCCAGACCATATTGGTCTTTGCTGGTGTCGGTCAGCTTTTTAGCAGTGTCGAGGTAGTCGGCGACTGTCCAGTCGCCGGTAGGGTAATCCAGCCCGGCGGCGTCGAAAATGTCCTTGTTGTAGGCCACGAAGTCGCTGACCGCGTCACGGGGAACGCCGTAATATTTATCGTTGTAGACAGCGCGGCGGCGGGCGCTCTCGAACCAGGTATCTGCCATGCCAGAGGCTTCGACGTAGGAGGTGATGTCCTGGACGAAACCCTGATCGGCGATGTCGGGGGCGTAGTAGTAATACCAGACATCCGGCCCCTGCCCCGCCGAAATCGCGGTGGCGATGCGGGTCGAGAAGCCCCGGCTGGGATAGAGCGCCAGCGAGACCTGAATGCCGGGGTGCTCTGATTCGAAGGTGCGTGCCAGATCGTAGTGGAGCTGACGGGTAGCGGCGGTATCACGACCACGTTCGTTCGCCCACCAGGTGATGACGACGGGCGCGGGCGTCTCCTGCCCCTGGACTGCCAGCAGCGGCAGCAGCAGGCAAACGGTTAAAGCGACGAATAATAAGCGTTTCATTGAATTGTCTCCTGAAAAAATTTCGTAGCAAACGGATATTCGGTCATTACCCTTTCAAACCTTCAATCGAAATGCCTCCAATGAGCTGTCGTTGAGCGAAGAAGAACAAAAGCAAAGGCGGGATTGTCGCCAGAAGCGATCCTGCCATCAGGAGATTCCAGTTGGTATCGCGCACGCCCTGAAAGAAACTCAGGCCGAGCGAAACGGTGAACAAATTGGGATCGTTGAGGTAAATCAGTGGCTGTAGAAAATCGTTCCAGACGCCGACGAAGGTGAACACCACGACCAGCATCAGCGCGGGGCGCGAAAGCGGCAGAATGATGTTCCAGAAAACCTGAAAGCGCGATGCGCCGTCGATAAAGGCGGCTTCGTCGAGATCAAAAGGGATGCTCATCATGTACTGACGTACCAGAAAGATCAGGAAGGAACTGCCTGTGAAGGCGGGAACGGTCAGCGGCAGATAGGTATTGACCCAGCCAAGCTTGGAAAAGAGGATAAAGCGCGGCACAAGCGTGACGTGGTAGGGGATCATCAAAGTAGAGAGCATGAGCAGAAATAAGACGCTGCGCCCCGGAAAGCGAAGGCGGGCGAAGCCGTAGGCCACCAGCGTCACGGCGAACAACTGACCGATGATATTGAGCGCCACCAGAATGAAAGTATTGACGATGAAGCGCGCGAACGGGACTTCCTCAAAGACCTGGGCGAAGTTCTGCCACTGGGCGGGGTTGGGAATCCATTCTGGCGGGATGGCGAAGGTCTGCGACTCATTTTTGAGGGCGGTACTGAGCATCCAGTAGAGCGGCACAATAAAAATCAGCGCAACCGCAATCAGTGTCGCATAACCGAGAATTTTCTCGATCCGCTGTGCCTGTCTGGGGGTCAACTGCCAGACACGGCTGGCAGGTTTTTGCGAATAGGATTTGGCTAAAGCCATCTTAATTTCCCTAAGATACAGGTTCAATTTTGGGAAGGCCGCTCACGGGAACACCCGGTGAACAGCGCTTGATCAACGGTTCGCACCGCGATCCGTTTCGTAGTAGACCCAGTAGCGCGAACTGCGCAGGACGATCACGGTCACGATCAGAATAAAAACAGTCAAAATCCAGGCCAGCGCCGAGGCGTAACCCATGCGCATGGTGACGAAGGCGCGGTTGTACAGATAGAGCATGTAGAAGAGCGCCGACTGCAACGGCCCGCCGTTCGCGCCCGCCGCGACAAAGGCCGGGGTGAAAGTCTGAAAAACGCCGATTAGGCCGAGCACCAGTTGAAAGAAAATCGTGGGCGACAGCAGCGGCAGCGTGATGCGGGTGAAGCGATGCCAGGCGTTCGCGCCATCGACCAGAGCCGCTTCGTAGAGCGATTCGGGAATATTTTGCAGCCCCGCCAGATAAATCACAGCGCTGCCGCCCACGCCCCAGAGCGCGATCATGATCAGGCTGGAGAGGATGTAGCTGGGGTTGCCCAGCCAGTTCGGCCCCTGCACGCCGATATTGCTCAGCAGGGTATTGAGAACGCCGTAGCGCGTGTTCAGCATCCAGACCCAGACGAGTGCCGCCGCCACCTGCGGCACAATCGAGGGCATATAAAACAGCGTGCGGAACAGGCCGATGCCGCGCAGCTTCAGGTTCATGAGCACAGCGAGGCCAATGCCGCAAATGACCTCAAGCGGGAGGTAGAGCAGGGAGTACACCAGCGTGACCTGCACGGATTTGGCAAAGCGCAGGTCGGTGGTGAAGATGTCCTGATAATTGCGCAGCCCAACCCAGGTCGGCGAACCGACGATGTTCCAGTCGGTGAAGCTGAGCGCAAACGAGGCGATGACCGGGCCAAGAAAGAAGACGAGAAAGCCAATCAGCCAGGGTGAGATGAACAGATAGCCGGAGATCGCTTCCTTGCGACGCGCGGGTGAGAGGCCGCGCCATTCCTGAACAATCGGCAAGCGGCTGATCATGACTGTGCTCCGCTCATCAGACGGACAAGGTCGGCGTGACGTGCCTGTTCCTCACGATAAGATGCTGCGTAGTCGCGCTGGAACAGGGTATACAGATCGTGGGCGGCAGCATCAAAGTCGATCTTGTTGCGCGTGCCGATTTCGGACGCCCAACGCGACGGTAAGCCACTTTTGCCGCCCAGCGCCCCAATGATCGCGCCGGACATTTCGGCGATGCTGTCGGCGTCACGACCGTAATTGACCGCACCAAGCACGGTTCGGGTGTAATCGCCCTGACCGATCAACAGATAAGCCAACGCCAGCGGCAGTTCTTCAATCGAGTGAAACTGGCTGGGATATGCGCCCGCCCGCTCGAATTCCTGGACACCGCCCTTGACAGTGTCGTAGGGTTCAATGGCGGCGCGCAGATGCGCTTGCAGGGCGGCTTCGTCGCTGGGCGCGCTGCGCGTCGCCGCGATCACAGCCTCGAGTGCGGCTTTGGTGCCGTCCTTCGCCAGCCGCAGCGCAGTGGCGACCACACTCTCGACGCTGGCGTAGGGATGGAGCGCTTCAGCGATGCAGGCCGCCATGAGGGCTGCCGCTTCCAGACCGTAGGAATACTGGTGCGCGCTGAAAATATTGACGGCGCGCAGATAGGCTAAATCGGCATTGCCAGCATTCATCAGGCCGACGGGAGCGGCATACATGGCTGCACCGCAGTTGACCATGTTGCCGATGCCTGCTTCGCGCGGGTTGACGCTTGCCAGTCGCAGACGGATGAGCAGGTATTTTTCTGGATAAAAGAGGCGCTCAATCAGCGGCATTTCGCGCTGATATTCAGGAATCCAGATCGATTTATCGACAATCTCTGGCAGAAAGTAGGTCACCATGTCGTGCGCGTCAAGCTGACCGCCTTTCGCGAGATAGGCACGGCACAGGGCCAGCACCATCAGGGTGTCGTCGGAGACGTGACCATCGCCTTTATGTCGTCCGTCGGGCTTGCTCGCGAAAGGCGGCATGAAGTCCTCGACCCGACCGCCGAAGCGTTCGCGGATGGCTTCAGGCGTGCGGCCTTCGGTGGCAGTACCGAGTCCATCGCCAATCGCGCCGCCGATCAGACAGCCAGCAAAACGATCCGCTAAGGTTGGTGATACGGGAGTGGGTGGAATGAGACCGGTCTCATTTTGTTCCAACATAAAAACCACTGTCCTTTTCTCTCAGGCAATCGGCGCGGTTGAGCCGCGAAGTTCGAGCGTACAGTTCAGCATCGGGTGGCGCGTCGTTTCTGGCGCAGTTCCCGCGATGCGTTCGAGTAAAAAATGGGCGGCAGTGACGCCGATGTCGTATTTGGGTTTGGCGATGGTTGTCAGCGGCGGAAAAGTCGTTGCTGCGGCGAAAATGTCGTCCATGCCGATGATTGAAAGCTCGTCTGGTACGCGCAGCCCCGCCATCTGAACGGCACGAAGCGCGCCGAGCGCAAGAATATCATTGACGGCAAAGATGGCAGTCGGTGGCTGGGGCAGGGAGAGAAACTGCTGCATCGCCGTGAAGCCGCCAACGTTCGAAAAATCGGTCTGGACGATGAGCGCCGGATCAAAGCGGATTTGGTGTTCGCGCAGCACCTGAAAGTAAGTATCGCGGTGAGTGTGCGATTTGCGTCGTCGCGGTGGCCCCGCGATCAAGCCGATGCGCTGATGTCCCAATGCGATCAGGTGTTCAAGCGCCTGCCGTCCGCCCTGCACTGAATCGCTGCCAACGGTGTCAAAATCCGGGTAGGCGTCGCCTGAGGCCAGTACGACAATCGGGAATTCCAGTTTCAGCAGATCGGCGTTCGAAGTGGCGGTCGGGTTAATGATCAAGCCGTCGAACTGTTTCTGGCGCATCCGTTTGAGATGCTGTTCTTCGCGTCCGGCATTCCAATCATTGTTCATGAGCACGACGGTATTGCCCGCCTGCTCGATGGCATCCTGCACACCGCGCGCGACTTCCGGCCAGAAAGGGTTTGTAATGTCGGGAATAGAGAGGGCGATCATCGTCGTGCGTTCGGAGCGCAAGCTGCCCGCGATGGCATGACGCTCATAGCCGAGCTTTTCGACCGCTTGCAGCACACGGTCGCGTGTCTGCTCACGCACTAGATCGGTACTGCCATTGACGACGCGCGCCGCAGTCGCTTTCGAGACTCCGGCAGCGTGCGCAACATCGCGTAAAGTGGGACGTTTTTTGATCAACGTAAAATCACAAAACCAATTTTATTTCTTGACAGAAAGAGACCAAATGAGACCGGTCTCATTCTGTACACAATAGCGCAGTCTGAAAATTGTGTCAAGCAGTCAGACAAAAAGCGCGGCGGAAAAAAGGAAATGCAGATTTCATCGTTCGCGGAAGGAATGGCTTTATTGACCGCATCGATTTCGGGTTACAATCCTGCGCTCACCTTGAACGAGGAGTCATAGCAGATGCACATTTTGATCACAGGCGGGCTGGGACGCGTGGGCAGCGTGGTGACGGAACGGCTCGTGCAGAAGGGCGACGATGTTCGGGTGATCGGGATTGAGCCTGATCCGCAGATGAAGCGGATCGAATATCAACGCTGCGACATTCTCGATTACGCGGCTGTGCGTGACCAGATGCGCGGCATCGACGCGGTGATTCATCTGGCTGCGATTCCGAGTCCACGTTCCAATTCTGGCGCGGAAACGTTTCAGGTCAATGCGGCGGGGACGTTCAACGTGTTCGAGGCGGCAGCGGATGAAGGCATCCGGCGGATTGTCCAGGCGAGTTCGATCAACGCCTTTGGCTGCGCGTGGAGCATGAAGGACGTTGTCGCGCGCTATTTCCCGATTGACGAAGCCCATTCGCGCTTTACGACCGACCCGTATTCGTTCTCGAAGCAGGTGATTGAGGATATTGGCGATTACTACTGGCGGCGCGATGGGATTTCGAGCGTGGCAATGCGTTTTCCTGCCGTGTGGCCTGCCGATTACGTCAACAGCGAGCGTTTTCGCGAAGGGCGGATACAGATGATCGCGGCGCTGGATGAACTGGTTGCGCAGCCCGAAGACCAACGAAAGGCGCGCTTGGCAGAAGCACGCGAGCGAGCGCTGGCATTTCGTGAGCAGAAGCGGATGGAATATCCGTATCCGTCTCCTGAGATTACCTCCGGCTCGTCGGCGGATGACCTGATTCTGAAAGCCTACACCTTTGACCGTTTCAACTTTTGGGCGTTCGTCGATGATCGCGATTCGGCGCAGGCGATGGATAAAGCCCTGACGGCTGATTTTGAAGGCAGTCACGCACTGTTCATCAATGCCGATCAGAACTGGCTCGGCTACGACAGCGAAACGCTGCTGCGGTTGTTCTATCCGCAAGTAAGCGAGCGGACGCGTCCACTTCAGGGTTCGGAAACGCTCGTGAATATCGACAAGGCGCGCGCACTGATTGGTTATGCGCCGGACTACACCGTTAAGCGATAAAGTCACTTTCACATGAATATTTTTTGACAGGGAGAAAAGCATGATTCAGATTGCGGAAGTTCTGCCGCCCCACCAATCCTCGCTGTGGACGGTTGTCAAGCAGTGCGGCGTCGATCACGTCGTCGGTACGATGGATTTTAGCCGGGGCTTGGATGTGAGTAAGGAAGACCTGCCCTGGAGCTATATGTCGCTGGTGCGCCTCAAAAAGGCGTATGAGGACGGCGGTTTCCAGTTCGACGTGCTGGAGAGCCGACCACCGCTCAACAAAGCCAAGCTTGGTTTGCCGGGCGGTGACGAGGAAATCGAAACCGCCTGCGAGTTGATTCGCAACATGGGAGCACTGGGCATTGGCGTCTGGTGCTACGAATGGATGCCGTATTTCAACTGGATGCGGACTTCAACGACGACGCCGACACGGGGTGGCGCACTGGTTACGAGCTACGATAACAGTCTGATGCAGGGCGCGCCGTTGACCGAATACGGCGAAGTGGGTGAGGACAAGCTGTGGGAGACGCTGGAACACTTCCTCAAGATCGTGGTTCCGGTCGCGGAGAAAGCGGGCGTCAAATTGGCGATGCACCCTGACGATCCGCCGCTGTCGCCGATTCGCGGGCTGGGTCGGATTATGCGCTCGGTCGATAACTATCAGCGCCTGCTCGATATTGTGCCGAGTCCGGTCAACGGGATTACCCTGTGCCAGGGCAACTTCACCATGATGACCAATGATCTGCCGTCAGTGATTCGCAAATTCGGCAATCAGAACAAGATTTTCTTCGTGCACATGCGCGATGTGCGCGGTACGCCGGAGAAATTCGCCGAGACCTTCCACGACGACGGGCAAACCAATATGCTCGACTGTATGCGCGCCTATAAAGACATTGGCTTCGAAGGCGTGCTGCGACCTGATCATGTGCCGACGATGGAAGGCGACAGCAACGAGCACGCGGGCTATTCTGCGATTGGGCGGCTCTTCGCGATTGGTT
>DAOUCB010000040.1:0-24426 GCA_034432495.1 Anaerolineae bacterium | reverse complement strand
CGCGGGCCGACCGCCTCGGTCAATTTCATCACAGCGCATGACGGTTTCACGCTGATGGATATGGTCTCGTATAACGAGAAGCATAACTGGGACAATGGCGAGAATAACAACGACGGCGCGAACGATAACGAAAGCTGGAATTGCGGTGTCGAAGGCGCAACCGACGATCCTGGTATCAATGAACTACGCCATCGCCAGATCAAAAATGTGACGGCAATCCTGCTGACCAGCCAGGGTGTCCCGATGATCCAGATGGGGGATGAAGTCGGGCGGACGCAAAACGGCAACAACAATACCTACTGTCACGATACAGAACTCAACTGGCTCGACTGGACGCTGCTAGAGAAGAATGCTGATTTGCTGCACTTCTTCACCAACGTGATCGCGTTCCGCAGAGCGCACCCCATTCTGCGCAACCGTGATTTTTTTCAGCACCGCGATTATCTCGGCAAGGGCGTTCCCGACATGAGTTTTCACGGAACACAACCCTGGCAGCCGAATTGGTCAGACAGCGGCAGTCATACGCTGGCGTTTATGCTGGGTGGTGACTACGCTAAAGGCGCTACGCAGAAAGACGACCACATTTATGTGGCGTTGAATATGTACTGGGACTCAGTCTGGTTTACGCTGCCGAAACTGCCTGTAGGCATGAATTGGTATGTGTCCGCCAATACCGGAGTGCCAACACCAGAAGATAGCTGGACGCCGGGCAGTGAACCGCTGCTGAGCGACCAAGAAAATATCGTGCTGGGCGCTCGCTCAGTAATCATTCTCGTCGGACGTTGAAGATAAGGAGCAATCAGGATGGCTTTTGAATCGACCCTGGAAATGAAGAACGATGTCGCGTTGATTACCCTGACCGGGGAACTGGACGCGAGTGTAGCACAGGCTTTGAAAGATCGCATTGAGGAAGCGTCGGCAAAGCACGCACGCAAACTGGTGCTGCTGATGGAAACGCTTGAATATATGTCGAGCGCGGGCCTGCGTACGCTGGTCTTCGCCAAGCAGAAGATGGGTTCGGCAGTTGTCATCTATTTGATCGGCGCACAGCCGCATGTCACGGATGCGATTAAGCAGACCGGTTTTCATCACAGTGTTACGATGCTCGATAACTATGATGCAGCAGTGATCGAAGCGTAGACCTACCTGAACTTGCAGGTAGATATGGGGGCGTCAGCATTTGAGGACGCCCCTAAGTTTCTCTACCGATGGCTTGGTCACAAACAGCCATCGTCTCGGTCGTTGATTGCTGCGCAGCTCAAATAGGTCTGTTATGTCACAAGCGAACCTTGCCCCAATTACAGTTTCTGGAAAATTTGATAAAATGGGAGAATCCCTCAAGGCTCTGCGCGATTATGCGGTATTGGCGGCAGAACGTGCCGGACTCCCTAAGAACAGAGTTGAAGCCTTGAAAATGGCAGTCGATGAGTATGCCACTAACATTATCACCTATGGTTACCATGACGCGGGTCTCGTAGGCGATATTTATGCGGATGCGGTGCTGAGTGAAGACTATCTTGTGTTTTCGATGATCGACACTGCTGCACCCTACGACCCAACTATTCGACCAAACCCGACTAATCTTGAAGACCCTCTTGAAGAACGCGGCATTGGTGGCTACGGGATTATGCTGGTGCGTGAAAGTGTGGACGAGTGGCGCTACGAATGGCAGGGTAATCAAAACTGCAATCACTTTGTGTTGAAACGAAAGTAAAGTAAGAAGCAAAGGTAATTTATGACGACTCAAGTCAATCGCTTGCTGGTTGTTGACGACAACGAAACAAACCGCACGGCGCTCTGTAGTTATCTGGAAAGCGAAGGGATAACTGTCGAGGTCGGCTGTGATGGGCAGGAAGCCGTCGATATGCTCGACAGCAATCAGTACGATTTGGTGCTGATGGGTGTCAACCTGCCGAAACTGAGCGGTTATCAGGTGCTGGAGCATATGAAGGCAGACCACACCTTGCAGGAGATTCCTGTAATTATGGTGTCTTCGGTCTCAGACCTTGACAGTGTGGCTCGCTGTATTGAATTGGGTGCAGACGACTACATTCAGGAGCCATTTACACACCAATTGGTCGATATGCGCATCCATATCACGATGCAGAAACATGACATTGAGCAGGAACAAGACCTGCACATTCGGCGCGTCGAGAAACTGGCCGATCAGATGGAACACGTCATCCTGCCAATGGGGATAGCGCTTTCAACCGAAACCGATTTTGACAAGTTGGCGCAGCGAATTCTGGTGGAAGCGAAAGGTATTTGTAACGCAGACGCAGGTACCCTGTACATGCGTACCAACGACAATACGCTGCGTTTCGCGATTGTGATCACCGAATCGCTGGGGATACATTTGGGCGGAACAAGCGGCAAGTCGGTCAATTTTGCGCCGCTGCCGATGTATGATCGCGCGACGGGTGAACCGAATATCCATAACGTGGCGACCTATGTCGCCCTCAATGGAAAGTCGATCAATATCCCCAATATTTATGAGGCGGAAGGGTTCGATTTTTCATCAACGAAAATCTTCGACAAGCAAAACAATTATCACTCGATTTCCAGCTTAACTGTCCCGCTGAAGGACAACAAAGGCAATGTGATCGGTGTGCTGCAATTGCTGAATTCAATGGATAATCGCGGGAATGTCGTTCCATTTGACGAATACAATCGACTGGTGGTCGAATCGCTGTCGTCGCAGGCGGCGGTCGTTCTGAATAACCACATGCTCATCCAGCAGCAGCAGAAGATGAACAAAATCGAGAACGACATTCAGATCGCTCGACGAATTCAGATGAATTTTCTGCCGACGACCCTTCCCGACGTTCCCGGTTGGGAAATTGGCGGACGTTTCCAGCCAGCCCGTGAAGTGGCGGGAGACTTCTACGATTTCTTCATGATGATGAATGATCGCCGTCTGGGAATTATCATCGCCGACGTGTGCGACAAGGGGGTAGGTGCGGCGCTGTTTATGTCGCTGACACGCAGCCTCCTGCGCGCGTTCACGATGATGAGCCACAATGTCAACTGGGCAGAAAGCCTGTTTGAAGATCCGAATGCATCTTTTAGCATCAAGAGTTCGTCAGGACGCCTTGCAATTCGGGCGAACGCGCTCAAAACGTCTGTCGTCAACACGAACGAATACATCACTACCCACCATCTTGATCTGAATATGTTTGCGACGATGTTCTTCGGAATGCTTGACCCGGCCACAGGCACGCTGCTTTATATCAATGGCGGTCACCCTCCGGTGATGATTATCGCGCCTGATGGCACCATTAAAAATCGGCTGGAAGGGACGGGGCCAGCGGTTGGGATGTTCCCTGGCGCAGAATTCGAAATCAACGATGCACACATGGAACCAGGTGATATTCTGCTGGGGTTCACCGATGGCGTGACCGACGCACGCAACCCTGCCGGAAAGCTGTTTCATGAGGAAGGGCTGATTTCATTGATCCACCCGCCGCTGGATTCAGTGTCGGGGCTGCTCGACCGGATTGACAACGCGCTCTATAACTACATTGGCGACGCGGTACAGTTCGACGACATCACGATGGTCGCGGCACGGCGCAAGCTGCCCGACGAAATTTAGGTGGATTTACCAGAGCTGCGCGTTCGAAATGGCGCGTGGCTCTTTTTATTGCCCCGCATAATCTTCCAGATGACAGTTCTCGGCAGATGTTCCCTTGATACGCAGGTGTTCGATTTGCGTTTGGGCTGCCTGTAGCGCCTCAACCCCTTCAACAATCTTCAGGGAACAGCCGAAATCATGAGTTGCACCGGGCGCGAGATATTCCAGTCGTCCGCTTTTGCGCGCGGCTGTCTGTCCTTCAGGAATACAGTTTCCCGGTTCGACGCCGCAAACATAAATGCCCTGTCGGGTGTTCTTCCATTGGGTGAAATAGGGCAGCGCGGACGGATCCCACTGGACTTCAAATCCGATGTGTCCATTTTCCAGCAAAATGCCGCTGCAATGGTCAATCTCGTTCAGGTGATGGAAAAAGACCTGCTCCTTGTATTCTGCGCTTGGCGCGTCGTAAATGTTCCAGCGTGGAAGTCCAGGGCGCGCAATGGCATCTCGTGAATAAACTGTGTGGTGGGGAGTGTGGAGTTCCGTGTCGTTGCTGACAAGGGGAAAGCCGACATTCATATGATAAAGCAGCATCAGCGGCGCGGGAACGTCACCAAGATTGGTGACGGCATCGTGAATATCAATGTGTGCTCTGGTGAGACTCAGTTTAATGATGCGAGTGAGTCGAAGCTGCACACCAAACAGGGCAGTCTCGCGCACGACGGCGGAGAGTTCGAGGCAGGGCAGGCCAGAAGAATCGGTTAGCCAGGTTTTCGCAATATTTTCGGCACGCAGGCGGCTGTAACGCCCGTGCAGATCACGAAACTCGCCAGAGACTTCGCCTGTCTCCGGCGGGCCAACATGGGTTAAGCCGCAGGTTGTCAACAGGCCGCCATTAAACTGCTGGAGCCACGCCTGTCCGAAATCAGGCGGAAACGGCGATCCCTGAGCAATCCAGGTGAGAGGAAGCCCTTTATAGTGTGCTGTCCAAATATCCAGCCCCCGGTCAGGCAGTAGGGTGAAGTGCAAGCCGCTGACGTTGTAAGCCTCAATAATACGCATCCCATTAGGCAGCACAGACTCACGGAAGTCAGCAAACTGACGTGGATCAAGACTGTATTGCGCAAGGAGTTCGGGTGTCCACTGCTGAGGATCAAGCATGAAACTGCCTTTCAAACGCGGATAACTTCGACGCCAGAGCTTTCTATTTGCCGCGCCGCGCTGTCACTGAGTTCGTTATCGGTGATCAACACGTCGATTTCGGTCAGTGGCGCAATCGTCAAAGAAAGCGCAATGCCAAACTTGGTGTGATCCGCGATGAGTGCGACGCGCTGCGCTCGCGCGATCATGGTTTTCTTTAGTTCTGCTTCAAGTATATTGGAAGTGGTGACACCGCTCTCAATCGTAAAGCCGCCAGACGCCAGAAAAGTCCAATCGGCATTGAACATTTCGAGCGAACGAATAGCCTGTGGCCCAATCAGCGAGAAAGTCAGGTTACGCAATACACCGCCTGTCATGACGAGTTCAATTTGCGGGAATTGTACCGCCGCCGCCGCAATGTTCAATGCCTGAGTGACAATGCGTAGATATTCGAGGTCTTGGGGCAGGTGGCGTACCAATTCAACAGTGGTGCTGCCAGCGTCAACGATGATGGTTTGCCCGTTCTCGATGAGTTGGGCTGCACGTGCTCCAATCCGCTGCTTGGCGTCAAGGTTAAGTTTACTACGCCGGGTCAGCAACAGCGGCTCGGCTTCGACAATCGGTTGTCGATAGACTGCGCCACCCCAGATAACTTCGCAAATTCCCGCGCTTTCAAGTTCACGTAAGTCGGCGCGGATGGTGACGGTGGAAACCTGAAGAATTTGCTTAAGTTCGGCGTTGCGAACCACGCCTTCGCGTTCAAGGATGTCGCGAATAATTTTTTGCCGTTCCACAGCGAGAAGCACACCTTCTTCTTGCATTGGTTGGATTTTCTATGCGTCAGGATTAATAGATTTGAGTCTATAGAATGTGGTAGTTATTGTCAAACTTACAATGAAGTTATGGATGTAATCAAAGTAAAGAGCGACAGAGGAATTTCTTCTGTCGCTGCTGGCGTTGATTTTGTAGTTAATCCTATGAAGCGGTGAGCAGGTCTTGACGTTTCTTGCGTACAAACGCTGCGCTAGCGCGCTGAACGTCGGAATATCCACTGGTTTTTGGAGGACATAATCTGCAAGTGTGCGCACGTCGTCGGTTACCATATGCGGATTCGCAGTGACAACGACGACCTGAGTCTCCTGCCATTCTTCTGTTTTTCGCATGATTCGAAGCACATCCGAACCATCCATTCCAGGCATTCGCAGGTCGAGAATCACCAGCTCATAGGATGTTCGCTTGAGTTCATTCAGCCCTTTAAGCCCGTCATCCGACTCGGTGACACTGTAGCCAGCATGTTCCAGCGCGATGCGGAAAATGTGCCGATTGTGGAAGTTATCGTCGATGACAAGTACAGAGGGCATATGCACACTCCCCTAAGCTTGGAATGATGAATTTTATGAAACTTATAAATTGATTCTACTCCAACTATTTGTGCAAAAGCCTAAAGCTTATTTATTTTTTCTCTAAAGCACCCCTACAATTGAACTAGATAGCGCATGAAGAGCCGCCTTGAACGTAAATTTAATCGTAAAACGTAAATGATCTGTGCTCAGATATTGATGAACGGGCATTTCGTTTCACGTCATAGGGACCACAGAGCGGAGGTAGGGTTGTGATCGGCAGCAAAATCGTCGTTGGCCTCAATGAACTTGCTTTGGAGCTTGATCAAATCCTGGCCGTGTTGGGACAAGGCTATGTTAAAAGTGTCGCCTACGATACCGCATGGGTTGCCCGTTTGAGCGATATGTATCGAGGCCAGGAATTCGATGAAGCACTGCCCTGGGTGCGTCGCCATCAGCACATTGATGGCAGTTGGGGTGGCGACGTACTGCACTATCATGACCGCTTCATTTGCACGCTCGCATCAATCATTGCGCTTCATACGATAGGGAATGACCCGAATGACGCAGAACGGGTGCGCGGCGGGGTTGAATTTCTCTGGCGTGAGCATTTACGCTTACGTCAGGATGCGCATGAGACGATTGGCTTCCCCGTGCTGGCGGTCTCGTTGATCGAGGAAGCGCGTTTGTTGGGGTTGGATGTGCCGCGCAATCCCTACAGCGACACGGTTGTGATTGCGAAGAAATTGTCGATTCTGGAAAAAAGCCCGAATCTGTGGCGCAACAGTACAATGTCATTTTCGCTGGAAGCGATTCGAGCATGTTTTCCGCACAACCCGGATTTCCTCGAAGCGAATGGTTCTGTTGGCACATCACCAGCAGCAACGGCTTCGCTGCTGCTGCGTTCGGAAGGGGTTAGCCATGACGCGCTTTATTACCTCGGCGCGACCATCCGCGACGATGGCGGCGCACCCAATGTCTCGCCAATTGACACGTTTGAGATCGCCTGGGGACTGAATTATCTGCGCCATGCGGGGGCCATATCGCCAGATGAACCTGCGGTGCGGCGCGCGCTTGACCGGCTGTGGGCAGCCTGGTCGCCGACTAACGGAATGGGCTTCTCGTCGTATTACTCGGTTACCGATCTGGATGACACAGCGGTAGGGTATTCCGTGCTGCGATGGGGCGGCTATCCGGTCAGTGCCGATATTTTTGCGCAATTTGAAGAAGAAGATCATTTCCGCTGCTTTCCATTTGAGGTCGATCCATCGATTAGCGCGACGCTCCGTTTGATCGACGCGCTTACACTGGATAGCTCGCATCCGAAGCAGGAAGCGTGGATGGAGAAGGCTCTGGGGATGCTTCGGCGCTCGTCTGACGAAGGTAAATTATGGTTCGATAAGTGGCATTCCTCACCCTTCTATCCCTTGTGTATTTCCGTTCATGGGCTGCGCGGCATCGCCGATGACATTGTCCAGTCACAGATACGCTGGATTCTTTCGTCGCAGCACTTTGACGGGGGCTGGGGTTATTACGGACATTCAACCGCTGAGGAAACAGCGTATGCGCTGCTGGCGCTGCTTTACTGGGATGAAGTCGGCAATCGGGTTGAACCCAGTCGTATTCAGGCCGGAGCGGCTTATCTGATGCAGCAGTTTGGCGGTGATTTGACTCCGCTCTGGATTGGGAAGTGTTTGTATACGCCGCTGTATGTGGTCAAGTCGTTGATCGTTGCAGCGATGCATCAATATCATGTCTGGTGCGATTGTTTGTAGGAGACGCGGGTATGGCGACTGGGACTTTTTCGCCACTAAGTAGAACTTTTCTAGGACGGATCTGGTTCGATTGGCAGCGACCACGCTCGAAAGATCGTGACGCAGCCTTCCGCGAGCGAACGATTCGCCTGGTTGTTGGTATCGGCGTGATTTTGATCGCGCTCACGTTTTTCGGCTCACTCTTTATCTTCCGCGATCCCTGGGAAACCATTTCATATCCGACGCTCTGGTTTGTGCTGCTGGTACTCGGAATTGCTGCGGCAGTTGCCGTCAATCGCGGGCACGTTCTTGGAGCAGGTTGGCTGCTCGTCACCGTTTGGATGGTTGCGGGTGTCGGCGTTGTAATTATGGGCAAAGGTTATGCGGCAACGCAGGGTATCACGACGCTGATGCTGGCGCTGGTTTGTGCGTCGGTCGTGCTGCCACGCTATGCCATTCTGCCGCTAGGTCTCGCCTCTATTTTGCTCGCTGCTGTCATTAATCAGCTTGCCTATAGCACGGGTGCCATTCCCGACCCGACGCACGTCGGGCCGCTGGGCGGTATGCTTACGAGTTCAGTGTTATTCGTTGCGGAAGCCTTGTTCCTGCGCGAACGTGTACGTGAATCCGACGACCGCCTTGATGCCATGCAGCAGTTGATTATCGAGGCTGATAAAGCTCGCCAGGAAGCGGACGAAGCCAATCGGGCCAAATCTCAGTTTCTCGCTAATATGTCACACGAACTGCGCACACCGCTGAATGCGGTTACGGGTTACACCGACATTATGCTGAGTGGTATGGCGGGTGATTTCACTGAGAATCAGCGTGAACTGCTGTCGTATATCCAGAGTAACGGCAAACGTCTGTTAGTGCTGATTAATGATGTGCTTGACCTCTCAAAGATTGAAGCAGGTAAAGTGGAAGTCTTCTATACGCTTTCAGCTCCGCGTAAAGTTGTCGGCGATGTTGTCAACAGTATGCAGAGTCTTGCTCAGCAGAAGAACATCTTTCTGCGCGCGACCTTTGACGATGACGTTCCGGAGGCCGTTCTGTGTGATGTTCAGAAAGTCCAGCAGATTGTCACCAATCTTATCGGGAATGCGCTCAAATTCACCGACAAGGGCGGCGTCAGTGTTGAAATTGGTGCGATGGCGGAACGCTGGGAGCTTCGCGTTCGCGACACCGGAATTGGGATGCCGGAAGATGCGGCGAACTACATCTTTGAAAAATTCCGACAGATCGATAATAACAAAACGCGCACAGAGAACGGTACTGGGTTAGGTTTGGCGATTGTCAAGTCGCTGATAGACCGTTTGGATGGGACGGTTCGGGTTGAATCGAAGCTTGATGTGGGGACTGTCTTTATCGTTTCGCTGCCGCGTCACCCAATTGTCGAGCCGGATCGTGATGAGTTTGAGTCATTAGCGCAGGAGGGGACGATCCATGTCTGAGCAATTCCGTGTGATGTTGATTGATGATGACGAAGATACCCAAAAAATCTTTCGAGTCGTGATGCAGCATTACCAGCTTCCTCTGGAAATCTTCACCGACGCCGAAAGCGCACTTGAACGCCTGAAAATGAAACCCGATCCTGACGTGATGGTGATCGATATTGTGCTGCCTGGGATTGATGGGTATCAGATGTTGGGACGCGGTCGAGCCTTAGCGCCGGATTGCCAGATGGTTGCGACCACTGCCTATCATTCGCAGAGTACGGCGAATGAGGTCGTCAACTGGGGCTTCAATGGCTATCTGCCTAAACCGCTCCAGCCGGCGACACTGGTCGAAGATCTCAAGCGCATTATCGCAAGTAATTAGGATAAGCCGTTGATCCAGCAGCATTAATCGAAGGGGAGACATGGCAGACGCAGAGTTTGCGCAGCGCATTCGAGAGCGTTACCCGGAAGGCTTGACCGGATTATTCGCCATTGGCGCTACACGACGCACTTACATTCTGGATCGGAATCGCCAGCAGGAGAACCCCGGTCACATCGCGGATTTTTCTGAGCAGGGTGCGTATTTACAAGGGAAGTATCACGACCTGATCCGCATGTTTTTTGGATTGGGCGGGCAGAATATGCTGATAGCCGCGCTCTCGTTCCGCTCCTTTTTTGAGCGCGGGGGAGAATATGCGGAGCTGGTTTCGCAGGAAGTTCTTCGTTTAATGAATGACGATGCCTGCGAGTTTTATCGAAGTGAGGGCATCGACCCATACTTCGTGGGCATCGACACCTTACGCCTGCTTCCGCCCGATTCGCCCGCGCAAAAGACTGTTCAGGCGATGGTCGATTTCCATCAGCGCTGGCCTTATGTCGAAGGACGGCGCAAGCTCCTTTGGGAAATTGCCTCGATTCCGTTGTACAGTTTCTGGCAGTCGTATGCTACGCTTTCCGAAGCCGAACGCGCTTCCCTTGAAAGCGAGATTGTCACGTCTGGTGGGCTGAACGATGTCTTTTATGGCATGTATCAGCGTTTCTCGCACAGTGCCTATGGGACGGACTTTCCTGTTCCGCACTTCTATCTGGGTACGAACATGAGCGGCGATCTTAAATTTCGCACCCCGATGGCGCTGGCGCTCACCGGCGGTGACTACCTGCGCATGTTCTATGTGCCGTATCCCCCGCTGTTCATGACTGAAAACGCGATGAGAACCATGCTCGACGATCTGGCCTTCGGCAAGCGTTTTCACTCGCTCAAAACTGACTATGCCGGGCGCTACACGCCTGAACTCGCTGAGGCGGAATACCAACGCATCATGGAACTTTCTGCCGACCCCTCCTGTATTCTTGGGTTGTCGCGTCGAGTCGAGGAAGATTAGCGCTTGTCATCGGTGATCGTTCGCGACCTGACGAAAATATATCCGTCGAAGCAGGGCGGCGCGGATCTCATCGCCAACGATTCACTGTCGTTCGAAGTCCAGCGTGGCGAATTATTCGGCTTGCTTGGGCCGAATGGCGCGGGCAAGACCACGCTCATTATGCAGCTTCTGGGCTTGATTCGTCCCACCTCGGGCGCGATTTGTGTCGAAGGCATCGACGTAGTGCGGTCACCCGATCAGGTCAAGCGGCTGATCGGCCTTTTGCCACAAAGCGGCGCACCGATGCGCGCGATTGGGGTCGAACGGGCGCTGCGCTACACGGGACGCCTGCGCGGGCAGGCGGATGACACTGCGCGCCGCCAGGCAGCCGAATTGATGACAGATCTAGGCTTGTTCAAAGCCGCTAAGCGTGACGTGAACACGCTCAGCGGTGGCGAAATGCGTCTCGTCAATTTTGCGATGGCCCTGATGGGCGAGCCGCTGCTGCTGGTGCTGGATGAACCCACCAACGAACTCGACCCGCAGCACCGTCGCATAATGTGGGAAATGCTTGACGATTTGAATACCCGGCGCGGTGTAACCTGCATCCTGGTAACGCATAATGTTCATGAAGCCGAGCGGGTCATTCACCGCGTTGCCGTGATGCATCGCGGACGCTTTGCGGCGCTCGGTACGCCCGGTGAGATTAAGAGTCGGTTGGATGGGGCGGTGCGGCTTGAATTTCGGCTCAAGGATGCAGAACAGGTGCTTGCAGGTGACGCATTCCCTGATTTAGGGATTGTCGAGCGGGTTCATGCTGGCGAATATCGTCTCTATCTTCCGCCGGATCGGATTGGCGCGGGCGTCGATGTCGTCCTCAATCAAATTGGGTTTGATCGTTTTGATGACTTTCGCATTGCGCCGCCGTCATTGGAAGATGCTTACCTTGCTTTAGAGAAAACTTCGTGAACGCTAAGTTTTTCACCGACATCAAAGTCCTCTGGCTGGAACAGATCCTCGAAATCCGCTCGTACTGGGTGATGTACGCCGGGTTATCGCTGCTGCTGCCACTGATTATGGTCTTCGGGTTTTCGCGCTTTGGTGGCGATATGACCGATCCGGCTGTGCTGCTGCGGATGATTGGCGGTACGATGATCTTCGCCATTGCGCAGGAAGGCTTCAGCACGATGGCAGTGCGTGTTAGTGCAATGCACCGCGATGGCATGTTGATCTACTATGCGTCTTTGCCCATTCGCAAAACAGCGCTGATTCTGGCATTGGTGTTGTCGCGCGCGGTGCTGCTCATCCCACCCGTGCTCGTGCCGATCACGATTGCGCCGCTTCTCTATCCCGTGAGGATTCACTATGATGCGACCCTGATCCTACTGCTGCCGCTGCTGGCGCTGCTCTTTTCAACGCTTGGTGTCGCCTTCGGTCTGGTGGTCGAAAGCGTCGAAATCGCGCAGTCCACAACCTATGCACTGCTGTTTGTGCTGGTACTGGCGGCTCCGGTTTTTATCCCCTGGGAGTCGCTGCCTGTTCCGCTAAAAATTTTCGCGCTGGCGCTGCCCTTCACCTATGCTGCTGATGCGCTGCGCCTGTCCCTGACCGGGACAGTGAGCAGCGCATTCTGGCTCGATGTTGGCGTTCTGTTGGTGATGCTGGTTGCAGCGCTGGTTATTCTGGAGCGGAAACTGCGCTGGCGCCTGGAATAGACGCCAGTGACGAAATTCGCTTATACTGCGTCAGATGCGGAAAACGATCCAGTCGATCCAGCATAATAAAGTCGATGCCGCAGGTATCCGTGAATGCTCCGTCCGACCAGGGATCATCACCCACCAGAACCACATCGCTAACGTCGTGTGTCGCGCACACGAAATCCCACAAGTCGCGTTCCGGTTTCCCTCGTTTGACGTTACAAAGCTTAGGTGTGAAAAAGCGGCTTATATAGGGAGTCATGCCAAGCTGTGCAGCAATCTCTGGCGAACGGCTGTTGTTCGAAAGCACGTAAATACTGCCAACCTGTTTCAGAAAAGGCAGCGTGTCGTCGAACATCACCGGGACATAGTTGTCAAAAACGTCTGTCAGAAGTTTCTTTTGCAAATGAGAGGGCCAGCCCATTTCGCTGAACAGGACATCGAGGATCGCCATATCGCCCATGCCGCTGGCGGCGTGCTCCTGACCGCGCAGAATCGCCGCATCAAGCTGTGTTTGGTCGAATGAGAGCGCGTTTTCGCGGATCATCGCTGGCAAGACCGTTTCCAGCGCCCAGGTCACTGGGCCGACAACCAGCGTTTCGTCAAAATCGAGAAACCATTGCGTCATTGTTTGCCGTTTCTAGCTGTTGTTCCAGCCATTCCGCCGAAAATGCCTGAGCAATCTGTTCGATCTGCCCGACATTAAGAACGTGCGGATTATAAGTAAAGGTCAGATGTCCTTCACCACCCAGAATCGCCAGCAGAACCAGCAGAGGGGGTGCGCCAATCAAGGAGCCGGACAGCGCCAGTTGAGTGTGGGGTGCGAGGAATGGCTGCGCGGGTTTAAAGTCCGCGTCGAGTATACCCAGATTGCTGAAAACAAAAAATCGTCCATCGGTTTTGATTGAACTCGTCAGCCAATCGCGGTTGATCTTCTTGTAAAAGCGTCTTCCGGTTGCCGCCAGCAGCCATTCGCTCGGCAGAGTCGCGAGTGGCAGTCCATCCTGTAAGTTCGCTTCGAGTTTGGTTTGAAACTCGGTGCAGTCGGCATGAAACGTCGTCGGCATAATTTTGAGCCGCACCTGTCCCGCCAGGTTGCCCGCATGAACCACCGAGTCGCGTTTGTAGCGTTGCAAATCAATCGGTTGTGTATATTCTACTGGACGATCTGGTGGCAAAATGCCGAGTTCGATCAGCCGATGCGCGATCATCACCTGAATCAGCGTGTTGAGCGTGATTGGCGTCGGCTTCGAAAATTCGCGTCGAATTCGCCCAATCGCCGTCATCGTGCTGCGAGGCAGGATGAAACGCGCCACGCCGACCGGTGAGCCATTGCGGATCAATTCCGGGGAATAGCCGACAATTTCGCCGGTGCCTTTATAATCGGTGACGCTGCTTTTGAAGGTGCGTATCCAGTTCCAGAGCATTTTCATGCCCTGGCGCGGCGTATCCCAGGCAATGCGCCAGATGGGCAGGCCGTAATCCATTGCAATATCAGGCAGGCGTTCGTATGCATCCGCGTTGCAAGCTGCGAGGATCAGATGCGCCAGCAGTTTAAGCCCGAAGCTGCCATCGGCAAAGCTGTGATGAATACGTAAGGTCAATTGGCGACCGTCGCCGAAAATCGTTGCTTGTAGAGGCAGCGACAGTGGTACGATGTTGGCGCGCACCGCTTCGGCAGTGGCGACTTCTAAGGGGGTGTTAGGGCTAATCTGGACAAGCTGCTCAAAGTGAGCCTCAAGGTCGCTGACTTTGCGCCAGCAATCGGTGTGAATATCGAGTGCGTAGCCGAGTCGGAAAGCAGGGAAGCGCGCGTTGATTCGTTTGAAGGCTGCGACAAGTTGAGCGCGTTCAAGCGGCTGATTGAGTTCGACGCCGCCGCAAACCAGCATCGGAAAATGTGCGCTGTTTGGCTCATCGCTTTCCGGGATCAGATAATAGCGATCCACCGCATTGAAACGGATCGTTTCGGGGCTAGCGGACATCGACGTTGGCATCGTACTGGTTCGCGTCCAGCCCGGCGACACCCCATTTCAGGAACGCCGACAACCCACCTTCCTGATAGCGACGCAGGCTGTGAAAACCGTAGATCGAGGGAAAGTAGCGCGTTTTATAGCCGAGGTTGTAGGCTTGCTCAGACAGATAATAATCTTCGAGCTGGTCGCTGGGCTTGTCCGCATAGCCATTCATTTTTTCAAGGACTTCGCGCTTGCAGATCGTTTGCCCACCGCACAGATAGGGAAAGCCTTTTGTCCACTGGACGACACGGGGATAGAGCAGGTTGTACGCACCTTGCAGGATTAGCACCGACAGCGGTGGATTTTCAAAACGATAGGTTCCGCCGAACGCGCCGAGTTCCGGCTGATCGCGCAGAACGGCCCGGACTTTATCAAGCCAGTCAGGCGGAACGGTTTCGTCTGCGTCAACGTGGATGATAATGTCGCCGGATGCCGCGCGCCAGCCCGCTTCACGCGCCCAGTCACAGCCTTTGCGCGTTTCATGGATCAATTTTACAGAGAGTTCAGGGTGTTTTGCAGCAAACTGCTCGACGACTTCGACGGTGTGGTCGGTCGAGCCATTGTCCACGATTAGGATTTCATCGGGTGGCGGTGTTTGGCGTGCCAGCGATTCCAGGCAGAGGCCAATGTATTTTTCTTCGTTGAGGGCGGGGATAATCGTTGTGATCACAAAATATCCTTCGGCTTCGGCGCAGCACGCTTGATATTTGTATCCTAACGGATTCCCCTTCCGATGATGAATAAAGGTTTAGGGCGAACCTTCGTTGCCATCACAGCCGCGACGCGCGTGCCTTTTCTTCCGTCCAAACTTCTTCTACAGGCGTGACCGCTGCGCGGGCAGGATTCTCGACGACAGCAAACAGAAACAGGAAAACGAAAGCTAACCCGACGCAGGTGAAACCCAGCGCGACCGAGGGCAGGAAGCCGCTGCGCAAAAGTCCCGCGCTGATGACCGTTGGCAGCGTCATGCAGAAGCCGAGGCAGCCCAGATAGTGGAAGACCTCCGCCAGGATTCCGCCGTAAATTTTTTCTTCGAGGATCGACTTGCGCTGAACGTAAAACGAAAATACAATGCCCAGCGCCAGCCCGATGATTGCTGCGATTTCCGCGTGAGTCAGGTTCATCGTCTTAGAACATCGGGTAGATGAACGGCGCGGTCGCGGGATTGCTGCTCAGGATAATCAGCACGATAAACAACGCCAGCATAACGATCATCGGGATCAGCCAGTAGAGCTTGCGCCGCCATAGAAATTGCAGCAGTTCGCCTAAAATGCCCATCCGGGCAATCATATCTCGCATGGGTATGTTTACTCCTCAACTCACTTTTGGACAACGAACGAACCGAGCACCAGCAGGTCGATGTCGCTGTTGCAGAACGTATTCCAGGCATCACGCGGGGAGGTCACAATCGGTTCGCCGCGCAGGTTGAACGAGGTGTTTAACAGCACCGGAACGCCCGTCAGGTCGCCAAAGCGCTCGATCACCCCATAGTAGCGCGGATTGGTTTCGCGCTCAATTGTTTGCAGGCGGCCTGTCCCTTGATGGCAGACAGCCTGAATTTGATCCTGTTTATCTTGCTTGATCGGGCTGACCATCAGCATGTAACGTGGCGCTTCATGTTGCTCGACGCCGGGATAATCAAAATATTCCGCTGCGCGGTCACGCAGAATCACTGGCGCGAACGGACGGAACGGCTCGCGGAACTTGATCTTGGTATTGACGACTTCTTTCATGGCTTCGCTGCGCGGGTCGGCGATAATGCTTCGATTGCCGAGCGCGCGCGGCCCCCACTCAAAGCGCCCCTGAAAGAACCCAATAACTTTCTCTTGCGTCAGTTTTTGTGCCAGCATATCGAGCAGCGTATCGTCGTTGTCGAAATGCGTATATTTCTGGCCCGTGCTGTCGAGGAAAGTTGCGTATTCGGCGTCGGAGTATTCCTGACCCCAGTAGGCGTTCGGCAAAACCCAGTTGCGCGGCTTGTTGAGCACGAGATGATATGCCCACAGCGCCGCGCCCAACGCGCCGCCGTCGTCGCCGGCGGCGGGCTGGATGTAGATTTCGTCAAAGGGTGTTTCCGCAAGGATACGATAATTCGCTTTGGTATTGAGGGCGACCCCCCCCGCCATCACCAGCTTACTCATGCCCGTTTGCTCATGCAATTTGTTGGCTATCGTGATGAGCGCGTCTTCGGTCACGCGCTGAATGCTCGCTGCAATGTCTGCGTAACGCTGATTTTCGGTCATCGCTGCTTTTTCGCTGGCACGTTCCGGGTTGGTCGCCATCGTGAAAAAGTCATTGTCGATAGGACGCGGCGCGCCGAACAAATCGAGGAAGCGGCGGTTGTAGGTGTTCTCGGTCGAATTATGGAAGCTGAAGTAGTCCATATTCAACTTGAAACTGCCGTCGGCGACGTTCTGCTGAAATAGCTTTTGCACTTTATCAATGTAGCGCGGCTCACCGTAGGGAGCCATCCCCATGACCTTGTATTCGCCGTTGTTGACGTGGAAACCAAGATAGGCCGTGAATGCAGAGTAGAGCAGGCCAATCGAATGGGGAAAGCGCTCCTCGCGAAACAGGTTGATTTCGTTGCGTGCATGACCAGACGTGTCACCTTCCCAGACGCTGGTTGCTTTTCCGGTCGTCGTCGTCGTCCATTCGCCTACGCCATCGACGGTCAGGACGGCGGCTTCCTTGAAAGGGCTGGAGAAAAAGGCGCTGGCAGCATGGCTCATGTGATGATCGCAGAACAGCACGCGATCATACTTGATGCCGACTTCCTTCTGAATGATGTTCTTGATCCAGAGTTTGTCCTTCAGCCAGTTGAGCATCGCGTCCCGCCAGACATCCGCCGACTGCGGAAAAGTGCTCAGCGTGGTCAGCAGAATGCGTTCAAACTTGACCAGCGGCTTTTCGTAAAAGACCACGTATTCAAGGTCTGCGCCCGTAATTCCAGCCTGCTTGAGGCAGAAAGCTATCGCTTTTTCGGGGAAGCCGTTGTCATTCTTCTTGCGGGTAAAGCGTTCTTCCATCGCCGCAGCGACCAGCTTGCCATCTTCGATGAGTGCCGCTGCTGAATCGTGATAGAAGCAGGAAATGCCGAGAATATACATCCACTAGCCCTGCCTGCGGGCTTCTTCAAGCCCGTTTTCAACGGGGGGGCGCTCCATCCACTGAGGTGGATTGTTAGAGCGAATGTGAAGGGCGTCGCCGAACAGACGAGACCCGAGGCCAAAGGGGACGAGGATCGTGAAATAGAACAGGGTGACGATTACACGCCCCTGTACGTCGCCGACGATGCCAGCGACAATTTTGAAACGATCCCAGGCAAGATGAACGATTTCGCTCACAGATTGCTCCTTTGCGCCGCCATTGTACGAGAGAACACCCTAATTCACAAGATCGAGCCGACTATCACGACGCTGGCGCGAAGAACTGCTGATAGATCATGTCACCGACTCGGTGCTGAAACGCGACGCTTGGATGCGCGTCATGCGGCGAGACGATCACTTTTTCCGGCGACCAGGCCGCCACTTCGTCAAACAACTTGAGAATATCGTGCTGACCTCTCGCCTCGAATACCTGCGCCACGCGATCTACGTAGGGAATGCTGCGCACCGGGTCTTGCAGATTCGGGAAAATCACAACGATTAATCGTGCGTGAATACCTTCGACGTAATCAATAAAAGCGTTGAGTTCCTGCGCATGGACATTCCAGATGGCGAAATTGTCGTAATTCGCATACTCCGTTGCCCAGTAATCGACGCCAAAGCCGCTGTTCGAGAGCGCATACAAATAATTCGCCAGGTATGAGTCTTCGGCAATCGACGGCACGTTCAACTGCGGTGGCTGCAAACCTAGCTTGAGCGTGGCGTAGTCGATGTCGTTGAGGAAGTATTGCAGGATGACCGCATCGGGTGAAGGATCAGGGGCGTTACGCAGGCTGTTCAGTTCTTCGGGAGTCGATTGTCCGGGAACGCCGAGATTGAAAACGGCATAACTGTCACCGAGGTGCGCCGCTAGCACATCGGTGAAGCGATCTGCTGGATTCTCGATGCCCCAGCCTGCGGTTAATGAATCGCCAACTGCCGCAATCGTGGTTTTGCCAGACCATTCGGCAGGAAGCCAATCGCGGTCGCGGAAACCCTGCGCATTTGTGTGCCAGTAGCGCGCCATCCAGTTATTCGAGGCGAGGCGTCCATCCGTATCGACGTGGAAATAGCGGAAATAAACTTCACCCAGCGCCAGCACTAGCACAATCGTGATGTATGAGACGAGCAGCCCTTTGCCCGGACTGCGCAGCCGCTCCCAGCGCCGCTGAATTATCAAGCCGATGATCAGCACGCCGACAAGGATAATGCAAACAATCAGACCGAGTAACGTCATGGCTGAGGTGCAAAGAATTGTTGATAGAGCAGGTCGCCGACCAGATGGTGAAAGGCAACACTCGGATGTGTGTCGCGGGCGGAAACCATTCGGTCTTGAGGTGACCATGCCGCTGCTTGATCGAACAGCTTAAGGATGTCGTTGTGTCCGCGTTCCTGAAACACCTGCGCGACTCGATCCACGTAAGGAATGCTGCGCACCGGGTCGAGCATGTTCGGGAAAATGACCACAATCAGCCGCGCGCCCGTGCTGTCCACGTAATCGATATAATCCTCGATTTCCTGTTTATGCACGCTCCAGATGCCGACATTATCGTATGCGGCGTAATTCCATTCCCACCAATCCTGATTGAATGCCGGGTCAAGGAATTTGCTCAACATACGCACATAGAGAAAATCGAGCAGGGCGGAGCCTTGCACCCAGGCGGGTTCCGGTTCAGCTTTAGGCAGCAGGCCCAGTTGTAACCCCGCATAGTCGATGTCGTTGATGAAATACTGCATGATAACGACATCAGGCTTCTTGATTGGATAACTCTTGAGTGAGGCCAACTGCTCCGGCGTCGCGGTGCCGTAGACACCCAGGTTGATCACGGCATAATCTTCACCGAGGTGCTGTGCTAGGACACTGCTGAAGCGATCATCGGGATTGTTGATGCCCCAGCCCGCCGCGAACGAATCGCCCGTCACCAGGATCGTCTTTTTCCCGGCGTAATCTGCCGGAGTCCATTCTCGATCTCGGTAGCCAAGCGAATTGCTGTGCCAGTAGCGCGCCATCCAGTTCAGCGACGCGCTCGTAAACACATTTTCAGATTCAGCGTAGAAGTAGCGAAAGAAGATTTCCCCGCCCGCAAAGACCGCCAGGAGCAGAAAATAAGTGATCAGCAGCCCGCGCGCGACGCTGCGCAAGCGAATGGAGCGTCGCTGAAGCGCCAACCCCAGCAGAATGACTCCGGCAGCAGAAAAACACAGCACATCGTAGAGCATTTGGCTTACGACGCTCCTGCACGCGCCAGGCGCAAAATGTTTCCCTTGAAATCGACCAGATACAATTCTCCCTGTTCATCTTCGCCAAACGACGAGATCGTATAACTTGTGCTGATGAACGGTGTGACTTTCCACACAGCCGACGCATCGCGGAACAGCGTCCAGGTGCGCCCATCGCAGTAGTCGCCAAAAATATAAACGCCCTGTAGTTCTGGCAAGTCCGTCCCTCGATAAACGTAGCCGCCGGAGACGGCACAGCCGACCAGATGCGGGTACTCTGCTACCGGCAGAGTCATGTTATCAGGTGCAGCCGCGCCCCGATACGAATGCATGGCCTCGTAGCGATTCCAGCCATAATTTTCGCCGCCGGGGTCATTCGCGGGTTGAAAATCAATTTCCTCGTAATCAGACTGCCCAACATCGCCAATATACAAATCGCCCGTCTGTTTGTCGAAGCTGAAGCGCCAGGGATTGCGCAGCCCGTAAGCCCAGATTTCCGGCTTCGCATTCGCGGTGTTGACGAACGGATTGTCTTTCGGCACCGTGTAGGTGTCGGCGTTCACGTCGATGCGCAGCAGTTTGCCGAGAAGCATAGTCAAATCCTGCGCTGGCACGCCGGGGCTGTCACCCTGCGATCCGCCATCGCCGATGCCGATGTACAGATAGCCGTCCTTGCCAAATGCCAGATTACCCGCGTTATGGTCGTACTGAGGATGCGCAATGGTCAGGATTTCTTTTCGGCTGGTGAGATCGGCGCGGTTCGGATCGCTGGCATCGACATGATAGCGCGCAATCACGATGTTCTGTCCGGCTTTGTCCGTGTGTGCGATGAAAAACAGGCCGTTGTCCTTGAAATCGGGATGGAAAGCGAGACCAAGCAGGCCACGTTCCGTGTAGCCCCCCTGAAACACGTCTTGCGAGAGCAGGTCAGAAATGTCGAGAAAAGCATCCTGATCGCGGTAAGAGGGGAGGCCGTTCTTAGGAATGATGAATACGAAGCCGTCCTGCTCAACGACGAACAAGCGTCCTGAACCATCCCCTGCGTTTGTGAGCAGTACCGGGCTGTTGAAGCCGCTGGCGACTTGCGCCCACGCATATCGACTGCCGTCCGGAGCGGTCAGTGTGGCGGCTTCGGAAGTGGTTTCGGGGGTCGCCTGGGCGTAAACGCTTAAGGGCAGCAGCGCGGCGAATAGGAGCACCCAGAGGCTGTATTTTTGTCGTTTCACTTTATTGTCCTGCCTGACGTGCGAAGCGAATCCAATCGACCGCGATAGCAAGTTTGCGCGTATCTGCGCCTTGCCCTACGTCGGCTGGAGCGACCACCGCGTCGTAATCGAGCGTAAGTTTAACGTGTTTGCCACTGCCAAGCACGTCTGCGGGAATGCTAAAGTCATACTCGTGCAGCCCATCGACTGAAACGCTTACAGGATTGTCCAGGGGAACATCATTGACCAGCAGGCGGAGTTGTCGCGGTTCGTAAAACGCCTGCGCCGACACAGTGACGGTATAGGCGTTCGGTGGTAGGTCGACGTAAACCTGCGTCTGCGGATATTCACCCGACCAGCGCAGCGTTAATCCCGATACCTGCTCCTGATAGTGCCATCCCCAGCCGATATATGCTTCATCCCCCGACGCGCCAATATCAATCGTATAGACTCCCGGCGAAGTCTCCGGCGGTGTGCGCGGCGGACAGCCATCTGGATGCCACGCCGTTCGGTAGAAGACAGCATCCTGCTGCACAGCGACTGGACACAGCAGGTCGCCCAGCGAATTCAGATAGCCGATCACCTCCTGATCCGTCGAGGTTGTCCGCCCGATCCAGTCCTGATGGACGACGATATAGCCAATCGGCCACTCAAAAATTCGCTGGCGCAGCTGCGCTTCCACCTTGTCAGGTTCAAGGTAGCGGCGCTGACCCAGCCACGCCAGCATCGGGTCATCGTAAATCCAGTACCAGAAAGATGAGAGCGGCGCGCGTGCGACCGCCCCGTTCAACATGCGCTTGCCATGAGTCATGCCGTAAAATTGGGCTTCCATCGGACGAAAATCACCGACCCATGCTTCGCCGGAGCCGCCCGCGTTCGGGACTTCGAGGATTACCTCTTTGTCGTAAGGATCGCCGTGTTCTTTGCCGATAGTCTGATAGTAGTCATAAGGCTGGGTGACGGGCTGAATCGGCATGGGCGTGAACAGGCGCGCATCGAGCGCGACGAGCAGCACACCTGCGATCACGACCCCGTAACGTAAGAAACCACGTCTCCGTCGCTGAAGCAGCGGCGTTAGCGTTGTGCCGATGAACAGCAGCCCCGCGATCATTATCACACTATCGAAGCGTGCCGGGCTGCGGAACAGCCCGCCGAATAGGCGGTGCAGCAGCACGTAGGGCATCGACAATTGTGTCGCCCCAACCGTGACGAACGGCCCCAGCGACAGCATCAGTGGCACAATCAATACTGCCAGCCAGAACAGCCGCCGCCGATTTTTGACACGCAGCCCAACAATCAGCGCGATTACCAGCAGCGGTATGAGCAGCGAACCAAGTGTCACGGTGCGCTCGTAAGTACCGAAACGCCACAGATAGCCAAGCAGGGGAATGCCGCCCGCGTTCTCTATCGGCATCGGCGACAGCGCGCCAAAATCATAGCTGAGGATATAGGGTAGCGGCCCCGCGAACCAAAGCAGAGCGGTCATAATAATCAGGGCGGCAGTGCCTCGCCCGATCACATACAGGCGCGTTGTCCAATCGCGCTGTTGAACCAGTGTCAGTACGCCAAGTGGGATCAGCAGAAATGCCAGAAACAGCATCAACTGGAAGTCAGTCATCATCGTGCCGTAGAAGGCCAACCCCAGTATGACTGTCCAGACCAGCGCTGCTCGTCCATGACTGGCAGCCAGCCGCTGCCACAGCAGCAAATTCAGTGGCAGCCAGAACAACGTCAGGTAGTTGATCGTTTCTAGCATCGCCGCCAGCATCATTCCCGACGACACTTCGAGCAGCGCGCCGAAAGCCAGCGCTAACCCGGCATTGACGCGTTCATGGCGCAGCAGCAGATAAAAGCAGAAGCCGCCGAGCGCCATCGCCACGACCATAATCACGTCCATCGCCACCAGCGTACCCGCCAGCGGTTCCAGCAGCGCCCACAGCGGAAACCAGAAGGGCGTGAGTGTCTCGAAGGCAAGGTTGGTTGTAAACGGGAATAGGACGAAATTGGTCTCGTAGACGTTCAGTCCGGGAGTGGTCAGCGCATGGCGAATCCACCAGTAATCCCAGTGGAAGTGATAGTAGTCGGTTGTCCAACTGCCGCCGACATGGGTCGTCGCATGAAACAGCAGTGGATACAGTGCCAGACACGCCAGCAGCACGTAAAACGCGAAAATGAGTCCGTAGCGGCGTAAGTTTCTCATGGAGTCGCCGCCGTAAAGCGAATCCAGTCAACCGCCACCGCCAGCTTCCGCGTATCTGTGCCTTGCCCAATATCCGCTGGCGTGACCGCTGAATCGTAGTCCAGCGTCAGTTTGAGATGATTGCCGTCGCCCACGACCGCTGCCGGTATGTTGAACGTGTACTCATGCAGCGCATCGACCGAGACATTAACTGCATCGCCAAGCGATATATCGTTGACCAGCAGTCGAAGCTGGCGCGCTTCGTAAAAGGCTTGCGCCGAGAGCGTGATGGTGTAGGCAGCGGGTGGCAGATCGACGTAGACTTGCGTTTGTGGATACGCGCCCGACCAACGCAGCGTTAAGCCTGACACCTGCTCCTGATAGTGCCATCCCCAGCCGATATAGGCTTCGTCGCCGGGTGAGCCGATGTCGATGATATAAACGCCGGGTGCGGTTTGCGGTGGCGTGCGTGGCGCGCAGCCATCAGGATGCCAGCGCGTGCGATAGACCACCGCATCGCCTTCGACTCTATAGGGACAGAGTAAATCGTCGAGTGCGTTGAAATAGCCGATGATTTCTTCGACCGTCGAACTTTCGCGCCCGATCAAATCGGTGTGAATCACAATGTAGCCAATCGGCCATTTGTAAATATGATTGCGCAGTTCCGGCTCAACTTTGTCCGGTTCGAGGAAGCGGCGCTGACCAAGCCAGCTCAGCAGTGGGTCGTCGGTCAGCATATACCAGTAATGTTCCAGCGGCGCACGCGAGATGAATCCGTTGACCATTCGTTTCTCGTGTGTCATGCCGTACCACTGAAGCTGTGTCGCGCGTGGATCACCCAAAATGACGTCACCTGTCGCTGCGCCGGTTGGCACTTCGAGGACAGTGTAATCATAATGCTCGCTGCCCATCTGATGATAGAAACTGTAGTCAACCGGAGCGGCTTGCAGCGGCGCACTCTCGAACAAGCGCACATCTACCGTAAGCAGCAGAAAGAGTCCACCCAGCAGAAAGATGCGGCCTGCGCTCACCCGTTTGAAGATAGGCGTCCACGTTTTGCCCACGAAAATCAGCGCGGCGATGATGAAGATCGGCGCAAGCCGCCAGGGCATCTTAAACATGCCGTTGGTTTGCGCGTACAGCAGCCGAAACGGTGGCATCGGGATAGAGCTGCCCGCAATCGTAATATTCGGCCCTAGCATCAGCAGCAGCGGCGGCAGCAGCAGCGCAAACCACAGCCAGCGGGTTTGCGACGCTTTCCATTTCCAGAATAGAGCGCCTACGAGCGAAACAATCAACACGACTGTCACGAACGCACCCAGTGATGGGGTTGACCATTCCCACCAGGTCCGACTCATC
>DAOUCB010000039.1:0-39697 GCA_034432495.1 Anaerolineae bacterium | reverse complement strand
AGATCGGTGGCCAATAGTGGTTGAAAATATTTGACATAAGAGCGCGTGTAGGTGGGGTCGACCACCAGATAATCCATATCGACTGCGCCCCAGATGGCGTCGAGGGTCTTCAGGCGCTCAATGTTCTCCGGGTAGAGATAATCGGGAACGAGATGGCTGGTGAACTGGTAATCCCGCAGCCAGAAATAGTAGTACATATCGGCGACAATTTTCGCGTTGGCAGGGGCGTTATCGCGAATCCATTCCACAGCGGCAGGGGCTACTGGTTTGATGGGATCGCCTTTGAGTAGCGCTTGCAAGGATTGTCCGGTTGTCACCCCGAACAGCGGAATCAACAGCAGCGCGAAAACAATGACCAGTTTGCGAGTGAGAATGGCTGTGCTGGGCAGCGCTTCCTGCCGACGCAGCCAAATGGTTCCCACCAGAATCCCGTAGATTGGTGTGAGCGGCAGGATGTAGTAATAGATGGCCCCGCTGCCCATCACCGCCAGCGTGAAATGCCCCAGTACCAGAATGATCAGCAGCGTCACATCACGCGAATGATGGCGGCGTAGAGCGGCGACTACGCCAGCGGCGACTAGCAGAAATTCGAAGACTGAGAAAAAAGCAATATTGAGAATATTGCCGAAGAAGGCGATAAAAAATTCATTACCGTTGCTGCTGTAAAGCGCCTGATGTCGCAGCGCCCATAACCAGCCGTCAAAGTCCGGCAGCATCTGGATCACGAAGACTGACAATCCGCCCAGGATGCCGCCCAGCGCGTAAAGCAAAACACCGTTTTCGGGCAACCAGTAGCGAGGCTTAGCGCGTTGACGCACCTGCTTGATGTAGTCTGGGAGATATAGCCCAACGAACAGCACGACGCCCAGCCCTGCGGCGTGATAATGCGAGAACATCCCCCAGGCCATCACTAACCCGGCGATCAAATGCAGCAGCAGGCGCTTGTGTTTCACCGCCAGCGTATACAGCCAGAGTGATGCAGCAAGGCAGAGCGTCAGACCGATGTCGTGACGAATACGCGCTGCCGAGAGCAAAACGGCACTGCAAAACAGAAATGCGGTCGTCAGGATGGCGGCGGTTTTGCCGTACCATGCGCGCGCGACTGCTGCCGTCAGCCCAATCACGGGGAAAATGAGCAGAAAACTGAGCAGCCGCCCCTGCCACAGACCGACGCCGACCAACCGCATCCATAGTCCCATCAACCAGTAGAAACGGGGATAGGCATAATAGGCATCGCCGAGACCTCCGAGGGTTGGATCGCCGAAATGCCCGGTCTGCATCCAATTGACTGTCCAGGCGGTGACCCAGGGTTCATCTTGAACGTCGATGAAAGGATAGGCTGATAAGCTGCGGGCGCGGATCAGGCTGATGATTATTGCGCCGACAATGGCGACAATCAGCCAGAAGTGCGGTTTGCGCAACGAAAAATCAGTGTCAAACAAGGTGATATAGAAGGTGAGCACGCTGGCGGTGAGCGTCAGCAGAGTATGGACATGCGCGAGATACGTGTAGGTGAACGGCGGCACCGGGATCATTGCAACGATGAGCAGAATGCTCGCCGAGGCCAGAATAAATGGCGTATGCCAGCGTTCCTGATCGATCACGAGCGGGGATTTGATCAGGCGGACAGCCAGCACGATGCTGACGAGTGCCGCTGCAATACCCATAAACAATTTCACCCGCGAGGTTGTATCGAATTCGGGGAAGCTGCCGGCCAGATAGATTGTCAGATGTAGAATCAACGCGAGATTGAGCGCGATCAGCACCACCCAGACCAGATTTCTTTTGGGGTTGACCACAGCTTGCGTCACAACCTGTTCCTAAGGTTTTCGGGCGAGGTAACCGATGAAGAAGCGCAAGAAATAAGTCATCGAATCGCACGGAGTCAGCCCCGCATCGCGCAGGGCGCTTTCCAGTGTGTGGCGATCAAACACCGTTCCGATCCAGATTCCTGTGGTTGTTTTCGCAATCCATTTTTGGAAACCGAGTGGGCCATAGGCGAACGGTACACCTGTAAAGACATAGCCGCCAGAGTGGGTGACTCTGCCCATTTCGGCCAGCGCGCTGGTGGTGTGTCCCAGATGTTCCAGAGTGCTGCTGTTCCAGACTAAATCGAAGGTGTTATCAGCGAAGGGCAGGCGGAAGATGTCGCCGACCGAGGCTGCTAAGTTGACATCGCGTGCACGGCCTTCACTGAGCGCCTGTGCATCGTGATCGACCGCCATTGCCAGCCCGACCGATGGATGCTTAATCAACAAGGAGGAGGCGAATGCTGTGCCTGAACCCGCTTCGAGCACGCGATAAGGGCCAGCGCCAGAGAGGGCTTTGGTTTCGAAATAACGCACCAGATCTTGGTTCAGGCCGCGACGTAGGCCATCATACAGGCGGTTGATTGGAGAAGCGGTATCACCAATCCGCCATGAAGTATCGTGAGTCACGCCACGACCTTCCGTGCTATGACCATGATCGAACTGCCGAAGGGCAGGTCAAGATGGCGCAGCATTTGTTTCTCGACACTCATGACATTTGTGAGCAGTCCGTTGATCAGTGGTGGAAGCTCGTTGAGTTCGGAATGCGGTGTTGCCGTACTATCGCGGTCGAACCACTTCAGTGCTAGTCGATAGGCAGCAATCGGCGGAAAAAGGATTGAAAACAGGTGCGTTGTCCGTAGAATTTCAACCGGGCAATGCTGGAACAACGCCAACACTTCGCTGCGCGAATAACGTCGCGAAGCGTGAACCGCGCGATGGTGGCTTTGAGTCAGCAGCCAACGATAGGCAGGCACGACCAACAGCATCAATCCGCCTGTCTTTGTTACGCGCCAAAGTTCGGCGACCGCGCTTTCCTGATCGACCGCATCACTTTCGAGAACATCAATTGAGGTCACGACATCGAAGGAATTGTTGGGGTAGGGGATTTCGTTGATCGAGCCAATGCAGCAGCGCTGCAAACCACGTTCCGGCCAGAAGGGCGCGGCATGAGCCGAATAATCGAAGCCAAAGGCGCGCGTGCTGAGGGAATGGTTCAGGCTCAGCAGATTTCCGCCGGTTCCGCAGCCCGCGTCGAGCACCTGAGACCGTTCGTTCGCTCCAAATGCGTGCAGCATATCGACAATCACGCTATGCAGACCGCGATACCACCAGTAGCTCGTTTCAAATGAAGCCATCGTGCTGTATTCATAGGCTTCCACTTATTCGACCTGCATCTCAAACGTGTCCGGGCTGGCGGGATCGTAGTGTTTCGATTTCATCATGAGGAACGAAGTATCTTGGACAAAGTGAACGGCGTGCGACTCGTTCATCGGCAGAATAACGCCTTCACCGCTGTGAAGCTCAAATACTTCGCGTGCTCCACTGAACACATCCAATGTCTTTATTTCCACCGCGCCCGCCATGACATAGAAATATACGTCGGTTTCCTTGTGGTAATGGTTTCCCATCACCGCGCCGGGAGTCATCGTGCCTGTCAGTAGGGTTTGCCAGTTGCCTTCGTTAAACACCTCGGTGAATGTCCCGCGTTCATCCTTGCGTACAAATGAAGGCTTTAAGATCGCGTGCATCATTGGCTAATCAATCCGGCGCAGGCGAGCGGCGAAAATCCGCTGGACATATTGCATTCCGGTTGAGAAAAATTTAATTAGGCTGGGTGCGGATTTGGAAATCCCTTTGGCTCGGTCGCGAAAAATGTAGGGCATCTCGAAGACCGTCAGCCCTTTGCGGCGGCAGGTGTAGATGAACTCGATAAAATAAGCGCCATATCCAGTAGGGATAATGGACACTTTGTTGAAGACTGAACGGCGGAGCACGACAAATCCGCTGTCGTAGTCATGGATGCCGTAGCCCAGCACCAATGTCGCCAACCCGTTAATCATGCGGCTCGACAGAACGCGCAGCGGCGTCCGATCATCTTTTGCACCTTCGACGTAGCGCGAGCCGATTACAATGTCATATTCACTCAGCTTAGCAATCATTTCCGGCAGCATGACTGGTGGCATACACATATCCGCGTCCATCCAGCAGACCACATCGCCGCGTGATTCGATGATGCCACGGTTGAATGCCGAAGCGAGGCCCCGTGTCGAGATGCGATGGATGATTTTGACGCGAGGGTCGTTCAAATCAGCGACCAATTGCCAGGTTTGGTCGGGAGAATCATCGTCCACCACAATCACTTCGACATCTGGAACGTGTTTGAAAATTTCGCCAATGGTGTCGAGGATGTTTTCACGCTCATTATAGGTCGCCAGCACGACCGAGACCTTTGGATCGGGCTGGTAAACGGGAAAGGCGACGACATTCTCCTGATCGGGAGCTTCTGCTCTTTGAGCGACCATCACAGGACTCCTTGTGGAACTCTGCAACCCAGCAAAACAGACGCAACTTCTTCGATTTGTTCCCGTGTCAGACTGAGGCCAGTTGGCAGATACAGCCCGCGATTCCATAAATCGAGGGAAACAGGGTAATTCCCGGTTGTATCGGGATAGTTTGCCAGAGGATCATTTCTAAAAACTGGCTGCAAATGCATTGAACAGAAGAAGGAACGGGTATCGACGCCTCTTTGCTTCAGTTCATGCATCAGATCATCCTTGCTGAGGCCAAAGTTATCGCCAAGCAGAATGCCATACATCCAGTAGGTGCTTTTCGCCCAGGCTGCTTCGCTGGGCAGCGTAAGCTCAGGTTGGTTTCGCAGGAGTTCGGTGTAGGTTTGAGCGATCCAACGCTTGCGTGTGACTTTATCATCCGCTTTCTCGGTCTGCGCAACGCCGATGGCTGCTTGCAGGTTGGTCAAACGATAATTGAAGCCAACGACATCGTGAACAAAACGGGGTTCGCGGAAGCCCTGGCTGCGCAGAAGCTGCATCCGTTCTGCCAGCTCAGAATCACGGCAAACGACCATGCCGCCTTCACCTGTCGTCAGCGTCTTATTACCGTAAAAGCTGAAGCAGCCCACATCGCCAAAGCTGCCGACTCGCTGCCCATTCACTTCCGAGCCATGTGCTTCGGCGCAATCCTCGATCACGTACAGTTTATGGCGTTCTGCAATCTTGCCAATGGTGATCATGTCGCACGGATGACCATACATATGCACGGCCATAATTGCTTTCGTTTGAGGAGTGATTTTAGCTTCAATGAGTGCCGGATCGATGCACCATGTCACCGGGTCAACATCGACCAGGACGGGGCGCGCACCCGTTTGGATGACGGTATTCGCTGAAACGATCAGCGTAAAATCCGGGATAATCACTTCATCGCCAGGGCCGATTCCCAGCGCGACCATCGCCAGATGCAGCGCGGTTGTCCCACTCGAACAAGCGACGCCGTATGGCACGCCGCAGTAGGCGCTGAACATCTGCTCAAATTGATTGACATATTTTCCAACGGACGATACCCAACCGGACATCATACATTCTGCGACGTACTTGGCTTCATTACCGTCAAATACAGGCTCACAAACCGGAATCATGCGGTTACCCTTAACTGAAAATATTGATGCCCGGGACTAGAATAGAGAAATGCATTCACATCACAGTGTATCGTTCTTATCGTAGGATACAGACAGAATCTACGCCTGAGCGTTAAGGATAACGAATCACTTGTGAACGAACTGCCGAACACTACCCCTATAAATCAACACTCAAACCAATTATTGAACAGGATACATAGGCATAAAAGCACCGCCTTACTTCTGCTCAAATGGATAGGCTTAGGCTTGATCGTGGTTGCTATACTGAACCTGGGGGAACTACGGAGCATTCGTGAGACGCTGCTGTCCTTTTCGGTCTACAGTCTGCTCATTTTTGCAGCGACTGGCACGCTCTCGCGTCTGTTTTATACGCTGCGATGGCAGAGCATCAATGCAAGTATTGGAATGCAAAAGCTCAGCCTCGCCTACCTCTTTCGAGTGGGGTTGCTGAGCGAATTTGTCAGTATCGTCCTGCCTTCGTATTTAGGTGGCGATGGCGTTCGCCTAATTAAGCTGCGCGAGGTTGGCTGCCATAACCGTGAGACGGTCTTCTCGATATTGCTTGACCGCATCGTTGGCGTATTGACACTCGGCATACTGACTGCTGTATTCCTACCTTTCCTTTTCCCCTTACTTTCCATTCAGTTGTCGATTTCGCCCGCGACGATTGCCATCGTAATGGTGGCCGGAGTCGTTGGGCTGGTCGCTGCGATTACCTTAAGCAGGCGTTGGAAGCCTGCCCGCTTGTCGGAACTCACACAGGGACTCCAGATTCAGCCGAAGGCTTTGCTTGCGAGCCTGCTGTATTCGATCTTAGGGCATCTGATTTACGTCGCTAGCTACTATGTTTTATTCAGCGAGTTAACGACCATCAGTCTTGCCCCGCTGTTTGCAGTGGTGTTCCTCGCTTTGCTGACGCGAACCATTCCTCTGTCGGTTTTTGGCATCGATATCAGCGACGGTTCGGTTATCTTTTTGATGGGTTTGATCGGTATTCAATCGAGCGCTTCGCTGTCGGTTGTTGCTTTGGTAATTCTGTCGCGCTATTTCTTCTCTAGCTGCGGATTACTGACTGAATTGATCGCCGATGGGAAACAAATCTTCCTGCACGGCGCTTTGGTCGATTAAGCGTCTCTGATTTCTGTCACTTGTTGTTAACCCGCAAGCCTATGAGCAGCACCCAATCGCCCTCACCCGGTGGAACGACATGATAGTTGTTGGGTGTACTCGTGAGTGCTGCCGGAGCGCGTGTCCCGGTTCGAGGGTCGAACCAGGTTGCGCTGCTGGGTTCAGTTTCCAGGTGTAGGTCGAAAGCGTCTGCTTCGGGTGTGTAGACGAGCATCACGTCCCCATAACGCGATACACTGACAAAACGCTGGGCCGCCTTATCACCCGGCTGCGAGACCAGTACTTCGGGCGCTGGACGCAAACGCCACCATTCTAGCGATGTAAACAGATCGACCAGATGGCTCACCTGCTCAGCGGCAGGCATGGTCAGCGCCTGTGTCCAGGGCAGCGGAATTCCAGTAGCCGGGTGCGCGGTGGGCGTTCTCGTGCCATCGTCCCAGCCCCAGACGCCGTGACCGCCATACGAGACACCTGCCGTCGCTGCGTTGAGCAGACTCCAGTAGAGCGAACGGCGAACAGAATGCGCATCGTGCGGCTTTTGGCTCTGGTAAGCGACATGATTCTCATAGGGCGGTTCCAGATTGATCACTGGGCGGATCGGCTCGCGCTGCCAGTCAAGCGTAGGTGGCCCCTTGACCAGCCAAGCAGCGGTTTCATCACCATCGCCATGCCCGCTCTGATAGCCGATGATGTCGAGCCAGCTTTCGTCGCTAAACTCTGGGAGATTCCAGTGTTCGCCGCCCGGGTGGAGCGAAACAGGTGCGTGCGGCGTGTCCCCAAATACGGCGCGTCCAATGCGCTTCCAGCGCGCAGCGTTGTCGCCTCGATAATCGCCATCCCCCGGCAGAATCCAGACGGTTGCGTAGGCTGACCAGCGCGCGACCATATAGCGCGCCAACCGAATGGCCTGATCTTCGGGCAACGTGTAGCCAGGATTATGTTCGACCTCGTCGTTACTCCACACCGCTGCCCAGAGCAACACGGGGATATTGAGCAGCCCCGCACGATTGAGCGCTTCAACCTTGCGGTCGAGCCGCTGGAAAAATTCAGGATGAACGGAGATGCGATTCGAGCCGCTATAGGCTTTCGTACCCTGCGCGTCGCCGTTGGGCGAAGCCAGCCAGTGCGTAGCGACCCACTGCACCGCCGTGAATTTCTGGCGTACCCGTTCTGCCAGATAGTGATCCCATTCGCTTGGTGTCGAAAGGAGAGGCGCGTTCCAGGCGGTGTCACTCATCCAAAAAAAAGGTGTACCGTCGGCGTGCGCCAGTGAATGTCGATCTGCCGAAAGCTGGACAGGGCCGTGCTGGGTGAATCGATTTTCGCCGCCCGGTTCGACACACACGAAATGACCGGACTGCTGATGTAAGCCGGAATAATCCGGGTGTGCAGTTGTCACATAGCTCCATTCGCCCATTTCGTCCGGGCTAAAACGCGCCCGCCAGAGACTGCCCCCGTCCCAGAAAGCGTCGGTGGTCGTCACGCGCCCAGAGGGGGAAGTCCAAGCGACGGTCAGCGTCACATCGGCAAAGGGATTGCTGTACGGCTGGGTGGCGGCGAACTGAGCTTCATAGCGGCCCCATTGTGGAATTGATGGCCTTGTAGTCATAAAATTATTTCATCCTCTCAAGAAAGCTCTTTTAAAGTAGGCGGTTGACATCGGCAATTGTAGGTCACAACTACCGACAGGGCACGGAACATCTTTGAACCGGATGCTATAAGGCGCCGGCCATAGGCTGTTGTGCTGCGGACGGTTGGAGCTTTTCACTATAGGTTAGCCAGGGAAAGTGTTCGCGGTTTCTCGCAACTGCTGCACGTCACGCATGGGTGGGACACCAAAGAGGCTTTTGTACTCCCGGTTGAAATGAGAGGCATCGTTATAGCCCACGCGAAAAGCTGCACTGGCTGCGTCGAGGTCTTCGCTCAGCATCAGTCGCCGTGCTTCCTGGAGACGCAGCCGCTTCTGGAATTGCAAAGGACTCATCGCTGTGACCGCTTTGAAATGGTGATGGAAGCCAGAGACGCTCATACCCAACTCACGCGCCATCTGTTCGATGCTCAGGGGCTGGTCAAAGTCGTGACGTAGCCGCTCGACTGCTCTGGCAATGTCCGGCGTGTAGCCGCCAAGTAGTGCCAGATGACGGAGCCGACCCCCTTGCTCACCGAGCAGCAGACGATAGATGATCTCCTGTGTAATCAGCGGCATGAGAATCCGCGCTTCAGCAGGGGAATCCAGGAGTCTAGTAAGGCGCACGGTGGCATCCAGCAGGTTCTCATCCAACGAACTGACATCAATCGCCCTTGAATCACCAGAGTCTCGCGGCGAAACCTGACTCATCTCGACCATCACCGAACTGACGATAGTAGGGGAGAGATCAAGGCGGAGGCTGAGGTAAGGCCGCTCGTTTGTGGCTTCCATCACGCGGCTGACACTGGGAAGTTCAATGGTGGTGAGCAGATAATGAAACGGATCGTAATGATAGCGGCTGTCACCTAAAAGAATCTCTTTACTGCCCTGTGCAATCACGCAAAAAGACGGCATGGTCACGCTATGAACAGGCCCTTTGGGATATGAGATGCGATTCAGGTGCAGCCCTGGCAGCGGCTCGACTGCTCCATCTTGGGAGACAGCTTGCGCGATTCGCTCCACTAGTTCCACGCGGCTGGCCTGCATCCGTGTTGTCTCGTAGCTTGCCTGCTGTTCGTTGATAATATCCTTAAGCATTTCATCACTCATTTCTCTGCTGCCATTTTGAAGCTTTGCAGAATTCTACAATCATTCTCGACAATCATTCTATCACGTCACCTTCCTGAGTCCATATAATGACCCTCAGATGAACGACGCGCTTTACTGCTATCGCAAACGCATTGGACTTTTCTTCAAGCAGCGACAAGGCGCGCAGATGGTGAACGAGCCAGAATGAGGAGTTTAGACATGCAAAAACGTACACTGGGCAGCAGCAACCTCGAAGTCTCAGCGCTCGGCCTCGGTTGCATGGGTATGAGTTCTGCTTATGGCCCATCTCCAGACAATCAGGAGATGATCGCACTTATTCGGACAGCCGTCGAACGCGGAGTCACATTCTTCGATACGGCAGAAGCCTATGGCCCATTTGCCAACGAAGAATTGGTAGGTCATGCCCTGGAACCTATCCGTGATCAGGTCGTGATCGCCACTAAATTTGGGTTTGAAATTGATCTTGATACGGGAGCGCGTACCGGAGGGCTGAACAGCCGTCCAGAACACATTAAGCAAGTCGCTGATGCCGCTATAAAACGGCTCAAAACGGATTGTATCGATCTGTTTTATCAGCATCGCGTTGATCCGGACGTGCCAATTGAAGATGTGGCAGGCGCAGTCAAGGATTTGATCCGGGCAGGCAAGGTGAAGCACTTTGGGCTTTCGGAGGCAGCAGCACAGACGATTCGCCGTGCCCATGCCGTCCAGACAGTTACGGCTGTTCAGAGCGAATACTCACTGTGGACAAGAGACCCTGAAACGGAAGTGCTGCCGACCTGCGAGGAACTGGGGATCGGCTTCGTTCCATTTAGCCCTTTGGGTGCGGGATTCCTTACCGGGAAAATCGATACGAAGACCACCTTTGATAGCACTGATTTCCGCAACATCTCGCCTCGTTTTACCCCCGAAGCACGGCAGGCGAACCAGGCTCTGATTGATCTATTGAACGAGGTTGCAGCGCGAAAGCAGGCAAGCCCAGCACAAATCGCACTGGCATGGTTGCTGGCTCAAAAGCCCTGGATTGTGCCGATCCCCGGCACCAGGAAGTTGGAGCGATTAGAGGAGAATATCGGCGCTGCTGCGCTTGAACTCACACCCGATGATCTCCTCGAAATTGAGAGCGCTGCATCGAAGATCAAAGTGCAAGGCGCTCGCCTTCCCGAATCAGTGCTGAAGCTGACCGGTCGTTGAACGTTACTCAGGTCACCGCGTGAACAAGGAGAATGCAAAATGCAAAAACGTACACTTGGCAAAAGCAACCTAGAGGTCTCGGCGATAGGACTTGGCTGCATGAGAATGAGCCATGATGAATACCCACTTCCTGATAAACAGGAAATGATCACTTTTATTCGCGCGGCGGTCGAGCACGGCATCACCTTCTTCGATACGGCGGAAGTCTATGGCCCCTTCCTCAACGAAGAACTCGTCGGTGAAGCGTTGGCACCCTTCCGCGATCAGGTCGTGATTGCTACCAAGTTTGGCTTCAATATTGACTCGAACACGCGCATGAATTTAGGCGGTGTGAACAGTCGTCCAGAGCGCATCAAACAGGTTGCAGACGAAGCACTCAAGCGGCTTAAAACCGATCACATTGATTTGTTTTATCAGCACCGCGTTGACCCGGACGTGCCGATTGAAGACGTCGCAGGGGCAGTCAAGGATTTGATCAAGGCGGGCAAAGTCAAGCACTTTGGCCTTTCAGAAGCAGGCGCACAGACGATTCGTCGCGCCCATGCCGTTCAGCCTGTCACGGCACTTCAGAGTGAATACTCGCTTTGGTGGCGAACCGTTGAAGCGGAAATACTGCCGACCTGCGAAGAACTTGGCATCGGCTTTGTGCCCTACAGTCCGCTGGGGCGGGGCTTTCTTACCGGCAAGATCGACGAAAACCAGACTTTCGCCAACGTGGATATTCGCAGCCGCCTCCCACGTTATACGGTTGCGGCACGCAAAGCCAATAAATCATTCGTTGATTTGATTGCCCAAATTGGTGAACGAAAGGGGGCAACTCCGGCTCAGATCGCCATCGCCTGGCTGCTGGCACAGAAGCCCTGGATTGTTCCGATACCCGGCAGCCGCAAGCTAGAACGTCTCGATGAGAATATCGGTGCACTTGCCGTCGAACTTACGCCTGTAGATCTACAGCAAATTGAAAGTGCCATCGCTCAGGTTCCCATCCAGGGCGATCGCTATCCCCAGGAATTGCAGGCGCGGACAGGTCTTTGATCGCGTGCAGGGTGCTGAAATCTCAATCAAATATTGAAAGCTTCTGCCCCCAGGTTGATGGAACTGACCGACGAGGTACTCTTTGGCGACATCTGGGAACGCCCGAGGTTGTCCAAGCGTGACCGCCGCCTGATCACCGTCGCCGCGCTCATCGCGCTCCATCGGATCAACGAACTGTGCGAACTGTTCACTCATCTGCTTTCTATGTCGGGTGGCCTAACGCGATGAAGGTAGCCAAAATTGCGATGGAGACCTTCGCCAAAACCGAGTAATGTTTCAGGATATGTCAGGCTAGACTTAAGACTCAAGCAACGAACACATTGGAGGGGAGAAACGATGGAATACGCTCGCTTAGGCTCAACAGGGATGAAAGTCTCGCGGATTTGTCTCGGCTGCATGGGCTTTGGGGACGCAGAACATTGGTTTCACAAATGGGTGCTCGATGAGGACAACAGCCGCCCAGTTATCCAGAAAGCGCTGGAACTGGGGATCAATTTCTTTGATACGGCCAACGTTTATTCGATTGGGCGGAGTGAGGAGATTCTCGGTCGCGTGTTGAAGGACTTCGCCAAGCGGGACGAGGTGGTTATCGCTACGAAAGTACGCGGCAAAATGCATGAGGGGGCAAATGGAGAAGGGCTGTCACGTAAGTCCATCCTGAGCGAGATCGACAAAAGCCTGAAGCGATTGGGAACGGATTACGTCGATCTCTACCAGATCCATCGTTGGGATTACGAAACACCCATCGAGGAGACGATGGAAGCGCTGAACGATGTGGTGCGGGCGGGCAAGGCGCGCTACATCGGCGCGTCTGCTATGTTCGCGTGGCAGTTCCAGAAGGCGCTGCACGTTGCCGACCAGCATGGCTGGACACGCTTTGTCTCGATGCAGGATCACTTGAACCTGATCTACCGCGAAGAAGAACGGGAAATGCTGCCACTCTGCTGTGACCAAAAGATCGGAGTCATCCCGTACAGTCCGCTTGCGTCGGGTAGATTGACACGGGACGCGTCGTCAGAGAGCACGCTCCGTTCAGAAACCGACCAAATACAGAAAAGCAAATATGATGCGACCGCCGAAACCGATCAACAGGTTGTAGAACGGGTCGCGGAAATTGCAGAAAAGTATGGCGTTCTCCGAGTTCACATTGCACTTGCCTGGCTGCTCCAGAAAGAGCCAGTGACCGCACCGATCATCGGTGCAACCAAGATGACGCACTTGGAAGACGCCGTCGGTGCGCTGTCCGTGCGGCTGACGCCCGAAGATGTGGATTATCTGGAAGCTCCGTATGTACCGCATGGCATCGTGGGTCATCAATAACGAGGGATTCAGTGAGGATAGATTAATGACTAGCTGGACAGAGGATGAACTCACCAAAATTGGAATCGCCGAAGAGCTGGAAATTGCATCACTTCGCAGCGACGGTTCGCTGCGCAATCCTCGCATCATCTGGGTTGTCCGTGTCGACGACGACCTCTACGTCCGCTCTGTGAATGGACGCACCTCCGACTGGTTTCGTGGCACTCAGACACGCCATGCAGGCCATATTCGGGCGGGTGGTATCCATAGAGATGTCACCTTTGTGGAAGTGAACGCTGATGACGTCAATGAACAAGTCGATGCGGTTTACCGCAGCAAGTATCGTCGCTACGCCGTCAACATCATCAACCGCATTGTTGGCACAGAAGCCCGCTCAGCGACCCTTAAACTCTTGCCTCGCTCAACAGAGGCACAGGGAACGTAATTTCAAAAGGAAATGTTATCAATGAAAACTTCAGTCCCTTCCTGTGTCAGTACAAAACAGGAAGGGACTGTCTGAGTTTGGAACCTTGTGATTCGCTCAAAAAAATTTGCGATGCGCGCAAAAAGCTGCCGAACGCTCAAAGGCGCGATTACGTCGGTTCATCCCTCGTCTTGACGAGCTGGCATCTCTCTACAAGAGCTTTCTCCAGAGTGTCAGCACCTTAGTTTGGCTTCGTTGAAATGTCAATACAGCCTAGTTCTTAACTCGACGTTCTCGAATCTCAATCAGCGCCCGCTTTCATGTCATGTACTGCTGACTTGCTGATCTCGTACAACCACATCATGCGCGCCGCCCTCAACAATGCTGACGGAGGAAACCAGGGTGAGCCGCGCATTCTCTTGTAGATGTGGAATCGTCAGGCTACCGCAGTTGCACATCGCTGACCTGATCTTGTTCAGGCTGATGGCGAGGTTATCGCGCAGTGTACCCGCATATGGGACGTAGGAGTCAACGCCTTCCTCAAACGAGAGCTTCGCACTGCCACCCGAATCGTAACGCTGCCAGTTACGCGCGCGGTTACTGCCTTCTCCCCAGTATTCCTTCATGTAGTTCCCATTGACCACGACTTTGTTCGAGGGGCTTTCATCAAAACGAGCGAAGTAGCGACCCATCATGCAGAAATCGCTGCCCATTGCCAGCGCTAGGGTCATGTGATAGTCGTAGACGATGCCGCCATCCGAGCAGATGGGGACATAGATGCCAGTTTCCTCGAAATATTCATCACGCGCCTGGGCGACTTCAATCACGGCAGTCGCCTGCCCGCGACCGATGCCCTTCGCCTCACGGGTGATGCAGATTGCGCCACCACCGATTCCCACCTTGATGAAATCGGCACCCGCGTCGGCGAGGAAGCGAAAGCCCTCGCGGTCAACGATGTTGCCAGCTCCGATTTTCACCCTATCGCCATAGTTTTCACGGACGAATTCCAGCGTGTGTTTCTGCCATTCGGAGAAGCCTTCTGACGAGTCAATGCACAGCACATCGGCACCTGCCTCGATCAGCGCTGGAATCCGCTGTTCGTAGTCGCGCGTGTTGACGCCAGCGCCGACGATATAGCGCTTCGATCCGTCCAATAATTCGTTGATATTTTCTTTGTGGGCGTCGTAATCCTTGCGGAATACGAACGAGACGAGCCGCTGGTGATCGTCGATAATGGGCAGCACGTTGATTTTGCGCTCCCAGATGATGTCGTTGGCTTCGCTGAGGCTGATGCCATCTCTAGCGTAGATGATTTTGTTTAGCGGCGTCATGAAGCTGGATACTTTTGTAGTCGGATCCATCCTGCTGACGCGATAATCACGACTGGTGATGATGCCAATGAGCTTGCCGGTGGATGTACCGTCCTCGGTGACAGCGACGGTGGAGTGTCCGGTCTTTTCCTTGAGCAGCAGGATGTCCGCCAGCGTGTTGTCGGCGTGAACTGCCGAGTCGGTGGTGACAAATCCCGCCTTGTAGCTTTTTACGCGCCGTACCATCGCCGCCTGGTTCTCGATGGATTGCGAACAGTAGATGAACGAAACGCCGCCTTCACGAGCTAAGGCGATTGCCATCGTATCATTTGAGACTGCCTGCATAATGGCGGAAACAAATGGGACGTTTAAGGATAGTGTGGGTGTTTCACCCTTTTTGAACCTGACCAGTGGCGTCTTCAGTGAAACATTCGCGGGTACGCACTCCGCCGATGAATAACCAGGAACCAATAGGTATTCGCTGAACGTGCGCGACGGTTGTTCGTAGTAAAATGCCATTTCCCTGCTCCCCATTGATAGTAGCACCATGATAGCACACGGGTGAGAGAACCTTCAGAGGAAATGGCACTAAGCGGATCGGTGCTTTTTTCGACTCCTTAGCAGGGAATACTATGTGAATTCACAGTAGGTTTTGAGCCAATCGAGGACAGCTTGCCCGGTTGTGAGCCGCTGGAACGTATTCAGAATGGCTCTGGACGAAGTTTTTAAGATCTTCAAGTCATTCATAGTGAAGGGCGGTTGTCGGACTTTCATGAGCAGCAGTCCAGCCTGTAATCAGCGTCGCTCCGACGGCAACTGCTGTTGACAGCGCCAGCAGCAATACGATCAGGTCTGCCGGAATAGGAAGCTGAACGATTTCATCGGTGACAACAGGGACGAGCGCAAGGGCAATCAACATGGGCAGTAGACTAATCAACCCGCCTACGAAGCCCACAATACTATTTTGCAGTACGAGTTGCCACATGATTTGCCTTGCTTTCAGCCCCAATGCTTTTAATACTCCAATTTCACGGCGGCGCTCCAGAGTCGAGAGGGAGACGGTTGTTGCGACCAGAATGCTTGCTGCGAAAAGAGAGAGGGCAGCCAGCAACAGAGGCAGCGCGGCAGTTTGCCGCAGAACACGATTCACGATGGAGTCGAATTGATCAATATCTACCACGAATACGCCAGGGATCAGGCGCAGTGAAGTTGTCAGATCAGGCACACCAATCGGACGGACATCGGCGATGATCATCTGGAACGGCGATTGCTGAGGAAGCACATCCAGCGGCGCGCTGACACTGCTGCCAATATTGAAAGGAAGCACATTCGCCTGCGGGCTGGGACGTACAATACCAACAATTGTGAAGGTCTGCATTTTTGTGCCGATCCGATAGGTGAATGTGGAACCTACCTGAATGCCAAGTTGCACCAGCAGCAGGTTGTAGGGGACGACCAGGTTATTGTGGCCTGCATCATCGGGCGTGAGCAATCGACCACTGAGCAATTGACTTGTATCCTGTTCCCCATAGCTGCGAACTCCCGTGATAAAGTTGAGCTGAGACAGATAGAGATTCCCGCTCAATTGCTGTTCTGCTGCGACTCGCGTTTTAAATGATGAATCATTATTTACCGCGACCAGTTCTGCCTGTGTGACTGCAATATCATTGTAAGCAGTCACATCTTTTGAATTCGCTAACTGCGCATGAACCGCAGTCTGTGTCAGCGGCAGAAAGGGAATTATCATCACGTTTCCGCCCAACGGTTGGCTAACTTCGTTGAAGGCCAACACACCGATGCTCCGCGCAATAATCAGTGTGGCACTCAGCGAACTCATCCCAATCACAAGCGCGAGTAGGGAGGAAGCTGTTCGTCCCCGATGCAGCGAAAGCCCGCGAATGGCAAGGCGCAGGTGCGCCATTCCGAAAGTAGGCAGATGACCCAGCATCCAGACGACCAGCCACATCCCCAGTGATGCCAGTAGAAACACACCTAACCCGAGTGTACTGATCAGAAGTCCCATTAGGAGAGACGCAGCATTGTTGACATCACTCCCGATAATCCGGTCGATCAGCAGGCCGATCCCTATGATCAGTAAGATACCCGTGACGATGATGGCTCGCGGCCCCGCCTGAGTCAGGACGACCTCACTCTGACGGAGCAGAAGCCGGGGTGGCACATTCGTAGCGCTCTGAGTGGGCAGCAAGCTGAAAATGATGGAAATCCCAACGCCGAGTGCAAATCCCAGAACAATCGGATCGGCAGAAACGTGCCAGGGGAGCGGAATCGCGAAAGCGTACTCACCAATACTTTTGGCAATTAGGCTCAGCAGAATGCCTAAAATGATCCCAAGCAGGCTTCCACCAATACCAAGCAAGAGCGCATGAGCGAAGAAAATCAACCGGATATCAGCACGACGCAAACCTATCGTCTTAAGGACTGCGATTTCTCCCGTCCGGCGATTCACGGTGACATACATGGTATTGAGGATCCCTATCCCGCCGATGACGAGGGCAATCAGGCTGAACAGGAGTACCGTTTTCGATATGAATCCGGCAATCGGTTGGTTGCGTTGCAAAATGTTGCTAATGCGATCATAACGAACCGGTTGATCCACTAGTGACGGGATGAGCGTGCGCCATTGGTTGTAAAGGGTATCCACGAAAACTTCGGGATTCACTCCAGGGGGAAGCTTCACGTAGGCGCGATCTGCTGTACCGGACTCGATCCCAAATTCCGGCAGACGGTCGTATTCCAGATACACGAAACTAAACGCGATGCTAAAGGGGTTGTCGAGATAATTTTCGCTGGAGTCGGGCACAATACCCGTGACGATAAAAGGTGCGCTTGCGCTGCTAATCTGAAGACGGTCGCCGACGTGCAAATTTAGTTCATCTGCCAGTCGCTTGGCGATCACGACAGGATGCGGTCCCGTAAAGAGATCTTTCAGCCGCAGGCCAGCGGGTTCAATCGCCCGAATTGTATCGTAAAACGGATATTTCTGTGGATCGATGAAGTAGCCAAATCCAAGCGAGGTCTGCGATGGTTGACGATTTGAAGTCGTAATTTGAAAAAGCTGTCCCGATAATCGATAGGTGATTTCGACCTCATTTTGAGCTGCCCAATCATTTAGTTTTTTGGTGTCTTCAGGCAGAAATAGCGGGCTGTTCGTGGATGTTGCGCTCAGACCTATTCGCAAAGGAGGCGCACCCGGGGCAACCAGAATATCACTCCGAAGGAAGGCTTGAGCGTTGGCAGTCAAGGCATCGGTCAGCGAAAGCCCAAGTATTCGCAGCGTAGTCACGGTAGCAACTCCGGCAGCGATACTCAACAGCGCAAATAAGGCGCGCTGCTTATGCCGTACAGAATTGCGCCAGGCATAAACGATGACAAAGCTTATATGTTGAATCATGGTTCGCCTACACTGTGCCTCTTGCAGACGAATTGTTTCGGCAACAATCCATCTTTTGCGCGATCTGTATCACGCTCAATCTGCCTGTACTATCTTAGGTCGGCAGTTCGGCTCGTTAACATGGTGATGCGCTAGGTCTCCAGGAATTGCTAGTCGCTGAATTCGGTGGACTACCCGCTTGACCAAAGCTGTCTTGCGCTGCATGTTCGTCGCCCAGCCGACGATCTTACCTGAGCATACGTCCGGCACCAGTGCCAGGTACAACCAACTCTCGGTCGTGTCGATAGAAGGGAAGTCTGCTACCCATTTCTCATGGGAACGCTCGACTTACCTCAAAAATTGCTCTAATCAGTATGGGCGCGCTGGTTCGTTACTCATGGCGAATCCACCGAGAGCAACTTCACCACCTTTTATTAAAGGTCACGTTCGGCTTTCCTTCGTTCCAGTTCTTTGCCCAAGCGATTGTTCTCTGCCCTGACGCTCCCTTTCATGGAATATATCGAATAATCGTTTACTCCACTATTCGGGGATAAGTTCACTTTCATGAATTTGTTGCTGAAACGAGGTTGTGACATTCACGCTGCCGATGCGGTTTAGTCTTCATCGAGACTAAATCGGTTGAGGAGTTCAGCGTGAAGCTAAAATTACACCTTAAACTTATCTGGGGTATCCTTCTGGCGCTTCTGGTAGGCCTGACATCCGGTGTTCTGGCGCAGGACAATCAAAGTGAGATTACGATTCAGAGCTGTCCGCGCGGACAAGGTTACTGGGCGAATCACTCTGAAGCATGGACAGTGACAAGCCTCATGATGGGCGTCCAGTTCTACAGCCAAACCGAACTGCTGGCCTTTCTGCCGGGTGGCGGCGGCGACGCCAGTACCATACTTGCCGTCCAGCTTGCTGCGACCAAACTCAACATTGCCGCCGGTGCAGATGCCTCGCAGATCAGCGCGACCATGCTTCAGGCTGATGCGTTGCTTGCGCAGTTCGGTGGGAAGCTGCCTTATGATGTTGCCCCGTCTTCCCCCGAAGGGCAGGCAATGGTCAGCCTAGCCGGGCTGCTCGATCTGTACAACAATGGTCAGATGACACCGGATTGCATCCAGACCGAAACGGAAACGCCGACGCCTGCTCCAACTGAAGAACCCTCTTCCACCCCTGAAGTCACGGTAACAGAAATGCCAACAGAAGAGGCAACAGAAACAGTAGGCGGTCCTGGGACGACCATTATCATTGAAGGTCCTGTCCAGGTAATTAACGTCAACATCATTACGATTTACGATATCAACATTCAGGTTGATGAACATGATCCGGTGTTGACGAATATCCACATTGGTGATTTTGTCCGCGTTGAGGGCAATGCTGCCAGCGGTCCCACGCTGATTGTCGTCGCCGTGACTGTGTTCGTCGTCAATGTCGATGTTGTTGTCAGCAACAATAATGTGGTCATCTGGCAGGATGACGGCAAGAACTGTGGTAATCCGCCACCGCCCTGGGCACCTGCCAACGGCTGGCGACGCCGCTGCGAAAATCGCCCCACGACCATCATTATCACGGGTGGCAGCGGAAACAACGGGAACGGCATGGGTATGGGTGAAGATGATTGATTCCGCTTTACAGCGAGAAGCGGCAGCCCGACCAAAAGTAAGTCGGTTGAGGCTGTCGCCCTTGCTCGTTGTATTCTGCGCTGGGATTAACCTGATCCTGGTGCAGTGGTTTCTCGTGCGCGAACTGACGGCGCTCCTACTCGGCACGGAACTGGTGACGCTGCTCGTCAGCATCGCCTTTTTTGTCGGGCTGTCCGTCGGCTATAAGCTCTCTGCCCACGTCAAGCGAACCTGGTTAGCGCCGCTGGCTTTGATTACGTTGTCGCTGCACCTGACGCTGCCCGTCTGGTTTCGGCTGCTGGTGATTGGTTTGAGCAGCTACAGCGCGTACTGGGCAGCTTTCATCGTGCTCCCGCTGGCGACGGCGCTGCTGGTTCCGGCCTTTTACAGCGTTTTTCTGCCGCTGCTGGTCGATAATGACAGCGCCGCTTTGCCGCGAGTTTACGCTCTCGAATTACTTGGCTCCGCGACGGGCGTTATCGGCCTGATTGTCCTCGGCGGGATAAGCGTGCAGGCGGTCTATTTCCTTTACGCCGTTGGCGTCATCGGCATCCTGTTGGCACTCAGGACTGACCGCCTCTGGATAATCGCTGCGGGGCTGATTAGCGCGATCTGGATTCTCGTTTTCCCTGCTGCCAACGCTTGGAGCAACACGCTCTGGTATGTGCAAATGGCGCGTCTGCCCGACGGCTCGACGACCTTGTTTACGGGCTACAGTCCCTATCAGAAAGTCGATGTGCTCGAAACGGCGGCGGGCGCACGCTATCTCTTCCTCGACGGACTGCTGCATTTCGGCGGCAGCGACGGCACGCGTCTGAACGTGGCAATGGGGCAAATCCCCGCCTCGCTCGTTAAGCCGGCCAATGCGCTCGTCGTCGGCGCGGGGTCAATGCAGATGGCGGCGATGATTGCCGACTACGCGGGATTGGTGACCACCGTCGAGATTGACCCGATGGTGGTCGCTGCCAGTGAACGCTACTTTGACGACTTCAATCGCATGAGTACGCTCACCAATCGCCGAATTGTAATCGACGACGCCAAGCATTATGTTGCCAACTCGTCAGAGACCTATGACCTGGTGGCAATGGACATCCCCGCTGCTTACTCGCTGCAAACCGCGACGCTATACTCCGCATCGTTCTACGGCGCGATTGCTCAGCACCTCAATTCGGATGGTGTGTTGGTTGCCAACCTCACCAGTACCTTTTCGCCCACCAGCCTGATCTCGCGCCGGATCGCGGCTTCCCTGCTGGCAAATTTCAAGGATGTGCTGGTCTATACACCAGACTCCGCTGGCTGGAGTTTCGCCTTAGCCTCCAACCATCTCACGATTGACCGAGATACGCTGGCGACAGCTCTGCAGGCCAGCGGCGAAGCGCAGTTCGTCATCTACGAGACATCCGCCGTGCGTGCCATCGTTGAGGATGCGCCGCCGATCACGCTCGATTCGATGGACATCGTGTTGCAAACGAGTGCCCGGTGGATTGCTGACCGCTGGCGGGGAGAGTCATGATGCGACTGCGCGCGATCTATCCAATGCTGGTCGGTCTGCTGCTCGGCACGCTGCAAACGGGACTGTACTTCCAACTGACCTTTACGCTCTCGTCCGGCTTCGGCACCTACCTGATGGTCACACTCTGCTGGCTGACAGGCAGCATGATCGGCGTCCTATGGCTGGCGCGCCAGCACATCCCGACGCTGGCGGTGCTGCTATTGGCTTCTTGCGCCGCCTATGGCGTCTGCTGCCTGCTGCTGCTGATCATGCCTTTCAATACGGCACTCGTTCCGCTCTACGCAGTCCTGATCTTGCTTGTCGGCCTCTATCCCGGTGTTTTCTTCGCGCGTAGCGCGGCACTCTATCAGGTTGGCGTCCTGTTTTTCCGCGAGAACAACGGCTTTATCGTCGGGCTGGCACTGGGAAGCATCCTCTATATGCTGGTGGGGCGTTCCGCCTTATGGTTTCTGCCGCTGTTGTTGATCGTCTGTCTCATCGTCATCAACCGCCCGTCAGACCGCCCTTTACCGCCTGCCATTTCGCCATGATCATCCGACTAACGCGGCATCACACAGATCGTCAGTTGTCCAGTGGTCGCGGCATTGCAGCTATAGCTATGACCGTTGGTCGTGCTGTCAACGTCGAAATTGCTCGTCCAAAAAGCGATGCTGGCAGCCATATCGAAGCGTGCGATCACGTCACAGGGCTGCGGTGTTGTCAGGGAGTCGGGGTCGCTTCCGTCGGTGAACAAAATGCATTGTCCTGGCGCAAGCTGAGCAACCGCCGCCACAGGATTGAGCAGATGATACAGACCAGGGTCGCCCAGATTCAGCCCCTGATGCGGCGGTGTCAGGTTGGGATTGTTGTTGTAAATCGGGGTGGCGCTCAATGGCATGAAGGCATTTTCAGAATGATTGAAGACAATCAGGCGCTGCGGTGTATAGGCGAAATAGATATAAGGTGTCGCATCTTCGCTGGCATTCACAGGCAGATAAAGATCGCAGGTCATAGGTGCAGTGCCAGCCGGGGCGGCCGGACAATTCCCGCGCTCAACACCGTTCTGCACGACCTTGAAACGATTGACTCCGTTCACTGCCGTCCAGAAATGCTCGGCGATGTTGTTGGTTGTCAGCCAGTGATTGATACGCGCACAGCCTGCCACGTCCTTTGGTACCGAACGGATCACCGACCAGACCTGCGCGCATCCGGCAGAATCAAGGCTGCCCGCCCAGCGCGTCGCGGAAAAAGCGGCAGGTGCCCCGTCCGCCGAGCCAAAAACGAGGCCGTTGAAATCAATGCCGCTGCCCGTATTGTTGATCAAGGTGAAATCGTTGTCGTCATAGCTGAGCGAGACATTGGGCGACCGCAGCACGGTCACATCAACCGCTGTGCCTGCATTCGCTGGTTGTCCGGCAGAGATTGCTTGAGTGCTGATCGTGTTCTGCGGCACACCAGCGGCATCATTCCAGGGTTCGCTGGTCTGATTGCCTAGAGCGAGTCCAACATGGTTGAGCGCAGCAGCGGCCTGGGGAATGTTCATCCCGGCGAGGTTCGGCACGATCGGGGGCTGTTCCTGCATCTGCGCGACCGAGGCAGCCCAGATGCATAATAAAGTTGTTAAGGCGAGGAACCATCGCTGTCGAATTTGCATCCTGTCACCCTCTGTCTATCGACTTGTTGTTATGGTAAGAGTTATACCGATATGATTGCGCAGATGTCACACCCGAATCCGTTGAGGGGTTCCGTTCGATGGATTGCTCCATTTACACGATTTTATCGACCGAGTAAGCTGCTTATGTCCTCGGTCAACATTGATTTATGGGCACGACAGGCGCAGCGCGGCGACGCCCGCGCTGTCGAAGCGTTGTATCAACATCATGTTGAGGCGATTTACCGCTATATCTACTATCGTGTGTCGAGCCAGCATGATGCGGAAGACCTGACGGCAGAAGTCTTCGTCAAAATGGTTGAAGGACTCCCTGGCTATCGCTTTACGGGCGCACCGTTCGAAGCGTGGCTTTACCGCATCGCCAGCGCGCGTGTGATCGATTATCACCGCCGCAACCGCCGTCGTCCCGAAAGCGATCTTGATGAGTCGCTGGCCGACACAAGTACCCACCCTGAAGATCAAATTCTTCGGAGGCAGGAGATTGAGTCGCTGCGCAGCGCACTGCGTCAGCTTACTGACGACGAACAAACCCTGCTGATTCTGCGTTTTGTCGAACACCGCAGCCACAGCGAAGTCGCTGACATCATGGGCAAAACAGCCACTGCCGTCAAGGCAATGCAACATCGCGCCCTGATTCGCTTAGCAGGGCTGCTCGGCTCTGAAGAGAAAGTTCGCCATTATCTGCGAGGAGGGCAGGCGTGAACGATCTGCCGCGCGATCCCAACTCGTTGGCGGATGAACTGGATCGGACACTTTCAACCGGTCAGGCGAATCCGTCCATACCTATATCCGATCCGTTGATTGAGGCTGCCGCGCGCTTAAGTGCCGCCCCGCGCCCTGTGCTCTCAATGGAGGCGCTGGCACGGATTCACGCGACCATGCAAGCCGCACAAAACACGCCACCGTCACCCATGCGCTCAATCACGCGGCGCTTCCTGCGTCAATCCGCGCCTGTTCGACTGGCGGTCGCGGCGGTGCTGCTGTTGGTCTTTGTCAGCGGCGCGATATTTGCCGCCAAAATCGGCGTTCAATTGCTTAATCCACCGACGGCAACCAACACCGTGCTGCCGCCGACCGCAACACTTTTACCTCCAACGACGACGTCGATTCCACCTTCACCAACTGAAATCATCACGAAGACAGATACACCGACTCTGCTTCCTTCTTCACCAACGACCGTCCCATTTGAGACCGAGATTCCACTTGTCATCCCATCCATCCAACCGACGACGCTGGTTCCCACGATGCTGCTGACAACGACTGTTCCAACGACAACCGCGTCGCCGACCCTGACCCCAAAACCGATCCTGCCGACTGTCACCTTGATGAAGACCGAAACTTCTGCACCAGAGCTTACATTGCCCGTAACGATTGTGGTCGAGGGGCCTATTCAGTCGATCAATGATGGCAATACTATCATCATCTTCGACTTCACAATTGTGCTGAGCGACGCCGAGTTGGCGCTGGTTCATGTGGGCGACATTGCACGGGTCGAAGGCCATTACATGGCGGATAGCCAGATGATCATTGCGATTCACGTCACAGTACTGCGGAATACACCCATTCCCAGCGGGAATGTCGAAACCAACTCATCAACGGGGGAAGTCTGGATAGACTCTGGCAATTGCAGCAATCCACCGCCCCCCTGGGCACCTGCCAACGGCTGGCGTCGCCGCTGTGAGGGTGCAGCAAATCCCGGAAACGCAGGTGGCAATGGCAATGGCAATGGCAACGGCATGGGTGGTTAATCCACTCGATCCTTTTTGCGCTGCGGCTCAAGAAAACGGCGTAGCCCAAACGTGATTGTCAGCAGCAAGAGAACGCCGCCTACAACGAATGCTAGCACCAGCAGGGATGTTCCATGTTGCGGATTCAAACCTATATAAACCAGAAGCCTGAATACGCCGCCAAGAATCGCGGGAGCGATGAGGGAAATCGCAAGGTCGTTTCTGATCAGGTTCAATGTGACACCTCGTGACAGTTGTCGAGCAGTCTGTCTGTGAAACCGACAAATCGCTGCGAATGTCACGTAGACTGCAATATTATGATGCTTGGAAAGTGAATTTGGGTGAAGAAATAAGCCTGAGCGTGGTCATCAAAATAAAAAACTGGAGAGCCTTCGAGTGGCTCTCCAGTCATGAAAGCTACTCTATTTAGCTGCCCTTCCCCATGCCGTTGCCATTTCCGTTGCCATTTCCACTTGAATCTACAGATGCGCCATCGCAACGACGATGCCAGCCGTTGGCAGGTGCCCAGGGGGGCGGGGGATTGCTGCAATTGCCAGAGTCTGTCCAGACTTCTCCCGTTGAAGGATTTATATCCGAAGATTGATTCCCATTGGATTGTCCCGGCGCAGCAACAAACGGCAGCAGGATGATCTTGGTCGGGATAATTTTTGTCCCGCTCTCGTCCAGATTGCCTTCGACGTGAACGCGGATGTTGAGTGCCAACACGCTGCGGATAGGATCATTCGCGTCGACGATAACCTTTGTGCCATTGACAGTGATCATCTCGCGATCAATCGCCTGGATATTGCCCTCGATGGTGACAGTGCTGCACGCGCGCAGCGGTTCGATGCCGCAGAGCGGTTGGTTCGATTGAACATGGTCATGGATGACCTGAATCGCATCGGAACTCAACGGGGGAGCGATTTGAATCGGGCGCTGAAGCTCGGCGATAGGAAGCGCCTCTAAGGGAACCTGATCGTAGGGGATAGGCTGGTTCGGCGGGCCGGACGCATTCAAGTCGTCGCCCAGTGGAACCGTGAGTTGTGACCCGGCAGCGGCAGCTTCCGTATGATTTTCGGACTCAACGACCGCCATACCTTCCAGTGTTGTCACGGTCAAATCGCCGTTGGCTTTTGCCTGAAAGAAAACCGTCGAACCAATATCCATTTTCACTTCGTTGATGTAGAGCCGAATTGTGCCGACGCCTTCGGGTGTCTGAATGAGGAGTCCGCTTTTCGGCAGTTGAGCACATTCTGTCGCCACATCATCGTTGGTCTTCAGGTAAAACGCATCCAACGCGCCCAATGATGGCGTTCCCGCACTTGGATCGATCACAGCAAGCGACGAAAAATCTCCGGCGGGTGCTGTAACGAGCGAGCGATAGACCCAGCCCATGTGTCCTTCCTGCTGCGGATTCCAGACGCGAAGCCAGGAATTATCTGCCAGACGCCCCGTCGCAATCACCGTTTCACCCACAGCAACCGAATTCAAGATTGGATAGGAGATGCCCGGCCCTGTGCGGATGTTGGTTGGCGCAGTGGCGTCGAGAGACAATGTAGTGAGGTCGCGGGTTGTGCTGTCAGTAATTTCAGCATCGCCAAACAGGAGAAAAGTCGCATTCTGAGTAGGGAGGGCATCAGGTAGGCTGGTTTGCACCCGCATCAAAGCCACACCCCAGGTCGCGTTATCGATGTCCAGCGCGCTCCCGCGCACCGAACGCACGCGTGCTACTGGAATGGTGTCACCGGGAAGATCAAAGCCAAGCTTGGAAACAAATGTCTGCGCTTCCACCTGAACGAGATTATGCCCATAGCACAATTGATTGCGCGCTGTATTCCCGCAGGAGGCTTGTGTAGCTCCCAAGGCTGCTGAAATGATGCTCGGACAGCTTACAAACTCGCCTTGAGCGCTGCCGGCCAGAGGATGGGCAAAGAGTAGGCCGCTACATCCTAAAAAGAAAATGACACCCATAGCCAGAAAACGTGGAATTCGAAACTGCGCTAGAATCATTGCTCGCTTGCCACTCTTATGAGAAATACGGACGGACTAGCATAAGATCTAAAACTATGAGTAAACGTTCATTTCCTATTTATATTATTTGTTATTATGATACCATGAGCGTTGAGAAATGCGATACATTTTACGCACTTGGGAGTGTCGAAAAGAGTGAGCACTTGTAGGGGCAGACCCATGTGTCTGCCCAAGGCCAGGGCGAACACGTGGGTTCGCCCCTACAAAAACACCCACAGAATTAGGCACTCCCCGCACTTTAGTATAAACCGTTCTGTGAAGCTCAATGTCACACATTAGCTACAGACTTGCTTCAATGTCGTCTACTTGGTCATACGGGTCTGACTTTGGATGACTCCCATTCTGAAAAAGCATGACTGAAAACCTTCCCCCTGATCTCTCGTTGAAGGGTTATGAACAACTTGAACTGTTCGCTCGCGGCGGTCAAGGCAGTATTTATCACGCTTATCAGCCCGTCATCGAGCGTGAAGTGGCGATCAAAATCATTAACCCGGAGTACGCGAACCACCCGGATTTCATTCGGCGCTTTGAAGCTGAGGCGCAGGTCATCGCGCGGCTGGAACATCTGCATATTGTGCCGCTCTACGATTTCTGGCGCGAACCGAATAATGCTTATCTTATTATGCGCTGGATGCGCGGTGGGAGCGTGCAGAAATCGCTCAAACAACATGGCCCCTGGTCATTGCCGGACGCAGCACGGCTGCTTGACCAAATTGCCGCTGCGCTTGCAGTAGCCCATCGCAACAGCGTCGTCCATCGCGATCTCAAACCGGACAATATTCTGCTGGACGAAGACAATAATGCCTATCTGGCAGATTTTGGCATCGCCAAAGATATTCGGGTGCAGTCAGACATCATTGACGAGTATGACCGCGCTGGCTCGCCGAATTATATGTCGCCGGAACAACTGACCGATATGCCCGTCAGTCCTCAAACTGACATCTATAGTCTCGGCATCGCGCTGTATGAGATTCTGACGGGACAACCCCCGTTTCAAGCAAACAGTGTGCCGCAGCTCGCTTATATGCATATCCGCGACCCGCTGCCCATGCTTCAAAAATACCGCCCAGACCTCCCGCATGGCTTAAATCTTGTGCTCTGGCGCGCAACTGAAAAGCAGATGGACGAGCGTTATTCTGATGTGCTGACCTTCGCGCGCGAATTTCGCCAACTGATCGCTCAGGAAGCCATTGAGGATTCTAGCACGTCGCTCCCTGTGCTTAATCCTATTGCAGGGACGAATACCCTCATCGTAAACACGGCAATGGAAGTGGAAAATCCCTACAAGGGGTTACGTGCCTTCCAGGAAAGCGATGCGGTCGATTTCTTTGGGCGAGAAGCGTTTCTTGAACACTTATTAGCGACTTTGTCCGACTCATCTGAGCCGGCGCGGTTTTTGGCGCTTGTCGGCCCCAGTGGGAGCGGCAAATCGAGTGTGATGCGCGCCGGACTCGTGCCGCTGCTCCGGCGGGGCGCGCTCAGCGGATCTCAGCAGTGGTTTTACTCACAAATTACCCCCGGCACGTCACCCCTGGCAAAATTGACCGATGCCCTGATCTCGATTGCTTATGATCCCCCAGGCGATCTGCGCGAACGTTTGCGGGCGGGAACGCGTGGCCTGCGCGACATGGTAGATTTGTTGCTGACCGATGAAAATGCCGAATATTGCCTCATCATCGATCAGTTTGAGGAGGTTTTCACGCTAGTCGAAGATGAGGATGAACGGCGCTGGTTCTTGAATACGCTTCAGGATGCGGCCACCGCGCCCGACAGCCTGGTGCGAATCTTCATCACCCTCCGTGCCGATTTCTATGATCGTCCGCTGCTTTACCCTGGCTTCGCCGAACTGATGCGCGCGCACACTGAAGTTATTCTGCCAATGCAGGCGCAGCAGCTTGAATATGCAGTTATTCGACCCGCTCAGCGCTTGCAAATCCGTTTTGAAGCGGGCTTAGTCAGCCGCATCATCACCGATGTGAGTGCGCAGCCGGGGTCGCTCCCTCTGCTGGAATATGCTTTAACTGAACTGTTTGAGCGTCGTCAGGATCGATTGCTCACGCACGCGGCCTACGAGGCGATCCAGGGCGTTGCCGGAGCGCTCGCACAGCGTGCCGAAGAACTTTACGTGAGTTCTTCGCCCGAAAGCCAGGCACTCATCCAGAAAATCATGCTAAGCATGGTCACGTTAGGGGATGAAGGTGAAGCGACTCGTCAGCGGGTTTTGCAGGCCGACCTGCTGGCAATACCAGGGGATACGCGCATTTTGCGGCAGGTGTTAGAGAACTTTGGGCGCTATCGTTTGCTGACCTTCGATCACGATCTTCATTCGCGCAAGCCGACGGTTGAACTCGCGCACGAGGTTCTGATAACGGCCTGGGATCGCCTCAAAACGTGGCTCAACACGAATAAAGACCTCTTGCGTATTCAGCGGCGTTTGAGCATGGCTGAAAGTGAATGGCTGCGTTCCGCTAAAGAACGGAGCTTCCTCGCCAATGGGGCGCGGTTGGTGGAATTCGAGACGCTGCACAATTCACAGACGATTGTCCTGAGCGACTCTGAAAAAGCCTATCTGGACGCCAGCATCGAACAGCGGAAGCGGAACAGCCGCCGCCTGCGTTTCTTGATCGGCGGGTTGATCGCCACCGTCATCGTCGTTGCCGCGATTGCGCTCTTTGCCTTCCAGGAGCGGGCAGCAGCAGAGTCGGCTCGTTTACTGGCGGATCAACAGGCGCGTATTTCACGTTCGCGCGAACTTGCCGCTACCTCGCTCGCCCACCGCGATCAGCTTGATCTCAGCCTGCTGCTGAGCGTCGAAGCGCTAAATGTTCAGGATACGTTTGAGGCACGCAGCAGTCTGCTCACGGGTTTGCAAGCGCAGCCCAACCTGGAAACCTTTATCCCATCCGACGAACTGGCTGCGCGTGCCGTTGCCTTCAGCCCCGACGGGCGTTACCTTGCAATCGCCGGACGCAGCGCTGAAATCACCCTTTGGGATATGGAGAAAAACCAGCCCGTCGGTGTGCCACTCGTCGGGCACACCGATTGGATCAACGGTCTCGCGTTTAACGCTGATGGGAGTTTGTTAGCGTCAGCAAGCTCCGACGGTATGGTTCGCCTGTGGAATCCGAAAACGGGTATGGCGGTTGGACAACCCTTCGGGGATGGACAGGATGCAGTCTGGGCAGTTGCATTCAGCGCCGATGGAACCCTCGCCTCGGCAGGCGAAGACGCGATTATTCGCTTGTGGGATGTCAAGACTGGCACACTCAAACAGTCGCTTCAGGGACACGGGGATGTGATTTACAGTCTGGCTTTTAGCCCCGATGGGCAGTCGCTTGCATCGGGCAGCGCGGACAATACCGTTCGGTTGTGGAATGTTGCTTCCGGCGAGGTGCTGCATACTTTCACCGATCACAGCAACTGGGTCTTGAGTGTGGCTTTCAGTCCCGACGGTCAGTTGCTCGCTTCAAGCGGAGCCGACGAAATGGTCGCGCTGTGGGATGCTAACAGTTATGAAACGAAGGCGAAATTTTCTAGCGGACAGACCGACTGGGTGCGCAACCTCGCCTTTAGCACCGACAATCGGACCCTCGCAACCGCTAGCCAGGATGGCACGATCCGCCTGTGGGACACGCTGAATGGGTCATCCACAGGCAAAACCCTGGTCGCTTCTGGCGGCGTCTGGAGCTTGGCTTTTCGCCCAGCCTCGCCAGGAAATCAACTCGCTTCCGCCGATGCCAGCGGAAAAACAATTCTCTGGAATTTGGATGCAAAGCCCGCGCTGGTGACGGCACAAATTTCTTCGACGGAACCTATTACCAGCCTCACCTTCGCTCATGGTCACGATCTGCTTTTCTACACCAGCGGCAATATCACTAGCGGCGCGAACGAGAACACCGGAATTCACCTCTGGGACGTTCCACAAGGCAAGGTACAGCATGTGCTTCAGGGCCAGGAGGGCATTATTACTGGTCTTGCTTACGACACGCTTCTCAACAAGCTCTTCTCATCCAGCACCGATGGAACGCTTTTCGCCTGGGATCTAAACACGATGCAGCCCGCGAATGCTCCGTTTGCGCAGCAGGACGCCCAAATTTTAGCCCTCGCACTGAGTCCGGCAGGCAATCTGATCGCTGAGGGGGATGCCAACGGGGTCATCAACGTCCTGGATACGGCTTCCGGGGCGCGGGTAGGTGAGCCTTTACGGGGTCACGAAGATAGTATCCTCGGTCTGGCCTTTAGTCCGGACGGAAAACTGTTGGCCTCGGCAAGTCGCGATCACACCATTCACCTTTGGAATTTACAAGACAGCGCTGTACCCACTGCGGTCTTACAAGGGCATCAGGATGCGGTTTCTGGCGTTGCTTTTAGCCTGGACGGAAAACTGCTTGTATCATCCAGTTATGACGGAACGGTGAGATTGTGGAATGTCAGCGATCCCTCTCTCGTAAGTCAACCACTGATGACGAGCGGAAAAGAAGTCTGGGGTGTTGCGGTTGACCCCACAGGGCAGCCCATCGCCAGCGGTGGGCAGGACAACACACTGCAACTATGGAGTGTTACAGCCCGTCAACTTTTAGGCAGTCCACTGACAGGACATACCGATTGGCTCACCAATCTTGCATTCAGCGCAGACGGAGAACTGCTGGCAACGGGCAGCTTAGACTCTTCGGTGCTGCTCTGGGATATGAATCTGGAGTCGTGGCGACAGCGTGCCTGTCAAATCGCCCATCGCAATCTCACTGAGCAGGAGTGGCAGCGTTACTTCCCAGACATGCTTTATCACACCACCTGCGACATCTCAGCCTCACTTACCAAATCATAAGTTCGCGTTCTGGAAAAACCACCTCTGTTTCGACCAAATTAGGTTGTGTTGACATTTCACCGCAGCCAAACTAAGGTGCCGTCAAACTGAAGAAAACCCAAGTAGTGGGACGCCAGCTTATCAAAACGAGAGAAAACAGTGCGAAAATGCTTCAGTTTGTTGATGAAACACTCAATCAGATGGCGCTCCCGGTACAACCAGTATCGTAGCCACGGGGTTGCTTCGCTCGTTGGTGAGGCGGAATGACGGAGACTGCGCCTTGCTCAATAATCCAATCGACCAACGTTTGTCCAGCATAGTCCCGATTTGCAATCACATGCTGACTGGCAAGCCTTCCAAGAGTACTTGCGCTTGAGTGCTTTCGTGGGTTTGTCCCGCCGGAAACCTTAGTTCGCGGGAGATGAGCGATGTGCTGGCATGGCTGCGTACGTTTGGAGTGAAGTGATGCTGTCTAAGGCGTTTAGTATTTGGCGGAAACTAGAAGTGCTTCAGATATGAGGCGAAAATCCAGCGGGCTTTTAAAGTCCGAATAAATTTGTATATGTGGATACGAACCGAAGAATCGCTCACTTCGGTTCGTATCCACATATATATTTCTGCCTCAAACGAAAAATCCCGCTCCGATTGGATGAGCTTGAAGAATCGAACCATTATTTGCTCAACGGGGAAGACGGGTGCTGTTCCCTTCCTGGAAATATCCTTTTTCTTGCTCAAATGCTAACTATCAACCTCTTAGACAACATCTGTCTCAGCAATCAAGTTTGCTGCTTAAAACCCCGCTCGTTCGATAACTTCGCAAAAACTGCGTGACCCTGAAACGCAAGCGGTAGTCCGCCTCAGCGTATTTGCTTTCCTGGGAGGCGAATGTTATGAAAAGACAATTCGTTTCCTAGACGGTGCTATGAACTATTGACATAGGGATGGTAGACTCCGACCATTGGACGGAAATCTTATCCGAGTGATATCAGTAATGAGGAACGCGGCTTCGTGACTCTGTTTTTAATCTTGATGACCGAAGAGGCTCTCCGGTGCTTGATCAAAGCAGGGGTAGTTGAAGACAGGATCACGACTTGCGCACGCTTTTACGCCTGATGCGGGATTACGAATGCCTGCCGGAAACCCTGATTGCCGCATTTCTTGGCCTTTGCCATCTTCATGACCAAAGGTGTGGTCGAAACCATACTCATTGTCCATAGTTTATAACACCCTCGATTGTAAGAATCGCCCGGTACTCAATCGCAAATTTTAGGAATTTTTCCATGCCTACTATCCTTTTCGTTGAAGATGATGCCACCATTGCCATGGGAGTGGAATATTCGCTCAAGCAGGACGATTTTCAGATCAGCCTGGCTTACTGCCTCGTGGAAGCTCGTGGCCTGCTCAAGGAAAGCCTCTTTGATTTGGTGCTGCTGGACCTGGGTCTGCCGGATGGCAGTGGCTACGAGCTGTGCAAAGAAATTCGTGCCGCCGGGGATACGCCCATCATCATCCTGTCTGCCCGCGACGAAGAGGCCAGCATCGTCCTCGGCCTCGACCTGGGGGCGGATGACTATCTCACCAAGCCTTTCCGCTTGCGTGAGCTGATCTCGCGCATGAAGGCCGTGCTCCGTCGGCGTGGGCCGGTCGAAGCCTCTGACCGCACCTTGACCTGCGGGGATGTGACGGTGGTCGCCCAGCAGGCTAAGGTCTACAAGAATGGGCGCGAGGTGCTCCTGACCGCGTTGGAATATCGCCTGCTTCTTGCGTTGGTTGCTAACCAGGGACGGGTACTCACCCGCGCCCAGATTCTCGCACAGATCTGGGATGTGGACGAGGATTACGTCAACGACAACACTCTGACCGTCTATATCAAGCGTCTGCGTGAGAAGCTTGAGGATGACCCGCAGAATCCGACGCTGATTACGACCGTGCGGGGACTGGGTTATAAGGCAGGTGACTAACATGGATATTCTCATGTACAGTGAAGACCGGCGCTTGCTGTTTCGCATAGCGGCTCTGTCGCTGGCAGCGCTCCTGCTAGCCGCCGCCCTCAGTCTGGTGATGACCGTCTACGTTAACCATGCGCTCGCGGATATCTACGCTAGCATCATAGGTACGGTGGCACAGAAATATCCTCAGGCCGAGGCGCAGGTGGTGCGGGATCTCAGCGCGCCGGACACACTCTCCGTCAGCTTAGGTCACGAGTTATTGGGGAGATATGGGCTGGAAAACCTAAGCGCAGCGCAAGTCGGTATTGGATCCGGGTTATTGGCACGTCTGCTGCCAGCCGGATTGACGCTGATCGGGCTGACCTGTGTCGGGTTCACCGTGCTGCTGGCAAGGTATCGGCGCTTCATCTCCGCGCAGGTGGACAGGCTATCGACCTACCTGCACCAGATCGAAGCTGGTGATTATGCGCTGGACGTGCGCGACAACGGCGAGGGCAACTTCAGCCTGCTGAAGAACGACCTGTACAAGGTCACCGTGCGTCTGCGTGAGCAAGCCGAGTTACTGCAACGGGATAAGACGGCTCTATCCAACCTGATCGCCGATATTTCTCACCAGATCAAAACTCCACTCACATCAATGGGCGTGCTAGCCGACCTGCTCGCAGATGACCCACCAGAAGACGTCCGTCGCGCCTTCGTTGAGCGGTTGGGCGCACAGCTTGGACGCATCCAATGGCTGATCACAGCGCTGCTCAAACTCGCCCGTTTGGATGCAGGCACTGCTGCTTTCAAGACTGAGCCGGTGGACGTGCGCCGGTTGGTCGAACTGGCGCTGGAGCCGCTGCAGATCCCGCTGGAGATCAAAAAACAGCACGTCGAAGTTCATGGAGATGATAGTGCGAGTTTTATCGGCGACTTCAATTGGAGTGCTGAAGCTTTGACGAACGTCGTCAAAAATTGTGTAGATCATACGCCGGAAGGTGGAATGATCGAAATTGCTTACGCTGCCAATGCCCTGTACGCCGAGATCACCGTCAACGACAACGGTGAAGGCATCGCCGTCGTGGATCTGCCCAACATCTTCAACCGCTTTTATCGCGGCGCGAACGCGGGGGAGAACAGCGTCGGCATCGGCTTGGCGCTGGCGAAAGCGATCTTTAACGCTCAGGGTGGAGATATTGCCGTCCACAGCCAGCGCGGCATGGGAACAAGCTTCGAGATTCGCTTTTTCCGGGGAGTGGTTTAGGCTGCGCTCGTTCTTGTCAGCGATCCAGCGCTAAAATCTCGTGCTGACGCATTCCTCACGCTGAACGAAAAGCCACGACTTCATCGACTGCTTGAAATCTTCCCCTGTTGGGTTATGTGAATAAATTGTCACATTGCAGTCACCGCAGGGTCACTTGCCATCCATATACTGTGAATATTGGCACTCAAAATTCTGGAGTCACGTCTTGGAAATTCTCAAGGTGAACAATCTTTCGAAGGTCTACGGAAAAGGTAACACGCAGATCAAAGCGCTGGATGACGTCAGCTTCAGCGTGGAAAAAGGGGAGTTCGTCGCCATTGTTGGGTCTTCCGGCTCAGGCAAATCGACTTTGCTGCACATCCTGGGCGGGGTTGATTCGCCCACCTCTGGTCAGGTGCTGGTGGATGGTACAGCACTTTTCGGTCTCGACCCAACCCAACTCGCTATCTTCCGCCGCCGACAGATTGGGCTGATCTATCAGTTCTATAACTTGATCCCCATCCTTAACATGGAGGAGAACATCACCCTGCCGCTGCTGCTGGACGGGCGCAGCCTGGACAAAGTGCGCCTCAAAGAGATCATCACCACGCTGGGGCTGGCTGATCGAACCAAACACCTGCCTAACCAGCTTTCGGGTGGGCAGCAGCAGCGTGTTTCCATCGGGCGCGCGCTGATCAACAACCCTGCGCTAGTCCTTGCTGACGAGCCGACCGGCAACCTGGATAGCGCCAATTCCAAGGAGATCATGGCGCTGCTCAAACTCTCCAACCAACGCTACCAGCAAACGCTGATCCTGGTGACCCACGACCGCGACATCGCCTTGCAAGCCGACCGCATCATCACCTTCAACGATGGGCGCATCGAACGCGACGAGGCGGTGCGAGCATGAACATCCTAACGACATATACCCTGAAGTATCTGCGGCTGAATAAAAAGCGTACTGCGGTCACCATCCTAGGGGTAATTCTGTCCTCTGCCCTTATCTGTGGAGTGCTTCTGCTAGGTGTTAGCTTCCAGAAGGTGATGATCGACCACGAAATCTACATGACGGGGAATTGGCACGCCCAGTTCCTCGGCGTGCCTCATACACAGGCGAAATATATCACGGAAAACAGCGCCGTCGAGACAGCGATGTTCAATACATGGCTCGGGAACGCCAGCTATGGCAGCCACAACACAGCCAGACCCTATCTGTACATCACCGCCTATGACACGCTTTCATTTCAAAATCGAAACATCAAGTTGATCTCCGGTCGCCTTCCTCAAAACGCGGATGAGCTGCTCATTTCCCCGACGATGATTCGGGACTCCGGACTGGATCTGAAACTCGGCTCGACATTGCAGGTGACTTTTGGACAGCGGAACATCCCCAACCGCGATGAGCTGGTCAAAGCATGGGGCGGCGAAGAATATGTCGCTGTGCAAGATAGGGAGACCTTTACCCCGTCCGGTTCCAAAACCTACACGGTGGTCGGCCTGATGGCACCGCTGTCCAACGAGACCGGTATGCCCGCAGATTTCCCAGCCTTGACGTACCTCGATCCGGCACAGTTGACCGCAGCAGACAAAGTGGACATTTCCATCCTTGCCCGCGATCCGCGCAGCATTAATACCACCGCGCCGGAAATTGCCAAAAGCGCCGGGCTGACGTTGACCCGCGATCTGGGCGGCAAGCCGGAAAATATCGTCTATAACGAGGAGCTGCTGCCCTGGTTAGGCGGCAGCGGCCGTTCCAACTACGTAGGATTCTTCCTGGCGACCATCGCCACCCTGATCGTCCTGATCGTGTCCGGCTCGGCATTTTTGATCTACAACGCTTTCGCCATCTCAATCGGCGAGCGCAAGAAGCAGTTCGGCATGTTTGCCAGCGTGGGTGCCACGTCGGCGCAAATCCGCCGCACCGTGCTGGTCGAAGCAGGAGTGATCGGGGCGCTCAGCATTCCGCTCGGCATCCTGAGCGCTATCGTCGGGGTCGGGATTCTGCTGAAGCTCACTCAGGAGACTGTCGCCGGGCTGATTCTTGACGCGGAGCAGGGGCTGCCACTGGTCGTCTCGCCGCTGGTCATCGGCTTGACAATACTGTTTTCCGCGGCGACCATCTTGCTCTCGGCTTGGATCCCTGCCCGGCGCGCCGCTCGGGTTTCACCTATCGACGCCATCCGCCAGAGCGGCGAGATCGAGGAGGGCAAGCCGCTCAACCTGCGCAGCAGCCCACTGGTCCGGCGTGTGTTCGGGTTCGAGGGTGAGCTGGCGCTCAAATCCCTCCAGCGCAATCGCAAGCGATATCTCACCACGTTACTCTCGCTGATGATTAGCATCATCCTGTTCGTGGCTTTCAATGCACTGATGCTGTATACCACTACCACCCGAAACTTTGCGAGTCATGCGATGAATTTCGATCTGCAAGTCGACCTGGACTACCAGCAAAGTCACGCCATGAATTTTGTCGAACTGGTCAGCCATCTGCCGGAAGTGGAGCGGGTTGCTTACAGACGCTCCACCTACGAGGCATATGTTCCCCCACGCTCCGCGATCACCGACTCGGCGTACCAAGCTCTGCAGGAACTGGACGGCGGTGAAAACCTCCCCATAGCCGTTGACGGTACCTACCAGTTTGTGCTCGAGGTAAGTGTCGTGGGGCAGTCCGAGTTTTCGCACTACGTCGCACAGCTCGGTCTGGACCCGCAGCAGTATTCCGATCCCTCCTCGCCTTTGGGCATCCTGCTCAACCACGCCGACCTGAGCCGGGGCGGCAAGCTATACGATTTCGACATGCTCAAATTGCGGCCTGGCGATACGATAACAGTCTCTCCGATGCAGGGCTGGTCCTCATCCCATACTGGAGACGAATCACCAGCCAGCCTAACGTGGACGGTGGGCGTGGTTAATCCGCCAGAGGCGCCCCTGGGCTTTCTGGGGAGGACGACGCCGTTAGTAATTCCGGAATTGATCGTCTCGGATGCGGTCTTCGACGACTTGCGCGACCGGCTGCTGCAGTTGGGTCCGATCAACCCCGGGGCAATGTACATTCAAAGCAGCGGAGACACAGCCGCGGCGGTGGAAGCTATCCGACGAGTCTACCAGTCTACCGTTGGAGGCAATTTCTCGTACTTATCGATGGCGGAGATGAATAAGAGCCAAGCCCTGCAGACGCTAATGACTAATCTGTTCTTCTACGGGTTCTTGACGCTGATCACGCTGATCGGGGTGACCAACATCATTAACACCTTGGATTCCAACATTAAGCTGCGCCGGCGCGAGATTGCCATGCTCAAGTCGGTCGGGCTGACGCCGGGCGGCTTCAGGCGCATATTGCGCTACGAGAGCCTGTTCTACGGGCTGACAGCGCTGCTGTATGGTCTGCCGCTAGGGATCGCCGTGAGCGTGTTCATCTACTCTCAGTTCGGCGGGGTGAGTAGCTTTCCTTTCACCCTGCCATGGGCGGCTATTGTGGGTTGTATTGTCGGTGTCCTGGCAATCGTCTTCATCACCATGATGTTTTCCGGCGCAATGATCCGCAATGACAACATCGTCGATACCATCAAAGACGAAAATTTGTAATCCGCCGTTGAACCTCACTTCATATCTTTGAAATTCAGCGTTTCCCGGTTTTACCCGAATCGTGAAAGGGGAGAAATCAGCATGTCAATGAAACATAGTCCCATCTTGTCGATTATATTAACGACAACGATGTTTCTCGCAGCCTGCGCTCCTGCCGCTGCGTCAACAACAGCATCCGCAGTACCCGCTCAACCAACACTCGTGCCATCGACCACCGCAACCGTTCAACCTGCGACCGTTTCGGTGGCAAACACAGCAGCTCTTGCGACCGCTGCCGTGCTCCCTGCTAACTCGTCGATCAAAGTTGGTTTGGTGACCGATACTGGCGGTGTGAATGATCACGCCTTTAACCAGTTGGCCTGGGGAGGTGTCCAGAAAGCCTCCCAGGAGATGGGCTTTCAGTCGAAATTCATCGAATCCAAACAGCCCAGCGACTATGAGACGAATATCGATATGTTGGCGACCGAAGGCTATGCCATCATCATCACCGTCGGTTCTCAGATGAGCGATGCCACGGCTTTGAAAGCCAGGCAATATCCCAACATCAAATTCGCCATCATCGACAATGCCTATGTTCCTGCGGATCGCTCGCAAGCGTGTGCTGGCACCGTCACCGATTGCTACGCCGATGGCGGTCTGACCAACGTCACCAGCCTGATGTTTGCGGAAGATCAGGTAGGTTTCCTGGCGGGCGTTCTGGCGGGTGGCATGTCTAAATCGGGCTTCGTTTGCTCTATCTCCAGTCTGAAGACCCCAGGAAGTGATCGCTACGTGATCAGTTTCCGCGCGGGAGCCGTCTGGCAAGCTGGTGATAACATTCGTGGTATGAATAATTACATCAATATCCAGACTACGGATAGCAACGTTCCCACCGTCAACGACTCCACCAACGGAAAGGACACCGCTCAGAACCTGATCGACAACGGCTGCGATGTCGTCTTGGCAGTTGCCGCCAATGGCGCTCTGCTGGCTGCCAAACAAAACAACCTGCCTGCTGTCGGCGCTGATGTCGATGAGTACTACGCTGATCCCGAAGCGCAGGACGCGCTGATGACCTCCGCGCTGAAAAACGTGGATGTCGCCGTCTACAACTACCTCAAGACGGTTGCAGATGGTTCTGTCAAGGCGGGCATTAACACCGCCACCCTGCAAAACGGCGGTGTCGGCCTCGCCCCCTTCCATGATTGGGACAGCCGAATCTCCGCCGATCTGAAAGCGCAGATTCAGCAGGCGAGCGACGGCATCAAGAACGGTTCCATCACGGTTAATCTCCCCGCAGGAGGATAAAAAGTCTACTGAGAATAGGGTGCTGTGCTCAACCGGGTACAGCGTCCTGTTTTGGAATGGAATTCAGGAATAAAGATATGATACTTGCCTGGCCTGGAGTCTACGTTAAAAGCTCATAACATCCTCTAAACAGAATGACAGTTCTCAAAGAAGGTACCCAATGCTTCTCTCAAGCACGAGGCTCTCTATGTACCACATGTGGCGTGTGTTTGGGTTGATGACTTCGCGCAGACTTAGCTCCGCAACCGCTGCTTCCCTGCCCAGATCTTCTTGGTTTCTGGTTAGTGAGCGTCGTCGCTCTCAGCCGGCGATGCTGGAT
>DAOUCB010000038.1:0-28575 GCA_034432495.1 Anaerolineae bacterium | reverse complement strand
AGGACTCACCGTCGGCAGGCAAATTGCCGATTTTGCCATGCGTCGTCAGTTCGAATGTGTGCCTCATGCCTGGCTGACCGACTTACTCAAAGCGGCATCGCTTCATCTGAATGCCTACCTCATGAACGCACTGTATCTCGAGTATAATGTGGCTTCAGCATCACTGCTGAATCAACTTTGCTTCAACCCGATACCAATGGTTGACGGTTTTATTCCAATCCCGGACGGCGACGGTCTGGGGGTCGAAATTGACGAACAACTGGTGGCTCGTTATCGCGTCGCGTGAAACACTCAAGAATCATGGGGTAAAACATGTCTGTCATTTCGCAAGAAGAGCTTGTCTCCTTAAAAAATACACTTTATAGCGCTGCGATTTCGGATGTCTTGGATTCGCTCGGCTATCGTAATCAGGTCATGCACCATCGCTTACGCCCCTTGCTCCCAGACATCCGTAACTGCGGCTTTGTCGGGCGGGCGCGCACCTTCCGCTGGATGGATGTGGATTATCTCGATGATCAAGACCCTTATGGGCTGGAAATCGAGGCGATGGATTCCCTGCAACCGGGTGATGTCGCCGTCCATTCGACTGATCATGGCGCGGTCAATGCGCCCTGGGGCGAACTCATGTCCACGCTGGCGCAACGCAATGGCAGCGTCGGCTGCATTTGCGACAGCCAGATTAGGGACTGCGTGCGCATCATTGAACTGAACTTCCCCGTCTATTATGTTGGCATTCGCCCACTCGATTCGCAGGGGCGAGGGCGGGTCATGGCTTACGATGTGCCGGTGCGCTGCGGCGATGTGCTTGTCCAGCCCCAGGACTTGATTTTTGCGGATTTTGACGGCATCGCTGTAATTCCGCAAAGCATCGAGAATCAGGTCATTCAGGAGGCGCTCGATAAAGTTCATAAGGAAAACAGCACCCGCAAGGAAATTCTTGAAGGCAAAACGCTGCGCGCGACCTTCGACAAGTACGGCGTACTCTAGCGGGCATCCAGTCGCAGCCTAACTGAGCGCGCAATCTGCAACGGTTGATAATTGATGACTGAACTGAAATGAATGAAGGAGCCGACGAACCCGTCGGCTCTTTTTTGTTCAGGGCGTGAGTGTCACCTTGATCGACTGCTTGCCCGATGCGACCAGAGTCATCCCGTCGTGGAAGCGGGCGAGCGGCATCTGGTGGGTGATGATCTCGTCCATCGGCAGCAGTCCCTTTTCGAGCATCTGAATGGCAATCGGATAGCAGTAGGGGCTGAGATGCGCGCCGTGAATGTCGAGTTCTTTGGTGTCGCCGATAATCGTCCAGTCAACGGTGACCGGTTCGCGCATGACGCTGAATTCGACAAAGGTGCCCAGCTTGCGAATCATCCGTAATCCCTGCTCAACGGCAGGTGGATAGCCCGTCGCTTCGATATAGACATCGCAGCCATAGCCGTCCGTCAGCTTCATCACTTCATCGACGACGTCCATTTTGGCGGGATTGAATGTGAGATCCGCGCCACAGCGGCGGGCGATTTCGAGGCGCGCATCATTCATATCGACGGCAATCAGCAGGCGCGGATTTTTCAGGCGCGCAGCGGCGACCATGCCTAACCCCAGTGGGCCAACGCCAGCGATTACGACCACATCATCCAGTTCGATGTTGCCGCGCTGTACGGCGTGGATGCCGCAGGCCAGCGGTTCGATGAAGGCCGCGTGGTGAAGTGGAATCGCTGGGGGGACTTTGTAATTCAGGGCGCCGACCGGGAACTTCATGTATTCCGCCATCGCGCCAAAGGTCGACTGCCGGAAACCATAAACGTCGTGCTTGTCCTGACACATCCAGTACTGTCCGCGCTTGCAGAAGCGGCACTTCCAGCACGGGACAATCTGTTCGGAGACAGCGAGATCGCCCAGCGAGAGGCCGTACTTTTCGCCTGCGCCTGCACCCAGCGCCACGACTTCGCCGACAAACTCGTGTCCGGGAATGACGGGCGTCTGGCAGTAGCCGCTGCGATGCTGATCACCCCAGAACAGCGGCGCGCCCTGATAACATTTCAGGTCGCTGGCGCAGATGCCAACTGATTTGACGCGAACAATGACTTCTTCAGGATCGGGATACGGGACATCCCATTCCTGGAAGCGATAATCTTCCGGTCCCCAGCAGACTATCGCGGGCATCGTCTTTGGGAGCGGGTATGCAGCCTGAAAATCCATTTTGAGCGCCTCAATTTTTTTCAGGAGTATAGCTTTGTTCGGGCTGAAAAGTCATGATTAAAGGCTGAATCTACGGGAATAGGCTATGCTTTAGTCTCAAAAATAAGACAGATTAAGGTGTGATCATGGAAAATAGACTTTCCGGGAAAGTGGTGATTATTACAGGCGCGAGTTCGGGTATCGGGGCGGCGGTGGCGCGTCTGCTGGCAGAGTATAACTGTAAGCTGGCACTTGCGGCGCGTTCCGCAGACAAATTGCAGTCCCTCGCCGAAGAACTCAAAACGGAAACGCTCGTTGTCCCGACCGATGTGACCATTCCCGCTGACATCCTCAGGATGGTCACGCAGACCATCGAGCACTTCGGGCGCGTCGATGTCCTGTTCGCCAACGCGGGCATTTACATCCCCGGTCAGGTAGACGAAGGCGATCCGGACGCCTGGACGAACCTGATGAATGTTAATGTCGATGGCGTCCTGCGCTGCGTTCATGCCGTACTACCGCATATGAAAGCGCAGCAATCGGGCGATATTCTGGTGACCAGCTCGATTTCGGGCTTCATCGATATTCATTGGGAGCCGATTTACAGCGCCTCGAAACATGCGATTCAGGGTTTTGTCCACACCCTGCGCCGTCAGGTGGCGAAGGACGGTATTCGCGTTGGGGCGATTGCGCCGGGAGCGGTCGCCAATGAGTTGTGGGGTTTTCACAATGCTGCCGAGATTGATAGAGTCTCAATTCAGGAGCATGACTATCTGCGCTCCGAGGATGTCGCTCAGGCTGTTGCTTTTATGCTCTCGCAGCCCCCACATGTCACCATCCGCGATCTCGTCATGCTTCCGCAGAAGCAGGATTTGTAGCGGATTCGTGAACAAGGGTGACGCAGGTACTCTTACATCAGGATCACTCCAATTTTTTGGAACGTTCAACAAAACCCTTGCCTGAGCGCGTGTGTTATAGTTGCGAAAATCACTTCGTTCGTTACATTACATTCACGCAAAACATAAGCCGCTCCATCTTCTTCACTTTCCGTCAGGTTTTTGGGAGAGATTCATGATGAACCAGCGACGCAGGCTTCTTGTCACCATCGCGCTCTTTTTACTTCCACTCCTTTTTAGTACCGTTTCCGCGCAGGACAGCATCAAACTGCTAGTCACTAATTCACCTGCGGGCGACCCGCACAGTATCGATCCGCAGCAGGCCATTGACACCAAAGACTGGAATCTCGAAAATATTCTCTTTCCCGCCATGACCACCTTTGACGAAGAATCGCACACGGTCGTCGGTGGGCTGGCGGAAAGCTGGGATATTTCCAGCGATGGCCTCGTCTACACCTTCCACCTGGTCAAGAATGTGCCCTGGGTGCACTACAATGCCGACTCTGGGGCGGTCGAGCAGGTCATGGACGACAGCGGTAATCCCCGCTACGTCACCGCTCAGGACGTGATCTACGGTCTGACCCGCGCGCTCGACCCCGCTGTTGCTTCGCCGGGATCATATATTCTCGTGCCGCTCATCAAGGGTGGGGCAGAATTCAACGCTGGAACTGGCGCAGCGTCGGATCTGGGTCTCAAGGCCATCGACGACAGCACCCTCGAAATTACCGCGCCGGAAGCGGTCGGTTATGGCTTGGGCATTTTCGGCATCATCGACGCCCGCCCCACGCCTCAGTGGGCTATTGACGCCAGTGGCGACGCCTGGACGGAGCCTGAAAATATTAATACCTATGGCCCCTTCGCGCTTAAGGAATGGGTGCATGACGATCACTTGACTTATGTTAAGAATCCCTTCTGGCCGGGGTCGCCAGGGATTGCGCAGCCCAAGCTCGATGAACTTCAGGTTCGCTTCCTCGATGACAGCGTTTCTCTCCGCGAATATGAGGCGGGCAACCTCGATACCCTTCAGCCTGTCGCCAGCGATCAGTATGATCGTGTCAGCACCGATCCGACCCTCAGCAGCGAGTTGAAGGTCGTCCCTGGTCAGTGTACGACCGTCTGGGGCTTCCATACAGAGCGCGCCCCCTTCGATAATGTTCATATCCGTCGCGCCTTCTCGTATGCGGTGGATCGCGAGTCGCTGGTCAACAACGTCATGAAAGGCGGGCGCATTCCAGCCCGCTGGTATACGCCGCCGAGCATCGCCTTCGCGCCTACGCTCGAAAACAATCCTGACCTCGGCATCGCCTTCGATCCTGACAAAGCCAAAGCCGAACTTGCGCTTGGCTTGCAGGATTTGGGACTGTCTTCCGCCGCTGATCTGCCTGCGATTACCGCCATCTTCGGCAACTCCGAAGGCAATAATGCTGTTGGGCAGGCGCTTCAGGTTATGTGGACGAGCACGCTCGGCGTGACGGTTACGCTCAATCCGCTCGATCCGACCACCTACTGGTCAATCGTTGGTTCCGGCCCCGAACAAATCTTTGCAGCCGGTTGGTGTCCAGACTATAACGACGCCAACAACTACACCCGCGATGTGATGTATTCGACGGGCATCTATAACTATGGTAAGTGGAACAACCCGGAGTTCGACAAACTGGTCGATCAGGCGCGTACCAGCCGCGATGACGCGGAACGTCTCAGCCTTTACGCGCAGGCCGAGCAGATCGAAGTTGTGGACGATGCCGCCGACATGCCGCTCGTTTGGGAAAGCATTGCCTCGCTGACCAAGCCCTACGTCAGCCGCACCTTCTCATCCAACAACGTCGAATCTTACTGGAAATGGGACATTCAGCCCCATTAATCGCTTGCTCGTGAAGGGCACACGGCTGTGTGCCTCTGTCTTGTCGGGGCGAACCTGTGTGTTCGCCCGCGCTTTGTGGAGGGCAGACCAGCGCGTCTGCCCTGTTTGCCTTTGGTTTTCGCCTCTCTCCTCAACTTGTTGGGACACCTGCTTGTGTAGGAGAGGGGAAGCTGACCGATTGCGAACTTCTTTTGTTCGCACGGCCAGCCGGGGTGAAGGGCTATAAGTGGGTAAATTCGTCATACAGCGCTTTTTGTGGGCGACTCTGGTGTTGTTCGTCGTTTCGGTGACGACCTTCCTCCTTATGCACGCCGTCCCCGGAGGCCCTTTCAGCCGCGATAAGCCGCTGCCTGCTCAAACCCTTGCCCAGTTGAACAAGAAATACAATCTCGACGCGCCTCTTGCCGACCAGTATGCCAAATACATCGGCGATATTCTCATCCCCGTCGTCATGACCGGGCCGCAGCAGAAATCGCTTGATCACGACTACCTGGTCAGCATCCAGCTTCCATTCGGGGACAATGCCATCCTGCGTTGGATCAATTTTGGCCCTTCCTTCAAATCGACCAGCCGTACCGTCAACGACATCTTCCGCGACAACTTCCCGATTTCGTTTCAGTTGGGCATCATTTCGGTTATCGTCGCGACCGTTATCGGCATCCCGTTGGGCGTCATTTCTGCTTTGAAGCGCAATACCATCTATGATTATGCTGGGATGGGCGTCGCCATTCTTGGTGTCTCGGTCCCGGTGATTATCACCGCGCCCTTCCTCCAGTATCTCTTTGGCGTTGAGTGGAAAATCCTGCCGCTGACCGGTTGGGGAACTGCCAGCCAGGTCATTCTGCCCGCTCTGACCCTCGGCTTCGGCTCAGCTGCCATCATCGCCCGCCTGACCCGTGCCAGTCTGCTTCAGGTTCTGAACGAGGATTACATTCGCACCGCCCGCGCCAAAGGCTTGAGCGAGGGCCGCGTCATCAACATTCACGCCCTCAAGAACAGCCTCATTCCCGTTGTAACCATCTTCGGCCCGCTCATGGCCTACTTTGTCACCGGGACGTTTGTGGTTGAAACTATCTTCGGCATTCCCGGCATGGGGCGCTTCTTTGTCACCAGCATCACCGGGCGAGACTATCCCGTTATCATGGGAACCATTCTGGTCTTTGCCGCTTTACTCATCCTTGCCAACGCATTCGTCGATATTGTCTACATCTGGCTCGACCCCCGTATCCGTTTTGGTTAGCCAGGAGAATCGCTCGTTTGACCACACTTAATGACACGACAGCGCCCGACCATCCGGTCGTTCGCCTGCGCCAGCCGACTGAGAATCGCAGCCTTTGGCTCGATGCTCTGGTTCGCCTGCGTCGGAACCGAGCGGCTATTCTCGGCGCGCTCATCCTGCTCCTGACCGTCGTGATCGCCATTTTCGCGCCAGTTGTTGCCCCGCGTAGCTACGACGCAGCAGTGCTTTCCGACAACAACGCCGCCCCGGAATGGATTACCCGCGTGTTCCCAACCATGATTTCGCGCGAACAGGGCGGCTATGTCACCATCAGCAGCGACTATCTGCTCGGCGCGGATAAACTCGGTCGCGATCTGCTCAGCCGTATCATCTACGGCTCGCGCATTTCGCTTGAAGTTGCTTTCATCGGCCCGCTGATTAGCATTGTCGTCGGCGTCATCGTTGGTCTGGTCGCGGGCTATGTTGGTGGCGCGGTCGACAATATCCTTATGCGCATTGTCGATATTATGTACGCCTTCCCAACCCTCCTGCTGATTATTCTGCTCATGGCGGTTTTTCGTACTAGCTTTGAAGGACAGCAGCCGGGGACGCTCGCCTACAGCCTCAATCGCCTCGATTCGAGCATGGGCGGCCTCCTCTTTGTCTTTGTTGGCATCGGCCTCACCGCCTGGATGGGCATGGCGCGTCTCGTGCGCGCGCAGGTGCTTTCCGTCCGCGAACTCACCTACGTCGAAGCGGCGCGTTCGGTTGGCGCGCGCTCGATTGCCATCATCGGTAGGCATATTTTGCCCAACATTGTCGGTACGCTCATCGTCGCCCAGACGCTCGAAATCCCGACCTACATTTCCTACGAAGCTTTTCTCAGCTTCATCGGGCTGGGTGTCAAGCCGCCGACCCCCAGTTGGGGCAGCATGATCGCAGAAGGCGCGCAGGCCATCCAGACCTATCCCAACCAGACACTCTTTCCAGCGCTGGCGCTGGCGCTGGTCATGTTCGCCTTTAACTTTTTAGGCGACGGTCTGCGTGACGCGCTCGATCCCCGGATGCGCGGCGTAGACTGACTCGCTGCATATAACCAAAAGGTTCTCACCATGCGTTTCACTATCGAATCCCTGATTGATATTGAGAGTCCCTCCGACGTGGAGATTTCGCCCGATGGCGCTTACGTTGCTTTTGTGCTGGGGAAATTTCATAAACCGGATCAGGACACTCCGCACCAGAAATCAATTCAAGTCGTCGAAGTTGCTACCCGTAAAGTCCGACCCTTCACGGGTAAAGGCACCGGCACGAACAGTCAGCCATGCTGGTCGCCCGACAGCCGCCGCCTTGCTTTTATTTCCAATCGCGCCACCAAAACCGAAGCACAGCTTTACGTCATCGACTGCGATGGTGGAGAAGCCCAGCCGCTCACCGATTTGCGCGGCAAGGTCGATGCGCCCCGTTGGTCAGCCGATGGCGGCTCGATTGCCTTTCTCTACGTCCCCAACGTCGAAACCGATCCGGTCGTCGTCGATGCCGTTCCCGCCTTCAACCGCGTCTGGATATTGAATCTCGAATCGGGCGACTTGAAGGTCGTCACCCCCGAAGACGTTCACGTTTTCGAGTATGACTGGTCGCCTGACGGCAAAACCCTCGCCGTGCTGACCTCACCCCATCCCAATCCGATGGAGGGCTGGTATTCGGCTCAGTTGCACACTGTCGATTTGGCAACTGGCAAGTTTCAGCAGACCTGCACCATCCCCAATCAGTTGGGCAGGCTCAGTTTCTCGCCTGATAGCAGCACCATCGCCTTTGTCTCCGGCGTGATGAGCGACGAGGGCAACGTCTCCGGCGAAGTCTACACCGTTCCTGCTGCCGGGGGCGTCGTTCGCAATCTCACCCCCGGCATCAACTACAGCGTCACCTGGATCGAGTGGCGTGCTGAAGGCATCCTCTACGGCGGCAGGCAGATCGACTCTGCCGTCGCGGGCTGGATCGATCCGGTCACAGGCGAACAGCGCCTGCTCTCCAAAGGCATGTACTCTATCAATGGCTGGGGCGCGCAGCGGCTTCATCCCGCCTGCAACGGCACTTTCGCCGCTCTGCGAGAGAGCTTCACCGAGCCGCCCAATGTCTATCTTGGTTCGCTTAGCAGCGGTGAATGGACTCGGTTGACCGATTTGCCTTACGATCTGACCGTCTTTCCCCCGCTCAATGTGGAGAACAAACACTGGCACGGTACCGATGGACAACCTGTACATGGCTTCCTCATTTACCCGCCTGATTATGTCCCCGGCAAACCTTATCCCTTGTTCGCCCACGTTCACGGCGGGCCATCATGGTCTTACGTTCCGCGCTACGTCAGTCCCTGGGAGCGCCTGCTCCTCGAACTCGGCTGCATCGTCTATATGCCCAATCCGCGTGGGAGTTGGGGCAGAGGGAATGCCTTCCAGTCCGCTAATGTCGGCGATCTCGGCGGCGGTGACTGGCAGGACATTAACGCTGGAGTCGATGCGCTCGTCGCCGACGGTATTGCCGATCCCGAACACCTGGCGGTCGGTGGCTGGAGCTATGGCGGTTACCTGACGACCTGGATCGTCACCCAAACCGACCGTTTCCGCTGTGCCGTTGCCGGAGCTTCGATTACCAACTACGAGTCGAACTATGGCGTCGTCCCCAACCGTGAATGGCAGACCACCATGTTCGGATCGAACGTCTACGACGACTTCGACCTGCATCGGTCGCGCTCGCCGATTGCCTTCGCCAACCGTGTCAAAACGCCGACGCTGCTCGTTCACGGCGAACGCGACGAAGCTGCACCCACCAATCAGTCGGTTGAGTTCTACACCGCTCTCAAGCATTTCGGTGTCCCGGCGCAGCTTGTCCTGTATCCGCGCGAGCCGCACGGTTTTCAGGAGCGCGCCCATCAGATCGATCTCTACCAGCGCATCGTCGGCTGGGTCAGCCAATACCTGTTCGACTAATGGGGCAGGGGAGAGGGAAAAATCATTATGCAAACCAATCTCGCGTTAACTTACCAGCAGCGTCGTCAGCGCCTGGTCGAACGCGCCAATGGCGTTCTCCTGATCGGTTCGCCCGGTATGTCGCCCGATACCAATCTCTGGGATAAGAATCTCGCTTATCTGACTGGCCTCACTGACCGCTCAGCCTATCTGCTGATTGTGCCGCAGGGTGTCGCCGTCGAATTTGCCGACACACGCTCGACGCCGGAACTCATGCGCGGACACATCGTCCACGAAATTCTGTTTATGCAGCCCCGCGCTGAGCAGGATGTTTTCATGGAAGGTTTAGCCCCCACCTTCGCGGAGATTCTTGCTGCTACCGGGGTAGATCGCGTCTTCCCGCTCGACCAGATGTCCGCCACCCTTCAGCGCGCCCTTATGACCACCGATACGCTCTGGCTCAACACCCCGCCGATTCCCCAGTTGGACCAGCCGCTTACCGCCGAGATGCGTCTCGCCCAGCAAATCCGCGAACGCTTCTACTGGATCACCCTCAAAAACGTCGCGTCCATCATTCACCAGATGCGCTTCGTCAAAGATGAATACGAAGTGGCCTCGCTCCGCGAAGCTTTCGAGGTTCAATGTGACATCTTCCAGAAGATTATGCAGGCGCTGAAACCTGGCGAGAACGAATCGCTTGGTCAGGCTATTTTCGATTACGAAATCCAGATTCGTCCCGATTACATCGGTCACGGCATGGGCGACGAACTCTACGAGGCCAGCATCATTGTTGGCTCAGGCGTCAACAGCGCTATCCCACACTATCTCCACAACAATCAGGTCATTCAGGATGGCGATCTCGTGCTGATCGATGCGGGCGTCTCGGTCAACGGCTACCGCTCCGACATCACTCGCACCTTTCCCGCGAACGGCAAATTCACGCCGCGTCAGCGTGAAGTCTACGCCATCGTCCTCGAAGCCGAAGAAGCCGCCATCGCCACCATGAAGCCCGGCTCGACCATGTTGGCGGCGCATCAGGCGGCTTACGCGGTCTTTGAAAAGCATGGCCTTGCACAGTATGGTTATGGCAATTGTGGGCATCCGGTCGGCCTCAACATCCATGACGCCAATGGGCGCTACCCCGATGATCGCGAACAGCCCTTCGAACCGGGAGTCGTTGTCGTCATCGAACCGTTTCTGATGATGCCCCACGAAAACATGGGCATCCGCATTGAAGACGGCGTGCTCATCACCGAATCCGGTCATGAAGTGCTGGCAGGGCCGCCTCGCGCTATCGAAGCAGTTGAGATGCTCTGCAAACGTTCGTAAGCGTTACGGGGACGCGATCAACATTCGCCAACGATGTTACGGGAACATGCTCAATCCATGATACGAGAAGTGCGGAATCACACCGATAGGACTGAGTCATCACTATGCTGAATCAGAAATTTCTCTCCAACCCTGGCGCAGACGAAATGCCCCGCAGCGCTGATGTGGTCGTCATCGGCGGCGGCCCCGCCGGAACCGCCGCTCTCTGGGCAATCGAGCGCCTCGCCCCCGGCACGAAAACGGTTCTCATCGAGGCCAGTGATCGCCTCGGCGCAGGCAGTTCGTTGGCTTCGCTCGAATGTTTCCGTACCTGCTGGCCTGCGCTGCCCCTCGCCAGGCAAATGCTCCGCAGCGTCGAAGTTTTCCACAACGCCGACGAGTATCTCGGCGAAGGCGCACAGCAGTCACTTGCCATTAAGCAGCGCGGCTATCTTTTTTGCGCTTTCACCCCCGCGCAAGCCGATACGCTTCGCTCAGATGTGCGCCGCCTTCATGAGATCGGCCTCAGCCATATCGAATATCTTGAGGCCGACGAAGTGCGCTACCGCTTCGGTTGGCTCGGCGACAAAGTCATTGCCGCCAAATACGATCCGACGGCGGGCTGGCTCGACTCCAACGCCCTGATCTATAAGTTCGCCCAGAGTTCCCCCTCGGCGCAAATTCTACTCGGCATTAACGACGTGAGTATCTGCGTCGAGGCCGGGCGTATCACCGGTGTGACCACGCCCAATGGCACCATCTCCGCGCCGAAAGTGGTCATCGCCGCCGGTGCGAATTCGCGCCGCATCGGGCGCACCGCAGGCATCGAACTGCCGCTGATTCTCCGTCCGCGCCAGAGTTTCACAACGGGCTGGCGGCACGAGGCTATCCCCGCTGACGGCCCCATGATCATCGGCTCAGCGCCGTTTCCGCATCTGCACCCCGAAGCGCAGAGCGGCGCGATTTTCGGTTGGGAGTACAACTGGAAAAACAAATATGCAGGTGAGGAATACGGCACTAACGACGCTCACGATGCTATCATCGATCCTGTTTACCCAACCAGAGAACTCAAAGATCCGCGTTTTCCGTCGCTTGCGCTGACGCTGCTGGCTCGTCAGTTCGGTCACGCCGCTGGAGAAGGCTTTGCCGATCCGCGTTATCTTCGCGGCCTCGTCCACAACATCGGTTACTATGTCTTCCGCGATGAATCTGTCGCCTACCGCACTGACGCCGACGGTACGCGCCATCCCTATGACAGTGAACGCGCCATCATCGATGCCTATCCCGGTATCGACGGCCTCTTTGTCTCGATTGCCCACGTCGGACACGGCATTATGAGCGCGCCGGGTGGCGGCGAAATTCTCGCTCGCAAGGTGCTTGGCCTGCCTCTTGCCGAACCGGAATTCGCCGATTTTAGCTTCGACGCCAATTGGGTTGCCTATGACGACAGCGTGCTTTAAAGTGTGTAATCGGATCAAGCGAGAATTGATCTTGGAGGAGCGCACCCACGTGTGCGCCCTTTCATTATCGATTCTAACTTTCTTTGCTTTTAACTTCTTTCCCCAACCTCAGCCGTTCAATGAGTCCTTCCATTTCGCGAAGATCGGGTGGCATTCCTAAGCGCTCAAAGGCATCATGTGCTTCATTCGCCCACTTGAGCGCCTCACCAAGTTCCCCCATCCGGTCATAATAATACGCAAAGGTGCGTTTGTAGTAGGCGTGGACGCGCTTTTCCTTGATCCGGTTTGCGACAGGCCAACCTAGTTGCAGATAATGGTCGCCGAGCGTGCAGTTATTTTGCAGAATCGCCGTATACGCCAGCCAGTTTTTCGCGTGGATCGCGCTCCGCTGCCATCCGCTGATGGTTGCCTGCTCTAGCATTTCCTCGAAGACCGTTTGCGCTTTGGCGAGTTCGCCCATCACTAGCCACGCCTCGCCTTTGTCGAAAAGCAGCGATGTGCGTTCGCGCGCCAGTTCCAGCGGCTCGATCTGCGTTTGACTGAGCAGATTTTCAGCCTGTTCCAGCCAGTCGAGCGCCTGCGCATATTCTCGCTGTTTGATGCTGAGTGAAGCTCGTAGTGCCGCGACTTTCGCCTGCAAAATCAGATCGACATGGTCGCGGAGTGACCAGCATCGTTGCAGCAGCGCATCGGCTTCTTCCAGCCGCGTCGCGGGGCTGGTCAGCGTCAGCGTGAACGCTTTATCGTAGAGGGTGTAAATCGCTGTCGCATAGTCGCCCCGGCTTTCCGCCGCCGTGATTAGCCAGTCCAGCAGCCGCAGCCGATCCGCCCAGTAGCCGTAGATGTGTGTGAAGTCGCGCACGTGGTTCCACAGGGTGACCATGTTCTCATAACGGCCTTGCTCGGTACACCAGTGCATTACCGCGAGGATGTTGTTCCAGTCCTCTTCAAGATGATCGTAATTCAGGTGCATCTCCTGACCATCCCGCCCGCCGTAGCGCTCCGTAAAGCGCAGATACCACTCGACCCAGCGTTCGCGCGCCTGCGCCTCGAAATCCGCTTGAGTTCGCAGTTCGTTGGTCGCTTGGGCGCGTGGCAGTGGTTCAAGTCCAAACCGATCCCGGTTCTTCGTGCATAGTGACAGCACTTCGAGGTCGCTCAGCGCTTCGTCGCGTCGCATCGGGTCGCTTAATTCAGCTACGAAGCCCAGCGCGTCCCGACTCACTTCCGCCGCGAACAGCGCCATCGTAATGAACAGTTGATAGGCATCCCCCGGCTGAATCAGAGCAATCGTTTTGCCAAAGCAGAAATCGTAAATCTCATTGCGCGCGTCTTGCAGGTGGTTAATCTCGGTTTCGACGTTGCTGCCGCGCCACGCCATGCGCCCAATCGTGCGGATGATTGCCAGCGGCAGACCGCCCGTCCGCAGCAGCAGCGTTCGAATTTGCGCGTCACTCAGCATCAGGTGGTGCTGTTCACATTCCATCTGTGCCAGTTCGACTGCTGTTGCCTCATCGAGCGTATTCAGGTGAACCGGCACGGCCACATCGATGCGCTGCCGCGTCGTCACGACTGCTTTGCTCGGCGCAGGCAGATCACGCAGAAACACCATCAATTCCTGATCGTCCACATCTTCCAGATTATCGAGCATCAGCAGCACCCGCTGTTTTGCCAGCAGATGAGTCACCACCAGGTTTTTCTCTGCCTGCGTCGCGCTGCGAAAGATCACCGGCAGGTCGAGCAGTTCGGCGACAGCGCGGTAGATTCCGTCGAGATCCGTAAACGTTGGCTGTCGTGCCACCTGTCCGGCGGGCAGCAGTTCGACGTTTTTCGCCGTTACCCAGATGATCGCCTCGAACTGTTCGACAGAGTTTTGCCGTGTGCTCTCTTCGTAGCAACCGTGCGCGACTTCCAGCGCAAGGGCGGTTTTACCCACACCGCCGCCGCCGCTGATGCACACCACACCCACGCGATGGCGCGGCGACAGAAAATTCCTGATGTCTTCGAGTTCCTGCTCTCGCCCGATCAGCCGCGTGTGCTGGCGGCGCGGCAGGTTCTGAATCACGTTCAGCGGCGCAGCATCCTCTGGACACAGGTCATTAGTCAGCGTTTGCTTGTCGCTGTAGATCGTCTGCGCCAGAAAGCTCGTCAGCCATTGGCGATCCATCCGCCCGCGCTCTACGCACACTCGCCCCAGCAGTGCAATCGTCCGGTCGTCGTTCGGGATAAACGACCCCTTGCGCCACTTATACAGTGTCCACACACTCACGCCGATTTCTCTGCCGAGTTCGTGCTGCAAGTCCGTCAGGTCGATTTTTTCGAGCGCCGCGATACATTTGAGTCCCTGCGTCAGCAGCTTCCCGAACTGATTTGTGCTCATGCTGATTCTCGTATTTGCATTTTGTTCTGTAGCATATCACGCTCTTCGAAACACCCGACGCAAATCTCCAGATTTTTGGAGGCCTCGGCGACCTTTTTGTAGGCGAAGTCCCGACACGCTGCTTTTCCCCATTTCGTGGAAGATTGGTAAACTCTCGTCATCTGGGCGACGGGATTGCAATTTTTTTTCTCCGCGCCCTCCGTAAGCGCAGCGGCGTCCCTGTGGTTGAATAGCTTTTTCTTCTGGATGATGGTTGTAAGGAGTACACTATGCAGTTCACAAAACTCGGTCGCTCGAATATGAGCGTCAGTCGAATATGTATCGGGACGATGCATTTCGGCAGCTACACCCCTGAAGACGAAGCCTTTCGCATTCTGGACAGGGCGCTCGAACTGGGCATCAACTTCATCGACACTGCCAACGTCTATGGTGGTCGTGGACAGCAGGGCACTAGCGAGGAGATCATCGGGCGTTGGCTCAAGCAGGGCGGTCGTCGTGATCAGGTGGTTTTGGCGACCAAAGTCTACGGTAATATGACGACGGGCGATCAGCCCAATGAAGTTATCGGCATCTCCAGCTACAAAGTTCGCCGTCACGCCGCCGATTCACTTCGTCGCCTGCAAACCGACCGCATCGATCTGTATCAGGTGCATCACATCGACCGTACCATCAGCCTCGAAGAATTCTGGACGACCTTTGGACGCCTGATCAACAATGGCGATGTGCTTTACATGGGCACGAGCAATTTCCCCGGCTGGGGTCTCGCTAAATTTCAGATGTACGCCTGGCAGCAGGGACAGGTGGGCTTCGTCTCAGAACAGCCGCAGTACAATTTACTCAATCGCTACCCGGAACTGGAAGTTCTCCCAGCGGCGCGCGAGTTTGGCATCGGCGTCATTCCCTATATGCCGCTTGCGGGCGGCTTGCTCACGGGCAAAGTCAAATCGGTCGCGGGGTCACGCACCGAGCAGGTTGAGCACGAATATGGCATGACCGTGAATACACAGCAGATTGCCGATTATGTTGCCTTTTGTCAGGAAATCGGCGAATCGCCCCACGTTATCGCGATTGCCTGGACACTCGCGCATCCTGCCGTCTCATCGGCGATTGTTGGTGTGCGCACGGTTGCGCATCTGGAAGGATTAGATCGGGCGGCGGAGTTGCAGCTTGCACCAGAACAGATGGCGCGGCTCGATGAAATTTTCGACATCAGTAAGGGACGTCCATTGCGCGGCACCGAAGCGCCGTTCGCTTTCTCCTGGTAAACGATTTCGCGGCTGTGCATTTATGACTGGGAGGCGCTGTGCGTTGTCGTTTCTTCGATGATGCCGCTTGATTCACGTACAATCAGCGCCGTCGGAAGAACAATATGCCGCGCCTCTTTCAGTTTGCCTTCAATCGTATCGAGCAGCAGCCCAGTCGCAACCGCACCCTTCTCGCGAATCGGTTGACGAATCGTCGTCAGCGCTGGGCGCAGTAGCGATGCCGTCGGCAGGTCGTCGAAGCCGACGACTGCCACGTCATCCGGGATGCGCAGTCCAGCTTCTTGCAGCGCTGTGTAGACTCCCTGTGCCATCATGTCGCTTGACGCAAAAATGGCGTCGATGTCCTTATCCAGCAGCGGCTTGATCGCCTCATAAGCCGTGTCGCGCTGAAAATCGCCATAGGCAATCAAATCTGAGGGCAGTCCGGCTTCGTTCATCATCTGCTGGAAAGCTTCCAGACGATCCTGCGCATCCATGTTATCGATTGCACCTGCCACCAGCGCAATCCGGCGGCGTCCAATGCTGATCAGATGCTCAATCACCGCGCGCGTTGCCTCGAAGTTGTCAATCGTGACGTAGCTTACCTGATCCTGATTGCGAATCGGGCGCTCGACCGTTGCCAGTGGAACCTGCATATCCGCCAGATAATTGACGATGCTATTCTTCGAGTCGGACGCGATAATCACGCCGTCCATCAGCCCGTTTTGTAGAATGCGGCGGTAGAAAATACCCTCGTCCTCGCCGGATTGACGCACCCACAGCAGCATCGCGTAATCGCGCTGGGTTGCCATGTCGGCGACGCCTTGCAGCAGGGCAGGGAAATAATATGGATCGTTGAAAAAGACATGAAATTCGTGCGGAAAGACGACGCCGATCACCTGCGTGCGTCCGGTCACCATGCTCCGTGCAACCGTGCTGGGGTTGAAGCGTTCCTGCTCGATAATTTTCAGCACGTGTTCGCGCGTTTCGGTCTTCACGTTGGGGTCGTTGTTGATGACGCGCGAAACCGTTGAGCGCGAAACTCCGGCTTTGCGGGCGACGTCTTCCAGACTCGTTCTTTTACCGTTTCTCACGTTTGTTTTCGTCCTTAACGCTGGGAGCGCTCCCATTATTCTTATCATATAAAAAAATTTAACAATGTCAACCATATGGTATATGAAACAAAGCCAAACGAAAAGCCCGGTCGTCTACCGGGCTTTTTTGAGAGAGAATGTTCAGTTGTTATTTGCTCGTGTTAGCGGCTCGTCGCGAAGCTTTCGCTGCGCTCAACGGGCTGCGCTGAGCGCGGGCGATCAGTGCGTGTATTCAGCGCGCTGACCAGCGTACGCACACGCTTGCGTACACCCTCGGCAAACGGATGTTCGACAGAAACCAGACGGTTGCGCTCGCACGACTCCAGAATTTCCTTGTGGCGTATTTGCCCTAATCGATAGGCAATGATCGGATCCATTTTTGACTCCCTTTACGCTTTGCACGGCTTGCGGTTTGCTTGCGCGAATCGCCTCAGGCGATAGCTTCGGTCGGTTTCTGTTGAACCGAACCCCGAATTTCGATGATAGGCGCTGTCGGCTGACCAGCGCTCATCCGCGTCCGCAGGCGCTGCCACAACGTTGGCTCCGCGTCTTCTTCGCGTAGGGACTTGATGAGATGGTAGTTCTCAGCGGCACGGCGCATCTCCTTGCGATGCATTTCGAGTTCGATTTCCGTCGGGAACATGATGACCTCTTTTCGTTCGCTGTTCTTATCTATAATGTACTGCGAAAAGAGGTTATAATCGGTCCTCATTGGTGCGTGTATTATGAGTGAATGATGAGAAATGTATAGCCCAACAACACGCTTACTGACTGTTCTTGAACTCTTGCAGTCCAGAACAAATGTTTCTGGCGTCGAATTGGCGGAAACGCTCGAAGTAGAGGTTCGTAGCGTGCGACGTTACATTACCATGCTGCGTGATATGGGCATCCCGGTTGAGAGCGAGAAGGGTCGCTACGGTTCATACCGTCTGCGCCCCGGTTATCGCCTGCCACCGCTCATGTTCAATGAATCCGAAATTCTCGCGGTCATTCTCGGTTTAATGGCAGTCAAGCGGCTCGGTATGGCGACAGGCGGCGGCAGCGAGAGCGCGAGCACCAAAGTGCTGCGCGTTCTGCCCGACGATCTTCGCGAACGGGTACGGGCTTTTCAGGGCGTGCTCACGCTCGACATGCCCGCCTATCAGGCTGTCTCCGAGGAAATCCTGGCACAGTTCAGCCTGGGAGCCTATCAGCGGCTGCGCCTCTGGATTCAGTATCTCGGCGGCAGCCGGGGCAGCGCAACTGAGCGTGCCATTGACGTTTATGGGCTGGTCTATCGGACGGGCTTCTGGTACGCTGTGGCCTATTGTCATTTGCGCCAGGATTTGCGTGTGTTTCGGCTCGACCGCGTCCGTCGAATTCGCGTCCTGGAAGAGAGTTTTACGCCGCCGCTTGACCTGGACGCGCTCGAATATCTGAATGAGTCGTTCAGGACGATCCCCGGCTATTGGGATGTCGAAGTCTTGTTCAAGGCGAAACTGGAGCAGGTCGAGCATCACGTCAGCCCTTCGGTCGGCACGCTCGAAGTCGTGCCGGGAGGGGTGCTGCTGAACTGCTACGCCGACGGCCTGGAATGGATGGCACGTTTTTTGATTCGCACCGGTATGAAATTTACCGTAAACCGACCGCCCGAACTGCGCGAGAAACTGCGCGAAATCGCCCGGTCGCTCCTGCACATGGCTAAAGAAGATGGAAATTGATGGCTGAAACTTTTGAACTGGATCTGACGGCAATGGCCTATGCCGGACGTGCGCTCGGCAGGCACGAGGGCCGCCCGATCTTTGTACCGTCTGGCTTGCCGGGCGAGCGCGTCCGCGTCCATCTTATCCAGGACAAGCGCAGCTACGCCTTCGCCGAAATCGACGCGATTGTCGAGCCGTCGCCGGAACGGGTCACGCCGCGCTGCCCACATTTTGGCGTCTGCGGTGGCTGTCACTGGCAGCATATCGCCTACGAGGCGCAGCTTCGATTCAAGCGTGATGTCGTCGTCGAGCAGATGGTACGCCTCGGCGGCCTGCGGGACGCTCTCGTCCATCCGACCATCGCCAGCCCCGATCCCTGGCACTATCGTTCTCATGCGACCTTTCACGTTACCAGCGCGGGGCAGCTTGGGTTCGTCGGTGTTGATGATCGCACCGTCATTCCGATTGAGGAATGTCACATCATCCGTCCGGAACTGCGTGCCTGGTTCGAGGCTGTCCGCCACGAGGAATTTAAGCCGAATGAGCGTGTGCGTTTGCAGGTTGGCACGGAAGGTGAGTATCTGGTCGCGCGCAGCGGCATCAATGCCGATTCTGACGACGAAGCCGCCCTCAGGAGCACCGAAATCGTCCACTATCGCATCAAAGGCCACGACTTTCAGGTGACAGGCGGCAGCTTCTTTCAGGTGAATCTCCCGCAGGCTGAAACACTCGTCGATCTCGTCCTCAATCGGCTGGCGCTGCAAGGCGGTGAGCGTATCCTCGATCTCTATTCGGGCGTTGGTCTGTTTACGGCGTTCCTCGCGGAACCTGCCCGCTTCGTCACCGCCGTCGAACTGTACGCGCCCGCTGTTCGCGATGCTGAAGTCAATCTGCTGGGCTTGACCAACGTCGATTTGCGCGTTGGCACGATTGAGGGAGCGCTGCCGCGTGGCAGCGCCGACGCCGCTGTTATTGACCCGCCGCGTGCCGGAATGAAGCCGAAAGCGCTCGAAACGGTGCTTGCGCGCGCGCCGGGGAAGATCGTTTACGTCTCGTGCGACCCTTCGACGCTGGCGCGCGATGCCAAACTGCTGGTCGCGGGAGGGTATCGCTTGCTCGATGTGCAGCCTGTTGATATGTTCCCGCAGACGTACCATATCGAAGCGGTGGCGAGTTTTGTGCATATTTGAGGGAAGAAAACAGGATGCGGAAGAGAAAGTGCTTCCCGTACGGTATCCGTTGTTCCCTTCCGGGGTGATCCGGTTGCGTGATACGGGAAGGGTTTCGCTACCGGAAGGTGTTGCGTAAGGTTCGGTTTCCAAACTGCGTCAGATCTACAGTGTTGAAACTGTAATTGAAAGTAAAGGCGCAGCATGAGCGAGACGTTTAATCACATCAATCAGCTTTCGGATGAGCGTCTGAATCTCTATCGGCTGGCGGGAAAGCAGCACCTCAACAATGCCCAGCGCGAGCGGATTACCGAGATTACCAACCAGTTGGAAGTCCTGTGGGATCAGTATCGCCGCGAAAGCGTTGTCAGTCGCCGCAGCGATTCAACCAGCGAAGCGGCTTAGTCCAAAAAGCAAACGGGGCAGACTTTACGTCTGCCCCGCTGTTTTATGAGGGCGATCCACAAGGATCGCCCTTTTTGATTCTTAGCTCCCGCCGCTGGGCTGTGATGGCGCGCCCACGATGATGTCGATGCTGTCTGTCGCCAGCGTCGTCCCATCGACTTTCGAGGTCGTCAGGGCGTTGATGCGCAGATGTGTGCCGATGGGCATACTCTTGAGTTCGATCAGCATCTGCCAGACGCCGAAATCACCCTTCTCGGAGGGGTTGAGGTTGCGCGGTTGTTCGACCAGTACATGCCCCTGATCATCGACAATCTGCACCTTGACGGTATTGCCGTTGTGCCGATCCGCCGTCCCCGCGATCATCAGCGTCTGGCTGGGATCGACCATTGTTCCCGGCAGCGGCGCGTTGATCTTGACGAAGTTGTCGGTGTCGGACACATCGCCATAGGTCACGTAGACGCTGGCAAACGCGGCGATGCTGCCATCCTGCGCGGACTGCGACAGGGCGACAATCGAACCGCGCATTCCCTTCGCCGCGTTGACCTGCAAGTTCGCCTGCCAGTTGCCTTCACCGCCTGTTCCGGCATTCGGCGAATTGATGGTGGTCGAAGTTTCCGCCAGCACGTTCCCCAGATTGTCCAGCGCACGTACGACCACGTTGCCTTCGAACAGTCGTCCGCCGCGCCCAGAGACGCTGATTCCGTTGGTCGTATCCAGCGTGCGGTAGGGGATTGGGTCGGTGATCGTCACATACGGCCCGTTATCAGCCTGACCAAAGACCACGTTGACTGAGTCGGCGATCATCGCTTCCACATCGAAGGGCGAGGGGATGTAGGCAAAGATCGCGCCGCGTGTTCCTGCTGGAACGTTGATATTGAAGAGCGTCTGCCAGGTCGCGTTGCCCTGAGCGTCCGGTTGGGCAATCTGCGCCTGTTCTTCGCCCAGCACATTGCCCTGATTATCGAGCAGGCGCACGAACACGTCGCCGTCAACCGGGCCGAGAAGCTGTCCCAGAACCTGAAGCTGGCCGCTGGGCGTAACCGATGTGTCTGATGTTGGGGAGGTGATGATCAGCAGCTTTTCGCCCGGTGCGGGTGTAACCACGATGGGAGCGCCGAAGTTGACGGTTGCCAGCGCGTCTGCCAGGATTTGCCCGCTGCTGGGTGATTGGGCGAAGGCGTAAATCGCGCCGGGCGTGCCGCTGGCGACCTGCACATTCAGGCTGACCTGCCACTGACTTTCGCCGTTGCTCTGAGCATTGCCGCCGATCACGGTTTGCTGTCCGAGCAGATTACCGCTGCTGTCGAGCGCGCGCACGACGATATTGTTTCCGGCGATGCCCGCGCCCGCGCCCGTGACCAGAATCGGTTGGGTCGGGTTGAGCGTCGTGCCATCCGCCGGGGTGATAATCCGCAGCGTCACGGCCTGAGGCGGCGGCGTCACTGGCAGACGCGGCACGCGCAACTGCTGCCCGACGTAAACCAGATCGGCGTTATAGAGGCAGTTGGCATAGGCCAGTTCGGTGATGGTCGAGCCGACGCGCTGAGCGACGCGCAGCAGCGTATCGCCTGGTTTAACGACGACAATCGGCCAGTCGGTGCGCAGGAAACACTGCCCGCCGAAGGTCACGCCGACGCGAGTCGAGCCAACGACCGCGCCATTTTGCGGGTTCGTGCCGTAGGCATAGAGCGTGCCGGGGGTTCCCGGCTGCACGTTGACGAATAGGCTGAGTGCCTGCCAGTTCCCCTGCCCATCGGTGACGGTGGACTGCTGCGCCAGCACGTTCCCAAACGGATCAAGCGCGCGCACTGTAACGTTGTTCTGCGTCACGTTCCCGGCAGTTCCGTAGACCTGAACCGGCGCGCCGTTGACGCCGACAATCGCGCCCTGCTGCGGGCTGTTGATGCGCACGAACGGCTTGATTGTGCCATTGCCCCAGGTCACGTTGACGGTGTTCGAGACGGCGACGGGAGTGTTATTCACGATGGCTGAGGCCGTGATATAGCCGCTTGCACCGGGATTCACGGCGAGGGTGAAATTGAGCGTTGCTGACCAGTTTCCTGCGTTATTGGTCTGACCAATGCCCTGCGCTACCAGCGTGGGGCCGTTGCTGACGTAACCCTGCACCTGAATCGTCGTTCCGTTCGCCAGTCCGGTCGATGTGCCGGAGACGACGACCGGTAAGTTTCGATTGACGACCGTGCCGTTGGCGGGTGTGGTAATCGTCAGCGTTGCCTGCTGGCTGCCACCGGGGAACGTCAGCGGGATAGCATTGGTCTGGGCGATTACGCTGCCGTTCAGGATCAGGAAGGCGAACATATCGCCGCTGGTGGTCGTGGCGATGTTGCCAATCGTCTTCTTGAGAGTGACTGTCCAGACCTGATTGGCAACGGGGACGATGCCCTGTTCACCGAGCGTTTCGCCATTGGCATTGCGCAGACGTACCAGAACCGTCGCGCCTACGGGCAGATTCGCCGTGTTCCCTGTGACCGTGAAGCCCGCAATCGGATCGACCAACTGACTCGGCGTCGGCACGCTCACCGAAATCGCGGGCTGTCCTCCCGTTGGGGTATTGGTTGCGGTAGGGGTATTGGTTGGCGTGTTAACAGGCGTATTGGTTGCCGTTGGCGTTGGCGTATTGATGGGGGTGTTGGTCGGCGTCGGCGTGTTGGTCGCGACCGGTGCTGATCCCCAGACAATCGAAATTGCGGTGGATTGCGCGATCTGCGTCCCTAAGCCATCCGTCATGAAAGCGATCAAGTGGACGGTCGATCCCAGTGGGGGATTATTTCCGGCGAAATCGAGTGTGGCGCTCCAGGGAATCAGGCTGAGATCAAGCGTTGCGGTTTGAGTATAAAGGATACTTTCAGAAGCGTCATACGCGCGAAGGAGCAAACCGGGGCCGCCGTTCGCATCCGGCTCTGGTGCGTTGCCGAACTGTACAGCGACGCTCAGCGGCGCGGCGGTATTCGAAATCACCGTGCCGGAACCGGGGCTGACAATGCTGACAAAGGGTGCTTGAGCAGACGCCATGCCAGCGGAAAGGGCAGTCAATAAGAGCATAAAGAGTAAGGCAAAACTACGTTTGAACATCCATGACACCTCCGTGACTTGTTCCTGCTCAATTAGACGATTAAGTTGATGTAACAGATCCTTACTATAACCCTACGTTCAGGTTAATAAAAGCAAACTTTTGCACGGATCGTCAACTTGAATATACTGACCCCTGATAAGCAATCTAGCACGAAACCCCTGCTGGCGCTATGGATGCGCACATCATGCATTGGTCATGCGCTGTCTATGCGTCGGTGGTTCACGCCGTCGAGCATCGTTGTTTGTCGGTTTTATGGTTATAATAAGTTAGATTGTCGTTAGAATCGATGCTCGGTGCAGCCCGATAGAATGCCTTTCAAACATGCCGACCAGTGTAAAATCCTGCTGGTCGAAGATTCCCCTGTTCTGTTGCGTATGCTCAAACGGATGTTGGCGTCTGAGGGCTATTCTGTCCAGACCGCGACGACCCGCGATGAAGCGCTGGCAAAAATTACGGCGGAACGGTTTCACGTGGCGGTCATCGACGTGCGCCTCAACTACCGCGACCCCTACAACCACGACGGCATTCAGTTGATGCACGACCTGCGCAGCATTGACCCGTCAACCGGGGTGGTGTTGCTGACCGAGACGGCTGACCTCGACATTGTGCGCGAAGCCCTCTACGCTGTCTCTGGCGAGATGGATCCGGTCTTTGAGATTACGCGCACATCTGCTTCGGCTTACCTCGAAAAAACACCGAAGATGCTCGATAACTGGCTGCTCAAGGGCATCCGCAAGGTGCTGGAAGATGTGGTTCACGTCAACTGGGATCTGCAAATTCTCGATGGTGAGCAGTTCATCAAGCAAATCCCGCGACGGATGCGCTTTCCCGACAGCCCCGACGTTGCGCAGCTTCAGGAAGAACTCGACGAACTGCTGCGCAAGCTGTTTTACGACTGGGACAAGATCGAATTACGCACCATCGCTGAACAGAATCAGGGCTACAGCAAAGCCTTCGTCTTTCAGGTGACGCCGCTCGACTGCGATGGTGACTGCCCGGTGATCATCGCCAAAATCGGCGAATGCAGCATGATCGAGCGCGAAGTGCGCCGCTACCGCAACTATCTGGAACACTACGCGGCGGGGAGTCGCAACCCGGCTGCGCTGACCTCAGTCTGGCGCACGCGCACGCTGGGCGGCATGATCTACGCCTTCGACGGACTGGGTGGCGAAATCCGCGACTTTTCCCAGTTTTTCCACAGCACTAAGGATCGCGCGCTGATCGGCGAAGTGATTGCCAACCTGTTCATCAACACGCTTTCGGTGCAGCACAGCGGCAAGCGCACCATTCGCTGCAATATCGACCTGCGCACGATCTACGCGCCGCATCTGCGCCTCGACGCTGAGGAACTTCAGGCCAAGCTGGCCGAACTGGTGGCGATTGCTCGCTCGGTGGGGCGCTCGGCGCTGTCCGAAAAGTTTTTTCTGCCGGAAGTCGAACTCATCAACCCGGTCGAATACGCTATTACCGGCGACTTCAGGGGCAGCTACGTCGAAGCCACCATTCACGGCGAACTGCATACCCATACCGTGCTGATCGACAAGTATAACGATACCTGGCTGATCGATTTCGTCAACACGGGTAAAGGGCCGCTGCTTCAGGACTACATCGCCTTCGAAGCGTCGCTGCTGGTTGAGAACAATGAGATTCCGGCGGGCAGGCCGCATTTCGAATGGACGCGGGCGCTTTTTGCCCAGCCGGGGGAACTGTTTCCGCGCTTGCCGCCCAAACTCGCCGAAAACCCCGATGTGGCGAAAATGCATCACGCGGTGCTGACGGTGCGCCGCCTTGCCTATCACGATTTGCGCGACGAGCAGGCCAACCGTGCTTACCTGATCGGCCTGTTTTTCACCACGCTTCGTATGATGTCGGTCAAGTTTCTCACGCCGCCCAAGCGCTTTCAGGCGCTGACTATCGCGGCGCTGATTGCCGAGAACCTGATTACGCTGGAAACTGGAGAATTGTAAATCGTCTCGTTTTAGCTCAAAATCGTTGGGGAATTTAACGAGCGAGGGTACGCTGTGGATCCGATCCAACGCCTGCGAGATGTGAAGCTGGTCGTCATAGGTGGCAATGGGATATATCGAATTTTCAAACCCGCACCTGACAGCGAAGTGGGCTATGAATTTAATTTTATTGGATGGAGCAGTGACAGCCCTGAGGTCAATTCGACGATCAAACTGAGTGATCGTCGAGGGCTGCTCTATTTTGAAAACAACCTGTGGGTCTTTCGGGTTTGGGATGCCACCCCTGGCCCTGGCCCGGAGGATTTTGCCTACGGCTATCAGGACTTAGACCGCGTTGTCGATGCAGTCGTCAATTTCTATGAAGGTGAACCCACTTCCATCGGCGATTGGCTGGTTCCGCTGCATCGACATCCTTATCTGGAAATTGAAGCGGTGCGCCATAGTATTGGTCTGGCGAAAGTTATCCCTGAAAACGGGTTTAACGACCTGAAAAATGAGCGCACAGCGAAGTTTCATGCCGAAAATAATGCGAAATTATCCACCCAGTGGCTGATTCTGGACAGACCGCAGGCGATCATGCGTCTGCAATTCATCGAATGTCGCCATGTGACCGATGCGAAACGAACCTTGTTTCTGCGCCGTGATGCGGGCGAAGCCTACCTCGTCACCGCTGACGAAGCCACGCTTTGAAGCACGCTCACAAACGTTTGCACGAGGCACTATAATAAAATCTATCTTTCCAGACAGAATTGAATGCTGATGACCGCCCCTACCCGTGATGAATCCACCAACGAGAAACTCAAGAAGCGCAACCGCGAGCTGTCGATCCTCAACACGATTGCCGAAGCGCTTAACCGCGAGGTCGATCTGACGCGCGCGCTGGATGCTGCGCTTACGAAAATTGCCGAACTGTTCAATGTGCAAACGGCCTGGGTCTGGCTTCAGCGCGAGGATACCGAAACGCCCTATCTGGCGGCGGCGCTCAATCTGCCACCCGGCCTCGCCGACGATCCGGCACGCATGGCGGGAGATTATTACTGTTACTGCCTCGACAAATATGCGCTCGGCGAAATGGAAAACGCGCGCAACGTCAGCATCATCACCTGCACACGCCTGCAAGGGTTACACGCGGGAACAGAAGGGCTGCGCTATCATGCCAGTGTGCCGCTCTATCACCATAACAAGCGCGTCGGCGTCCTGAACGTCGTTAGCGGCGACTGGCGCGAACTCTCAGAAGATGATCTGCGCCTGCTCAATACCATCGGCGATATGCTGAGTATCGCCGTCGAACGCGCGCAGTTGTTCGCCCACAGCATTCAGCTCGGCGCTGCCGAAGAGCGCAACCGCCTCGCTCGCGAAATCCATGATACGCTGGCGCAGGGCTTGACCGCGATCACCTTGCAGTTGGAAACCGCCGACGCGCTGCTCGAATCGAATCCCGCGAACGCCCGCGCAGCGGTGCAAAAAGCGCTCAACCTGACCCGCGCCAATCTCGAAGAAGCGCGCCGCTCCGTGCTCGATTTGCGCGCCGCTCCGCTCGAACGGCGCACGTTCTGTGATGCGCTCAAAGCGCTGGTCGAACAGTATGGTGCGGAATGGAAGCTTGACGCCGAATTTGAGTTGATCGGCGGCGACCGTCCGCTGCCGGTGCGCATCGAAGCCGGGCTGTATCGCATGGCGCAGGAAGCGCTGACCAACGTCGTGCGCCACGCCAAAGCTGAGCACGTGGGTGTTTACTTCACCACGATGCCCGATCAGGTTGAACTGATTGTTGAGGATGATGGTCAGGGCTTTGATACCGAGTCGCTGGCGAAGGGGCGGTTTGGGCTGGTTGGCCTCAACGAGCGCGCCCGCTTGATCGGTGGCACGCTCGAAGTATGCAGCGTCCCCGGCGAAGGAACCGAACTCAAAATCACCGTGCCACTGGAGGCCGCCTTATGACCATTCGCATTCTCGTCGCCGACGATCACCCGATTGTGCTCGACGGGCTGGTGGCGATTCTCGGCACACAGCCCGATTTCGAAATCGTTGGCACGGCTTCAAACGGCGTTGAAGTCGTCGCCAACGTTGATCAACTGCGCCCGGATGTGCTGCTGCTCGACCTCGAAATGCCGGAGATGGACGGCGTTGAAGCGCTCAAGACCTTACGGGCGCGAGAAATCAGCGTCCGCGTGATTGTTTTCACGGCCTTCGACACCGACGAGCGGATTCTCGGTGCGGTGCAGGCCGGCGCAGAAGGCTATCTGCTCAAGGGCGCGCCGCGTGAAGAATTGTTCGAGGCGATTCGCGTCGTCCACGCAGGTGGATCGCTGCTGCAACCGCTGGTCATGTCGAAGCTGCTGCATCACATTAGCCAGCGCGAGGACGGCAAATCGGTCGAGTCGCTGTCGCCGCGCGAACACGAGGTTTTGCAGTTGATGGCGCGCGGCTTGCAGAACAAGGAGATCGCCGCTGAACTGGTCATCAGCGAGCGGACGGTTAAATTCCACGTCAGTTCGATTCTGGGCAAGCTCGGCGCAGGAAATCGCACCGAAGCAGTCACAATGGCGCTCCAGCAGGGGCTGATCGAGCAGTAGGCTAATCCGTTTATATTCCGTTTAAACAAGCACTATATCGTTGCTTCTATGAGAATGCCTTTCTCTTTAGGAGACGAACATGCAGACCGAAAAATCGTTTGATACAGGCGAACTGACGCTCAAATACATTGAAGGCGGATCCGGCGCGCCGATGGTGCTGCTGCACGGCCTGACCGCCCAGAAACTTGGCTGGTATTCTGTATTTCCGGAAGTCAGCAAACACTGGCACGTCTACGCGCCCGACTTACGCGGGCATGGCAATTCTGACCGTGCGCCCGACAACCAGTACCACAATGCCGATTATGCCCGTGATGTGATCGCCTTACTCAAATTCATCGGCGAACCCGTTGTGCTGGTCGGTCATTCGCTCGGCGCGATGACGGCGATTGTCACTGCCGCGCAGTACCCGGAAGGTGTGCGTGATCTCGTTCTGCTCGATCCGCCGCTGTTCACCTACCCGGCGGGTGTCCGCTTACATGCCGATTCGACTCACTGGTTTGAGTTGGTCGCGGCAGTGATGCAAGATAATCCCGACTTTGAAACGGTGGTCGCTCGCCTGCGTGAAAAAATGCCCGAAGCTGGGGAGCAGGGGGCACGTCAAACCGCCGAATTTGTCGCCCGCGTTGCTGCGGGGACGGTCGAAACCGCGCTTCGTGACGAACTCTGGCAGGGCGTTGATCTGCCTGCGGCCTTGCAATCAATCCACTGCCCGACGCTGCTGATTCACGGCGATTGGGATCACGGTGCGGCGATGCGTCGGCAGGACGTGGATTTCTTCAGGGCGAACTGCCCAGCGGCGACGGTTGTTCACATCCCTGAAGCCGATCACGGACTGAACATGCAGGCAAATCCCAACGTGATCCTTGAGCCAATCAACAGCTTTCTTCAGCCCGCATAATATTACTACGGACAAAACGCTTGCTTTTGCCCCTCGCCTCGCTTGTGTAATGCGAACTTGTTCGCGCGCGGGCGGCACGCTTCGTGTTCGGGGTGAAGCGTAATTCCTAACTGTACCGACGTACAGGCGCGAGTCTGTCCCCACGTCGGACGTTGCCAATCGACTCCTGTGCTTTAATGAAGAC
>DAOUCB010000037.1:0-21582 GCA_034432495.1 Anaerolineae bacterium | reverse complement strand
TCGCCTGCTGTTGTTCGACACACTCCACTTCGAGATTTGGCACGTTCAGATACGGAAAAGTGACCATCGTGTTTTTCGTTCACGATAGCCGAATCTACCCTACTTGCACATAACATGAGCATGAGCCAGTTTTATGGGGTACAGATCAGTTCGACCGCCAGGCAGATCCCTTAACTCGTCAGCAGCAACGCGCACATGAGCCGAAAGTTCCGCGTCGATGACTGCCCAATCACGTCCAACACTGTTCGGTTTGCGCTTGTGAAGTCGCACCGGAGGCTTTTTGGGTGGACGGTGGGCTTTTAGCCAATCCCGATCATGTTTGTTCAGCCAATTATGCTCTTTAGGGATCAAAGCGTGAACAAATCCGGAACCTTTGGCCCCATGTTCCTGCACAAGGGCTAGGTAGGTTATCCGATACCTGTCGCGAATAGTTGCTGCTGACGGAGACGAATGGTCAGGTACAGATTCGACAACTGGCTTAACGGAATAGCTGCCGGGTTTTGGGAAAAGAAGTCCCAAGCGCCTAGCCTGACGTTGGATTGTTCCTTCTCCAACTTGCATTTCCAGGGCGGTGCGTTTCACGCTGAGGGAAGTGTCCCCCCAGAGCTTCTGCAGGAGGTCATCCCAGACTGGACCATAAGCATCCACCTTAACGGTGAAGTCTATCTTGAACCGATCCTCGTAAGTGGTGTCAGGACCGGTGCGAGAATAGATGTAACCGCACTTAGGGCAGGCAAAAGTTCCGATTGGACGTCGGTCGCGCTGAGGGCTGTATCTCAGACTATGATGATCGATACAAAGTTAGCGATAATGATCGCCCTTGGGATTCAGACACGGCCAGTTGGGATCGCCGAAGGGTTTTCGATCAGGACTAAGAGCGAAGAACTCACCGACGGTATAGCCCAAAAACTGTATAAAGAGCAGGTGATATAGAGGATAAGAGGCGCGAACTTCTTTTCGAAGCAAACGGACCAACCAGTTGCTTTCTGAATCCGGACCGAGTTCGCAGTGAAGCTCATTCAGCAGTGTGTTGCCAAAGCATTCGGTAAATTGACACTGGATGTCCTGGAGGCGTTTGTTTTCGCCGGTGTAGGGCGAGAGGCCGCGATCCTGCAGTGCGATGTTATAGCGCTGGCGCAAACTCGTTTGCTCGAAAACCAAGTTGCTCTGCTCAAGGAGCCACGTAGCATCTCGCGCGAGTTGGTGTAAGACATGGTGCACCGGATTGGTCTCATCTAGAGCGCGCGTTGGACGAATGTCGTCGAGTTGGTCAAGCGTGATAAAGCGGTCAATCCCGGTGATGTAGACCGAACTATCTTCTAACCGTACCCCGTGGATTGAACAAGTTGAGATACCCATGAGTTGATGAATTCGATGCCAGTATGCCTCACCGACCTGATTCTTATCCTCCTCTACACACTTTGGGCAATAGCGTAGGAACTGTAAATTCGGGATTTGATGGGCTTTCCCAAAATTCTGGTAGATGAGATGACCCCCACCGCCCAGCATTGCATTCCGCAACTTGTTGACCTGTGCAGGTTCCTGAAAGGGGCTGTAAAAAGGGAGCAGGGTATGTCGGTTGAGGATGTCGTCGGCAGTATAGCCATGTCCTTCTGGCAGGGCGTCGAGCAGTTGCGTGAGGCGGCGCGGAAATTCAATCGCTGGTCGAAGACTGGAGACACCGTAAAGCTCATTGATGAGATGGGTTGGACTCTGATAGTGCAGCGTCTTGAAAAGTCTGGAGAGTGTGCTGTAGAGGAGTTCATCAGGGTAAAAGTCATTGAAGAAGCCAAGCATGGTTATTCCTTGTTCTTGGTGTCAGGGGAAATAAGGGCCGTTTGCAGAAACTGGATAGCTTGGTCGAGTGCCAAGTTCACAGTGGAGGTGCAGATGGTTGGACTGAGGCCGCAACGCTTGCGCAACTGCCAGCGTGTGGGGAGTAGCTTCTCCTGAAGATATTGATGGCTAATCCAGTGAATTCGACGCACAGCGAACGCTTCATGAGATTCTAGTAGAGGCTCCAGTACGCGCTTTGTCTCGGCGAGCCGGGAGAGGTCCTTCTGTAAGCTTCCATTTCTCAGACCCATTTCGACTGCAATCGAGTTGATAGTCACGCGCACGGGTTTTCGATCAGGGTTGCCGACTCGTTGCGCGGCGAGGACTGCCTGCTGGGACAGGTTGGCATCGCGGCGTTGCCAATCGACCTGACGTTTAGATCTTTTCACAGGTGTCCGTCCGATAGGACGGTGCTGACTGAGCCATTGATGATCCAGCCGATATAGCGTTTGATAGACATCATTAAAGTCGGCGCGTAGTTCGGCAAGGGAAGCATTTGGGCGCGATACTAATGCAGCAGCCCACAGTTCTCGCAAGACGGATATGTGTGGCTGGTTATTGGAGGAAGTCTGGGAAATTGTTTTTGAGCTATTTCCTTCTGATCGGAGTGACAGGCCAAGACGAGTGGCGTGGTTTTTGAAGGTTTCAAGGTGGACACCTAGATGGGCCGCCATTTCGCGTTGAGAGAGGCCAGATGCTGCCCATAATTCGCGCAGCTTACTCTCCCAAAGGGTACCGTAGCTAACGACCTTACTGAAGCGGTAGCGGTCTGCGTATGAACTATCTGGACCAATACGGCTATAGGTGAAACCACATGAGCAGGTAAAGGTTCCCAACGGCTTTCGGGGTCGACGACGAGTGAATCCGAGCTTGAGTTCTGTTATTTGAGGCTGCTGGTAATGGAGGCAGACAGGATTGAGACACGGCCAGGGCGGTTCGCCAAACGGTTTGGAATTGATTTGCTCAAGAAAGAACTGGTCGGCAGTCTTGCCCAGAAATTGGATCAGCAGCAAATGACGTATGGCAGGTTGAACCTGATTTGATTGCGCAATGCGAGCCAGCCAGTTACGCGGATGTCGCCCATCGAGCTCACAGCCTAAGGCTTCGAGAAAGCCTGATGTAAAGCGCTCACGAAACGATTCAGTCAGCTGAACGATGCGCACGCTGCCCGTCAGAGTTGCGAGTTCCTGTTGGGAAAGAATGGTGAGATAACGTTGTCGAAGGCTGGCTAAATCGGATTGGAGTGGATTTTGGAGTAGCCAGGCTGAATTCTGCGCCAGCTGCAACAAATCTAGATGTACATAATTATCGCGCTCTAATGAGCGAGCAGCATTTTGGCACTGGGACTTCTCTGCAGAATGGAATTGCGACGAATGGCCGATACCTACATTACTGTCTTCCAGCCAGATGGCATGAACTGGACAGACAAGAACGCCGGGCAGCTGGTGGGTGCGATGCCAGTAGGCTTCGCCAATGACCGCACGATCATGAATGAGACACAGAGGACAATAACGGAGGAAAAACGGGCGCGCGATCCCGCTTGCGACAACACCAAGGCTGAGATGTACTCCGCTTTTACGTGTATCTGCCATACCCCGGCGAATCGCGTCGTAACGTTCGCTAGGGAGGAACGGAGCATAGTAGGGCAAGAGCGTATGTTGATTGACAAATTGAGTGATGGTAAAGCGATGCCCAGCTGGAAGCATAGAAACTAGAGTCAGGAGCTGACCTGGAAGGTCTACTACAGCTTTCGGACGAGCCTGACCAAAAATCTGACGAATGATCGAAGATTCGCTCGGGTACCGCATGTGATCTGCTAACCGGGCCAAGATGCTGTAAAGGAGTTCATCCTGACCCGGTTCAGGAAAATAGCCGAGCATATTAGCTGAGGAATTCAGTGACTTGACAGATATGACCATTCGCCTTTAATGCGTCATGGGCACTGAGACCCTGTCGATGGCCATCAGTGACAATTTGCATCAGACTCCCGTCAGTCCACTTTAAGTCTTCGGCTGTCTTACGAATTCGCCTTGGCAGAGTCGATGGTCTCGGCGTAAGTTCGTCCGAAGGCATGTTGGCTTCTTCTTGTCTTGATTGGGCTCTATAGGTTTCATCTTTATGAGGTACGGAAGTCAGTTGAAGTGGCGAACCGGAACTCGTGTTTTGTTCAAAATCGTTGGCCGATGCGATTTTGACATTCCTGAAATACAAATCCTCGTATTTCTTTAGTGCTTCCGGTGTATTGAGTTTCAGAGCATTCAGAGCGCCATTGACCCAGGGGAATTCTTCTTGGGCTACTGAGCGGATGAGGCCAGATGTTACCGTTTCAGTACCCGTTCTGATGGCACGCGCTTGCGCTGCGATGAACATCTTCACAGCAATGTCGGTAATGCCTCGGGATACGCTGTAAAGCGTGTCACTCAATTTGTTAGTCAACGGACTTGGTTTTGAGACGTAGAGGTATTCCCACAGGGCATTCATGAATACCGCCCAATCTTCTTCTTCATCGATTTGCGAGCGTTGCATTTGTTTCCATAGGAAATTGCCGTAACCTGTTCCGCGACGAGCGATTCTGAAGGCGCGGGTGAGTACGGCCTCAGCAGTGGGAGTCCCGATCAGGAACAGGGGGATACGGATTTCGTTGCTCAGCTGAACCAGGAAGTTAAGAAGCTCGCGTCCTTCCTTGGCTCCATGTAGATTTTGTATTTCATCGATCGCTAGTAAGCCTAAGCACTGGTTGCGGGCCACGATTGCCATTTGAGCAACCATCGTATCCACTCGCGCATCGCCATTCTTGGCACTGTATCGGAAATATTGGGTGCCCAGCAAATGGTCAACCATTTGGAAAAAGCTGATACAGAGCCCCTTGGTTGTTCCGTTACGAGGACAGTCCAGTTTGAGCCAGACCAACTGCTGTAAGGTCAGTGCTCTTCCCTGGTAACTGCTGTGACGGATGACCTGTGGATACAGGGATGCAATCCGGTTGAAAGTTCTTGTTTTTCCCATACCACTGAATCCAACGCATGTAAGACCGGATGTCGCCACGCCATCGTCGTCGAAAGCATCCGCAATAAATCGTTCGAGTCGTGCAGCACCTTGGCTTTGGTATGTCAGCGACATGGGATTTCGGTCGAGATAGCCGGAGCGAAGCATGATGCTAAAGCTTTGCGCCATTTCCAACGACCTAGACATAGGCTGGTAAAATCGTTTGATGTTCTCCAAGAGATGAAGACGCTGGACATCAGGCAACTGTCGGTGTGTCTCATCATAGATAGGACGTTTCGTCATGAGGTCCATAAGATCATCTTCGCTATGTAGAGGAGGGAGCGCTTCGATCAACGGATTACCTGTGTAGCCAGGAATCTCTGATTCATGATAGGAAGCTGACTCGATTCGACCTTGAAGTCGGAAGAACGTTTGAGTTTCAAATTCGTTAACGGTCATCAGATTGGTCCTTATTCAATTTGTCGAGCAATTTTCTCTGAGGTCTGGGAGCGGGAACCGGCAAATCGTCGGCGTCAATTTCGTTTTGAGGAATCTCATCACCTGGTAGGGTCGGTTCCTTGTTGCCGTAGATTTGTTTCATCTGTTGCGTGCGTTCATGCTCTTTTTCGTCGCTCCGATTTTGTCGAATTCCACCGATTCGAGAGGCTTTGCTTTGGCCAGAAGAATCTGGTCGGTTTGCTAGAGCTTGATCGATAATATTCTTGAATTGGGCGTCTAAGGCGACATCAGCGTTGTTGGTCCGTGTCCGAGCGAGTTGGGTAGACTGTTTGTCTAGTTCGAATTCGTCCAGGATCTCGTACCAATCTCTGCCTTGGTAAACGTCATCTCTGTCAGCCAATGGACAGATTTCGATGTCGCGTCCGTCGTGTGAACGGCGGTAGATAAAATTAGTGGTTCGCGGATCGTAGTTGATTGAGATCTTGGTTCTCCCGCGCTGTCGTGCGCGCTCGAACTCGGCGTTCAGATGGGCTTCGTGGCTGGTATACCATAGTCCGTCAAAGTAGATGCCCCGCTCTGTTAACGACGCATCCCCCGAGGGAAGTAAATTGACGCGAACAAGGTCCTGGTTGAGCGTTCGCAATGCGCCAGACCGATTTTCTAATCCCCAATTCCAGAGATCTAAAGGGTAGGGTTCGATCTGGTCCGTCACCATGAATTCATCGAAACGATAATGTTTCATGCGATGCTCGTTATTGTGATGGAGAATGGAGTAGATAATCAGCTGCCTGAATTGAAAGAGGTTGAGCGTCGCATCCAAGCGGTAATCTCGATCACCACGTTCACGTCGTTCATAGATTGCGCCGGGGAGCCATTTGGTAAGTGTCTCGTTGGTTGTTCTGAAATTTCTTTCGATTATTCCTTTCCAATCGGCGCGATAGGGTGGCGCATTGATGACTTGGATGCCAAGTGCAGACTGAAGCATTTCGGCATTATGGCTGATCAGTTCGCCCCGATCTCCAAGCAAGGATGAGCATAGTTGATTACAGGGCCAGTCCTTATAGTCAATTTCGATGCCAAATTCTTTACAGAGGGCGACCTTGTCTTGAGTTGTGCTCGCGAGAGCGAGCGACATTCCGAACCAACTCGGTCCCTCCAAAGCGACACTAAATCCCACAATCATGCGGCTGAAGCAATCGATGACAAAGTAGATTATCGGTCGTCCGATGATCCGATTTGGGTTGCGGGAGCTTAAGAGGTATATATCGCCAATAGTGGCATCGATTTGATACTTCGATCCTGGTCCCACTATGGTTTCAGTAGAACCTCCGAGGATAGCACGACGCCGGAGGTTATACCGGCCTATGCCCTCGCGTCGTTTCAGAGTTTCCACTGGATCGGTCAGTTTCTGAATCCAGTATTTGAATTGATCAAATGTGAGGTATTTATCGGCAGTTGGAAGAATGGGTTTTAGGGTACCATCCGCTTGAAGTTCATGACCGATGTTGTAGTAGCGCGCAAGCAGCTCATCATAAACCTTGGTGAGCGGCCATTTTTTGCGATCAGCATAGAATTTATACACCCGAAGAATATTTTCTTTGTCTCGAGTGGTGACATTTATGCCCAATCGGATCCCTTGTGCTTTCTCGAGGCTAGATTTGCGCCCCCGTTTTGATCCTTCACTGGCTTTCTGCTGCCCCCTCCCACCGATAACGTCATAGTTCGGGAGCAATGCATTTTTGACTTGCCCTCTACGCCAGAATCTTCGAAGACGCTCATAGATGCCTTTTTCTGTGGTGCCCGTTTCTTTCATTACAGCCCGGATCATCGATCCACGCTTTTCTGGAAGAAAGATATCGATCCCCGTGTTGACCACCAGTGGTTCGATGGTTTTCCACGCCTTGTCACGTCGCTCACGATGTGTCGCGGGGATTTCGTCTTCCCGCAAAAGTCTTTGATCACGAAAAGCATCGATCTCAAGTAATCGCGCGTGTCCGGATGAAAGGCTGTTTTCGATTTCGCTCAGATCCCTGAATATTGGCAATGCATTTTTTGATTGAACATCGAAGGTGATGACCGTCTCAGACTCAGGTTGACAATATAAAATACGTTCGATGAGCGGGCCATGCTCTCCATCAACCTCCCATTGGATCAGAGCATTGAGTGTAAATTTCATGATGAATCCGTTTGCTCAAGTAACAGATTGAATTGAGCACATTGTCTCTTGAAGAGAGCTTCGATGAGAATTGTCATTACCAGGCGTCCAAGCGGTTTTTCGAAGTCCGAGAGGTTCACCGAGTAAATGTCGTCAATCGTCGAGTCGATTTGGTCATTGGAGATCCGATGAGTCATCGCTTCACCAATATCTCGGTTGAGAAGATAGGCACTAGGGTTATGAAATTGCGTCTCCCGCCTGTATAGCGTCTCATCGGTATGGTTCGGTTTTTTCATCACGATCTTCCTTGATCTGCAAATGGTCCGAGTAGGGCGAGCGGTTTTCCTGGATTCAATGGAATCGTCAAATCGACTATCCACTGACGGGTGGCAATCAAGTGTTGAGCGATTGAGAGACTTGTACCTGCTGGTAAGCCGATGCGTTTGTCACAATCGGAAGTAATGCTTCGAAGAGGAATCTGCTCGTTTAACACGCGGTTTGTTAATAATTGCGAGGCGATAGAAAAATCCTGTTCACTGATATTACGATCGCTCCAGCGGAAGTAGCTATGTAGGTGGTTTAGATTATTGAACAATGGCTTTGGAATTTCTGCCGGTGTGACAATCTGTAACTTGTGACCTCTCCTCTGATAGTAAATCCGCTCTATTTCGAGCTTTTCTAAGATACGGATATCAGAAAGCTGATTGACTGGTTTGAAGGTTAATGGCGCGAATTCCGTCGCTTGATTCTTGCTTACCGTCACCATGAAATCGGTTGTCATGACGATAGGTTGCTCGGTTCCCGGGATAGTTGGGTGACGAATGCCAAGGTTTGCTGCAATTTCCATAGTCTCTTCAAGTGGCAGGAGTGGATATTGCTCGCGAATGTCAAGTACTCTCGATATGAAGTCAAGTATGAGAAACAGACTGAGTTCGCCATTGCTCATTAAATGATGGGTACGGTTTATCTTGTTGCCTTGTATACGATGGACGAAACCGTCCGATGGAACATCTTGAACCATCAACCACGGTTTGTAGTTTTCCCCTTCTCCTTGACCTCGGCCGTCTTTGATTTTTCTTTCGATACTTTCGTATGTCACATTTGTTCGTCGCTTTGCCACACTGTACTCCTACATATTCTGATGTCGCAAAAATTTTACATTATTGAATAAATACCACAAATAGTGTGCAAATTTATATTAACGTCTCATATGTGAAAATTTCTATAAGAAATTATCTCGGATGTTCCAGTCTAGCACTTGGAATGTGACACTTGCCTTCGCTTATATGGCATATATGATCTACTTAGAGGAAAATAGATTTAAGGATGAGGGTTGTGGATATAAAAGCAATCATTGGAGAGCGCATACGTGAAGCAAGAGAAAAGCTAGACCTTACTCAGGAGCAACTTGCAGATCGCTTGGGAAAGACACGTAATACGATCTCAAGTTACGAAACTGGAACTCGGATTCTTAGCATAAGTGAGTTACCTGATTTAGCAAAAGCACTAGAAGTTCCTATAAGCTATTTTTTTGAGGATGAGAGAATTGAGTCAACGGATTTAGATCGAGTGAGGAAAACCATTGGTCATCTTGATCCTCGCTTTAAGCGTGGCCTTATAGAGGTAATGGATCGTTCTGAGCTTATGCAAGTTTCCCTTGCAAAACAAAACCCTGGTATCACAGATGGTCACGAGATAGAAATTTACAATGAACCAATTCTTGTCCTAGGTGACAACTTGGCGATTGCTCACTACTCAGAACGAATTCCTGTAGATGGTGCGAATATAGTGAGCTTTGAATTACGCATTTCTGTACTGGGAGCGAACGAGGAAGCAATGAATAGATGGTCAACCGAAAGTATGGTTTTCCGTTCGCAGATGCGCAGTATGCGTGGGGAGACTAAAGAATAACTAAAGGCATATTTCATCCAATGCTTGATATGTATGTTAGATAGACGAAGAACGATTATTATTTTAAGATGGCTTTTGAATCTATTTCGTCTTAGAGTCATAGCTATATTTTTAGTAAGGGCCTCATTTCTTCAGTTCCGCAACTTTGGAGCAACTGAAGACGAAAACGATTGTCGCCACGATTATTCATCGATTTGGTTATTCGATTACTCGTCGCGGAGGGCAGAAAGAAACCCGCGTATCATTCCAGCGATTTGCCTTTGAATAGGAATTGGTAGCTCTCCTACTTCCTTAAACACGCTTTGTAATTCGGCAACAAGTTGCCCGCTTTTGGGTAACAGACTTGTGCTTAGCAGGGCATCTACCGACACTTCAAGAGCGCTGGCAACTGAAATTACGATTGACAACTTGAAATCCTCCTGTATTCCACGCTCAAGCCGAGAAATCACGGAAGGGTCAACTTGGGCAATTGACGCAAGTTGACGTTGTTCCCAGCCTTTTTGTTTTCGAAGTTTGGCAATTCTTGATCCGTCCAGTAGTGCGACCACTGTAATCCCCTTGGTTGCGGCAGATTACTGGAGTCAAGAACATTTGCATTCAATTGGCAGATAGCATCTATAATTGTAGAATTACAAGTAATGCATTTTAGAGATTGCGGTCGATGGAAATATGCACCGACCGCGAAGTTTATATGATGGAAGAGGTGAGATATGCCATTAATTGATTTAATTCCAGTTGGTAGTGATAATTCATGTTCAATAAGTGAGAATGGAACAATCAGCTTTCCAAAGGCGGTTTGGCAGCGCCTAGGTTGGGAAGTGCCATGCAAGATAGCAGTGACCTATATTGCACAACCACTAACTTTATTGCTCCGTCGAGCTGAAAACGACCAACCAGGATTTTCACTTTCATATCAGAATAGACAAATTACCTCTCGCTCAGGCGTGAAAATCACTTGCTCTCGATTTGCAAGTTATGTTTTGCGAACTCAAGTTGTTTTGCCTATACGCGGTTTAATTCCAACCTTCCCCGAAAATGGGCGTTATCAACTGGCATTAATGCTCCAGCATCCGACTTGGGTTACAGAGGATTTCAGCCAAGCAGGATTGAAGCAAATAGCAAACGATGTGAAGGGCATCTATCAATTATTAGATTCGACTGGAAGCATCATACGTATCGGTGAGGGTGCTGTTGGTAACCGAATTCGCGAACACTTAAAAGACGAACGTTTTGCTGTTCAGGTGAAATTCGTTCAATACTTGGTTCTCTCCGACAAGGATGAAGCCTCGGTAATGGAGAAGATTCTTATCGCTCAACATGAAACTGAGTTTGGAAGGTTGCCTACATTTAACGCGCTTCGAGCTTGAAGTTACCTGAGGATTTTTGATGCCGATTCTAGTCCATAGGTCCAAAAACTAAGTTAGTTCAATTTGATTGAGTCGCTGCTTGCGTGCCTGCCAGTCAGCAAGAACTCTATCCAATAACGCATAAAAAGCTACACTATGATTATGCTCCTTGAGATGGCACAGTTCGTGGATGATGACATAATCAATCAGGACTTTCGGGATTTGAATCAATTTGAGGTTAAGGAGAATTCGCCCACTGGCCGTACAGCTCCCCCAGCGTGATTTCATGTCAAGAATGTCAAACTCAGGGTAGGGGATCCCTAATGAGGCTACACGGGAATAGGACTGCACAAATCGTTCCCTAAACACAAATTGTGCGCGGCTGCGATACCATTTCTCAACGAGCCCCGCAATACGCACTTTATCGGATGGGTTATGCACACCAACAGTGAGATAACCTCTGGACAGTAGAACCCGCTCAATGACATCCTCGGTAATTCTCAAGCGATATTGGCGTCCCAAATAGCGATACGCTTCGCCACTAACATATCGATGAGGCAATAATTGTGATGCACTATAGGTTTCAAACTGACGCTGCTGACGCAATATCCAGGCAGCACGTTTCAGAATTTTCTGTTCAACTTCATGGGTGTCACTCCCCACAGGTGCGTTGACCACCACGCTTGTGTCTGGATAGACATTGATTCCGAGGGTTTTGCGTTCGGAGTAGATGAGTTCATAAATAATCGTTGTGGTGCCAAACTGGATGCGCTGTGTTCCCTTGAGGATGCTCATGATGTGAGATAGTCACGCTTTTTCGCTGTCTCAACAATGCTGTCAATGATAGTATCAAGGTCACCAGTTGTCAGTGCCAATCCATAAGTTGCTTCAAAAGCATAAATCTGGTCTTCAAGCGCTGTTTTCATCCGGTTAGCAACATCGAGGCTGGATGTCCAGTCGCGTACCTTGTGCTGGTTAATCGCGGATTGCAGTTCCAATGCAAGGTCGGCGACCGATGATCGAAATTCAAGAGCTAAGTTATCGTTTATATAAGTGCTCAAAGATTCAAGCAGCAGGCCATAATAAGCGCTGGCATCAGATTGCTCGGCAAGTTGAGATGGCATCAACTCAGCCTTCCCATGACGCAATGTTTCTAGGGCGGCGTCCATCTGCTGGAGGTACTCTAATTCTTCGAGGCGACCTTGCTTATACTGCTCAATTGTGTCCTCAATGAGTTGGGAGAACTTTCGATAGAAAGCCGGGTCTTCCTCCATCTTCTCAGTGGCTGTCTTTTTGAGCTTGTAAGCGATGGCATCGGCACGAGCAGCGGGACTGCTCAGGTGCGCAACTGCTGCCTCGAAGGCTGGAGCGTCGAAAATATTCACTTCCGGAGTAATCACACTGACGCCGTCCGCTTTGATGTGATCATTAAGCAGCTTACGAATTTTCTGCTCATATTCTCCATATTCGATGGACTCGGCATAGCGTAGTTTGACTGAGGTGCGCAGGCTATGGAAGAAAACCAAATCGCGTTTATAGAGATTGATCCGCGCTTCCGGCGTGGCCTGATAGAATGCGGTTGTGCTGAGGGCAACCTTCAAGGCGCGTGCGAAGTCATTCAGGGCATCATAGAAGAACTGACGGTGATCTTCTGGTTCTAAGAAGCGTTCCAGCGCTTCGCGATCCTGTTTGTTCGCGACCGGATCAAAAATTGCCCATACATGATCATGCAGTCCCGGCAGTTCAGCGACGACTTTGCTGATGTCGGTTAGTGTTCCGGCAATATCTTCGACGTCAAAGTCTTCCAGCGCGTTATAGGTTTCGAGGGCTTCGTTGAGTTCGCCGAGCACACCACGATAGTCGATGATATAGCCATAGTCTTTCCCTTCGTAGAGACGATTGACACGGGCGATAGCCTGAAGAATGCCGTGTTCGCGCAGCGATTTGTCGATATAAAGCACTGTGTTGCGTGGTTCATCGAAGCCGACCAGCAGCTTATCGACCACGATCAGGATTTCAACGCCATCCTCGCGCCCAAATGAGGCCGTCACTTCGGTCAGATACTTGTCTTCTGAGCCATAGGTTTGCATCATGCGTTTCCAGAAATCCTGCACCAGTGGCAGATGGCTGGCGTCATCATCGACGTTGCCTTCGCGGGTATCGGGCGCAGAGATGATGACTTCGCAGTCGATACCTTCGTCGCGCAATGCCTTGCGATAAAGAACCGCCAATTCTTTGCTGGCGGTGGCAAACTGCCCCTTGAAGCCGGTTTTACGCCAGGTTTTCTTATAATGCTCGGCGATGTCCCAGGCGATCAGCTCCATACGGGAACTGGTGCGGTTGACCTCTTCAAAGCGGCTCATCTTGCGCTTGAGATCGGCTTTCTGGTCGTCGTTGAGAGATGCGGTGCGCCGTTCGAACCACTGATCGAGGGCTTCGCGGCTGACATCCAGATCGACGATACGGCCCTCGTAGAGCAGGGGAACAACCGTGCCGTCCGCGACCGCTTGCCGCATGGTGTATTTGTGGATAAAACCGCCAAAACGGGCCGCTGTACTCTTCTCCTTCTTGAGCAGCGGCGTTCCCGTGAAGCCGACGTAGCAACCGGAAGGGAAAACCTGCTCCATATAGGCGTGGCTGCTGCCGTACTGACTACGATGGCTTTCATCGACCAGCACGAACACATTCGGGTTGTCGTCGCGGAGCTTGGCTCTGGCAGCAGCCTCGAACTTGTCGATCACGGTGGTGATGATCTCGTGCTTCGGCTCGCGGATCAGCCGGATCAGGTCTGCGCCGGAATCAGCCTTGTAAACCTGCTTGCCGCAGGCTTTGAACGTCTCCCAGATTTGCTGATCAAGATCGATGCGGTCGGTGACGATGACGACGCGGGGATTGCGCACGGACGGGTGCAGCACCAGTGCTTTTGCCAGCATGACCATCGTCAGTGATTTGCCGCTGCCGGTGGTGTGCCAGATCACGCCGCCTGCGCGTTTCCCATCGGCGAAGTGCGAGACACGCTCAACGGTCGCCTGAATCGCGAAATACTGCTGATAGCGGGCGATCTTCTTGATGCCGCCGTCGTAGAGGATGAATTGATAGGCGAGTTCGAGCAGGCGCAAGGGGCGGAGCAGCGCATACAGAGCGTGATCCTGCACCGTCGGCAGTCGATCCCCGGCGGCGTCCTGCTCATCGAAGTAGCGGCGCGTCTGGAAGCCAAAATCCCGCCAGTTGTAGAGCGCATCCTTTTCGGCGTCGGTGAGGGGAACGTTCGCTAAGCGCGCGACTTCAGTCTCGTGATCACCTTCTTCTTTCCAGACGCCCCAGTATTTCGCGCCCAAACCGGTTGCGCCGTAGAGTGCATGGTTGACACTGACGCCCAGCAGAAGCTGAGCGTAAATGAACAACTGCGGGATCTCATCGTCGAGGCGCTGGTTGCGGAGCATCTGGCTGACGGCTTCGTGGACGGCGGGCTGCCCCTCACTGGTCTGCTTGTCGGGGCGCTTGCACTCGATGACTACGAGAGGAATACCGTTGACGAAGAGGACAATATCGGGGCGGCGGGTCTGATGGCTGCCGCGACGCTCGATGCTGAACTCGTCGCTGACATGATAAACGTTGTTTTCAGGGTGCTGCCAGTCGATCAACTGGACGGTGAAGCTGCGCTTATCGCCGTCGATAGTCTGCTCGACACTCTTGCCGAGCGTGAGCAGCTCATAAGCCTGCTGGCTGGCGGGGATCAAGCCGGGATTGACTGGAATATCACACAATTCGCGGACGACAGAGGCGAGACTAGCCTCACTGAAGGCATAACTGCTGCCTTTGTAGTGGATCTGGTTGTTCGCCTTCAGCCAATCAAGGAGCAGATCCTCAAGGATAACATTGGCGACTTTACCGCCGCGCAAGGCAAGGGCTTCGCCGGGAGTGAGGTAGTGCCAGCCGAGCGCCATGAGCAGGCGCAGTGCCGGGATTTGTGAGGTGCGATCTTCGAGGTAGGAGGGTGACTGCGGCATGAAGGTTACTCCAGAGGATAGCGACCGCAAGAGAGGCGCGAGCGGCGGGCAGCGGGAATGCGGGTGGTCATGCCGGGTCTGCGAGTTTCTCGTGGGCGCAGATTTTCAGGCGAGCGACGAGGTTATCCAACGGGAGAGAAGCGTCAAAGTTGGCGCGTTCGTCCGATGGGGTGCGGTCTTTTGGATGTGCAACCATTGCAAACCTCTTTGATCTTCTAACACTATTATACTGCGGGCTGCGGATGGGGCTGGAGGTGTCAATTGTGCTCAATTGCAGATGACCAAGTGAACCGATCCCCCGAAAAAGGCTCGCGTCACGCGAACCAAAAGTGACGGATCAACAGCTTCGCGGATAAGATCAGACCTGTACGCGCACCGCGCCGGTGAGAAGCTGCTGCATTAAGCCGCGTTTTTGCGACTGAAGTCCAGAGAGATAGTTGCTATATATCTCGATTTCCTCATCACAAGACTGCAACAGCGATGCGATTTTCTTCTGCTCGGATACCGAGGGCAGGTCAATTTTAATCCTTACGAAATCACTTGGATTGAGTCGTGCTCGTCCGGTAGTTCCCCTACATAGAGTAGTAGCCTGATATTGGAATGTCGGGTCATTGAAAACATACTCTATATATCCAGTATCGAGCTTTTCGGGTTTTGCAAGGAATTGAGGATATTCCGATGTGCCGTATGCTCCTTCATGCTCTTCTTTGGCGATCCCAAAAGCCGCTTTTGTCACCCACATTTTGTTGTAAAGAATGTCATTTTTCTGAACACGGCTCAAAAGTTGGGTTATAATTTCGCTCCCTTGCCGTATCTCATGAATATGAACACCCGCGACATACCAACGTACACCGATAAGTCTATATTCAGCTTCGGGCTTTACTGACTCTGTTCGTGAGATCGGTTCAACAAGCTCGCGTAGTTCGGTTACTTTCCATTCCTCATCGAATTCAGGGAAGCGCACTGCGCCTGTGAGCAGAAGCTGCATGAGCGCCTGCTTGCGCCGCTGGAGTGCGGCGATCAACTGCCCGGTGAGCGTGATCGCCTCGTCCCATGTGCTGAGGATCGCGGCGATTTTGCGCTGCTCAGCGAGGGGCGGGATTAAGATAGAAATTGAGAGAAATGCGTCTTGTGAAATGTTTTTCATGCTTCCACTTGTGCCTGTCGCTCTGTCCGACATATGAGCGCGCACAACATCGGATGCAAGAACGTAGCTTAGCCATTGGGTCGAGTAATCGTCGCTCGTTCTGATTTGCCATAACTTATCTGGTAGGAACAGGTCAGGAAAGTCATTGTCAATATAGGCGCTCGCCCCGACCAATTGGCTTGTGTTAGCACGGCTGACAATGACACTGTCACGTTTAGGAAAGACTGTTAATCTGTCTACTTCGGTTGGTAGCACGGTTTTGTAAGCTGAGGGATCGAAAGAACCATAGGTAACGGCACTCACCTTCAAAACGCCAATTTCATCCGCGTTCTTTGGGCGATCCTCTGCATTTACGCTCACTCCTGCTTCAAGTGAAGTGATTACCGTATTCAACTCCTCGTATCTCCAGCCGTCAGGAATCAATTCCCAACTCCTTGAGGTAGGCCGCCATGCGCGCTTTCACGTCGGTAAGCTGGCCTTCGAGCATGTCAATCTCCGACTGCACCGCCTTGAGGTCAACCGCGTCCTCAGCCTCGAAGGTATCGACGTAGCGCGGAATGTTGAGGTTGTAATCGTTGGCGGCGATCTCGGCGTGGGTGGCGCGATAGGCGTAGCGCTCGACGGGCTGGCGGGCGCGGTAGGTCTGGACGATACGGTCGAGATCGGCGGGGCGCAGACGGTTCTGGTTCGTCCCCGGCTCGAAGTCGCGGCTGGCGTCGATGAACAGCACCGAATCATCGTCGCGCTGACGCTTGAAGATCAGGATGGCGGCGGGGATGCCCGTGCCGTAAAAGAGGTTGGCGGGCAGGCCGATGACGGCATCGAGCAGGTTCTCGTCGATCAACTCCTTGCGGATGCGTCCCTCGCTGCTGCCGCGAAAGAGGACGCCGTGCGGGACGATCACGCCGACGCGCCCGTTCTGGCTGGCGTCGCGGTAGGTCGTCTCGATCATGTGGCTGATGAAGGCGTAATCGCCTTTGCTTTTGGGCGGGATGCCGCGCCAGAAGCGCCCATAGCGATCCGCGCCTGCGTCGTCCGCCCCCCACTTGTCAAGCGAGAAGGGTGGATTGGCGACGACGACATTGTGGGGCATGAGGCCGCTGCCTTCGAGGATTTGCGGATTGCGCAGGGTGTCGCCCCAGTGGATGTTGCGGGTGGTGACGTGCATGTTGTGGAGGAGCATGTTCATCATGCAGAGCGCCCAGGTGCTGCCGTTGTTCTCCTGCCCGTAGATGGCGTAGTTGTCGCTGCCGACCTGCTTGGCGCACTTGATCAGGAGTGAGCCGCTGCCGCAGGCGGGGTCACAGATGCGCTCACCGGGCTGGGGATCGAGCAGGGTGGCGAGGAGGGTGCTGACTTCGGGCGGCGTGTAGAATTCGCCGGCTTTCTTGCCCGCGTCGGAGGCGAATCTGCCGATGAGGTACTCGTAGGCGTTGCCGATCACGTCGAGGTTGCCGACGCGCGAGGGTCGCAGGTCGAGGCGGGGATCGTTGAGGTCATTGAGCAGATTTTTGAGGCGCTCGTTGCGCTGGGCGGTTCTGCCGAGCGCGGCTTCGTTGTTGAAGCTGATGTTGCGGAAAACATCGTCGAGCTTCTCTTTGTTGGCTTCCTCGATGGCAGAGAGTGCGATGTCGATCTGCTCGCCCAGGTTGGGGACGTTGCGCAGTTCGTAGAGCGAGTAGAAGTCTGCGCCTTTGGGCAGGACAAATGGCTCACGACTGAGGCGGCGCTCGACGCGCTCCGGGTCATGCAGCTCGCGCTCGTACTGCTCTCGATGGTCGAAGTAGACATCGGAGACGTACTTCACGAAGAGCATCACGAGGATGTAGTTCTTGTACTCCGAGGGATCGATGGTGCCGCGAAAGGTGTCGCAGGCTTTCCAGAGGATGGCGTTAATTTCATCCTGATTGATGGGATTGGTCATTGGTTGGACAGTCGGTTAGCGGATAAAGGCATTACTGGGCAAGTATCCTGATTATAACCAGATCAAGGGTGAAAAGTATTTGGATCTTGCGAGGGTTACGATACGGGTTGCGCGATCAAGCAAACGGACGACTCTGAGTCGTCCGTTGTATTTTGTGGAATAATTGGGGAGGTGTCGTCGTAATAGAGTGGGCTAAAGTTGTAATGTCACTTTCCAACTCTATTCCCTACTTTCCAACTTTATTCCTCACTTTCCAACTCTATTCCCGTTCTACATTAGTTCAAATTCTCGAAAATGCCCGCTGCGCCCATCCCACCGCCAATACACATCGTTACCAGACCATACTTGCTCTGGCGACGCTTCATCTCGTTGATCAACTGGACAGACAGCTTGGCACCGGTGCAGCCGAGTGGGTGACCGAGAGCAATCGCGCCGCCGTTGACGTTGACCTTCTCGCCGTCGAGTTCGAGGTGGCGAATGACGGCAAGAGCTTGCGCGGCGAAGGCTTCGTTCAGTTCAATCAGGTCAATGTCGTCGATGGACATTCCCTGTCGCTTGAGTAGTTTCGGCACGGCGGCAATCGGGCCAATCCCCATCACTTCGGGGCGCACACCCGCCACGTTGAAGCCGACGAAGCGCGCCAGCGGCTTGAGTCCCAACTGTGCGGCCTTGCCTGCTTCCATGACGATCACGGCGGCAGCCCCATCGCTCAACGGGCTGGAATTTCCGGCTGTCACGCGACCACCCTGTTTAAACACAGGCTTGAGCTTCGCCAGCCCTTCGAGCGTTGTGTCGCGGCGCAGATGTTCATCTTCTGTGAACAGCTTCTTCTCGGCGACAAGCTCGCCGTCGTCATTGACGTAAGTGTCCTCGATTTCAAACGGCACAATCTCTTCTCTGAACAATCCGGCATCTGTTGCCCGTGCGGCCTTCTGATGGCTGGCGTAGGCGAATTGATCCATATCTTCGCGCGAGATGTGGTATTCGTCGGCGACGTGTTCGGCGGTGTGTCCCATGCTCATGTAGACTTCCGGTTCGTTCTCTGCCATGTACGGATTCGGGCTGATCTTAAAGCCGCTCATCGGCACAAGCGACATGGTTTCCGCGCCGCCTGCGATGATTACATCCGCGCCGTTGGCGATGATCCGTTCGGCAGCGCTGGCAATCGTCTGCAAGCCGCTGGAGCAGAAGCGGTTGACCGTCTGTCCCGGAATATCGACCGGAAGCCCCGCCCGCAGCGCGATCACGCGGGCGAAGTTCAACCCCTGCGATCCTTCCGGCATGGCGCAGCCGATGATCACGTCATCGATCTCATACGGATCGAGTTTGCCGTCCGTCTGCTTCATGACTTCCTGAATCGCTGCCGCCGCCATGTCGTCCGAGCGGGCGGAACGGGTGACGCCTTTTTTGGCTTTGCCGACGGCGGTTCGCGCTGCGGCGACAATCACTGCTTCACGCATGATTTTGTCCTTCACTCATCACTCATCACTCATCACTTGTTGCCTAAATTACTTTCTTTTTCTCAGTCCTCAGTCCTGATTTTGTCGTTCCAGCACCGCGCGATCCCACTGCGCTAAATTCGCGCCTGCCTCGTAAGTCGATTGCAGAAAGGCCAGCAAGTCCGCTTCTGGTGTCGCCGACTGCCTGATCACCGCATAGGGCAGCAGGTACTCGCCCAGTGATTCGGCGTAAAAAGCGGCTTTCGGTTGAACCACTGCCGTTTTGTAGCCATCCGGCTCTGGCGTGTGATAGGCATAGAAGGCCGCTTCCTGCCCACCGCCACCCGCCCAAAACCCAACGCTGCTCACCTCGTGCGAGTAGGCTTCGCGCATGATCTTCCCCAATCCGGCAGGCCATTCGCGTTCGGGAGCCGTTCGCCCGCAGAAGCGCGTCGTCGCCAGATCGAGGCCGCCCCAGAAGAAATGCACGGGACTATTCTTGCCGATAAATCGCCCGCGAAACTCCTTGAACACCTGATCCGCGAACAACAGCGCCCGCCAGAACCGCTGCACAGCGTCACGATCATAGCTGGCGTGCTGTGTATCCCCCTCGAACGGGATCGCATCGGGAATTTCGACCGGGATAGGCCAAATCTCTACGTCGATGTCGAGCACCTTCAGCGTCGCCATGAACTCATCGTAGAACTCCGCCACGCTTTGCGGCCTCAGCCTGAGCGCCTGATCTTTTCCCGCGCTTGTGCGAATTAGCAGCGTGTGATCGATGAAGTCGAAATCCACATCAAACGTGATGCCCTGATACGGGATCGGTGAGGTGGTTAGCCCGCGTGACGTGAGGTAGAACGGCACTTCCCACCAGTGATTGACGTGTGGCGTCAGTTCCAGCCGTACCTTGCCGACAATCTGCATCCACATGTGCAGCGTCGCGCGCGTATCTTCCCATTCAGCAATCGACAGTTCCGGCAAAATCATAGGCTGCTCGTCTCTGTTTTTTCTCTGTGTCCTCTGTGCCCTCTGTGGTTCAATTTTTTCCTCAGTCCTAATTCCTGAGCGGCTTATTCGTCTGCAAGGTGTACGCCATCCGTTCGAGCGTCTTAGGTGTCTGCACCAGTTCGAGGAACGCCGCCCGTTCCAGATCGAGGAACACCTGCTCATCGACCCAGCCCGGTTCGCTGACCGCGCCGCCCGTCAGCACATAGGCCAGTTTGCGCGCGATCAGCGCATCGTGTTCGCTGGCATAGCCGCCTTCGACAAAGCCCTCGACGCCGATCAGCAGGGCGGCATAAGCGTCGCGTCCGGCGGCATAGACCTTGCTGGGAGTCGTCGGTGTGAAATTCGCCGCCATGTGCAGCGCTTCACGCTTGGCTTCACCCAGTAGATGATCGCGGTTCAGCACGATTCTGTCGCAGACAGACAGGATGCCCATCTCGCGGGCTTGTTTCGCGCTCTCGCTGACCTTCGCCAGCGCGATTTGCTCAAACACTTTTTGTAGATGCGGGAAAGCGTCGGCATTCGGGTGCGAAGCCATCACAGGATTGACGACTCGGCGCACCATCTCCTTACAGCCGCCCCAGCCGGGGATCAGCCCCACGCCGACTTCGACCAGCCCTGCGTACAATTCGGCGTGCGCGACCACCCGCGACCCCGCCATGATCGTCTCTGTGCCGCCGCCGAGCGCCATATTGTGCGCCGCGATCACGACCGGCTTGGGCGCAAAGCGAATCGCTTGCAGCATATCCTGCGAGCGTTTGTGCATCGACTTGAGATCGTCCAGATTGCCGCTCTGCACCGCCAGTGCCACCATGAACAGGTTCGCGCCAACCGAGAAGCGTTCGCCGTCGTGACCAATCACCAGCGCGTCGAAATCGCTGTCGAGCAGGGCGAGTGCTTTGTCGATCATCTCGAACACGTCGTTGTCAATCGCCAGCGCCTGACTGTGCAGTTCAAACAGCGCCACGCCGTCGCCCATGTCGTGAACGCTGGCGCTGCCGTTGCGCGCGACTTCGCTGCCGGAGGCGCGCAAGGCCGCGACTTTGATCTCGCGGGTATCCGGTTCGAGCAGTTCGTAAACACCTTTTTGCGGGCTGTAGTAGCCGATCTTTTGCCCCGCGTCGTCATATTGATAGAAGGTCGTGTTGCCCGCATCAAGCATCTGCTTGACCCAATCCGCCACCGGATAGCCCGCTGCCTCGAACTTCGGCACGGTTTCGGCAGCGCCAATCGCATCCCAGATTTCAAACGGCCCCATCTCGTGGGCGAAGCCCCACTTCTGCGCGTTATCGACGTTGACCAGCGTCTCGGTGATCTCCGGCACGCGCTGCGAAGCATAGGCCAAGAGAAAGGCGTGGTGAT
>DAOUCB010000036.1:0-70438 GCA_034432495.1 Anaerolineae bacterium | reverse complement strand
AATTTCTCGCTCGACCCCACCCCCCGACCCCCTCCCCGAATTCAAGGAGGGGGCGAAAAACAAAACCGTTCACGGGAAGATTTTTGGCATTTTACAAAGGTGTCCTCTCCTCAGCCGATTTCAGGGAGGGGAAAAACCATAAATCGACGCTGATCACATTGAGAATGCAGTTAGGCTAGCTTCGCGGTGTGAGACGGAAAAGGGGATAGGCGCTGCACCCGGCGACGGCGGTAAAGTTGTACATCTGGTCGAGATGCGGATAGTGGTCGTCGGCGTAGACGGCGACTCCATTCTGCATCTGCTCAGCAACCTGATCGAGCAGCCCCGGCGCGACCTCCTTGACCGGATAGGGCATGGCTTCACGAAGCACGATACCGTTTCGTCCCTGCTCGACGAGGGCGACATAGTAAATCGAGTAGAGCGCCTGCCAGCCTGCCAGCACGAAGGCGCGATCTTCCGGGATTTTGGAGAGGGCACACTCGGCGGCGCGGCGGGGTTCATTCGGTCGCAAGGCCGAGAAGACGTAATCTTCGGTGATGAAGCCAGACAACCCGCGTTGGACGGATTTCCAGCGGGTGGTGATGAAGGGGGCAACGCAGACGGCGATCAACGCGAGGGTCAGGATCAGCGCTGGGAGGGCACGAGGGATGGCCTTTGGCGTGAAATATCTGAGGAGCATGATCTCTGCGCCCGCGCCTGCTCCGGCGAAGATTGCCAGCATGACATACGCGGGCAGATAGAAGATGTATTTGTCACCGGGAAAGTAGACCAGTCCAGCGGCGAAGGCGACGAGCAGCGCCGCGCCGATCAAGGCCAGCAGGCGGCGATGAAGCAGCAGCGTAGCAAACACGCCGATTAAGGCCAGCGCGAGCGTCGAGGGTGAGAATTCGCGAGCCAGATCATCGTTGAAGAAGGATTCGATCACCTGCGGATAGTCTATATTGGAAGGCAGCATCGCACCCTGCCACTGACGACCCGTGACGCTCAGGATGAAGCGTTCCGGCTCGGAGGTGAAATCTGCCTCGCTTAAATTCCAGGCAGAACGCGCCGGATAAATCGAGGTGGCGAAAACATTGGTCTCGGTGGGGCGGGTGTCGATGAAGACGAAGAGCAGAAAAAAGAGCGCGAAGCCGAGGAGCGTGCCTGCAATCAGGCGGAGCAGATGCGCCCAGTGACCGCGTTCGGCGGGTGCGCCGAAAAGGACGCCGAGGCCGACGAATAAAAAGACCGCCGGAGTCATTAGCATGAGGAACATATGCACGCCGAGGCCAAGCGCTAGCAGAAAGCCCACGAGAACCAGCAGCCAGCGGCGCTGCTGTGGCTGTCGATGCCACGCAAGCAAGATCAGAAAAATGGTGACGATTAAGGCGGTCGCCGGGGTGTAGACTTCTGCGATGATGCTCTGCGACCAGAACGTATAGGACACGAGCAGGACGAGACTCGCCAGCAGCGCGCCGCCGCGCCCCGTGAGGTGGCGTGTGATCAGATAAACGCCGCCGCTGGTACAGGCGGCACACAAGGCGGAAAAAAGATTGATGCGCCAGGCCATGGTGCCCATAGGAAGCAGGCCGACGATGCGGGCGAGGATCAGATAGACGGGATAGCCGGTTGTGTGGGTCATGCCCCAGGTATAGGCGAGGGTTTGAAATTCGCCGCTGTCCCCATAAAGAACGTCAGGGGCGAGCACGCGTAGAAAGACGATCAACGCAAAAAGCGCGACCCCTGCTGCCAGCAGGAAGTCGCGCTTATCGATGGATGATTGTGTGAAGAAAATGCGCATGAGCCTACAGGTTGAGCGAATTTGGAATTCTACGGTGAAGCCTGTAGTGTAGCGCGGATTAGCTCTCGGCTGCCATACCCTGACCGAGCATCGAGCGAACTTTCGAAACGAGGTCATGGTGGAGAATGGGCTTGGGAAGGTAATCGTTCGCGCCCGCGTCGATGCCGCGAATGATGCTTTCGGCATCACCACGCGCTGAAAGGATGAGAACCGGTGTCTTGCTGGTGCTTTCGCGCTGGCGAATTGCCTGGCAAAGATCGATACCGTTCATGCCTGGCATCATGACGTCCAGTATAATCAAGTCGGGGAGTGTATCTTCCAGGATGTCGAGCGCGGCATGGGCATCACGAGCCTTGAGTACATCAAAGCCCCCTCGTTCAAGCATGATCCCGATCAATGTGAGCGCGCCGATTTCGTCGTCAACGACTAGAATGTGCCTTTTCATCACAACCCTGATTCCTACTGGCTAAGCCGTGTGTGAAAGTTAATTTGTTAATGATTGATGATGCAAACTCAACACTTGCTCGAACTCTATATGTTGCAGTTTACCATTATTGATGAAATCCGTGCAATCGAGTTTCCATTAATTTTTCCGCATAAATTGTGAATTTTGTCGAGCAACTTCGGTGGAACTATTTTTGTTGTAGTGCGTAGAATCATAGCAGATAAAGAAAGGGGGAATAATGCGCGCAATTCATGCGGAGCATATCTCGAAAAGCTACGGAAAGTTTCGCGCCGTCAACGATCTGTCGTTTGAGGTGTTCGGCGGTGAGATTTTTGCGATGCTTGGCCCCAATGGTGCGGGCAAAAGCACGACGATTCGCATGATCCTCGATATTCTGAAGCCGGATACAGGCAGTATCAGTGTGCTGGACGGCCCGCTGACCGAGGCGACGAAAGATCGAATCGGTTACCTGCCAGAGGAACGCGGGTTGTATCGCGGCGTGCCAGTGCTAGAGATGATGGTTTACCTCGGCACGCTCAAGGGGCTAGCGGCGGGGGAAGCGCGGAAGCGCTCGATGGAGTATCTGGAGCGGCTGGGGCTGGCGGACAGCGCGAAAAAGAAAGTGAGCGAACTGAGCAAGGGGATGCAGCAGAAGGTGCAGTTTGCCGTGACGGTGCTGCACGACCCCGACCTGATCATCATTGACGAGCCGTTTTCGGGGCTGGACCCAGTCAATACGCTGATGGTGCAGGATTTGCTGGTCGATTTCAAGAAGCGGGGTAAGGCGGTTGTGATGAGCACGCACGACATGCCGCAGGTCGAGGAAATGGCAGAGCGTCTGCTGATGATCAATCGCGGCGAACTGAAACTTTATGGCCCGGTTGGCGAAGTGCGCTCGCAGTATGCGCTGCCCGCCGTGCGCGTCGAAGGCGCGGGCGACTGGCAAACCCTGAAAGGGATTGAGCGCGTCGAAATGTCTGAGAATGGCAGCAGCAATCACAGCACGCTGCTGTATCTCAGGCCGGGGTTCACATCGGATAGTGTGCTGGCGGAAATCGCCGCGCGTCCCGACATGCATTTGCAGGCGTTCGAACTGGCAGTGCCCAGCCTGAACGATATTTTCGTGCAGGTCGTGACCGGAGACAGGACGCCCGCCTGATGTCGAAAACCTGGTTGATTGTCAAACATGAATATCTGACGAATATCAAGCGGCGCGCTTTTCTGTTCGGCGCGTTCGGCGTTCCGGCGATTTCGATTTTGCTGATGGCGCTGGTCTTTGGGCTGGTCATCAACAACGAAACGGATGTTGCGCATCTGGGGACAGTTGGCTACGTCGATTTGTCGGGCGTGCTTCAGCAGCAAATCGATAAGCCGGATAATTTCGCGGTCTATGATTCGGAGCCGGAAGCGCGGGCAGCGCTTGATGCCAAGACGATTGGCGCGTATTTCGTGGTTGAAGCGGATTACATGCAAAGCGGCGATATTCGCGCTTATGGCAACAGCAGCCTCCCCGGTGCGTTGAAAGACAGCATCAACAGCTATCTGCGGGCGAACCTGAGCAGCGACCTTGACCCGACGATTGCGAACCGCATCAAAGACCCGGTGGAAGGGAGCGTCAAGACGCTCGATAACGGGCGCGTGATTTCGGACAACGCGGTCGTCGGCCTGTTTCTGGTGCCGATTATCTTCGTCATGGTGTTTTTGTTCGCTTCACAGGCGACGAGCGGCTACCTGATGTCGGGCGTGGTCGAGGAAAAGACCAACCGCATCATGGAAATCCTGATCACGAGCGTGACGCCGTTTCAACTGCTGTTCGGCAAAATTATCGGGCTGGGGCTGCTCGGTTTGACTCAGCTTGGCATCTGGCTGATCGCCGGAGCGATCACGCTGACGCTCGGACATAACAATGATGTGCTGACAGGCATCACTATCCCGCCCGATCTGGCGGTTGTCGCCGTCGTCTACTTCCTGCTGGGCTATTTTTTGCTGTCGAGTGTGATGGCGGGCATTGGTGTGGTGATTGGCTCGGAACAGGAGAGCCGCCAGTTTTCGGCGATTTTCTCGCTGGTTCTGGTGATTCCCTTCTTCCTGATCAGCTCATTTGTCACCGACCCGAACGGTACGGTCGTGATTTTCCTGACGCTGTTTCCGCTGACCTCACCCATCTCGATGATTTTGCGGATGGGCTTCAGCACGGTTCCGGCGTGGCAGTTGGCAGCGAGCGTGATCATTCTGCTGCTAACGGGGTTCGTGGTGGCGTGGGCTTCGGCGCGAATTTTCCGCTGGGCGCTGCTGCTTTACGGCAAACGCCCCGGCCTGCGTGAACTGCTGCGCGTCATTCGCCGCCCCGCACATATGGCGACCTCAGCGACAGGAGAGCAATCGGCATGAATGGGCATACGGCGAAGGTCTTTTTCTACGAACTGCGGCGTAACCTGCGGCGCAGAGGCTATCTGTTCACAACATTTGGTGTGCCGCTCATTGCGATTGTGCTGCTGCTCGGCTACAAAGCGATCAGCACACAGAACGCGAATAACCCAACACCGTCGAACCCTCAGGCAGACCTGATCAAGCAGTTGGATTTCAGCACCGCCAAACATGCGGGCTACGTCGATCTGTCGGGGACGTTCGGTGCGCCGCCGAGCGAACTGGCGTCGGTGCTGACGCAGTACCCGGATGAAGCTTCGGCGACAGCGGCGATCAATCAAGGCGAGATTCCGCTTTACTACGTGATCGCTAAAGATTATATGGACACGGGCAGCGTAACGCTGGTGCAGCCGCGCCTGAACATCAGCGAACTCGAAAAGACGCCGATACAACGGCTGATTCTCGATACCCTCTCGAAAGGAGTCGATCCGCAGTTGGTCGAGCGGCTGACCGATCCATCGACGATTCAGGAGACCAATCTGTCGCTGGTCGGCGCAGAAACCGGGCCACAGGACGAAGGAACGTCGTTTGTCGTGGTCTACGTGTTCGCGATTGCGCTGATGATCGGCCTGTTCACGACGAATGGTTACCTGATGCAGAGCGTGATTGAGGAAAAAGAGACGCGGCTGATCGAAATTCTGATCGCGACGGTGCGCCCGGCACAGCTTCTGGGCGGGAAAATTCTGGCGCTGGGGTTGATCGGACTGCTGCAAATTGTGGTGTGGATCGGCGGGATGTTCCTGCTGATCAAGCTGGCGGGCGGGTCGGCACTGGATCAGACCGTCAGTGTGCTGGCGACGATTGCCAATATCCAGATTCCCGTGAATATCCTGCCCATACTGCTGCTCTATTTTGTGCTGGCCTATTTCCTGTTTGCGGGGCTGTACAGCATTGTCGGCGCGCTCTCGAATTCGCTGCGCGAGGGGCCGCAGTATGCCGTGATCTTCACGCTGCCAGCGGCACTGCCACTGTATTTCCTGTCGCTGTTCACGAGCGCACCGGATGGCGTGATCCCGACGGTGCTGAGCATTTTTCCGCTGACCGCGCCGATTGCGATGGCGCAGCGTCTGGTGATCTCGAACGTGCCGACGATACAGGTCGTGGTCAGCCTGATTCTGCTGGCGGTCACGGCGCTGGTCGTGATGTGGGCTGCCGGACGCTTGTTCCGCGTGCAGGTGCTGCTGGCGGGTCAGATGCCGAAGCTGCGCGACCTGCCGAGACTGCTCAGGGGCTAGTGCTGAGTGCAGAGTGCAGAGTGCTGAGTGCTGAGTCAAAACAAAGGCTCAGCGCCCAATTATGCGATCTTCCGCAGTCTGGATTGTGAATATAAAAGGACTGAAATTTTTGATCAGTCCTTTTTAATACTCATTGCCTATCGTTTGTTACTGCGTTACTCGTTACTGCTTTTGGCTTTTCCTCAGCACTCAGCACCCAGCACTCAGCACTTCTTCAAGCTTTTTATTTGCGCAGTTTGCGAATGTAGGCGGTGGTGTCGGGGATGTGGACGGGCAGGTGGCGATAGGGCGGTCGCGGTGGGGCGACGAGGATGATTTCGATCACGCCGCCGAGATTGAGCGGCGTGGGCGTGGGGAAAGGAGCCGTCGTGTGCCAATCGCGATCACTAAGCTGCGTGAGCGTTCCGGTCAGGTTTAATTGAGTAGAGATCGATTGGTCGAGCATCTCGTCAAGGGAGAGATGCCGCCGATCTTCGATGCCTGCGTGATGAATGCGGTATTGGTCGGCGGGTGACTGCATTTCGTCAACCGCAGGATGTTTTTCGCCGCGCTGCCATGAGTCAATCGCTTCGAGGGTGAGGACTTCGTAGGTGGTCAGGTGCGCCAGCAAATCCTTGAATGATAATTCCTGACCGGAATAGAGGCCGTACTCGATGGTATCGGGGCGGGTCATTTCCTCTTCGCTGAGTTCATCGATCATGGCGCGAACCGCCGCATGTTCGATGGCGAGTTCGTGAAGGGCGGCGTCGCGCGCGATGGTTGCCAGCATGGTTGATCTCACCTTTACCCCTCACCCCCGCCCCTCAGCCCACGCAAGCGGGGAGAGGGGAGAAAGATCAAACTATTGCTTATGCCATTCCCAAAACTTTGCTTGCTGGGTTGAGTTTTTGACTCAGCACTCAGCACTCAGTACTCAGCACTTCTCTTCTTCTCACGCCCAGCGAATGATGCCCGGTTGGAATTCGGTCGGCAGGCTTTCGTGATGCGGCAGGATGCGCACCGAAAGACCGCGCTCACCGCTGGTGTCGTAGGTGACATTTGCATGGAAGATGTAGTTCCCCTCGTTCCCGTCCGGGCCGATCAATGTCATGTTGATGACCGAGCCGCTGTTAATGTCGCCGCGTGTGCTGAGCGAGCCATAGTACAACTGCACATGGACATCGTTCGGTTTGAGCTGCCCCAGGCGAATGACCGCTTTCACGTCCATGTCCTTGCCGACCTTGAGCGTTTCCTGCGGGACGATAACTTTCTGCACGGAAACGTTGTTCCAGGCTCCGGCGAGATTGGCGCGCCAGGCTGCGTATTGCAGCCCTTTTTCGAGCGTGGGCGTGGTCAGATGTGTCGAAAGGTCTAAACAGGGTAGGTACGTCTGGTCGGTATATTCCTGCACCATGCGGTCGGTATTGAAGTAGGGCGCAAGCGTGCGAATGGAATTCTTCATGCGCTGCACCCATTCACGAGGCAGATTATCGCGCGAGCGATCATAGTACAGCGGGATAATGTCGTGTTCGAGCGTGTTGTAGAGCGCCTCGCTTTCGACAAAATCCTGATGATCCCACTCGTATTCAGGGTATTCTTCGCCGCCGCCAATTGCCCAGCCAACAGAGCGGTTATAGGCTTCATCCCACCAGCCGTCGAGCACGCTGAAATTAAGGCCGCCGTTGTAGATGACTTTCATGCCGCTCGTGCCGCTGGCTTCTTTGGGGCGGCGCGGCGTGTTCATCCAGACATCGACGCCGCGCACGAGATAGCGCGCCACCTGGATGTCGTAGTCTTCCAGAAAGACCATGTGATGGCGGAAATCTTCGGTGCGCGCCAGATTGATAATCTGGCGGATAAGTTCCTTGCCGCCGGTATCGTGTGGATGCGCCTTGCCTGCGAAAATGAACTGCACCGGGCGATCCGCATTGTTGAGGATGGCCTTCAGGCGATCAATATCGCGCATGAACAGCGTCGCGCGTTTGTAGGTGGCGAAGCGGCGGGCAAAGCCAATCGTCAGCGCGTCAGGGTCGAGGACTTCGTCTGCGCCATCGATTTCGTGCTGTGGTGCGCCCCGGCGCTGAAGCTGCGTGCGCAGGCGTCCGCGCGTGAAGGCGATCAGGCGTTCGCGACGGCGTTCGTGGGTGCGCCAGAGTTCGGTATCGGGGACGCTGTCAATGTCCTGCCAGATGTTGGCATCCCATTCGAACTCGCGCCAACCGGGATTGAGGTAGCGGTCGAAGAGTTCCCCCATTTCGTTGCTGATCCAGCTTTCGATATGGACGCCGTTGGTGATGGATGTGACGGGAATTTCCTGCTCCGGGACGCCAGGATACATCCACTGCCACAGGTTACGTGAAACGACACCATGTAATTTGGCGACGCCATTGGCTTTGGCGGACATTTTGAGCGCCAGCACGGGCATCGAGAAGAGTTCGTAATCGCCCATGTGCTCACGACCGAGGTCGATGAACTCGTTGCGATTCAGGCCGAGAGTGCGATAGTAATCGGTGAAATGCTCGTCGATCAGGTCGAAACCGAAGCGCTCCAAACCAGCGGGAACCGGCGTGTGGGTGGTGAAGATGTTGCTGCTGGCGGTGATTTCTTTGGCCTGCCAGAAGGTGAGATCGTTTTCTGACATGAACTGGCTGGCGCGTTCGAGCGCGAGGAAGGCGGCGTGTCCTTCGTTCATGTGACAGATTTTCGGACGCAGATCGAGCAAATCGAGGGCGCGAATGCCACCGATGCCGACAAGGATTTCCTGACGGATACGGGTACGGCGGTCACCACCATAGAGCCGGTCGGTCAGGTTGCGGTCTTCTTCAAGACTGTTTTCATTGATGTTGGTGTCGAGCAGGAAGAGCGGCACGCGCCCCACCTGTACTTTCCAGATTTGGGCATACAGCAGGCGTCCCGGCATCGGCACGCTGATGGTGAGCGGCTTGCCGTCCGCTCCTTTTTGCAGTTCGACGGGCAGGTTTGAATAATCGTTGATGGGGTAGGATTCCTGCTGGTAGCCGTCGGCGTTCAGGTATTGGCGAAAATAGCCCTCCTGATAGAGCAGGCCGACGCCGACCAGCGGCACGCCGAGGTCGCTGGCGCTTTTGAGATGATCGCCGCTGAGCACGCCCAGGCCGCCGGAATAGTTTTGCAGGCACTCGGTCAGGCCGAATTCCATCGAAAAATAGGCGATGAACGGTTTGATGGCTGCCGGATGACTGCGTAAATACCAGGTGTCGGTGGCTTGCATGTATGCATCGAAGGCATTGCAGACACGGGAGAAGTGAGCCATAAATGCCGGGTCGTCGCAGAGCGCTTCGAGACGGCTTTGGTCGATCAGACCGAGCATCCAGACGGGGTTATGTCCGGTCGTCTCCCAGAGATCGCGATCCAGGCGGCGAAACAGACCAATCGAGTCGTGATCCCATGACCAGCGCAGGTTGTAAGCCAAGTCACGCAGGCGCTTGAGCGGCTCTGGCAGGTTGGGGACGACATGAACAGTCGCGACAGGTTTTACCATGAAGAAAACTCCTAATGAGACTCGGTGAGGCGCTCATGTACAGAATAGATGATTATCCTGGAAATGATTCGCGAAAGCTGTTGGCTTTTCGCTAAAATCGCGTGAAAAATTAATTCAGAATGAGACAATTGCACAAATCACCGTAATATGGTGTTAGGGTGACTTTTCAAAGCTTACACCGTAACGATATGTAAGAATAGCCTGTTTTCCGGGCGAAGGGTAGTCGAAAGGAGCTGAAATTGGCAGTTTATTATAAGTAGAATCTAATGATTCTTAGTTGTATCGCCATGTTGCTTTAAATAAATTGTGTTAGAATGGGCTAGGTTAGTTTCAAGTTTCACAAATCAAAGGGTTTGTCCGATGCTTAAGAAGCAATTCCTCAAGACCAAAGACGTGGTTAAAGTGACGTTTTCGCTGCCAGAGGCTGTTCAAGGCGAAACCGTTTTTCTGGTGGGCGATTTCAATAACTGGAATGAAACTGCGACCGCGATGAAGCGCCAGAAGAATGGCAGCTTCACGGTGACGCTCGACCTGGACAAGAGCCGCGAATATCAGTTTCGCTACCTCGTGAACAGCACGGAATGGCACAACGACTGGGAAGCCGATAAGTACGTGCCGAATCCCTACAGTGGTGACAATTCCGTCGTCGTTACCTACCAACCGGAATAAGCTCTATAACGAGACGACCTGTGCAACTGCACAGGTCGTCTCGTTTTTTTCCAGGCTAACGCCGCTTCGAATAGCCGAGTTTGGTTCCGTTCGGCACGATTTTATCGGCATACTGCTGGAAGTCTTCCAGGCGTAAATCCGTACCCAGAATACTACTATGCCCGACGGTATAACCTGCCGGGATGTGTGCGTTTTTGCCGATGCAGGTGATCCCTAACTCACCCATTTGAGGGATGCTCCCCACATGGGCGTTATGACCAACAACGGCGATTTTGTCGATAATACAGCGCTCGACGACCGCGCCCGCCTCGACATAGGTGTCGGTGAGGAGTACCGATTCGCGCACGACGGCGTTCGGGCCGATGAAGACACCGGGCGAAAGCACCGAGCGTTCAACCACCGCGCCTTCAGAAATGACCGTCCCGTCGGTGAGCAGACTGTCGTTGACAATCGCGCTGTTGTGAATCATCACCGGAGGGCGCTCCTCGCTTTTCGTATGGATGATCCAGGTGCGGTCGTTCAGGTTGATCGACGGCGGTGAGGCGAGCAGGTCCATGTGGGCTTCCCAGAAGGCTTCAACGGTTCCCACATCAATCCAGTAGCCGCCATACGGATAAGCATAGACGCCCATCCCCTGAGCGACCATGCGCGGCAGAATATCCTTGCCGAAGTCGTGATTACTCTTCTCCATGTCGTGATCTTCTTTGAGCATCTGTTCCAGAATTGAATAGCTGAAGACATAGACACCCATATTTGCCAAATTCCCCGGCGGGTTTTCGGGCTTCTCGATGAAGGAGCGCACGCTGTAATCGTCGTTGACATCGACAATGCCGTAGCGGCTGGCTTCGTCGAGCGGGACGGTGATGGTGCAGATGGTGGCGGCGGCTTTCTTCTCACGGTGATACTGAATCAGGACGTCGTAATCCATCTCATAAATATGATCGCCGGAGAGGATCAGCACGTAGTCGGGGCGACCGCGCCGGACGAAGTTGAGGTTCTGGGTGACGGCATCTGCCGTGCCAGAATACCAGTCGGTATCGTAGCGTCCTTTGAACGGCTGCAAAATCTGCACGCCGCCCGTGAAGGAGCGGTCTAAATCCCAGGGGCGACCGCGTTCGATGTGGTCGTTCAGGCTGTGCGGGCGGTACTGCGTGAGAATCAGGACATCGAAGATGCCTGAATTAACGCAGTTGCTCAGCGTAAAGTCGATAATGCGATATTTTCCCGCGAAAGGGACGGCGGGCTTGGCGCGCTTGGCGGTCAGTGTGGCGAGGCGCGTACCTTCGCCACCCGCCAGAATAACGGCTTTCACTTTCATAAGCTGTTCTCCTTAAAAGGTTCGTTCAAGAAATCATTGTGCCGTAACTTCTTTAAAATTCCTGCACAAATCGGTGAGCAGGTTCATACCGAGACTTGGTGACGGGACAGTGCATCTTCGTAATGTGCGATGTATTCGCTCGCGCCTTTGTTCCAGCTAAAGTCGAGGCGCATCGCGCGCTCCTGCATCCGCCGCCAGGCAGGTCTGCGCTCGTTGTAAGTATACAGCGCCCACTGCAAGGTACCGAGCAGCGCGCCGGGTGTCTCCCACTGAAAAATAAAACCGGTTCCCCGGTCAGCCGCGCCATCGTCGTAGTTTTCGACGGTGTCCGCCAAACCGCCGGTTTCGCGTACCAGCGGGAGCGATCCATAACGCATGGCGAACATCTGGCTCGTGCCGCACGGTTCGTAGTGGCTGGGCATCAGAAACACGTCGCTGCCCGCGTAGATCCGCTGCGCGACAGAGGCATTATAACCAACAAAGGCACGCACGCGACCGGGAAAATCGTCGCCCAGACGCGTGAGTTGATCATTATATTGCGGTTCGCCGGAACCGAGGCCGACGAACTGCACGTCATTGTCGGCAAGGAACTGACGTAAAGCCGGGAAAGCCAAATCCAGCCCTTTTTGCTCGACCAGACGGCTGACCAGCCCGATCAACAGGACATCGTCGCGCAGGGGCAGGTCGGAGTCCTGCTGAAGCTGGCGCTTATTGGGTGGGCGCTGTTCGACGAAGTTATCGGCGTTGAAATGATTGGTGATCAGCCGATCTGTTTCGGGATTCCACTGATCCATGTCGATGCCATTGACGATGCCGTACAAATCCGGCACGCGTGTTCGCAGCAGATTGTCCAGACCGTAGCCCTGATACGGGTACTGAATTTCGACGGCGTAGCGCGGGCTGACGGTCGTGATAATGTCGGAATAGGTAATCGCCATCGCCAGCATGTTGTCGCCGAGGTCAAGACGTTGCAAATCGGGATGGTTACGTCCCGGAATCCCCAGCGTGAACGTGAATCCGCCGACATATTCGCCCTGATAGGCCATGTTGTGAATGGTGAGCAGCGTGCCGACGCCGCGCCAGCGTTCGTCCTCGGCGCGTTTCTGGTCAATCAGGAAGGGGACCAGCCCGGTATGCCAGTCGTTGATGTGGAAAATGTCCGGGAACCAGCCAAAGCGGTCGCGAATGGCGCTGGCGGCTTCGAGGACGGCCTGACAGAAGAAGATGAAGCGCGGCACGTCGCCATCCCAATTGCTGTAGACGGTGCGCTCCTGCCCGAACCAGGGCTGGGCGCGCAGGAAATAGACGGGAATACCGTTGTGTTCCGCGCCGTAGATGTCCACATATTCCGTCCCATAACGGCGCTGGAACTGGAATGAAATCAGATGGGTAATGTTATAGCGGATCGGGTCGATGAAGGCGTAATAGGGCATCAGTATGCGGGCATCGATCCCACGTTCACGCAGCGCTTTTGGCAGCGAACCGACGACGTCAGCCAGCCCGCCGACTTTCGCGAAAGGATCGACTTCGGCGCTGACGAATAAGACGTTCATGATGTACTTCCCCCAAAGTCAGTTAAAAGTCGAAAGTTAAAAGTGGTTTAACTGTCCTTACTTGTAACTTTTAACTTGGTACTTTCTACTTCGCGTCAGCCTTGAACCAGCGGTAATCAATCTCAGGGAAAATATTATCGCGTTCCCACCAATCACGCGCCTTATCCACATCCGGCGCGCCCGTTTCCAGCGATTTTGCCAGGTGATCGAAGCGTTCGGCGTGTTCGCTGAAGCGGCGGATAGCGTAAGCGCGTCCCTGAGCGGTCGTCACCAGCAGCGGCCAGTCCGAACTTTGCAGCAGCAGAATTTCGCGGGCGGCCTGCGCCAGCACCTGAGCTTCGGCGTCGGTGGGCGCGCTGAAATGCTCCGCGAGGACTTCCATACGTCCTTCGGCGGCGTGAATCGGCATCCACATCCAGTGGGTTTCCTGGTTATCCCAGAGAAAATGCAAGCCGCCAATCCCCCACGAGCTTTCGTAGAGATCAAGTGCGGAGGACGGCGGGTGCGCCGTGAGAAAGGACGTCGCCGTGGTCAGATCGACATCAGGGCTGGAGGCGAGATGACGCAGCACTTTGCCGAGCCAGGCGATCCCTTCGAGCCACCAGTGACCGAAGAGGTCGGCATTGAAGGTCGCGGCAACCAGACCATACGAGCCGGTGCTGTTATGATAGCTGCGCAGTTGGTCACCGACGAGGTGGGCAAAATGTTCGGCGTGCTGCTCGATTTTGTAAGCTGCCCAATCAGGGTGATAGTAATCGCGGTTGGCGGCTTCGACTTTCTCGCCTGTGATACGCCAGTAGCGCAGGCCGCTGGTTCCAGCGCGCAAATGCGACCCGCGATAGTCGAAATCACGCGGGTAGCCGAGTTCGCTGCCCCAGACCTGCTGTCCCATACGTGGATTGCGGGCAATCGCGGCGACGTTTGAGCGCTCGCTGCCTTCGCTGACATAATAGGCGCTCAAGGGGGTCGCGCCGCGCGCTTCTACAGGGAAGCGATTAGTGCTGGGCAGGGTGTAGCGGCGCGGCACGACATCATAGGTTCCGAGGACGTTACCCGCCGCGACACCGACCGGAGCGCTGCCCGTCAGCGTGTGGGTATCGACGAAAAAGCTGGTGATGCCGCTGGCGCTGAGAACCTGCTCGATGCCGGGGCGCTGCAAGCCCGTTTCGGTGACCTGCGCGGGACGGTAGCCGTATTCCGGCAGCCACATGCTGGTAGGGGCTTTGCCGAACAAACGCTGGTAACTGGCGGCGGCGGTTTTGACCTGAGCATTGAGACTGCCATCACGGGAGAGCAGCGGCAGGTAGGCGTGGGTGGCGGCGGTGGTGATAATTTCGATCAGGCCGTCATCCTGAAGGCGGCGGAATGCGCCAATCAGATCACGATTGAAACGGGTTTGAAAGGCGTTTTTAATGCGTAGGAAGGTATCGCGATACCACTCCGCGAGATAGCGTAAATGTTCGTTATAAGCTTCGGTTTCAAAATAACGCATATCTTTTTGCGCTGCTTCGAGCCGTTCGTCAAGATACGCCTCGAAGTGTTCCAGAATGAGCGGATCGGCAAGCTGCTCTGCCAGCACGGGAGAAATTCCCAGCATCAGGCGGAAAGGCACGCCTTCTTCGCTCAGATCGTAGAGCGTTTCCAGAAGCGGGATATAGGTTTCGATGATGGCATCGTGAAGCCATTCCTCACCGTGATACCAGCGCCCGCCCAGTCGCATGAACGGTTGGTGACAGTGTAGTACGAACGTGAACGCTCCCAACGCAGACACAAATCGCTACTCCCGTGTACGAATGTTTATTAAATTGTAACCTCGTGGCGCTCAGAGGCAAATTATCGAAGCGAAGTGCTGAGTAACGAGTGCTGAGTGCTGAGGAAAGACAAAAGGCTCAACGCAAACGCGCGAAGAAAAGATCGAGAAATGGATAGAGAGGATTAAGCGGCGGTGATTGGGAGGACGGCGGTGAAGATGCTTCCCTGACCGCGCCCGCTGCTGACCGAGATGTGTCCGCCGTGCCGTTCGAGGACGCGGCGCGCGACGAACAATCCCTGACCCAAGCCACGCGGATCGATCAGTTTGCCGCCGGGCGTGCGCGCTTCTCCGCGATAAAACTGCTCGAAAACATGCGGCAGGTCGCGGTCGCCAATGCCGACGCCGGTATCAACGAACTGGATCGCGAGGCTGTCGGAATCGTTGGGGGAGATGGTGATCAGGATATGCCCGCCCGCTTCGGTGTAGTGGATGGCGTTCTGAAGCAGATGCCCGAAAGCCCAGCGCAGGCGTTGATCGTCGCCTTGAACGAACAGATTTTGTGTTTTGCGCACGAGCACCGAAACGTCCAACTGGGCGCGCTTGATCTCCGGCGTTTGCCCGTTGACGACGTTCCAGAGCAGTTCCTCGACATTCAGGCGTTCGTTGCGAATACTGAAGTTCGCGTCGCTGAGTTCGGAAATGTCGAGCAGTTCGACAATCATGCGGTCGAGCACATCGACATTGCGGCTGAGCGTTTCGAGCAGGCGGCGGTTTGGCAGGGCATCGCTGGCGGCAATCAGTTCGCTCACGCCTTTGATGACCGCCATCGGCGTGCGCAGTTCGTGCGAAATCGCCGTGATGAAGTGATCCTTGAGCCGATCCGAGAGGGCTTCGCCCGTCACATCGCGCAGGACGATCATCGTACCGATGCGGTTGCCTGCTTCGTCGGCGACGGCGGCAAGTTGTGCGCCGAGGATTCGATTGTTGACCTGAACCGAGGTGGGCGCGGTGAGCGGTGAAAGCTCGGCGTCGATGGGAGCGAAGGTGCGATAGTTGTTAAAAAGCGTGCCGAGTTCGCTTTGCCAGAAAGCTTTGATATTGCCGAGGAGCTTGCGCGCCGCCTCGTTCACCAGCACCAGACGTCCCTCGTTGTCCTGCATGATCACGCCTTGATCAATGCTGGCGAGGATGCTGTTCAGCCGCTCGATCTCGATGTTGCGGTTCTTGAGCGTGGTTTGCAGTTCGCGGTTCTGGGCGCGAATCTGCTGGGTGTCGCCCTGATGACCGCTCAGCCCCTTATACAAGCGGCTGAAAACACGCTCGGAGGCCGCGCCAAGACGATTGATGCGTTGAATGACGCCGGTGAGTTCTTCCTGGTTGGGCTGGTTATTCATTTATTGATAACGTCCACTTTCGTTGACGTGCTTGCCTGCTTTTCGTCTACGGTATTATGCAGGATTGTTCGCAACTGGTCAAAATCAGGCAGGGGCTTGTTCAGAATTTTATCAACACCGTCATTCAGCATCATCTCCTGACGCTCGCGCTCGCTGAGGGTGTAGGCGGTCATGAGCACGATGGGAATGGTCTGTAGCTGTTCGAGTGTGCGCATTCGATGCGCGATCTCGTTGCCTTTTTTACCGGGCATTCGAATATCCATGAGAATGAGTTCGGGAAGCGGCACCGGCTTTCCCTGCTCAACGAGGTCGAGCCAATCCCAGACCTTCTGCCCATTTTCGAAGGTCGTGGGGGTATGACCCCAGGCCTGGCACATGAGTGCAATCAGGTTACGTATGTCTGCTTCGTCTTCGGCGATTAACCAGGTCAAAAGTCTTCCTCCAACCCTAACGTTGTTTTTCCATAAATTTAAGTATACTCAACTTAGATTGTAGAATTAATGGGGACTGCCTGAAAATTGTAGTTTCGCGCGAACAGAATTACCGAATTTTTACAAGTTATTTTAAAGTTCTAAACAACTTCTTGATTTGCTTTCACCAGGTAAGAATTCTATCATTGGTGGGTATGCAGTCAGTTAGAAAGTAACACGGGGGAGAAGGCTTTTGTCTACCTGGATGGTTGTCGAGGACGAACCGGATATCTACGAACTGCTGCTGGCGATGTTCGAGATGTGGGGGATTGAAGGCGTCGCTTTCGTAGACGGCGAAGAGGCGATCACCTGGATTGAGGAAGCAGACAAGGGGTCGTCAGGAGAACTGCCGGAACTGGCGCTGCTGGATATTCGCCTGCCGGGAAACGTGAGCGGGCCAATGGTCGGCGAACGGATTCGTCAGAGCGCAGCCCTCAAGCGGATGGGCGTGGTCTTAATCACCGCTTATAAACTGACGGCTGAAGAAGAAAAAGCGGTCATCGAGCAGGCAGGAGCGGACAGGCTGCTGTATAAGCCGCTGCCAAAATTTAACGAACTGAAGAAGATTCTAGAGACGGTGCTGAGCGAACGTCGTGTGAAAACCACACCCGTACCACCGCCGCCGCCCGCTCCCAAGTCAAAATTGCGGCAGCAAGAAAAATAACGAATGCGTAACGAAGCTCCTTCCCGGTCGCTCGTTCGGCGAGCGAATCAGGTCAAGACATTAGCGCTCTTGGTCGGCGCGGTGGGCGTGTTTGTCACCGCGATAGGGATTTTGGGTGCGGCGCTGCCCCTGGTCTACGAGACCGATCCATCCTATGGGTTGTATGTGTTTGGCTACAATCTGGCGCTGGTGCTGGGCGCTGCCCTGCTGGTAACCGCAATCGCGCTGGCGATTCGCGCATTCACCTGGAAAACGGACAACGACCTCGCCATGATCACCGGGCGTTTTCTGGCGGATACGCAGGTGCTGGATGATCGTTTTGATCTGATCCGCAATGTGAGCAAGCGCGAGATCGGCTACGTCGATGCGGTGCTGGTCGGGCCGCCGGGCGTGCTGGTGTTTCGTATCCTCGATAACGAGGGGAATTTCGCTAACGACGGCGCGAACTGGCTGCGCATCAAGCCGACCAACGAAAGCGTCCCGGCATCCATCAATCCCACGCGGGAAGCGATTGCCGACATCCAGAAGATGCGCGAATTCCTCGAAAAACGGAATCTCCCTGCGGTTCCGGTTTATGGTGTGGTCGTGTTCATCAAAGACGAACAGCGCGTTCGCCTGAGCGCCCGTGAACCGGTCGTTCCGCCCACACACCTCAAGAATATCATCCCCAATTTGCAGCCGAATTATCTGGCGAAAGATCGAATCGATCAGCCGACTGTCGAAGCGATTCGCCGTCTGCTGATGGGCGAATAAGCGCGATGCAACTGCTGCTGGCGCGCGTCGGTGCGGGCAAGACGATTGCGGTTCAGGATCGCCTGCTCGAACTGAAAACGCGCAAGCTGCTGGCGAAGGTTTGGGTGCTGCTGTCTACCGAGCGCCAGATTGTCGATTTTCGGCAGCGCTTCATGAGTGGCGCGGCAGGACAAGTCTCCTTCAACGTCGAATACTTCAACTTTTACAGCCTGTATCACTCCCTGCTGGCGATTGGCGGAAAACCACAGCGCTGTCTGGATGATACGGCGCGCTACAGCCTGATCCGTGCGATGCTGAGCGATCTTTACGCGGACGGGAGTGGTATCTTCGGCGGTATCGCGCAGACGCCGGGGTTTATCCAGATTATCGCGACCTTCATTTACGAACTCAAGCAAAATCTGATTCAGCCGCAGGATTTCGAGGCGCAGGCGAGTTCGGCAAAAGAACTCGAACTGGCGCAGATTTACACCGAATATCAACTGGCGCTGCGCAAATATGATCTGGTGGATCGTGAGGGCGAAGGCTGGCTGGCGCTCGAACTGCTGGAACAGATGCCGCAAATTACGCAGCCCGTCGATCTGCTGATTGTGGATGGTTACGATCAATTCAATGCCCTGCAAGCGCATTTGCTGACGGTGCTGGGCGCGCAGGTGCGTGAGGCGGTCGTGACGCTGACGACGGTTCCAGAGCGCGAGGCGACGATTGGCAGGCGCTTTCAGGATGCAGTGAAACGGCTGACTGACGCTCATGCGGCGCGTGGGATCGCGCTCGACGTGATTCCGTTCACGGCGCGACAGGATACACGACATGCTGCGCTCCGCCATCTTTCGGCGCAGCTCCTGCGCCCGAAGCCAGAACCGGTGGCGGCGGAAGGCGCGGTGCAGTGGATTGAAGCGCCGGATCCCGCGCATGAGGTTGGCGCGGTGCTGCGGCGCGTCAAAGGGCTGCTGCTGGACGGCTGCGCACCCGACGAGATTCTGATTGCCCTGCGCGACTGGCCTTTGTATGGGGAACAGGTCGCCGCACAGGGGCAGATGTATGGGCTGCCGCTGGCGCTGCACTACGGCGAAGCGCTGGCGCGCAACCCGGCCATTGTGGCGCTGCTCGACCTGCTGAGCCTGCATCGTGGGGATTTTCGGCGGCGTGATCTGCTGGATGTGCTGCGCTCGCCATACTTTGACGTGCCGGGGCTGGACAGCACGATGGTGGACGTGCTGGATCGCATCGGTGTGGAGATGCAAATCACAGGGGGACGCCTCCCCTTGTTGGAAGCGATCAAATTAGCGGCGCGCCCTCGTATCACAAGCGCCGGGGACGATGATACAGGGTCACTCACTCAACTGGATGGGGCGCTTGCCGTGTCGCTGAGTGCGGCGCTGGCGGGTTTTTTCGCTGCTTTGAGGCCACCTGAACAGGGCACAGTCGATGTGTACGTCAGTTGGCTGGAGACGCTGATCGGACAAGACCTGGCTGACCCGGATGAAGAACCGATTGCGGAAACCTTATTCGATGCGCTGGCCTACAGCCTGAACATGCCCATGCAGATTCGCGCAGGAGCCGACGAAGCGCTGATCGCGCGTGATTTGGCGGCAATGCAGCAGTTCAAGCGGACGCTGCGCGGCCTGCTTTCGGCGCAGGCGCTGGCGGGTTCGCTGGGCTACGGGCGGGTGATCGATGCGAAAACCTTTCTGCGCGATTTGAGGACGGCGGTCGAGAACACGACGGTCGGGCGCGGCACAGCGCGGGATGGTCGCGTGCTGGTGACGACGGTGACGGATGCGCGTGGTCTGCCGCAGCGCCATGTCTTTATCCTCGGCCTGTCGGAAGGAATTTTCCCGCAGCCGACGCCGGAAGACCCGCTGCTGCTCGACAGCGAACGGGAACGCCTTCGCCAACAGGGCATCTCGCTGCCAACGCAAGCCGAGCGCGCCGGCGATGACGGCTTGTTTTACAGCCTGATTGGGCAGGCGCGCGATTCACTGACACTTTCACGCCCGCACAGCAAGAACGGCGAAAGGTGGGCGGCGAGTCATCTGTGGCGGGCGGCGCTGGCAGTTTTCAGCGATGCGCAGGTTGAACATCTGGCGACGGGCGACGTGCCGCGTGACCCGGCGACCCCACACGAAGCGGCGCTGGCGGCGGCGGATGGCCTGACCAGCGGAAACAGCGGCGCGGCCTGGGTTCAGTGGATTGAGCCGGAGTACTGGGCGCGGATTCAGCGCGGGCGCGCCATCGAAATGGGGCGGATTTCGCGGGATGCGCACGACCATTACAGCGGTCGGCTGCGTGATGCTGACCTGATCGCCCAGGTGGCGCAGCGGCTGAATGCGGAGCGCGTATGGAGCGCCTCCCAGTTGAACGATTACGGCTTGTGCGGCTTCCGCTATTTTGCGGGGCGGCTGCTCAGGCTGGAAGTCCTCGAAGAACCCGAAGACGGGATGGACATCCGGCAGCTTGGCACGCTCTACCACGAGATTTTAGAGCAAACCTATCGACGGCTGGACGGCGAAATCACGCCGGAGCGGCTCGACGAAGCGCTGCGCGTTCTAAATGAAGTCGCGTACGAACGAATGGCGTCTGCGCCGGAGCGGCTGCGTTTTCGAGCTTCAGCGCAGTGGGCGCAGGAAAAAGGCGTACTGGTGCGCAAGCTGGAAAAGCTGATCCGCGATGATTTCGCTGCGAAAAGCCCGCTGCCGAAGGCGTTCAATGGACAGCCGCGCGCAGTGTATCGTCAGGAAGCGCGCTTCGGTGGGGCTGAAAAACCGTTCGCGATTGATTTAGGCGATGAGCAACTGCGGGTGCGCGGTTCGATTGACCGGATGGATCGGCAGGGCGACCGGGTAATCGTGGTCGATTACAAGTCGGGCAGCACGCCGATTCGCAAAGAGCAAATCGAGCACGGGCGCAACTTTCAGATGATGGTGTATCTGCTGGCGGCGCAGCATGTAATTGAAATGGACACGTCAGCAGACGCGCCGACGGAAGTCGCGGGTGGGATATTCTGGCGAATCGGCGGGGATATTCTCGGCTCGGTGGTCGCGGAAGAGGATGCCGAGGTGATCGAGGCGGGAAAAGCGCACATCCGGCGCTATCTCGAACAGGCGCGGGCGGGCGATTTCGCGGCACACGCCAACAAGCTCGATGGCGGGAAGTGTGCCTCATACTGCGACCTGCACCAGTTCTGCCGTATCAACATCGTCCACCAGCGGAAACGACAAGCGAATGTTTCTGACTGAGGCGCAGCAGGCGGCGATTCACAATCATGAGGACAATCTGATTGTCGTGGCGGGCGCAGGGAGCGGCAAGACCTTCGTGCTGGTCGAGCGCTACCTTGCGCTGCTGGATCGACACCCGGAATGGCCTTTGAATGCGCTGGTGGCGATCACGTTTACGCAGAAGGCAGCCCAGGAAATGCGCGACCGGGTGCGGCAGCACCTTCAGCGGCGGGCGGACGAGCGTGATGGCGAAGCTGCCGCGCAGTGGGCGGGGCGGCTGGCGGCGATGGACAGCGCCCGCATCGACACGATTCACGGGTTGTGCGCGGTGATTCTCAGGGGAAATGCTGCTGAAGCCGGGGTTGATCCGGGGTTCGAGGTGCTCGACGAAATCGAGGCGGGCGTACTGCTCGAAGATGCGATTGACGACGTTTTGCGCTCGCTGGCGGCTGATGATCCGGTGCTGGAACTGTTCGCGGAATATGGCGAACGCGGCGTCCGAGGTTTGCTGAATCAAACAAGTAAGCTGCAAATTCTATCTGAATTTAACCCGAAAACTGACGATCTTTTTACCGATTGGCTGGCGCAGTGGGTTGCGGATAGTCATAAGGCGATTGAGCGATTTGTGACGACTCTGAGTCGTGCGGATTTTTATGCGCCGATTGGTGTGGATAGTTTATCGCAGCGCTGGCAGGATGTTGGCGAAGTAGCAGAATGGTTCGCGGCATCGCCACAACAAACGGAACGGGCGCTGCTCTACGTTTACGTGGATCAGGTCAAGCGAATTGCTGACCTGCGCATACCGGGCGCACGTCACAAGGATTGGGGCGACGACTGGGATGACTCGAAGGCGGCGTTTACCGTCATTCGTGATGCGGCAAAGGATACGCTGTCCATCATTGAAGATGCGCCGGGGGCACTGGATTTGCGGGCGGCGCGGCTGCTGCCGCTGTGGGGGGCGATAGCCGCCAAAGTACGGGCGGCCTATCGCCTTGCGAAGGATGAACGGGGCGCGCTCGACTTCGATGACCTGGAAACGAAAACCTGCGAGCTGCTGCAAGACGATGATGTGCGGGCGCGCTATTTGAATGCGGCCTTCCGGCATGTGCTGGTCGATGAGTTTCAGGATACGAACGCGGCGCAGTGGACGATCATCCGGCGGCTGGCAGACCCGGATCAGCCGGGCTGTCTGTTCGTAGTAGGCGACCCGAAGCAGAGCATCTACGGCTTTCGTGGCGCGGATGTGAGCGTGTTCGAGCAGGTGAAAGGCGTCATCACGGCGCGCGGCGCGGCGGTCAATCTCAATCGGTCGTTTCGGACGCATCAGCGGCTGGTTGACTGTCTGAACGATTTGTTCGACAGGATTCTGACACAGGACGAGACTAGTCCTGTCAAAGATTACGAGGTGGCGTTCGGCGGCGGGATGGCAGCGGAACGGACGGATGCGCCGTCCGATGCGCCCGTGCTGGAACTGCTGCTGCTGGACAAAGCGAAGTTGAAAGCAGGAGAAAGGGCGGACAGCCGTCTGCCCCGACAGGATGCAGATTGGGGCGAGGAAGAAGGAGTGGGGCGGCGCTGGGAAGCGCGGGCGCTGGCGCGGCGCATCAAGCAGATGGTTGAAGCAGGGCGGCTGATCTTCGACAAGGGCAAACAGATCGTTCGCCCGATGGGGTATGGCGACGTGGCGCTGTTGTTTCAGGCGATGACGCACGTCACGCTGTACGAGTCAGCGCTGAAAGCCGAAGGCATCCCCTACCTGACGATTGCGGGCAAAGGCTATTACGACCGTCAGGAAGTCTGGGATCTGCTGAACCTGCTGCGAGCGCTCTACAACCCGCTGGATAATCTGTCGCTGGCGACGGCACTGCGCTCGCCGTTGTTCAGCCTGAGCGACGATGCGCTGCTGGCGCTGCGGTTGATCACCGACGACGATGACCAACCGATTCCGCTGTGGGCGGCGCTTGATCAGCCGGAAGTTGTGCCTGCTGACGAACGCGAGGTGGTGGACTTCGCGCGGGTAACGCTGCGCGATCTGCGGCGCAAGGCGGGGCGGGTGACGATAGCCGAACTGCTGCGGTTGGCGCTGGAAGCGACGGGTTATCTGGCAGTGCTGACGGGATTGCCGGATGGCAAACGGCGGCGCGGCAACGTCGAGAAGCTGCTCGAAAAAGCCGAGACGAGCGGCAGGATCACGCTGGGGGCGTTCACCGAATACCTGAAGGACATGAGCGAGAACGAGGTGCGCGAAGGCGAGGCGGCGCTGGAAAGCGACGACGCGGTGCAGTTGATGACCGTCCACAAGAGCAAGGGGCTGGAATTTCCGCTGGTGGTGCTGGTCGATGCGTCGTATCGAGGCGGCTCACGGGCGAGCGATCCGGTCAATGGGCTGGCGTGCAAGGTCTACGATGCCGAGAGCAACGGTCTGGTCGAGACCTACGCTTATCGACGGGCGAAGACGCTCGATCAACTGCGCGAAACGGCGGAGCGGCGGCGGCTGTTCTACGTGGCGGCGACACGCGCGCAGGACACTCTGCTGGTGAGCGGGCATGTCAGCTACAAGGAAGGTAAAGGGCTTAAGGCGACGGGCTGGCTCGGCTGGGTGATCGACGCGCTGGAACTGAAAGATATTGAGCCAAAGGACAGCCAGCTATTCGATGACGGCATGGTGCGGGTTGATTTCCCGGAGCCGCTGGCGTTAAGTGACGAAGGTGACGAGATCGCAGGCGACTGGGATGCGCCTTTCGTGGGCGATGCCGCGATCAACGACGCGGCGCGGCTGCTGCAACCGCTGCCGAAGGCGACGGAGGCGCTGACACGGTCGCTGACGGCGACACAGATGGCGGATCTCGGCGGCGCGTGGTATGCGGAGTCGGGCGAGCAGCGCGCGCTTTTCGCGGAGCGTTGGCGGCGAAGCGTGCTGCACGACGCGCCGGAGCGGATCGAGGCGCTTTCGCAGGAGCCGACGCTGCGCGTCAGCGAGATTGTGCGGCGGGCACTGCGGCTGACGCTGCCGGAAAATGACCGTGATCTGCGTGAGATTTTGCGCCGCTATGCCTGGGAAGAAGGGATCGTCGAGGAAGGGCAGAATCGCCGGATGGTGCAGGACGCCTACGACCTGCTGAAACGAGTCCAGCGAAGCGAGGTCTTCGGCTGGATGGAGGGCGCGCGCGCGGTCTACCGCGAACTGCCGTTCGTCTACCAGACGGAGCGGCGGACGATTCACGGGATTATCGACCTGCTGATACAGGATCAGGCGGGGCGCTGGCGGCTGATCGATACGAAAACAGCAGTTGTGGCGCACAATCCGTCGCAGGCGATGCTGGAAAATCACGCGCGGCGCTATAGTTTGCAGGCGGGGGTGTATGCTGCGGCAGTGCGCGAACTGGTCGGAATCGCGCCGATGCCGTATATCTATTATATTCGGTATGCAAAGACCGTTATGATTCCCGAAAATGCGTGGGAGTCGGCGCTGATACAACTCGAAGACACTATCCGGGATGTGATCAATCATGGTTCGGTCTAGACAACGCTTTGTTCGCCTGTTTATCGGTCAGCTTCCCGCCTGGGCGCGGCGCGATCATCCGGTGCTGCGCCAGGAACTCGGCACGACGACGCGGGTTTCGTGGCAGCGGCGCTATGGACGGGCGCTGGCGGCGGTAGTCGGCGGCGGCGTGCTGCTGCTGATCGGCGCGCTGATCGCGACCGGACTGGGACAGCATTCGGCGGGACAAACGCCGACCGAGGTGGTCAACGCGGTGCTGTTCTGGCCCGTGCTGGTGCTTCAGGTATTGCTGAGCATCGCCGGGTTGGCGAGTACCTCGACCTTCGTCAGCGACGAGATGCGGCGGCAAAACTGGGACAATCTGCGCGCGACCGAACTCGGTGCGGAAATCTCGATGCGGGCGCGCTGGGCGGCGGTCGTGTTTTATCGACTGCGTGGGCTGCTGGGCGTGGTGCTGGTCGCGCGGGTGATCCTGATCGGCCTGATGCTGTGGGAACTGACGGCGTTTCAGGGGCGCTACCTCGATTTGCTGATTAACGGAATTACGCCAGACGTGCCGCTGGTGGCGGCGGTGCTGCTGGTTTCGTTTCTGATGACGGCGTCCCTGCTGCTGCCGCTGACGACGATTGGCTTCGACGCGGCGGTGGGGCTGCTGATTTCGGCGCTGGTGCAGCAGCGCACCTACAGCACGCTGATACAGGCGGTGCTGATTTTCCTGCGACTGGCGGTGACGGCGGGTCTGCTGGTGGGCGCGACGCTGGTTCTGCAGGGGCAGTTCCTGCAATCGTCGGATGTGGCGGCATGGCTGCTGATGGCAGGCTACGGCGCGATTGGCGACTGGGGGCTGGCGTTTCTGCATCTCGGTCGCAGCAGCGAACTCTGGGCAACGATTCCCTACGGGATATTTCTGGGGCTGGCGCTGCTGGTCTTCGCGCTGGTGCAGGCGGCGGTGGCGGATCGGTTGCTGGTGTTCGCGGTACGGCAGGCGCAGAAAAAGGGATAGTAAAAAGCAGGACTGAGAAGAAGCTGGACTGAGGACTGAGGAAAAGCTAACACGTCTGTGTGAATGGGATGGTGGCTCTTTGCGCGGCGGAATTGCGGAGGCAAAATGGGTTTGCGCCTGTCGAAAAATGTCAGGCAAGCAGGCAAGCCATTTTGAAGCGGGTTTTAAGAGCAAAAAAGGATTACCAATATGAATATTCCACGCGAGGAAATTACTGCGGGAAAGCTCAGTCCGCAAACATTGAAAAATGCCGTCCGCGAATTTCGGGATGCTGGGTATGTGGTGCTGCAACAGGTGGTCACCCCGGCGCAGATCGAAGCTGTCCGCGTCGCCTACGAAGCGAAATTTGAAAAGCATATTCAGAAACCTGAGGTCAAGCAGCGGATCGATGCCGGTTCCCCGTATGTGGGGATGCACGTGCCCTTCGAGCCACCGTTCAGCGATCCGCTGATCTGCGCCAACCCGCTGGCGATGCAGATTCTGGAAGTGGTGATGGGGGACTTTGTCTGCCAGTTCTATCACTCGAATACGACACTCCCTGGCAGCAAGGACTTTCAGGGTATCCACATCGACATCAATGATCTGTTATTTCCGGGCTTCCCGGCGGCACTTCCTCCCTGGATCATCGTGGTCAATTTCCCGCTGATCGACTTCACCGTCGAAAATGGCGCGACAGAAGTCTGGCCCGGGACGCACCTCAATACCGATCCCAGTAATCTGATTGAACGCATCCCGACCATGCCGTCGGTTCGGACAGTGGCCTGCGTGGGCGACCTGATTATTCGGGATATGCGCCTCTGGCATCGCGGCGCGCCGAACACGCTTGACCGCATCCGCACCATGCTGGCGATTGTTTACAACCGCCCCTGGTTCAAAAACACGCCGCCCTTCGTCCCGATGTCGCGCTCGATCTGGGAAGCGCTGCCGGAAGAAGTTCAGCACATCTATCGCGGCAACCCCATCCTCGATTAACGCAAGTCTGAGGAAAAGCAATACACATTCACCACAGAAGTAACATCAGGTATGTTTTGTAGGGGCGACCTGCCAGGTCGCCCCTACGAATACCTTCCCTCAAATTTGATAGTAGCACCACAGGTTGCCAGGTCGCCCCTACGAACGTCGCCTATTTCGTAAATTACTTATCCGCGATCACTGAAGACACAGAGGAAACAGAGAAAAGCGTCTAGAGCGCGCGCGCCGAGATGATATAGGCGGCGGTGGCGGGGTTGGTCGCCAGCGGGACATCATGGACGTTGCAGATACGCAGCAGCGTGTTGATGTCCGGGTCGTGCGGGTGCTTGCCGAGCGGGTCAATGAAGAAAAAGACCGCCGCGACCTTGCCTTCCGCAACCTGCGCGGCGATCTGCGCGTCACCGCCGAGCGGGCCGGAGAGCATCCGCTCGACGGTGAGGCCGACCTTCTCATTGATGAGGCCGCCCGTTGTGCCTGTGCCGATCAGGTGGTAGCGCTCCAACACGTCAACGTGCGCTCGCGCAAAGGCGATCATCTCGTCCTTTTTGTTGTCATGGGCAATCAGGGCGACGGTTTTGCGTTCGGGGGTCAAGAGAGATTCCTTCCGGTGGATTCAATGATTGTTGGCGTAATCCGACTTGAAGTGTGATTGGATATGATTGAATAAATCCGGGAAGAAAGCAAGACAATCCACTCCTCATCACTGCAATGAAAATTTACTTCTAAGATTATTCTTCCAACTCCCATTCAACAGCGTCGAGAGGGCGTCCGGCGGGAACAGGTGATCAAAGCGCTTGTTCATCTGGATAGCTTCGCTGTAATGGGTTTCCAGTTCCGAGAGGACGGTTTCCCAGGGGCGCTTTTCGGCGCTGCGGCGGGCGTTGATCGACATTTCGCGGCGTAAGGCGGGATTATCACGAAGCTGCGCGGCAGCCAGCGCGAACATCTGCGGGTCGGCGGGGCAGATGAAGCCGTTGACACCGGGGATGACCTGATCGGTGACACCGCCCTGATCGATGATGATTGCGGGTAAGCCGGAGGCCATCGCTTCCTGCACCACCTGACCGAACGTTTCGTTCGCGCCCGTGAACATGAAGGCATCGGCGGCAGCGTAAGCATCCGCCAGATCGTCGCCGTAGAGGTAGCCCGTGAAATGCGTGCCTGTCCCGGCGAACAGCGTTTGCAGTTCGTCACGGAGCGCGCCGTCGCCGATGATCGTCAGCGCGATCCCCGGCGTGCGCGCCGTTTCCAGCAGCAGATCGATCTTCTTTTCGTTGGCGAGGCGACCGACATAGACGCACAGCAGCGAATCGGGGTCGCGTCCAGCCAGCAAACGCTCACGCCGCGCTTGCGAGCGGCGCTTGGGATTGTAGCGTTCGCTGTTGACGCCGCGTCCCCATTTGCGCAGGCGGTGATACCCCTGACGCCGGAGATCGCGCAGCGTCCAGTTGGAAGGAACGAGGGTCAGGTGACAGCCATTGTGAATGTAGCGCAGCCAGTCGCGCAGGACGGTGCTGAAAATCGGCAGCCCGTAATGCTGTGTGTAGCCGGGCAGATCGGTCTGGTAATTGGCGACGACCGGGATGCGATTCTGCCGCCCGACCAACATGCCGCTGACCGAGAGCAGCGCCGGACTAAAAAGGTGTATCAAATCGGGCTGGAAGTCGTTGAGATGATTGACGATGGCGGGATGCGGCAGCGCCAGCCGCGATTCAGGGGCGGCGGGAATGCCGAGCGAGGGCAGCGCGATCACCTGGCTGCCGCTCACGGATGAGGGGGCAATGTCGGGAGCAAAGACCAGCACCTCACGCCCGGTCTGCTGAAGATAGCGCAGGGTGAGATAGGCGGTCTTGGAGACGCCATCGACCTTCGGTAAAAAGGCTTCGGCAAAGAGCGCAACCCGTTTGACTGGCGCAGTGATTAGCGCAGGATCGGGCGCGCGGAGGCCGGATTCGCCGCTAAAGACCCGTTCCGCCTCTTGTGGATCTCGATGGGCAAGAGCTTCAAGTAAGTGATGATTGACCATGATTTTCCCTCGGCTGCGGTCGTGCCAAATGCCAGCGAGTCGCGCAAGTCAGCCGCCGTGATACCCTTGAAGCGCGTAACCGCTGAAGCAACACTTTCGGGTAGATGCGCATCGCTGCTGCCAATCACCGGGAGACCGAGGTTTCCGAAGAGCTTTTTCGCTAACCAACGGTTGCCGGGTGTAATCGCGCCTGCGTTGAAGATTTCGACGGCATCTATTCCCGATTGTATTAACACCTCTGGATGCAGAAGGTAGCGACGAACCATGTGCGGGGCGATGGTTGGCTCCATCGGGTGGGCGACAATCGCGAGTCCGCCCTGTTCGTGGATGGCAGCGGCGGTTTCAGCGAGCGAGAGCTGCTTCGGGATCGGCTCGGTTACCCAAAGGGCGAGGATGTGACCATCGGCGCTGGTCACTTCGACGCCGGGGACAATCTCGAAGGGATAACGATCCTGGTGGTAATAAGCCCACAAACTAGCGTCGAGACAGTCGTGATCGGTAATGGCGATCACGTCGAGTGCGGTGTGTTGGGTGATATGATCGAGCAACTGATGAACGGTTGCCAGCCCATCACTCGCCGTCGTATGCATGTGTAAATCGGCACGACCGGAACGCTGCATCATTTCGCTCCTCCTCGAAAGTCTGAGTCCTGATACTTGTAAGCGTAACCTGTGGGGATTAAAAGTCTGATCATTCAGATGAACACAGGATGAAAAATTTGTGCTGACATGTTAATCTTAAGAGGGGATGAATCGGGTTGGGGACAGTTTGTGGACGCTTATCTACGGGCGACGGATATAATCGACTGGCATGACCCGGCGATTGAGCGGTTAGCGCGGGAGCTGGCAGGGGACAACCCGCTGGATACCGCGAAACGCTGTTTCGAGTGGGTGCGCGACGAAATCCATCACAGCTATGATTATCAGCAAAACCCGGTCACGTGGCGCGCTTCGGACGTGCTGCGCGAGGGAACGGGCTACTGCTACGCCAAGAGTCATCTGCTGGCGGCGCTGCTGCGAGCGAACGGCATCCCGGCGGGGTTCTGCTATCAACGGCTGACGGCTTACGCAGACGGGCAGTATTCGCTGCACGGGCTGAATGCCGTCTACCTGCCGGAATTCGGCTGGTATCGGGTGGACGCGCGTGGAAACAAACCGGGCGTCAATGCCCAGTTTGTGCCGCCGGTCGAGCAGACGGCCTTTCAGGTGAGCGCGGCGGGCGAGGCCGATTACAAGGCGATTCTGGCGGAACCGCTGGCGATAGTCGTGGCGGCTCTGCAAGCAAACGCGACCTGGGATCAAGTGGCAGAAAATCTGCCGGATGTAGCTGCTCAAGCGGCGCTGGCAAGCTGAATTCGCCAGAATTGACAAAGGTATGTAATATCTAACCAAAAATGCAGTATTATTAGAAATAACGAACCTTTGAAGCTATTTTGAAACGAAGCCTACCAGCGGCAGCGCGATGTCGTTGTCGCGGTATGAAATTCGACGATAATGAGTCCTGGTAGCAGCAGTTCACTCAGGAGTACGATTGATGAGCCTCGTTAAAAGTAATCCAACCCGGTTTGTATCGCTGCGCTGGCGGCTGATTCTACCGACGTTCCTCATCGTACTCGTGCTGACCATGATCTCGGCCTATGTGGTGGCGCGCAGCCTGCCCAGCAGCGACGATATGTCGCGCGTGAGCATGTTGTTCACGACGGGGCGGGCGGTCTCTGATCGCGCGGATGTCCTGTTTAAGCAGCAGCAGACTGACGCAGACCAGCTTGCCCAGATGCCAGATGTGGCGGCGGCGCTCAATGCGCCGGATGAGCTGAGTGCCATGCTGGAAAATTACGCGCGCAGAAATGACCTCGACAGCGCGGTCGCCGTCAGTCTTCAGGGGCAGGAAATCGCGGGGGTGGTGCGCGATGGTTCCGGGACTTACGGCGCGGCTGATCTGCAAAGCATCGCGCCGCGAATGCTGTTCATGTCCGCCCCGATCACGCTGAACGGTGCGGCGGTCGGCAGCGTGATGGTGGGCAGAAACTATACGACCTGGCTGGAAGATGCCCGGTCAGGGGCGGCGGCTGAAATTGCATTTTATCAGCAGCAGCAGCTTGCGGCGACCACCGTTGCGTCGCTTCCGAGTTCGCTGCCGGAGCAGTATCTCACCTCGGCGCCTGGAGATTCGTTTCAGGCGCTCCAACTCCATGAAGCGCCGTATCTTGGCGCGTACTACCCCATTGGCGATTCAGGCGCGGTGGTGGCGGTGTATGTGCCCGACAACGCACCCTTCGCGGCGGAAGCCGGGCAGCAGTTGATCGCGCTGACGCTTGCGACAGTCGCGGCGGGGATTGTGATCACGATTTTCGTGATGACGAACGTATTCCTCGACCGCATCAATCGCGTGAAGGTGGTCGCGCAGGCGCTGGCAGATGGCGATTACAGCGTGCGCACGAACATGCAGCCGACCGACGAAATCGGCGCGCTGGGACGGGCGCTGGATGTATATACGGATCGCGTGCAGCAGCGGCACGATACCCTGCGGGCATCGCTGCGGCGGCAGCGCCGCGAGATTGAACACTTGAACGCTGTGTTGGAATCGCTGCCGGATGGTGTCATCATCGAAGACCTCGACGGCAACGTGACCTTTATCAATGAACACGCCAAGAAGCTGATTGGCGAAGGCCATAACTTCTTCAAGCGTATGGAAATGCGCGAGATCACGGCGGCGGTGACGGATACGCTTGGCCCGGCCTATGCGCCCGGCCTGTACTCGCTGGGAACGCCGCAGCGGATGGAAATGGACGGCAAAATGCTGCGCGTACAGTCATTTGCGGTGATGTCGCTGGCGGATCAGCGCGTCGGCACGGTGATCATGGTGCGTGACGTAACGGTCGAATATCAGCGCGAACAGGCGCGCGCGGCGCTGCTCGACAAGATGGCGGAGAACGGCTTGCAAGCCGCCAATCCGGAAATGGCGGTTTCGCAGCAAATTCGACGCAACATTGGCGCGCTGCAAAAGCTGATTGTGGAAATGCGTGAGATGGTGAGCAGCAACGACGCTCAACTCGTGCAGCAGACGGCGCGTCAGCTACCGCTGGACACGCTGATCTGGGCGGTGGCGAACGAGTGGAAACAGGTGGCACAGGCGGCGAACCTGACGATGACCGTCACCATCGACCAGCCTGGTTTGCAGATTGTTGGCGACGAACGCAGACTGCGCTGGGCAATGGGCAACATCATCGACAACGCGATTAAGTACACGCCACCGGGCGGCAAGATTTCGCTGGAAATCAAGGACGAAGAAGACGGTTACGCTCGTTTGCGCGTGCGCGATAACGGCGTCGGGATTGCGGCGGACGAACTGCCGAACGTGTTCACCCGCTTCTATCGCGGTAATCCGGTCAGCGTGACGGGGCGCGCGCTGCGTGTGCCGGGAACCGGGCAGGGGCTGACGATTGCGCGCCAGATCATCGAACTGCATAACGGACGGATTTACCTGCGTAGTTCGCCGGGGGTAGGCACAGCAGTCTACTTCACGCTGCCGATGGCGCTGTACGAACGCGGCAATCTGGAATATCTGGACGAAGTCGAAGCCGAAACGGTACAGATGGGCCGCAGCTAAGCGCTTCAGAGCAATCATTGAACGAGGCAAATACTACGATGATGGGCGAGCCAATTGTGGCTCGCCCATTTGTTTTGCTTCGGGTTAGTCGTGGAGGCTCATCACGTAGGCGATCACGTCGTTGAGTTCCTGCGGCGTGAGCACCTCGCCCCAGTTCTGCGGCATCAGGTTGGGCGGATAGGGCGGGTCACCGGGCGTAATAAAGGCGTTCGGGTTGACAATCGACTCGTGGATGTAGGCTTGTGCGTCTTCGCCGGGGACGTAGCTGCCCGCGTCAGCGACCAGATCCCACAGGCCAGGCCCGATGATACGCGCTTTATCAGCCGAGACCGAGTGACACTGTGCGCAGGCCCAGGTGCCGTTGGCGGTGTCGTGCGGCGTGTTAAAGATGACTTTGCCGTTGGCGGGGTCACCAGCACCAGCAGCGGCAGCCGCTTCCTGCGTCGCAACGGTGGGCGCGACCGTAGGCGGCAGCGGTGTTTCAGTCGGCGGGACGGGGGTCGGTGTCGGCGGAATAGGCGTCGCGGTCGGCGGGACGGGTGTTTCGGTGGGGGGGACAGTCGGCGTAGCGGTTGGCGCAATCGCGGTGAGATGGTCGCTGGTCGCAGCCAGCGCGGCGCGCGTTCCCTGCGCTTCTGCTGCCCACTCCGGCGTCGCGACTGTCCCGCAGGCAGCGGCGGCGATCCCCGAAGCGATGGCAAGCAGAGGGAGCAGGATACGAAAGAACTTTCCTGGCATAATGCCCTCACTTTATTGTGACGTTATGAACAATTGCCCTCAGTATAACGCGGGAGTCTGGCGTGTGGCAATGCCATAGTCAAGGGCTGAAATGAAATACGGAGTGCCGGGTACACTGTGCGGAGGCGTGTTTAAAGACAATACAGGGGCGCATGAAGTGCGCCCCTGTATTGTCTTTATCGCCTGGAGAAGGTCGTCAGAATGCGATTCTGAAGCCAGCCTGCATCCAACTCGCTTTCTTCGGCAAGCTGCTTGAGATGCGCCGAGATCACGTTGCCGCGCGAGAGATAGCCGACGATTTTGCTGGGATCGTCGCAGTCCACCACAGGAAGCCTGCCAATATCGCGCTGTAACATGCGCGTTAAAGCGTCACGCACGGAATCATCTGGGTAAGCGACGCTCACGTCGGTGCTTCCTGCCTCAAGCACCGTATCATCGGTGCTGCCTTTTTGCAGCGCTTTGAGCAGGTCACCCCGAGTGACAATTCCGCGCAGGCAATTCCCTTGCTCAGGATCGACAATCAACATCGCCTGATGACGGATCATGGCGGGATCGTTCAAGTTGACCTTTTCCATCAATTGTCGAACCGTCATATCCTGCGGCACCATGACCGGATCAGTTGTCATAACAGCGGAAACAGGCAGGGTCTTCAGCACATCGGCTTCGTAATCGTGGCTGACCATGACGCCGGCGCGGCGAAGCTGCTCGGTCAGCACACTGGTCTTCATCAGTCTGCTGGCGATGGCAGTGGTGACGACGGTCGCGATCATCACAGGCAGCAGGGCATGGTAGTCCTGCGTCATTTCAAAGACGAAGATGATCGAGGCGAAAGTTGCACGCGTCGTACCCGCAAAAACTGCCGCCATGCCCGCCATCGCGAATGCGACAGGAGCAGCAGTCATGCCTGGGAAGAGGCTCTGCATGATCAAGCCGAAGATGCCACCCAGTGCCGCCCCGATCATGAAGATCGGGGCGAGCGTTCCGCCCGACGTGCCCGATCCCACTGACACCAGCCACACGGCAGATTTTGCCAGAAACAGCGCGATCAGAAACGTGAGCACGTAATTGCCATTCAGGATGCCGCTGATCACCTTGTAGCCGGGGCCATAAATGTCTACGCCGGGAATGATATACGTCGGCACGATGTAGCCAACCACGCCGACGAATAATCCGCCCAGCGCAGGCCAGAGATAGGTATTGATACGCGAATGATGAAAGCGATCTTCAACCCAGTACAGACCGCGAATGATCCCCGCCGAAACGAGTCCCGCGATCAAGCCGAGACACAGGAACATCATCAATTCCAGCGGTGAGCCGAAATTGACCGCGCCGACCTCAAAAACGGGCTGGCTGCTGATCAGGACAATATGGGCTTCAGCGGCAACCACATTGGCAATTGCCAGCGGAATGAATGAACGGGCGCGGAACTCGAACAGGAGTATCTCGATAGCGAAGATCATCGCGGCAATCGGAGTGCCAAAGATCGCCGCCAGGCCAGCCGATGCGCCGCAGGCCAGCAGGACTTTACGTTCGGCGGCGGTAGTATGTACCATTTGACCGAGCAGTGAGCCTATCGCGCCGCCGGTCTGGATGATCGGGCCTTCCGCGCCGAAGGGCTGCCCTGAGCCAATCGAGATGGCGGCGCTCAGGGGTTTCAGAACGGCGACACGCGGCGAGATACGGCTTTTTTTCACCAGGACTGCTTCCATCGCTTCAGGGATTCCATGCCCGCGCACCAGCGGCGTGCCATATTTCGCCATCAGGCCAATGATCAGGCCGCCAACCGCCGGAACGAAGACCAGCAGCAGCGGTGAATGGCTGCCCAGAGGACTAATCAATTCGGTCGAGAGGCGCTGGTAAAAAGCAGCATTAGTAACGAGGCCGATCATGCCGTCGAGGATTTCGGCGGCGATTCCGGCGAGAACGCCGATGATCGCGGCAAGAACACACATGCGCATCAGCCGGAACTGCGGCTGGCGCACAGGTTTTTGATAGACTGTCATATGAGATGACTCCCACTTATCTGAAAAGACAGCAAAACACGCTCAGACGAAATGTGTGAGCGGCTCAAGCAGGTTGTTTGGTTTTAGCGGGAATCGAAAGGGCCGGGTCGCGCGAGGCAGCCGACCCGAAAGAGCGGGATAATGTGACCGTAGGTGCGTTTTCGGCGTCGCATAACCTCTATTTTAGCATAGAAAATGTCGGGCGATGACCGCTGCTGCCTAGCGGAGAGTGTCGAATAAGGGAGTATTTGTAGGGGCAGACCTGTGTGTCTGCCCAAAGCTGGGGCGAACAGGTGGGTTCGCCCCAGCTTGCTAATCTGTCCTATAATTCGAAACTGAGGTTTATTTCTCCTCATAATTTTAGGCGCTAGGGGGTGGAGCGATGGCGAAGGATCCAATTCGGGCGAAGAACTGGTCGCATTTAAGCGAACTGCTGTTTGAAGGATCGTGGCAGGAAGGGATTAAACGACACCGTGCGCAAAGTGCCTTTCGCGGGGTGACCACCGCCAGTTTCAAACTTTCCACCTCGCTCATTCGGCTGGGTGGGCCGCTGCATTACGATCACGGCCCGAAGCTGGAAATGTCGATTTTGCGATCCTTCAAGAAATATGCCTTTATGGACACCAACCGCGATTACAACGACTGGTACTGGCTCAGTCTGGCGCAGCATCACGGGATGCCGACGCGCCTGCTCGACTGGACGGTGTCGCCGCTGGTGGCGCTGCACTTCGCCACCTACGATTTCAACGCGGGTGATCAGGATGCCGCCGTCTGGTGCGTGAATATCCCCGAAGCGCACAAGCTGATGCCGAAGAAAATTAGCTGTGTGCTGGAAAATCACAATGCTTTCATTTTCACGACGGACATGCTGGCGGAGGTTTCGCCGACGCTGGAAGGGTTTCTGGACATTGCCAATGAATTTGCTGCGTATGGCGGCGATTACATTGTCTTTTTCGAACCGCCGTCGCTGGATGCGCGCATCGCCAATCAGTTCGGCTTCTTCTCGCTGATTCCCGACAACTCGGTCTGTGTCGATGACTGGCTGGAACAACATCCTGACCTGTATCGCAAGATCATTATTCCGCAGCAGTTGAAGTGGGAGGTGCGCAACAAGCTCGATCAGATGAACATCACCGAGCGGGTGCTGTTTCCGGGGCTGGACGGCCTCAGCCGCTGGCTGAGCCGCTATTACAGCCATTACCCCGACGACGCCGTGAATACCGAAGCAATGGATTTGGAGTGATTTTGACGAAAAATCTTCGCCCGTCTTTCCGTTTCCGACCGCCTGTAAATCCGCCCTTGAGCGCCATACTTTTCGTACTTTAACGTTCGCGTGGAGCGCCAGTTTTCACCCTAAAATCCGGTCGTTTCGGGTCGTCGGTAATGCACAATCCGCTGCAAGGCTTTGAGTTCGTAAGGCCAGTCGTAAAACTTGAGCTTGTAGCGCCAGCCGCTCAGCGCCTTGAGCGCGTGGCGATAGTTCCCCTTGAGCCGTAGGTCAGTGACAGTCGGGTAGTAGGCGTTCACCACCTGCTCGAAGTTGCGCACGCGGCGGCGCACATCATCCTTGAACCAGGGGGTATGCGGGTCGCGCCGCATCGAGAACTTCGACCACTCATCGCCTGCCCACTCGTCCAGCGTTTCTGGGAACTTGAAGCCGAGTTTGGTCGCTTCATCGAGCAGAATACTGCCTTCCTGCGGCACGGGCGTGTAGATGTAGAGAACCAACTCCGTCGCAGGATTGATCGTCTTGATCTTGCGGATGAAGCGGATGGTCGATTCAATGTCGGCGGCGGGATCGGGTGGGTTGCCGAGCACGAACGAGAGTTCCGGCACGATATTGTAATGCTTCATGCGCTCGACCAGCGCCAGTGTCATCGCCGTGCCGGAGTGACCACCCTTGTTCATGCGCTTGAGCGTTTCGTCGTCGCCGCTCTCCGCGCCCATGAAGATCATCTTCGCGCCGCTGCGCTTCATTTTCTCCCAGGTGGCATCATCGTAAGCCATCAGCGTATCGACGCGGCCTAAACCCCACCAGTGGATGCTGTCACCCGCGAAGCGGGTCAGGCGCTCGGCGAATTCGGCGGTGCGGTTCTCCGAGACGAAGAAATCCATGTCGTGAAATTCGAGGCCGTTAATCTGCCAGTTATCATGCAGATGCTTGACGATGTTGGCGACGCGCTCGGCGCTTTCGGGCAGCCAGCGACGATTCGCTAAGGCAACGACCGCGCAGAAATTGCAGGCAAACGGGCAGCCAAACGACGTATTGTGATTCAGGACACGCGTGCCAAGATAGTTGGCACGCCCCACGTAGCGGCTCACGTCGATGCGTTCGTAAGGGAACCAGGGCAGCTTGTCCATGTGGACGTTAGGCGCGCGGTCGTTGATGCAGATTTCGCCATTGTCAGCCCGGTAGCCGAGCGACATGACTTCGGTGATTGCGCCGCCGTTGTGCAGCCGATCCACGAACTGGCGGAAAGGCGCTTCGCCCTGTCCCTGAATGACGTAATCGACCGAGCCATCCTTGAGGATGACTTCGGCGTGCTGCGTCGGGAAGTAGCCGCCCCACAGGATCGTTAGGTTGGGGAGGGCGGCTTTGACTTGCTTGCATACCGGGACGGCCTGTCGAAGCTGCGGCCCCGGCATGACGGTGACAGCGAGCAACTGCGCGCCGGTCGCGCTGGCGCGGGCGATAATTTCGGCGGCGGGGTCGGCGACGAGGTTGCCGTCGATGAACTCGACATCGTAGTCGGCGGCGATCACGGCGGCGACCGCCATAATCGACAGGGGCAGGCGTTGTTTCCCCGGTGAGGTGCTGACCGGGTTGTAGAATAAAACCGTATGGCGCATCGATCACCCTCAAATCAAATTAGGCTCATAATGAATAGAACGTCTGCAATGACGCGTTGGGATTTAGGCAGGATTGTGATTGCTATTGTCCTTGCTTCACACATAAAGCGCAAGTTGGTGAGATTTGAACTCTTTTGACCCTTTATAATCCAAAAACAGATTGCTAAAATTTGCTTCGGAAACGATTTTACTGGAGGGGGAAACATGAAACTTGCTGAAGCGTTGATTTTGCGGGCGGACGCCCAGAAGCGCATCCAGCAGCTTCGCGAACGGCTGGCGCGTTCGGCACGGATTCAGGAAGGCGATACCGCGCCGGAAAACCCAATGGAACTTTTGGACGAGGCAACCCGCGTGATTGCCGATTTGCGGGGGCTGGTCAAGCAAATCAACCGGACGAACGCGCAGACTGCATTTGACGAGAATCGAACGCTGACCGATGCGCTGGCGGATCGCGATGCGCTTTCGGCGGAACACAGCATTCTGACGAACCTGCTGGCGCAGGCGGCGGGTCAGGGACAGCAGCAGTACGGCTATACGACGATCAAGTATTTCCGCACGATTGATGTTGGGGCTGTGCAGAAGCGCGCTGACGATGCAGCGCGGCGCTTCCGTGAACTGGATTCGCGCGTGCAGGCGCTGAACTGGGCCGTCGATCTGATCGAATAACGGCAGTCGGTAGTCGTTGAAAAGCCGGGGCGAGCACGACCCGTAATCCACCGGGCAAGTGGATCACACGACCTGAAAGGGTTGCTGATGTGCCAGGGGCGGCGCGAAGCTGCATCAATCAGCCCAGCATTGTCACAGGCGCATCGAGCAACGCGCATTGTTCATGACCATGTGCTGACCGGAAGATCGACGGCGAGGGTGGGAACGGGGAAAAAGCGAGGCGTTCGTCTCGCGTGACTGCCGCGAATAAGCCGCGAACTAACAGACGTTTTTCGCAAGTGTTGCTATAATTCAACCCATGATAGAAGCGATTTCTTTGGATGCGCACTGGCGCTGTGAATATTTTGAAGACAACCCCGACGAGGTGGAATTCGCGACGGGGATTGACGTGCCGATGCTGGCGGGATGGACGTTTGATACCCGGCGGGCGGATGGCTGGGCGGCGTGGTTGGAAAAACGCTTCGACCTGCCGCTGCAAGACCTGTGCGTCAACTACGATTTGAATATCACGGCGGCACCAGCAGGGACACGGCTGTACATCAACGGGCGCGATTTCGGGCTGATTGTTACCCCGCTGCGCATCGACGTGACCGATACCGTCGCGCTGGATGACAACGTGATCGCGCTGCGCGTGCCGAGTGGTTCGGCAGCGGCGTTCGGCTCCTGCCGCTTGATCACCATTCCGTGTGAATGACTTCGCCCTTACGGCACTCAACACAGTATCCCTCGAATAACACTTTCCGAAGTTCGCTACACGTCCTCACTGGATTGACGCACGTTCCCACGCCCGTTAAAATACCCTGATCAAGTCAATTGAACTGAACGGGTCATCAATCCTATGCAATATCACATCTGGACACTCGGATGTCAAATGAACACCGCCGACTCGCAGCTACTGGCGTCGGAACTGGAGCGCATGGGGTACAGTGCTGCAACGGATCCCGATCAGGCGGATATTCTGGTTGTGAATACCTGTGTGGTGCGCCAGCAGGCCGAAGATAAGGCGCTGGGACGGCTGGGGCTGCTCAACGAACTGAAGAAGGAACAGCCAGACAAAGTCATCGGTGTGATGGGCTGCCTGGTCGGTGTGCGCGATCCGCTGGCGCTGCGCAAAAAGCTGCCCTACGTCGATGTGTTCATGTCGCCCTCGCAGCCGAAAGCGATGGTCGATTTTTTGCGCAGCCGCATGAGCGAAGCGGAGATTATTGCGCTGGAAACGCGCGAACGCGAACAGCGCGACATGATTCAGAATGGCGATCTGATTCTGCCGACGCACGAACAGAACAACCTGATCAGCGCGCATGTGCCAGTGGTCTACGGCTGCTCGCACGCCTGTACCTTCTGCATCATCCCGAATCGGCGCGGCATCGAACGGAGCCGGAGTGTCGGCGAAATCGTGGCGCATGTGCGCAGTCTGGCGCGGCAGGGCGTCAAGGAAGTGACGCTGCTTGGGCAGATTGTGGATCGCTATGGCAAAGACATTCCCGATGGCCCCGATCTGGCGGATTTGCTGCGGATCGTTCACGATGCGGCTGAAGAAAATGGGTTAGAACGCATCCGCTTCCTGACGAGTCACCCCAATTGGATGACCGACAAACTCCTCGATACCGTCGCCGAACTGCCGCGTGTCATGCCGCACATCGAAGTGGCGGTTCAGGCTGGCGACGATGAAGTGCTCGAACGGATGAAGCGCGGCTATACCGTCGAGCAGTACCGCCGATTGATCGAGCGGATTCGCGCCCGGATTCCGGGGGTGGCGATTCACACCGACATCATCGTCGGCTTCTGCGGTGAAACGGAAGCCCAGTTCCAGAATACCGTCGATATGCTGGCTGACCTGAAGCTCGACAAAGTCCATCTGGCGCGCTACAGCCCGCGACCGAACACGGTCAGCGCTCGACGAATGGATGATGATGTGCCGGAAGACGAAAAACGCCGCCGTCACGAGCTGATCGACGAACAGCAGGCGCGCATCATCGCCGAGATCAACAGCCGCTTTCTGGGGCAAACGGTTCCGGTGCTGGTCGAGGAAGATTACAAGGGCCGCTGGCGCGGGCGTACACCGCACGACAAGATCGTCTTTTTCGAAGACCCAGCGGTCGATTGGCGCGGCAAAATCGCTGATGTGGAAATTACGTGGACAGGCCCCTGGAGTATGCAGGGACGGCTGCCTATGGCGCAAATCGTTGATGAACCTCTGATTGTGAGCGCACGTTAACGGTTCTTTTTGAGCCTTTGCTTGTTTTTGACGTATACTTTGTGGAGCAGCGTCGCAAGGCCGGATTTAGCTTTGCCATTGGCCTACGCACGGTTGGAGGACCAGGCACAATGCCACCTGAGAAAAGCGGATATTATTATCCTAACAAGTTTGCCCGCCTGACTATGGTTGCGATGGAAGAAATCATGGGGCGGAATGGCCTGAACGCCATTCTCAACCTTGCTGGGCTGCAAACGTATGTCGATAATCTACCCACAGATAATCTTGAAAAAGGGTTTGATTTCGCCGATTTTACCGCCCTGAACATCGCTCTGGAAGATATGTATGGGCCGCGCGGCGGTCGAGCGCTGGCGCTGCGCGCCGGGCGCGCGATCTTCGCAGGGGGGCTGCGCTCCTTCGGGGCGCTGGCAGGCGTTGGCGACCTGGCGTTCAAGGTGCTGCCGCTCAATGCCAAGCTCAAAGTCGGTGTTCCGGCGATGGCGAACATCTTCTCGCAGTTTTCCGACCAGATTTCGAATGTGTATGAAGAAGGTGGCGACCGCATCATCTACACGATGGAACGGTGCGCGCTGTGCTGGGGTCGCAAGACGGATCGCCCGGTCTGCTTCATGGCGCAGGGTCTGCTGCAAGAAGGTCTGCGCTGGGTTTCGGGCGGGCGCGAATTCAAGGTCGATATGACGACCTGCGTCGCTAAAGGCGATGACATGAGTCGTCTGGTCATTTACAAAGAACCTCTCTCTTAAGCTCGGTTTTCCAACGTCACAACGTCCTTTCAGCTCCGAGGCAGCCAGAGAATTACCATCTCTCTGGTTCGCACTGGGGCTTATTGGCGTTGCGTTACGGCTGTAGGCAAGCTCAAGTGCGATGCTTTCTATCGGGTTGTCTTTGCCCTTTTCCCCGCTTGCGTGTTCACTGCACGACAGATGTAAGCAAAGGAGCGTTTAGCCCGCGCTTTTCTCCCCTCTCCCCGAACTTGTTCGGGCGCACGCTTTGCGTGGGAGAGGGGGCGGGGGTGAGGGGCTGTAGGGGCGCACAGCCATGCGCCCCTACAAAAACCTATCCCATCTCACTGAGAATAATCTCGGACGGATGCGGCAAAACGTATGCGAGATGTTTACAATCCTCAGGAGACAGCAGGTTTTCCGCGAAATGCGCCTTCGTGTTAAAATGAACCTGTTACTTTCTGAAGGGAGCGGAGGGGTCCGGTATGCGTTACCGAATCGCAGTGTTTGTCCTCGTCATCATGGGGGTGCTGAGCGGCTGCAACCTATCTGCTTCCGGCGGCGCGCAGACTGCACCGACGCCCACCGGATCGTCGTCCGGCGGCAGCCCGATTGTAAAGATTCTTTCGCCACAGGATGGCGCTCAGGTGCCTGTGAACCAGCAAATTCTGGTGAGCGCGAACGCGAATGATCCGGTCGGAATCACGCGCGTGCAGTTGTTCGCCAATGACCAGATTGCCAAGACGGTGTCGTCGCAGACGCCGGGGGGCGATACCAATCTGAACGTCCTGCTCGACTATACGCCGACGACAGGTGGGTCGGTGGTGCTCAAGGTGATTGCCTATCGCGGCGCGCTCGCCAGCGAACCCGATCAAATTACGGTCAACGTGGTCACAGTGACGCCAACGCAGAGCAGCGGCGGGGGTTCGGTCATCGTCACCCAGCAGCCACCCGTGATCATCGTGCCGCCGATCAATAACAACGACCCGACCTGCCGCGTGCTTGTCAATACGGCGCTCAATCTGCGCAGCGGCCCCGGTATCAATTACAATATTATCAGCCTGCTGGCGACCGGAACGGTTGCGCCGATCACGGGTCGCGTAGGCGATAATTCATGGTATCAAATTCGCGTGGGTGTCACGACTGGCTGGGTCAGCAGCGCCTATGTCACACTGTACGGAAACTGCCAGAACGTAGGTATTCCGCCCATTCCGCCGACGCCGACGCCGCATTATACGCCAACCAGTTTCCCGACCAGCACCCTGACCACCACGCCGCAGCCGCCGACGAGTACGCCGCCGCCCGGTCTGCCTGACCTGGTGGTGACGAATCTGACGCTGGTGGGTGATCCGCTGGCACTCAATGGTGGAGCGAATGTGACGGGGCTGTTCTCGGTGACGGTGACGAATACCGGCGCAAGTCCAACGACGCAGTTCAACAATATCATCAACGTGTCGCCGCCCGGAACGGATACGCCGCTGGGGGTTGTCGCCAGCCTGAACCCCGGCGAGAGTATTGTGTTGAATATCAACATCACGTTCACGGCAGCAGGGGATTACAATCTGATTGTGACCTCGGACTCGGACAGCCAGATTACCGAGGTAAGCGAAGTCAACAACAAAGCCTACCTCACGCTTACGGTTGGGCCATAACAACAACGCAAATTGGAGTGATCCGGCTGTCGGCTGACCGGATCACTCCAGGCAATATTGAGCGAGACACAGCCAAATTGACCCGATCATGGATGCGCAGTAGAATCGACAAATGGCTACCCAAATTCTGATCGTTCACGGGCAACTTCCCTTTGCCATCAAACTCAAGCAGACGCTGGAGCGCAGCGCTCCGTTCGAAGCGCATCCGTTCACGACGGTAGAAGCGGCGCTCGATTATCTGCAAGATCACGTTCAGGATGTGGCGCTGGTCGATTTTGCGCTGCCCGATTTCCCCGGTGATGTGATTGTGCGCCAGTTGCGCACGGTGCAGCCCGATATTATTGTCATTGCGACGCCCCGGCTGGACAGCACGCGCATGGGGACGCTCGATATTCTCGCGTCGCTGGATCAGGGTTTTGCGGCGCGCGAGTTGGTCAATCTCGTCAACGATTATTTCACCCACACGGAGCGCCCCAGCTATACGCCGCCGCCCACGACGGCACTGCTGGGACGGATGACCAAAGACAAAGGACAGCAGCGGCCTGCGCCTAAAGCGCCGGAAAATCTGCCGGAATACACCAGCCTGGATGACGTCATCGCGGGTGCGGGCGGCGCGCAGATTTTCGAAGCGCCGCTGGTCGAAGGCGACACACCGCCGAGCGCTGCGTCTGAGCTGTCGTGGGCGGAAGAAGCACCTAAATCCGAATCGGCTTTTAACGAGGTCTTGAATTCGCTGCCGCCGAATGCCCTGGAAGCCGCGCCGAGCAACCCGTTCACCGACCTGGTGAATTCGATGCGCACCGAAGAACAGCATCGACCGCTGCCGTCACGGCAGCAGCAGTTCGTCGAATATATTCTGACGGGCGGGATGGACTCGCTGCTGGAGCAGATCGAGCAGTCGCAGGAAGCCGAGGATACGCCCAAACAGGCACCGACGACTCTGTTCGAGCGGCTGGCACAGGAAGAACCGCCGCCGCCCTCATTCGAAGAAAGCGGGACGGTCAGCGACCTGGTGACAGGCGTGCATGATCGCAGTTTCCGCAACGTGCTGTCGATTTTACGCGGCGAAGAGGTCAGCGAGGAAAGCGAGGCTAACGCGGCACTTGTGCCACCTACGCCGTCTGATTTTGACGTGGGGCCGCGTCAGCAAATCAATATCCCGCGCGCGATTGAAGAATTCGATTTCGACGATGAACCAACCCCAGCGAAAGTCATTTTGCAGCGCACGCTTGAACAGTCGATGTCAGCAGGCGGGTTCTCGCTGGAAGAACTGCTGGCGAATATTGAGGCACAGCTCCCTCAGCATCGCCCGCGCGTGCTGCCACTGCCTTCGTGGCTGCGGGAACAGCAGGAACGGCCTCAGGATGACGCCTTTCTGGTCAGCGAACCGGATTTTCTGCCGGAACAGCTCCCAGAGGATGCGAGTTCGGTCGAACTCTCGGATGACTACTATCACGATCAACCGACCCAACCCGCACATGGTCAGGTGATCGAGGCGAACCCCGAAGCTCTCGAAACAGAATGGCTGGAAAGCCCGCCTCGTTCAATGGGCAATACTGTGCCGTTCCCGGATACGCTGCCGGAAGAAATCCCACAGCAGGCGACGCCCTTGCACGCTGCAAATGTTCCCGTCGCGGACGAAGCGATTGAAGCGGTTGAAGAGACGTGGGAGGATGAAGAAACCCCCGCGCATTCAGCGCCGCTGAGTGAAGCTCCTGAAGCGGCAAACGTGGACGAAGAAACGCCTGTGCCCGCTGCACCGATGATCAGCGCGCCAACCGACCTGCCGGAAGAATTCCCGCAGGAGACGACGGGCAACTGGTACAACTTTGCGACGGAGGAATTCAATACCCAGTTCGAGATGATGGCGGCCTTTCAGGTATTGGGGCAGGAAGGGGTGTCGTCGGGGGCGCTCTACACCGAAGTCCCGGTCGAGCCGCAGCCTGCCATTGTCGAAAGCGCGCCGACCGAAGCTCAGCCGCAGGCTGCCGCACCGGGTGGAGGTGAAGACCCCTATCTGGCGCAACTGGCGCTCAGCCTGACCGAAGTGACGCTCGAACTGACGGCGGAGGCGACGATACTGGCGCGCGATCAGCAGATTGTGGCCTATGCCGGACGGATGCCCGCCGAGGAAATCGAAGAACTGCGCGGGACGATTGCCGACGACTGGGATGCGGCAGTGAACGAAGTGCGTATCCGCTTCATCACGGCGCAGAACAGCGGTCGGGACTACATGCTTTATTCGCGGCGCACCGAAGACGATTTCACGCTGTCGCTGGTGTTCGCTGGAACGACGCCGCTGCGCGATATTCGGCGGCAGGGGCAGCGTCTGGTCAATGCGCTGATGGCTGTACCAGAAGCGCCCGTTCCTGAACCGGAGCCGCTGATTGTACCTGCCGTCATCCGCGAACCCATCGATGTGAGCGCGATGACGCCGTATGCTTGTGTCTGGCTGCTGCGCGACCCGCGCGCGCATTTAGACGATGCGGTCTCGCAAGCGATTGTTGCCGGGCTGCATACGCAGATGCAGGAAAAGCAGTGGAACATTCAAACGCTGCAAGTGCGCGAAGATTACGTGTATATGCTGGCGGATATTCCCGGCGAAGACCCAGCCTACAAGATCGTGCGCGACCTGAAGCGGCGCTCGGCGGAAATCGCCCACGCGCAGAATGCTGCCTATGTGCGCGACGGTCTGTGGGCAGACAGCTATCTGGTGGTGACGCCGGGGCGCGACCTCGACCTCGAAGAAATTCAGCAGTTCATCAACTTCGACCGCATGGAATAACGCGGGAAAAGAAGTGCTGAGTACCGAGTGCTGAGGGCTGAGTCAAAAGCGAAGTGCATCGCTGCTGGCACTTCTTTTCTCATCACTCCTTACTTGTTTTTCCTCAGTCCTTCTTACTAGTCCTGTCTTTTCCTCAGTCCTCAGTCCTCGTTACTCAGTCCTTTGGTTTTGTGGTAAAATATCCGCTCACCTGTTCGCAATCTGCCGGAGAATAAGCGATGGCTTCACGCCCCGTCTTCTACCTGCTCGACGGTCATGGGCTGGCTTACCGCCACTACTTTGCCATGATCACGCGCCCCTTCATGACGAGCGCGGGCGAAATCACGAGCGCCGTCTTTGGCTTCACGCGCACGCTGATGGACATCCTCGAAAAAGACCGCCCGTATTATCTCGCCGTCGCCTTTGATGAGGGGCTGAGCGGTCGTGATGTGCTCTACGACCAGTACAAAGGCACGCGCGAGAAGATGCCGGAAGAACTCTCGTCGCAGATTGTACGCATCAAGCAGATGGTCGAAACGTTCAACATTCCGATTCTGTCGCTGCCCGGCTACGAGGCCGACGACCTGATGGGAACGGCGGCGCGGCAGGCGGAAGAACAGGGCGTCGATGTGCGTATCATCACCGGCGACCGCGATCTGCTGCAACTCCTGACCGAACACACTAGCGTTCGGCTCATCATCCCCAAGCCGGGCGTTCCGGCGGAAATCTACGACGTGGCGAAATTTCGCGAGAATTATTCGCTTGATCCGATTCAGTTGATCGACCTGAAAGCGCTCGAAGGTGACACGTCCGACAATATTCCCGGCGTGGCTGGGATTGGACGCAAAGGCGCGACCGACCTCATCCAGAAATTTGGCTCGGTCGAAGGCATTTACGAGCATCTGGACGATCTCAAAGGCGCGATGCAGCGCAAGCTGATTGAGGGGCGCGAATCGGCCTTCCTGAGCAAGCGACTGGCGACGATTCTGCGCGACGTGCCGGTAGAGATCGACCTGCCGAAGTGCGTCGCGCACGATTTTGACAAGCACAAAGTGGAAGATTTATTCCGCGAACTGGAATTTAATCACCAGTTCACGCAGTTGGCACGAATCGCTGTCCGTGCGCCCAATGAACAGATGGCGCTGTTCGAAACCGTTGAAGATGAAACACCGTCAGAACCCGGTGAAGAACTCGTGCCGACGACGATTGTCCGCGACGAAGCCGGGCTGCGCGAGATGATCGCTGTGCTGAACAAGGCGACAGGGATTGGCTTCGACACCGAGACCACCAGCACCGATCAGATGACGGCTGACCTTGTGGGGATTTCGCTCGCGGTCGATGGCGACAGCGCTTATTACATCCCGGTCGGGCATCGCGAAGGCGAGCAGCTTGCGCTTGAAACCGTGATCGAGGCGCTGCGCGCGCCCATGACCGACCCGAAGATTGGCAAATATGCCCACAACGCCAATTACGATCTGCTGGTGCTGCAACGCTACGGGATCGACGTTGCGCCGATCACCTTCGACACGATGATCGCGGAATGGATGCGCGACCCGATTAACGGCAATCTCGGCCTCAAGCGGCTGGCGTTCGCTGAACTGAGGCGGCGCATGACCGAGATCGATGAGTTGATAGGCAAGGGCAAAAACCAGATCACAATGGATCAGGTGGCGATTGACTTAGCTGCGCCGTATGCGGCTGCCGATGCCGCCTGCACCTACGCGCTGGTCGAGAAGCTGCGTCCGAAACTGCTGCGTGAAGCCAACGCTCCGGCGGTCGATCCGCTGTGGGGGATCGAGAATCCGCCTGCGCCGCTGGACGTATTCGAGCAGATCGAAATGCCGCTGATCCCGGTGATCGCCGCCATTGAGCAGGCCGGCGTGCTGATCGATATGGACGCGCTCAAACAGATGAGCCTCGACCTGGGTGAACAAATGGCGCAGTTGGAGGAACAGACTTACGAACTCTCCGGCGGCTATGGCAAATTCAACATCAACAGCCCGAAGCAGTTGAATGACGTGCTGTTTGGCAAGCTCGGCCTGAGCGCCGAAGGCGTGCGCAAGACGACACACGGCTTTTCGACAGCGGCGGACGTCCTCGACAACATGCGCGGCGATCACCCGATCATTGGCAAAATCCTCGACTATCGCGAACTGAGCAAACTCAAAGGAACCTATGTTGATGCGCTCCCGGCGCTGATCAACCCGCGCACGGGTCGCGTGCATACCAATTACAATCAGGCGGGGGCAGCCACAGGACGTTTGAGCAGCAGCAACCCCAATCTGCAAAACATCCCGATTCGCACCGAAATCGGGCGCGAAGTACGACGGGCGTTCATCGCGCCGCCGGGGATGAAGCTGCTGGCGGTCGATTACAGCCAGGTCGAACTGCGGGTCATGGCGCACGTTAGCAAGGAACCGACGCTGCTGACGGCTTTTGAGCAGGGGCAGGACATTCACGCCACAACCGCCGCCATCGTCAATGGGATTCCGATTGACCAGGTGACGAAGGAGCAGCGCATCTTCGCCAAGCGGGTGAATTTCGGCTTACTGTATGGGATGGGCGCGTTCCGGTTGGCGCGCGACAGCGACCTGACGCTGGCGCAGGCCAATGAGTTCATCAAGACCTATTTTGAACGGCTCCCGAATGTGAATGTCTATCTCGACACGGCGAAGCAGTTGGCCTACGACATGGGCTACCTGACGACGCTGTTCGGGCGGCGGCGGACGTTCCCCGGCCTGCACGAGGCCAATCGCAACGTGCGCGCGACGGCGGAACGCGAAGCCATCAACATGCCGATTCAAGGAACGGCGGCGGACATCATCAAGAAGGCGATGAACGAACTGTACCCGCAGCTTGCGGCGCTCGGCGCGCGCATGATCTTGCAGGTTCACGACGAACTGGTGCTGGAAGTGCCAGAAGATCGTGTTGGTGAGACGGCGCGTGTGGTGGTCAGTGTGATGGAAGGGGCGTGCAAGCTGGATGCACCGCTGCGTGCCAACGCCGCCGCCGGAGATAACTGGCGCGATGTCGAAGATGTGAAACTATAGGGCCGAGGAAAAAGTCAACGCAGGCGCAAAGAAGGATGAACAGGCGCACAGAACTTGCTTCTTCGAGAGCGTAAATCCCGCGTTGGAAAGGTAACCCGTACTATCCTCAGTTAGACGAAACGCAATGTCTCGTGGTATCTTAAGGCAACTCTAGACAGTCGCCTCGCGTAATTTTACGCAGGGACAACACGGGAATGGCGGATGAATACAGTAATCGGACTCTTGGCGGTACTCGCCCTGGTCTTTATGAATGGATTCTTTGTCGCGGCGGAATTTTCGTTCGTCGGGGCACGGCGCACGCGCATCGAGCAACTGGCGCAAGAGGGGAATGCCGCCGCCAAAGCTGCGCGGCAGGCGATGGAGCATCTCGACCACTACATCGCAGCGACTCAGTTGGGCATTACGCTGGCGAGCCTCGGCCTGGGCTGGTTGGGCGAGCCAGCGGTAGCGGGTGTGTTCGAGCCGCTCTTCCACCGTTTTTTGCCGGAAGCGACGGCTGAGACGCTGGGGCATACAGTGGCAGTTGTGATCGCCTTCGCGCTGGTGACGCTGCTGCACATCGTCCTCGGCGAACTGACCCCCAAGTCCATTGCCTTGCAGCGCCCGGAAGACGTTGCCATGATCGTGGCGCGCCCAACGATTGTCTTTCACAATATCTTCAACCCGGTGATTTACGTGATGAACGGGATCGGTAACTGGGTGGTTCGGCTGCTCGGCTTTGAACCGACGGGCGAACACAGTACCGTCCATTCGCCTGAAGAACTGGAAATGCTGGTGCATTCGAGCCGTGAGGCGGGGCTGCTCCAGGAGAGCGAAGAAGTCCTGCTGCGGCGCGTCTTCGACTTCAGCGAGATTCCGATTGTCGAGATCATGCAGCCCCGTGTGGAAGTTGATGCGGTGGACGTGGACATCCCACTCTCGGAGCTGCTGCAACACATCGCCGCGAAGCATCATTCGCGTTACCCGGTTTACCATGATCAAATTGATAATGTCATCGGCGTGCTGAACGTCAAGGACGTGTTTGATTTGCTGGTGCGCCAGCCCGCGATGCTGACGGACACGAATGCTAAATTCGACCTGCGTGTGCTGCTGCGCGAACCGATCTACGTGCCGGAAACGGTCAGCGTCGATAAGGTGCTCGAAGATATGCAGCGCAAAAAGACGCACATCGCCATTATTGTCGATGAGTACGGCGGGCTGGCGGGGCTGGCGACGATGGAAGACATCCTCGAAGAACTGGTCGGTGAGGTGGAAGACGAATTCGACGCGGACGAACCGAACGCGGTCGAGGAAGCTGACCCGAATGTAGTTGATGGCCTGACCAGCATGACCGATATGATCGAGCGCTTTGGCGACCCCGGCGGCGAAGTCGATTCGGCGACGATTGGCGGCTACGTCGCCGAGCGGCTGGAACGCATTCCGGTGGTGGGCGACGAACTGCCGTTTGCCAAGTACGACCTGCGCGTCGAGGAAATGGACGGAATGCGAGTGGCGGTGGTGCGGCTGGTTCCGTCAGCGCGGGCGGCTCAGCCTGCCGACGGTGAAGAAGATCCGACGACAGGCGAGTAGGGCGGAAACGAGCGCTTTCACGGGCAATGAAGGGCGTTCGCGCAAGCGCTGTTTGCAGCAGCGCCCTTAACTTCGAGAGCGGCGGCGCATGACCGTGTGCATCCCCACGGAAACGACAATAATCAGGCCGTAGATCAACTGAGTGTAGAAGCCCGTCAAGCCAACAGCGACGGTTCCCGGCTCGATCAGGCCGATGATAAAGCAGCCGACGAACGTCCCCAAAATAGTGCCGACGCCGCCAAGCACGGGCGTGCCGCCGAGGAAAACGGCTGCCAGCGTTTGCAGCAGATAGCCGCTGCCGAGCGTCGGGTAGAAGTACGAGACGGACAGCGTCGCGAGCAGGCCCGCAAAAGCGGCAGCCACCCCCACAATCATGAACAGAATCATGCGGCGCTGATTAACGTTGATGCCCATAAGACGGGCGCTGTTGTTGTTGTCGCCGATCAGGTAGATGTGCGCGCCGAAGCGGTGGCGGTTGAGCAAAATCCAGACGGCAATGGCGATCAGGATCATCCACAGGAACTGCGCCGGAACAAAGTCAAACAGTTTGCCCACGAGCAGGCTGTTCAGGGCGGGGGCAGCCTGCTGCGCTGCCATGAGCGAACCGCCTTTGGCATTGGTGATGACGAGCGCCAGCCCAGCGTAGAAAAACTGCGTGCCAATCGTCGCAATCAGCGATGGGATGCCAATACGCACGACGACAAAACCATTGATAAAACCGCAAATCAGGCCGACCAGCAGCAGCGCGATCAGGGCAAGAATCGGGCTGCCAGTCGCGTTGAAGACTTCAAGGTAGCCGACGACCGAGATCGCCATGATCGAGCCGAAGGACAGGTCGATCTCCTGAGCGATGACCAGCAGCGTCAGCGGAATAGCGATGATGCCGTAATAGGGCACGGTAGACATCAGCGCGCCGTAGATTTCCTTGCTCAAAAAGGCTTTCGGCGCGGCGACGATTAGGAACAGCCAGATGAGCAGCAGGATGCCAATAATGCCGACCTGCAAACCATTGCGACGCAGAAAGCCGCTGGCCTGCTGGCGCTGTGTGGGAGCGGGTTTGTCTTCTACGATACGAGTAGCCATCAAAAATCCTGTTCCAAATTAATCCAGATGCCCGGTTTCGGCGACATGGTACATTTTTTCGGTCAGTTCATTAAGCGTAATATCTTTGGTCAAAAATTCCCCAGCGACCCGACCCCGATCCAGCACGACAACCCGATCCGCGACGTTGTAGACGTGAAAGACGTTGTGGTCGATGAAGACGGCGGCTTTGCCCGCGCGCTTGATGCCCTGCACAAACTCGATCAGCTTGCGCGTTTCTTGCAGCGATAAGCCCATCGTCGGCTCGTCGAGGACGATCAGGTCGGCCTGGAAAAAGAGCGCGCGCACAATGGCGACCCCCTGTTTTTCACCCCCGGAAAAATTGCGGATGACCGATTCAGGTGTGACCGCGCCGGACGTGAAGCCCATCGATTCAACCATCAGGCGCTGGGTTTCGTCCCGCATCTTCTTGACATCGAGAAAGCCGAAGCGATTGCCGATTTCGCGCCCCATGAAAATGTTGCGCCAAAGCGTATGCTGGTCGGCGAGCGCGCGCTCCTGATAGACGGTTTCGACGCCGAGTTCGCGCGCTTTGGGGACGGTCAGACGATCGACCTTTTCGCCGTTGAAATAGAGTTCGCCGCCGTCGGGCTGGTGATAGCCCGTAATAATTTTGATCAGGGTCGATTTGCCTGCGCCGTTGTCGCCGAGCAGGCCGACGACCTCATTCTGATCGACGTGGAAGGTGACGCCCTGAAGCGATTTGACTTCGCCAAAAGATTTAGTGATATTTTTGAGTTCAAGACGGTAAGGCATAAGAACCTCAAAAGATAGTGCTGAGTGTTGAGTGCCGAGTGCTGAGTAAAATATAGTACCGAGTACCGAGTGCTGAGTAAAAGAAACCTCACCCCTTCATCGGGTTTTTCCCTCGTCTAAGCCGATCCCGATGAGGGGCAACCTTGTTGGGACAGACCCAGGCAAACTTGTTTGCACGTCTTCTTTTCTCCCCTGTCCCCGCTTGCGTAACGCGACTTTGTTCGCGCGAGAGGGAGCGGGGGTGAGGGGCTGTAGGGGCGAGGCACGAGGGCATTTCAGAATTGTATTCCTTGCCCAACCCGATTATCAGACGGCGGGCGTCTGTAGGGGCGCACCCACGTGTGCGCCCCTGCTTTTCTCCCCTCGCCTCGCCCCGTTCTCCGTCTCGATGTTGAATCTAGCGGATTTGCGCCGTCGCGAGCGCCGAGAGCGCATCGACGTTGTCTTTGGTGACGAAACCAGCGCCCGTATCAATGCTGAGGCCGGAGAAGCCGTAGACTTTGGTCAGGCAGATTTGCAGAATGGGCAGATAACCTTGCAGCCATTCCTGCTGGTCGTTGACGAAGCCAATCCATCCGTCCTTGATTCCCTGAATGGTCGCCCCGCTCAGGTCGAAGCCGCCCGCGCCAATGTCACCGGGTTTCTTGCCTGCCGCCTGAAGCAGCGCGGGAAGCGTCGAGGTCAGGTTGCCATGATCAGTAATGACGACCTTGAGGTCGGGGTGGGAAGCGACGAAGGCGGTGAAGGTGGGGATACCGGCGGTCGGGTCGGCGTTGGTGGCGGCGTCGATTTCGAGGTAATCGACGTTGATGTCTGCTGCCTTGAGCGCATCGATCACGCCCTGGCTGCGCTGACCGCGTCCGGCCTGCGAGAGCAAGCCCCAGACCATGACTTCATCGCCGGATTTGAGATCATAAACCTTGATGGCTTCGTTGCCAACTGCCATGCCCTGATTGTAGAGCGTCGCGCCCGCATAGCCGAAACCGTTGCCCTGATATTCGGCTTCAAGCGTCGTGAGTTGCACATTCTGGGCGGTGACGATGATGCCCGCCGCTTCGGCCTGATCAACCAGCGGCTTGTAGGCTTCGTCGCCGGGGTGTCCCATCACGGCGATGCCGTCTGGTTTGGTAGCGATGGCGGCCTGCAACTGCGTCACCATCTTATCCGGCTGCCAGTCTGACCAGACGTACTGAGTGGTCGCGCCGAGGTCAGCAGTAGCCTGAACCGCGCCATTGTAGACGACGGTTTCGAACGATCCGCCGGGGGAGCCACCGGGGAAGAAGACAATATTGACGCCCTTGCACCACTGGCTGGTGGCGGTTCCGGCATCTTGAGCGACGGTTTTATTGGCGGAGAAGAAACCGATTCCCATCACCAGCGCGGATGTGATCATTCCTGCGGCGACGGTTGATTTTAAGCTGAGCAATTTCATGTCAGGAACACTCCTTTATACGTAATAGAATTTCTTGGACAGCCAAAGAAGAACCCGATGGTTATTAAATTTATGCCTCCTTGACTTCAGCCTGGACGAGTCGACGGAGCGGTGCTGCTGGGTTGATGCCCCTTTTACGAATGTGCGAATGCGATCCATTCGTACCCTGTGAACGTTCACATTATAGTATTCTTGTAACGCGAAAAAAGCAATGTAATTCGCTCAAAATCTGTCGTATCGTATGTATGTGCGATGTTCGAGACCGTGTTATACTTAGAAAACGGTTGAAACACCTTGAACTTTATCTAACTACGCGGCAGAAAAATCGAATATGCGGCATTTTATCGACCTCGCGGACTGGTCAACTGAAGACCTCCGGCAAATTCTAGATTTAGCAGTACACCTGAAGATGGAATGGCGTTCTGGCGGTAACCAACCCGTTCTGAAGGGCAAGGCACTGGCAATGGTCTTTCAGAAGCCATCGCTGCGCACGAGGGTTTCATTTGAAATCGGGATGCAGCAGCTTGGCGGCACGGCGCTGATGATCGGGCCTCAGGAAATTGGGCTGGGGAAGCGGGAGAGCATCCCGGACGTGGCCCATTCGCTCTCGTGTTTCGTGCAGGGGATTATGGCGCGTGTCTTCGATCACGCTCACGTCACAGAACTGGCGGCGAACGCCACCGTTCCGGTGATCAACGGCCTGAGCGACACGCAGCATCCCTGTCAGGCGATGGCGGACATGCTCACGATTCAGGAGTGTTTCGGGAAGATTGAGGGCAAGCGCGTAGTGTATGTGGGCGACGGTAACAACGTCGCGCTGTCACTGGCGCAGGCAGGCGCGAATTTCGGCGTGCATTTCGTGGCGGCGACGCCCTCCGGCTACAGTCTGTCGGAGGACGACCTGACGCAGGTCGCAGAAGTGGCGGAACACAACGGCGGCTCGGTCGAGGTCTACGAAGACCCGTATGCTGCCGTGAAAGATGCCGACGTGATTTATACCGATACGTGGGTGAGTATGGGGCAGGAAGCCGAAACCGAAACACGGGAGGCAGCCCTGCGACCGTACCAGGTGAATGACGATCTGATCCGCAAGGCGGGGAAGAATGCCGTGATCATGCACTGTTTACCCGCGCACCGGGGACACGAAATCACCGACAGCGCCGCCGACAGCAAACAGTCGGTGATTTTTCAGCAGGCAGAAAACCGACTGCACATCCAAAAGGCGATACTCGTTACCTTGATGAGTTAAAGGCCGTGATCGATGGCACGTAATCGTGAAGCCTACGAACAAGCGATGAATTCCGGGCATAACGCCGCCTGGGATCAGGAATGGGCAATGGCGGTCGCTTCTTATGGGCGCGCGATCCAGGAATTTCCTGAAGACCCGGAGGCGCATATTCACCTTGGGCTGGGCTTACTGGAAATGGGACGGCTGGAAGATGCGCTCAAGGTCTACACCCGCGCCCATCAACTCGCGCCCGATGACCCCATCCCGCTCGAAAAAAGCGCCGACGTGCTGGAACGCATGGGGCGACTGCGCGAAGCCGCGCAGCAGTACGTCAACGTCTCGGAAGTCTATCTGGCGCAGCGCGACCTCGATAAAGCGATTGGCAACTGGGAACGCGCCACGCGGCTGACACCCGGTCTGATTCCGATTCACGCCAAACTCGCGCAGGCATACGAACGAATTGGCGACAAGAAAAAAGCGATTCACGAGTACCTGACGCTGGCGTTCAACTTCAAGCGCGTCAACGATGTGGACAAGGCGATCAAAGCATCGCAGCGCGCGCTCCGGCTCGATAAGAACAACGCGCAGGTGCTCAATGCCATCCACGTGCTGGAGTCAGGCGGGGATATTCTGCCACCGAGCGACGACGGCGCAGCGCCGCCGGATCGCAAAATCGTCTCGTTCGACCGCGAAGACGCCAAGAAAACCATCAGCGAGGATGATCCGCTGGGGCCGCTGGGCGAGTCGATGAATTACGCGCTCGGTCTGCTGGCGGGCTACATCATGGAAGGCGCGGAAGCTGGCAAGATCGCCGCAGATGCCCTGCAAGCGATGGAAGCGCAGCGGCAGGGGTTGGTCGAACCGGCGATTGAAGCCTACCAGCGCGCCGATGGCAAGCTGCGCCACCCGGCGATCAAAATGAATCTCGGTGGTCTGCTGGTGCGGGCTGACCGGGCGAATGATGCGGGCAGGCCGCTGCTGGAAGCGATCAATCACCCCCAGATGGCGGCGGGGGCGTATCACGGGCTGGGGCAGGCCAGTTATAAGCTGGACAAGCCCAAGCAGGCGGTTCGTTATCTGCTGCAATGTTTGCAACTGGTCGATACGAGTCAGGCGCTGGTGCAGGACGAGGCCGACGAACTGAACTCGATCTACAAGCAGTTGAACAAGACGATTGAAGCCGTCAACGACGAGAATACACAGATCATCGCCAAACGCTTCACCGAACTGCTGGAAGGCAAAGAGTGGAAGCAGCGCGTTCTCGATACGCGTCGTCAGCTTGAGGAAACGCTGCGCGAACAGGGCGAACAGGGCGTAATCGACATCCTGATCGCGGAGGAAGGCGATAAGCTGACTCAGTCGATTGGGCTGATCGACCGCTATATGCGCCAGGGTTTGCTGACGCTGGCGATGGACGAAGCCCATCGCGCGGTCGAGTTTTCACCGAATTACCTGCCGATTCACGTGCGCATGGCTGAGATAATGACGCGTGAAGGCCGACTTCGCAACGCGGTCGCCAAGTACAACACCATTGCACGCACCTATCTGGCGCGCGGCGAGAATGACCGCGCTCACAAGATTCTGCATGAAGTGCTGGAAATGGCTCCGCTGGATGTGGCGGTACGCGAGAGCCTGATCGAGCTGCTGGAAATGGAAGAAAAGTGGGACGAGGCGCTCGACCAGTATATCGACCTGGCGGATACCCATCACCAGCTTGGCAACTTCGACAAGTCGCGCGAGACGTATGTACTGGCGGAGCGCATCGGGCTGCGCGTCAACGCGACCGCTGACAAGATTGTGCGCATCAAGCACCGGATGGCAGACATCGACCAGATGCGGCTCGATACGCGCAAGGCTCAGAAAATCTATGAGGAAATCATCCAGCTTGCGCCGAACGACGAACGGGCGCACCGGATGCTGGTCGATATTAACTACCGCCAGGGCAATCAGGTCGAAGCGATTCGGCGGCTGGACAAGCTGCTCGGTCTCTACGCACGGAATAAGCAGGTGAATCGTATAACGCAACTGCTTGAAGAACTGGTTACACTGTATCAGAATGACAGCGGTTTACGTTCAAGACTGGCAGCGATTTATCGACAGCTTGGGCGGAAACACGATGCGATAGTACAGTTGGATGCGCTGGGTGAATTGCAGCTTGAAGCTGGGCTGCATAAAGACGCCGCAAACACGATTCGCCAGATCATTACGCTGAACCCGGATCACATCGAAGATTATAGGAAGCTGCTGGCACAGTTAGGCGGTTAAGCGGCGCATTCAGTTTCGAAATACACAGTCCCGTCAGGCGGAGGGCGCGAACGTGTTCGTCTGCCTGACTAAAAAGGTCATCTTGGCTTGTGGAACTTGTCTGGGCACTCAATAACTTAAACCTGAGCGCCATCATTGATATTCTGTTGGTGGCGCTGCTGTTTTTCGGCGCGAGCTTCTACATACGGGGCACGCAGTCGGTGGCGCTGGTGCGCGGCATGGCGCTGGTTTTCGGCGTGATGATCATCCTCTCGAATGTGTTTAAGCTGCTGGCGCTGCGCTGGCTGCTCGAAAACATTCTGACGGTGCTGGTTGTCGCTATTCCGGTGGTGTTTCAGCCGGAACTGCGCCGCATCTTCGAGCGGCTGGGTCGCGCCGGCGTTTTCGTTGGCAGACAGCCGTATGAAACGCGGCGCGCCAAAATCATCGACGACATTTGCCTGGCTGCCGAGCGTTTGTCCGAGCGGCGGCATGGGGCCTTGATCGTGCTGGAACGCAACAGCAGCCTGCAAGAATACATGCGCAGCGGCGTGGCGATGGACTGCGAAGTCAGCCCTCAGGTGCTGCTGACGGTATTCTGGCCCAAGACTGAACTGCACGATGGTGCGGCAATTATCGGCAGGTCGGGGCGCATCGCGTCGGCGGCGTCGGTGCTGCCGCTTTCGTCGGCGCGCACGCTGACGACCCCGAAGCTGGGAACTCGACATCGCGCGGCGCTGGGCATGAGCGAAGTGAGCGATGCGATTTGCGTGGTGGTGTCTGAGGAAACCGGGCGCATCTCGATTACGAATGGCGGACGCCTGATTCCGCGTTTGGATTCCAAGCGCCTGCGCACCATCCTCAATGCCTTTTATGGCCCCGAACGTCCTCAGGATCGCCCCCTGCTCCAGCGCGCAGGCGATCAGATCAATATCTTTGTACGGCGCATCCGCGAACGGCAAGAGTAGCGGGTGATGCAGACTCAACCGACGTTACGGCGCACGCTGCTCAGCAACCTGTTCTGGTTTTTAGGATCGCTGGTTCTGGCTTTTGTCGTCTGGATGCTGGCGACCTCTCAGTCTGATCCGTTTGTGCAGTGGCGGCTGTCGGATCGCGTCCCGATTCATGTGACGCCGGATAACGGTCTGATTATCACCAACCAGAACGAATTTTTGAGCACGGCCTCGGTGCAGTTGCAGGGGCCGCGTTCGGTGGAGCAGCTTCTCGCGCCTGACGATGTCATAGTCTCGGCTGACCTGACTGGGTTAGGGCCGGGGGAACACACGGTTGAGTTGCAGGCGAAAATTGCCCGACAGGCCGCAGTTGTCGCGATTTCACCACGCCAGATCACGGTGGAACTGGAGACACAGGAATCGCAGTTGAAGCCTGTGCGCGTCAATGTTCTGAGCCAGCCACCCGTTGTTTATACGGTCAGCGATCCGGTACTGGATGTCCGTCAGGTGACCGTCAGCGGGCCGCAGAGCCGAGTCGCGTTGGTGACCGAGGTGCTGGCGCAGGTCGCGCTGCGCAATCAGCGGACGAGCTACGAAGACGACATTAAGGTGATTCCGGTGGATGCCGATGGACATACTGTCAGCGGGGTGACGCTCGATCCGCAGACGGTTCATGTCACTATTGACATCGAGCCGCGCTCGGATGTGCGCGAAGTACGCGTCCAGCCCAACATCGTCGGCGCGCTGGCGGAAGGTTATGTGCTGACGGCGGCGTTTGACTACGATCCCAAGACGATTGTGGTCAGTGGGCCAGCAGCGGTGCTGGATAATCTGCCGGGCGCGGTCTTTACCGACCCGATCAGCCTGTCGGACAAGACGAGTAGTTTTCAGGTGACGGTACCGGTTGAACTGCCCGATCCCCGCCTGGTGGTCGTGACCGGGCGCACCGTGACTGTCAATGTCGGTATCGACACCCAGTCGATTACGCGCCAGTTCGATCACATTCCGGTCGAGTTCATCGGGGGCAAGACGGGCGTAAATTATCATACGGTCACGACCGAAGTCACGGTGCTGGTGACCGGGCCACAGCCGCTGCTGAGCGCGCTGAACGCCAACGAACTCAGCGTGCTGGTCGATGTGAGCGGCTTGAACGCAGGCGACAGCACACAGCTCGCGCCCGTTGCTTCCATCCTTGACAGCAATGCCGTCGTCACGACTTCGGTGCTGCCTGCGCAGATCGACGTTGAAGCGCAAACTCAGACGCCTGCGACCAGCGAGCCGAACAGTGGTTGAATCGGATCCGACGCAAACCGCGAGTCGTGACGTCGCACGTTGCCATTGCTCGTAATTGTTGTCCGCTTGATGTTCTGTGCGCTCTCATCAACGCTTTGCAAACCATTTGTTTTTTTTAACTGACCGCAAGCTGCTTGTATAGGTTCGTTGGCTTGCCTGTATACTATCCCGTTACAGTCACCGACTCACGTGTACTGTCATGAATTGGTCACTTATTTCTCGCGTGAGCGATCACGGTAGCACCCCGTTGAATCTACGCAGGAGCAGGTTGGTCTGCTACAATAATGCCTCATGAAATAAGGATAGTTAGGTAGCAGTAAAATGGCGCGAAAACCCGTAATTGCCCTCGTGGGCAGGCCGAATGTAGGGAAAAGTACGCTGTTCAACCGGCTGGTGGGTGAGCGCATGGCAGTCACCGACGAAATCCCCGGTACAACGCGTGACCGACTCATGTCCGAATTTGATTGGCGCGGCAGATTATTCAATGTCGTCGATACCGGCGGTATCGAAGTTTACGGCCCCAAAGGCGCACGTGACGAATCGCCGCTGGCAGAAGGCAGCGCAGACTTCGTGCCACAGATTCGTGCTCAGGCGATGCTGGCGGTCGAAGATGCCGATTTGGTGATTATGCTGGTGGACTCGGACAGCGGGATTACCGCCGCCGACGAGGAAATCGCCGAGATTTTGCGACGCACCGAGAAACCGGTGCTGGTTGCGGCGAACAAGGCGGATCACATCACGCATGTCGATAACGCCGTCGAATTTTACGCGCTCGGTCTGGGCGAAGTCTTCGCAATCAGCGCGATTCACGGTCTGGGCGTCGGCGATATGCTGGATGCAGTATTCGTTGCGCTCGAGGGCGAGAAATTCCCCGAATTTGACGAGGAAGACGACCATCTCAAGATTGCGATTGTCGGTCGCCCCAACGTCGGAAAAAGCAGCTTACTCAATCGTCTGCTGGGCGAAGATCGCGTGATTGTCAGCCCGATTGCCGGGACAACCCGCGACGCAATCGATACCGAAATCACCTATTTCAATGAGCGGGTCACGTTGATCGATACGGCTGGGATTCGGCGTCGCGGGAAGATCGAACCGGGGGTCGAGAAATACAGCGTTGTTCGCGCCAACAAAGCGATGGAGCGCGCCGATGTCGTGCTGCTGGTGATTGACGCGGCGGATGGGATTACGGAGCAGGATCAGCACATCGCGGGCTACGTGATGGAAGCGAACAAGAGCGTTGTGATCGTGGTCAATAAATGGGATGCGGTCGAGAAGGAGGCGCTGACTTCTCACATGTTTGAGGAAACAGTACGGTCGAAGTTCGATTTCCTGCCTGACCCGCCAGTGATCTTCATCAGCGCGCTGACAGGACAGCGAATACATCAAGTGCTGGAAGTCGCGCAGCGTGTCTTTGAAGGACGACACTTCCGCATTCCGACTTCTGACCTTAATCGACTGCTGCGTGAGGCGTATCAGAAGCATACACCGCCGATTCGGGGGACACGCCGCCTGAAAGTGATGTACGCTTCACAGGTTGCGACCGCCCCGCCGCTGATTCTCTTCCATGTCAATGATCCGAAGTTGGTGCATTTCACCTATAAACGCTTCCTCGAAAATCAGATTCGAGAAGCTTATCCGTTTGAAGGGACGCCGATTCGGATGAGCTTTCGCGCGCGCGATGGCGGTGGATTGGATGACTAACGGGTCGTTTCTGGTCTTGACGATGCTTCCCTCAACTGCTAAACTGTGACCATGCAAGGTCCTATCGTCTAGAGGCCCAGGACGTGGCCCTTTCAAGGCCAAAACACGGGTTCGAATCCCGTTAGGACTAACAGTCGCTTCATCGCTTGAAAGAGAGATGAAGCGATTTTCATTTCCCTCAGAGTTATCCTCAGAGTCGTCAGCAGCTTCTAAAGCATCACCCGTACCGTGTAAAAATTCATCCCCAGGGACAGATTCTGTCTTGCTAAGCGACCTCCCGATAGTAGTCGTTAATCAGTCCGCCTAGCAGCTCATGTCGATAAATCACACCCCTATTGAGCGCTTCGAATGAACCCGCTGGACACTCTTGCCCCAGCCCTTGATGGGGGCGTCTGGCGTTGTAGTAATCCACATATTCTCGCAGGACGGAATTCAAATGCCGTTCATTGACGATGATGAGATGGTCGAGGCACTCCTGACGGACGGACCGAACCCAACGTTCCGCATAAGCATTCGCATTCGGAGCGCGAATCGGTGTGTGAATCACTTTGATGTTTTGGGCCTCAAAGACGCGATCAAACGCCATAGTGAACTTTGCGTCCCGATCATGGAGTACGTAGCGAAAAGCAGGTGTCTGGTCTTCAATCATCCAGCACAGTTGGCGCGCTTGATGTGTGACTCAGTTGGAGGTCGGATGCTGGGTACAGCCTGCAATGTGGACACGGCGCGTGCCTAATTCGATGAAGAAGAGTACGTAGACCGTTTTCAGCCTCAAGGTTTCGACCGTGAAAAAGTCACAGGCCAACATTTGGTGCTGGTAATGGCGCAGGTAGGTACGCCAGGTGCTTTTCGGTCGCCGCTTCGGTGCCGGCAGCAGGTAATGGCGTTTAAGGAGATTGCGGATGGTCGAGCGGTCGATGGTATAGCCGAGTTTGATCAGTTCACCTTTGATACGGTCATAGCCCCAATGAGCATTCTCGCGAGCCATCTGAACCACGCGTGTTTCGAGTTCCGGATTAATTTTCGGACGTCCCACAGAAGCTTCTCGCGCGAACGTCCACTTCCGGCGAAGCAATTCGCGATGCCAGCGCAGCACGGTATCGGGGCTGAAGATCAACGCGGGTTGGAGTTGTGCGCGGAAATCGTTCGTCGTGTGCTTTAGTTTGGCAACGAGAACTGCGAGCAACATCTTTTCGAGGCGAGAGAAACGCTTCGGTTGGCGTGCTTTCCGTTGCAGCACGCGAACTTGTTGCCGCAGTAGCAGAATCTGGATGTCTTTTTGAGTATCAGTTAGGCAATGGACAGTGAATAGATCGACTAGACACGAAAATATATGACAGAGCGCAAACCAGAACACAAGGACACCTCACTGAATTTGAAGTGTCCAGTGTAGAGCTGAATACCTTGCCTGTGTTTTCTACATCATGGTTTTTTACACGGTACGAGGTCGCCAACGAGATACCCCCAGCCAGATAGCCAGCAATGACGTCACTGAGATAATGGACACCTAAGTAAAGGCGGCTGATCCCGATCAAGACACTCATCAGAACGGCGAGAAAGACCACAAGGATGCGAAGTCGCTGATTCTGAAGCGCCAGCGCAACAAAATAAGCCAGCATCCCGTAAAGAATCACGGATAACATCGCGTGACCACTCGGAAAGCTGCTATAGATTTCCTGCACGAATGGATCGGCATAGAATGGTCGCGGGCGGTCGATAAGCGTTTTAAGAATCAGGTTGAGGATTTCGCCGCCTGCAATCGCGATCAGCCAGATACCCAGTTGTATCCAGCGCCGCTTATACAGATAGTAAATAGCGACAATCAAGGTGATGATGAGCACGACTTGTGAGCCGAACAGCGAGATGAACTCAAAAATTTTCGCCACCTGGAGACTCGTCGAAGCGTGCAGGGCATCGTCCAGAGCACGATCAAAGCGCACAATCGGATCACCCTCAATGACATCTTCGGCAAGCGCCGCAAAGCCGAATAGACAGGCAACGCTGACGAGTAAGCCAGGAATTAGCCGTAGCAGTACAGATTCAGACAGTGTCAAACGAAACCGTGTCTGTAATTGGTGTAAAAACTTAATCATAGGTTGACTTTCACTATCCCCGGAATAACGCCACAAGGACGACTAGAATTGCCAGCCCCCAGCGATAATAGACAAACACATCGGTTGGGTGTGACTGCAAAAAGCGCAGTAAGAAGCGGATTGTGAGATAACCACTGATCGCAGCGGCAATCGCTCCAATGGGAAACAGCAACAGGTCGCTCTGCGCGATGCCACCGCTGATGCTGGCACTATAGATCTCGGTCAGGCTTTTTAGCCCTGCTCCGGCGATGATCGGCGCAGACAGTAGAAAAGAGAAACGCGCAGCGGTTGGTCGCTCCAAACCGAGTGCAAGCCCTGCGGTGATGGTGCTGCCGGAGCGAGAGACACCAGGAAAAACGGCCAGCGCTTGCGCCAAGCCGACAAGGATCGAATCCCGTGTTGTGAGTTGATCCATGGTTCGCGTATGCCGCGCGCGTTTTTCGGCAAGGAGTAAAACTGCGCCCAGTAGCGCAATGATGACAGCCATGACTATCATTGCGGCTGGCTGAATCGGCACATTGGGTTGGTGAAACCAGTCGTTAATTTTGCTTTCCAGCAATACACCGGCGATTCCGCCCGGAATCGATCCGATCAGCAGGAACCACGCCAATCGGCGGTCGGGGTCGCTTCCGACCTTGCGTTCAATGACACTGCGAATACCCGCCCGGATAATTCGCAGCCAGTCGTCGGCGAAGTACCACAAAACAGCGACGAGCGTCCCAAGGTGGAGCGCGACATCAAACGGTAAACTTGTGAGCGCCGGGTCAGTCCATTGAAACAACCACGGCACAATAATCAGATGCGCCGAACTCGAAATCGGGATGAATTCGGTGAGTCCCTGCACAATTCCGAGGATAATCGCTTCGATGATCGTCATCATGGCTCCAATTGAATGCTTGATCGAGTTAAATCTGGTTCAGGGTCGGGAGCGTAACCGTAACGGTTGTTCCGACACTTGCTTGACTGCTTACGTGAATTTCCCCGTCGTGGGCTTTGACAATGGCAGCGGCAATCGCTAACCCCAAACCGAACCCGCCGGTTTCGCGCGAACGCGCGCTGTCTGCACGGTAAAAGCGCTCAAACAGATGCGGAAGGTGCTCCGGCGCAATTGCCTCTCCAGTGTTAAAGATGCTCACTACGATAGATTGGTTGTCGCAGCGCGCTTCCACAGCGACTCGTCCGTGCGTTCCAGCGTATTTGACGGCGTTGTCCAGTAAACTCAAAAAGACCTGGATCAGTCGTTCTTCATTCCCCATCACCCGGAGCGCCGACTCCGGGAATGCGCCCAGTGCGACCTCGATTTCCTGTTCGGCGGCCTGTTCCTGAACTGGCTCGACCACGCCGCGCAAAACGTTTTTCAGATCAACAACATCTCGTTCGACAGCGTCATCCTGCTCAATTCGCGCAAGAATCAACATCTGCTCCGTCAGCCGTGTCATCCGATCCACGTCTTCTTCCATATCGGCAATCATCTGAAGCAGCACCGCGTTGTCGCGGGGGCGTGAACGCGCCAGACTCAACTGCGTTTTGAGCAGTCCAAGCGGGGTGCGTAGTTCGTGCGAGACATCCGCTGTCAACTGGCGCTCGCGCTCGAAGGACTGCTCCAGTCGAGCGAGCATGGCGTTCAGGGTAGCTGCCAATTGCCCAATTTCGTCGTCAGGCACATCAATCGCCAACCGGCGGCTGAGGTCAGCAGCGGTGATGCTGCGCGCTGTCCGCGTGATTGTCGCCACCGGAGACAATGCGCGGTTCGCCAGAAATAATCCGCCTGCGCCTGACAAAAAGAGGATCACGGGCATTGCAATTGCCAAGCCGAGGACAATCTCCCGAATAAGCTGCTGGCTGTCGCGCAGCGACATCGCCAGCACGAGCGTCCCCAAGTTGTGACTGCCTTCGCTCAGGTAGGTCACAAGGAAACGCCCCGTTTCACCGTTTGGCAGCGGTTGATCACTCACTTGATCCAGGTTTGACAGCGGCAACGGTGGTAAGCCGGAGCCGACATCACCGACGCTATTGGCGACAACCCCCTCCGGCGTCAGGATCCACGCATAGATACCCTGAGCACTAAGCGCCGACTTGTCCGTCGGCTGGATGACGTAGCGCCCTGCCTGAATATCGACGACTGCGTTCAACTGAGAAGCGCCAAGCCGCAGCGCTTCGTCAATCTGACTGCTTTGAGTCGATTGGATGGCGAGGATGAGGAGCGCGCCAAAAACCAGCAGCAGAACCGCTTCGAACGCAACCGTCCAGACGACCAAGCGTACCCGCAGATTATTCAGCCGCATCCGCGCTCATCCTGTAGCCTAAGCCGCGAACCGTTTGGATGAGCTTCTGATCATGACCTTCATCAATTTTCTGGCGCAGCGCATGAATGTAGACTTCAATCAGCTTTGACTCGGCAGCATAGTCGATATCCCAGACGTGCTCAATGATCTGTTCACGAGTCAACACCTGATTCGGGTGTCGCATCAGGGTTTCAAGCAGAGCGTATTCCTTCGCGGTCAAGTCAATCGTACGCACGCCGCGCCGGGCGCGTTTGGTCGCCGGATCGAGGCTCAAATCGCCAACGACCCATTGCGCGGACTTATCAGGCGAATCGCGGCGCGCTAACGCTCGCAGCCGCGCCGTGAGTTCCTGAATTGCAAACGGCTTGACCAGATAATCATCCGCGCCGCTATCCAATCCAAGCACTTTGTCCGATAAGGTGTCGCGGGCGGTCAGCATCAGGATGGGCATCGCATATCCCTTCTGGCGCAGTGACCGGCAGAGGGTCAGCCCGTCCATGTCCGGCAGCATGATATCGAGCAGCAGGATGTCATAGCTGACGCTTTCTACCCAGTCGAGGGCTTCAGCGCCATTGCCGACAACATCGACCGCATAGGCATCTTCTTCCAACCCCTGCCGGATGAGCGCCGCCATGCGACTCTCATCCTCGACGACCAGAATGCGCATTCGTACCCTACTCCATCACACTTTCGAGCGTATATACAGGATAATGCGTGAAGCAGGGAAAGCGCTGCTTCACGCACAGATTGATCAGCCGTTGCGCAAGATATAAGCGGGCTGGAGCCGCCGAACGCGACCGGATACCAGCAGACTGCTCACCATCAGGCTTACAATCACCAGGCCAAGCAGCGCTCCGATAATGGCGATGGGGATCAGGATAACCGTCGGCGGCGGGTCGAAAATCGCGGTCAGGATCGTGACCAGCACTTCGGTGAGCGCCAGACCGACAACCACGCCAAAGACGATTCCGCTGCTGCCAGCGAGGAACGCCTCTGAGAGCATAAACGCCTGCACCTGCGACGGCGTTCCGCCGATGGCCGCGAGCGTCGCGTATTCGGTTTCGCGCTCTGCCAGCAGCCCCAGCAGGAAGATCGCCAGCGCCAACCCTGCGATTAACAGCGTATATGCCCACTCAATCCGGGTCAATCCGTCAAGGCTCACGGTCGTGAGTGTGCTGGCAAGCTGCGCCGCGACGCTGTTGATGGTCGTGACCGTGAGCTTGGTCGCAGCCCCCATCTGTGTTTGAATGGCGGCAGCCGTTTGCGCCGGATCGCCATTCGTGCGTATCAGGAATGTCGAGATGGTATCGCTGCCGACCTGCTGCTGGAGAAAGTCCTGATTGACGACGAGGAACGAGTCCTTCGGCGCAGTTGGGAACTCACGCGCGACGCCGACCATCTGGAACTGCGTGGTGACAAACGTGCCATCTGGCTTTGTCAGGCGTATATTCAGGTGATCGCCTGCGACAATGCTGTAGTCTTTGGCGGTCTCCTCAGACACAATGATCCCGTCCGGCGTTGCGGCGAGCTGACTCAAGACCGCGTCCGCCGTCCCGCTGAGGAAGAAGCTGTCGGACAGTGTTGCTGTTTGGCGCAGGCTGAACACGTTGACTCCGAACAGGTCTTGCAGTTCACTGCCCACATAGCCGACGGTCTGCTCAAAGGGACTGACGGCAACCACTCCCGGTACGGTTCGCAGTTGATCGGCGAAAGCAGCCGTTTGCGGAGTCGTTTTGTCGGGCGTGACCTTGACGTCTGCGCCGAGTGTGAGTTCGGCATCGACGCGCTGCTGCTGGCGATAGTTGGCGGCAAAACCGCTGACGCTCGTGCCAAAGGCGACAGCCAGCGCGATGATCAGCACAATCTGCTGGAGCGGCAGCGACCGCCGCGCCATGCCCTGAGCAGCGAAGCGTCCGGCACTGCCAAATAGCGCTTGCAGCACCCGACTCGTGATCGCCAGCCCACCGCGCAGCAGTTGTGCGCTGAAGCGCGTCAGCAGCAGCGCCGCGCCCAGCCAGATCAGCGTGGGTGAGAGGAATGTCAGCAGCGACAGCGAGAGGGTCGCATTGCCTTCACCATTCAGGACGGGTGCGAAGCCGTTCTGTTTTGTGATGATCAGGATCACGATGCCGATACCGAGCGCAATCATGTCGAGGTAAAGCCGCTGCCACAACGGATGTTTGGCTTCGACCACTAACTGGCGACGCTCCGCACGGAGTTCACTCATGTAGAGTGACCGCGCCGGGATAACGGTGGCGACGAACGCGACCAGCAAGCCAATCACCAGCGAGACAAGCGCGGAACTCAGCAGTAACGGTGCGTTTCCGGGCTGGAACAAGGCTGCGCCCGAAACCAGCGAATTGGTGAGCGCCCCGACACCGAGTCCGAGCACGACGCCGATCAAGGCAATCGTTGCGCTGGTCGCGGTCAGCAAGGCGACGATCTGGTTGGGCGTTGCGCCACGCGAACGGAGCAGCGCCAGTTCACGCCGCTGCGCGGCAATCAGGCGCAGGGTCGAATAGCGCGAGAGATAGGCTGCCAGCAAAATGCCGGGTCCCGCCAGAAAGACGACGAGAATTTTCGCCCACAGAATGTCGCTCTTGACGCCTTCAATCGCGCTGGTCAGGTTATTGATGACGCGAATTTGACCGGGAAACTGGCGTTCGAGCAGGCGGCGCGTCTGCTCGGTTGTCGTCTGCGCCAGCAGGGGATCGCTCGGCAGCACAGTACGGTCAATTTTCAGGTGAATCTGCTCGCTGACGGGCGGCTCTGCCTGGCTGACGACGGCATTCGCATCGGTCGGTGCAGCGGTTGCCAACAGCGGATCGCGCAGTGTCTGGTTGAAGGTGGTTAAGTCCATTATCACGACGTTCGCAGGCGGGTTGAATGATAGCGCGCGGCGCTGCGGATCGGTTGAGGCGAACAGCAAATCCGCTCCCGACATATCGACAATCCCGCTGACCTTCGCCGTATAGGGCGCAACCGATCCGTTGAAATGAAGTGTAATCGTGTCGCCGGGGCGCGCGCCGAGGTTGGTCGCCATGTCTTTGCTGATGAGCAAACCAGCGGCGCTGAACTGCCCTTCAATCACACGCGGAAGCGAGAATAGACTGAAGTAATTCGGCTCGACCGCAAGTAACACGCCGGGTGTCGTCGCGGTCGCCATGCTGGTGTCGCCACTGAGCTGCCCACTCGCAAATTGGGCGATGCTGAAGCGCGCCGCGCCGGTCACGTCCGGTTGGCTCGTCAAAGCCGGTTCGACCGCCGCGAGATTCGCATCGGCGCTGTTGGCAACGACCTGCATGTCCACCGGCACGGTCGCCAGCGCCTTCTGCGTCATCTGGGCAGCCGAGCTATCCACGTAGAATAGAACAGCGCTCAGCAGCCCGATTGCCAGCATCGTCCCAAGCACCATCGCCAGCGTGCGATAGACGTTGCGCGTGATCGAAGTACGGGTATACATCCACAGTAAATTCATGCTACACCTCCATCCGACCATCACTCAGGTGGATGACGCGGTCAGCTTGCGCCGCAATCTCCAGATCGTGAGTCACGATGATCAGGGCGATTTGTTGTGCTTCGGCGGTTTGTTTGAGCAGCGTGATGATGGCCTCGCCTGTTGCTTGATCGAGGCTGCCGGTCGGTTCGTCGGCAAGAATCAGGCGCGGGTGATTGATCAGAGCGCGAGCGATACCGACGCGCTGGCGCTCACCGCCGGAAAGCTGATCAGGTAACGCCGAAGCTTTCTCGCTGAGGCCGACCGCCGCTAAAAGTTTGGCGGCTTCCGGACGGTATTTCGCCACGTCAGTACCTTGCAGCGCGGCAGGCAGCGCTACGTTTTCGAGCGCGGTCAGGCTGGGAAGCAGATCAATCGACTGAAACAGGTAGCCAATCGTCTCGCGGCGGAAAATGGCAGCTTGTGCTTGGGTCAACTGGTTGAGCCTGATTGCGTCGAAACAGACTTCGCCACTATCCGGTTGATCCAGCCCACCGATTAAGCTGAGCAGTGTCGATTTCCCGCTGCCCGAACGCCCAACAATGGCAACGAACTCGCCGGGCTGAACCGACAGGCTCACTTCCGTGAGCGCGATCACAGGTTTTCCCTTAAGTCGGTAAGTCTTGCTCAGTCCAGTCGCAGACATTAGTGTTTCACTCATGACGCACCTCCTCGTTGACGATCTCGCCATCGCGCATGTGGATGACGCGCTGAGCATAAGCGGCGACTGCGGGATCGTGGGTGACCAAAATGATCGTCATTCGATGGGATCGATTGACGGCGATCAGGAGTTCCATGATTGCTTGCGCGGTGAGGCTGTCGAGTTCGCCGGTTGGCTCATCGGCGAGAAGCACTGCCGGTTGGTTTGCCAGCGCACAGGCAATCGCTACGCGCTGCTGTTCACCGCCGGAGAGCGCCGCCGGACGATGATCGAGCCGATCCGCCAGGCCGACTTCGCTCAATAATTCCGCCGCCGTCAACGAAGCGTGCTGCGTGCCGGCAAAATGGAGTGCGAGCACGATATTTTCGGCGGCTGTCATGAATGGGAGCAGGTTGTAATCCTGAAAGACAAAACCCAGCTGCTGACGTCGCAAGCGCGCCCGTTCCGCTTCTGGCAGCGCACCGATATTCTGTTCGCCAACCCACACCTGCCCGGCGCTTGGCGTGTCCAAACCGCCAATCAGATTGAGCAGCGTCGATTTGCCACTGCCCGAAGGCCCGACGATAGCGACCATTTCACCCGCCTCAACCGCGAGACTTACGCCGCGCAGCGCGACGGTTTCGACCTGACCTTCACGATAAATCTTGAAGACGTCCTTGATCGCCAGAACCGGAGT
>DAOUCB010000035.1:0-46562 GCA_034432495.1 Anaerolineae bacterium | reverse complement strand
GAAGACGAACACCAGGCACGGGATGAGCACGACCACGATCCACGCGCCGCTCGTGAACTTGGTGATGGCGAAGATGCACAGCACTACGAACGTACAGGCCGCGCCAAAACCACTGACGAGCATGTGCCGTTTCCAGTGCGGGTCATATTCGAGGTCGGTTTCCAACCCCTTGATGCGCTCGCCGGGTTTCAGCTTGCTGATTTTGCGCAGGCGCACGACCATGCCCGTCTGCGAAATGGTGAAGCTCAGGAAGACGCCAATCGCGTACAGCGGAATCAGCGCCGTTGTGTTTGCGCCTGCGAGAATGACCAGTGTGGAAGCGGCAATCGCCAGCACGACGATGCCCCAGGCAAACACCAGACGTCCACCGCGATAGGTCAACTGGCGTGGCAGGAAGCCGTCACCAGCGTGCAGTGCCGCCAGTCGCGGGAAGTCGGCGTAGCTGGTGTTGGCAGCCATCAACAGAATGAGCGCCGTACCCGCCAGCATCAGGAAGTAGAACACGCTGCCGTTGCCGTAGACCGTCCGTCCCAACTGAGAAATGACCGTCTCGACATCGCTCGGCTGCGCTGCGATCACGTGCGAGAGGAAAGTGATGCCGAGGAACAGCGAAATCAGAATGCTGCTCATCCAAATCAGCGTGATGGCGGCGTTATGGCTGCGCGGCTGCTTGAAAGCCGTGATGCCGTTGGAGATGGCTTCAATCCCGGTCAAGGCCGTACAGCCGCTCGAAAAGGCGCGCAAAATCAGGAACAGCCCCAGCGATTCGAGCGCGGAATGCTGCATCGCGACCACACCCTCGACCGTGCCCAGCGTCCCGGTGAAATAGCGAATCAGCCCGACGCCAATCGTCAGCACCATCGACCCCAGGAAGAAATAGGTTGGGATCGCGAAAATGCGCCCGCTTTCCTTGACGCCGCGCAGGTTGACAATCGTCATCAGGATGATGATGGCGACGGCGATCTCGACGCGGAACGGTATTAAGCCCTGAAACGCCGACGTGATTTGCTCGACGCCGGATGAGATACTGACGGCGACCGTCAGGATGTAATCGGTCAGCAGGGCTGCCCCGGCGATTTGCGCGGGAAGCTCGCCCAGGTTATCACGCGCGACGATGTAAGCACCGCCGCCGTTAGGATAGGCGTAAATGGTCTGGCGATACGAAAGCGTCACAATCCCCAGTAGGATGGCAATCGCAATCGCAATCGGAATCGACAACCCCAGCACCACCGCGCTGCCCCCCGCCAGCGAGAGGATGATCAGCATTTCTTGTGTGGCATAGGCCGTTGACGACAGCGCGTCTGAGGCGAATACAGCGAGTCCTACGGGTTTACTGATAGCCTGATCAGGAAGCTCTTTGGTTTCGAGCGGTTTCCCAATCAGGATACGACTTACATTGATTTTCTGCATCGAACGATGTCCTGTTTGTCTCTAATCTGTTGCCGCGAGGCTATCTGTCTGACAATTCAATACCCACGCCAAAAAGAAGTGACAAAGGGACTTTTCTATAATTTTTCGACAGGATGATCTCCTGGAACAAGGCAGGTATCTTATCAGATAGGTCGTCAAGAAAATGTCAGGGATGAAGCGATAGGTATCAAGAAAGTATCAAGATTTGTGCGAGGACTGCGCCTTACCGGGGGATCGACATCAAGATGTTTCTTGATGCGAGGTGTCTCTTCACGGTGGTCTCGTCATTTGTCTGTGAAAGATGTGTCAAAACGCAAATTTGAATTTGCACAGGAACACAGACGCGACCAGCCCTGCTTCCCTTACGTTTGGCACATTGCTCCCGTAAATTTGGCGCGTCAGGAAAATGTCAAGGCAGAATCAGGATGCGTTTGCGATGGCGTGGGGCAGGCGTAGAGCAGACGTATTCTTAGCAATGTTTGGTCGTGTAGTGGGCGTGCAGCGAGCGTGCAGCGGGCTTTTCCGCTCAGCCGGACAATGAGGCTATTGAACCATTCATCAATCCTTGAGGCCGCTCCCATGCGCATCCTACGACTCTTTTTCGCTCTGGTGCTTATATTCGCTGTTCTGGCTTTTTCGCCGCGTGTCGATTACGCGCAGGCTAATTTTCTGGGCAACTGCAATCATGCTGACGGCAGTAGCCTCTACCGACCGGATGGCGTCGTCCTGCGCTACGAGTTTCGCAACGCGCGGCTGGTGCTCGTCAGTATAACGACGGGCGATATTGTCCAGACGCTCGAAGACTCGTTCGTCACCTCGGATTTAGCGAATCTCTCCTGGTCGCCGGACTGTCACACCCTGTTTGGCACAGCCAACGGCGATGCGCTGCTCTGGGATACGTTGAACGGTGGACGAATTGCCTCATTTGCCGGTGTTACGCCTAAAAACGCGCCCTACTGGAATCCCAATGGTGACAATCTGATTCTCGAAGCCTACGGCGGCTCGTATCTCTGGAATTTCCGCAGCGGCGGCACGCCGCTCCTGCTGACGTTCGACGGGCAGCTTTGCCCGAAGCAGCGCTACCGCTATTTCACCTGGGAGGTTGAATGGGACAACACGCGTAATCAGGTGTTGGTCGCCCCGAACTATATCGATGGGCAGGGGGTGATTGCCTACGACCAGACGACCGCCCGCCAGGTGGCTTATTTCGACAACGCCTGTCTGCAAAGCCCGATTAAATTCACGCTCACGCCAGACGGTCGCAAGCTGATTGTCTTTACTTCGGAAAGCGAAGCCTACGCCAGCTACAGCAAGGCGATTACCCTCTGGGATCGCGACTCAATGCAGTCCGTCACCGTCGATGCGAACAGCCAGTCTGCTATGCTGCCGAGCCAGCTTGCCCTCAGCCCGGACGGACGTTATCTCGTGCTGGCGCGTGTAGGGACGATGCGCGTCTGGGATTTGACCCAGCTTGCCGCCGATTTCAAGCAGCGCGACCCGCTGTATCGCCATTCCATCGAGCCGAACACCAACAGCGCGCGCTTTGTCAGCGCTGCGGTTGTCGAAACAACCGATTTCAACGGCAGGAAGCTGGAATGGGATGTTGTCAGCGGCAAGCAGGTGAATCAGGAATAAGCGGGCGGCAGGAGCGACTTTCAGATCGCTCCTGCCAACGTCATACTTTGAACCGAAACCAGCGACATTATCCCAGCACACCCAGCGCGACGACATTGAGAATAAAAGCGGCGACCGAAACGGCCATCGCGCCCCAGTTGCTCTGACGAAAGCGTGCAATGTTGTTCGAATGCGGATCATGGCGGGTGTTACTGGAGAAGATGATCCCGACCGCCGCCGCCACAAGCACCAGCACGAGTGACACCAGCGCAAGCGCGGTGATGCTGAACTCATCCGGCGAACTGAGGTGCGTGACAATTGCGCCGAGTGTGGACAGTGCACCAACGCCGCCCAAAGCACCAGCGATGATGGCGGTTCTGAGCGCAATGCGCCGGACATCGCCGCCGCTGCCTAGAATTAGGTTGACGATGATGGCAAGGGCGAGAAAAAATCCTGCGAGGAGTCCCGAAGAAACAGCGGCGAAAGTGAGTGCAACCTGTGTAGACATTGCTGCCTCCCTATCGTTATCAACAGATAATCTATCTGTCGCGCGAGGTCATTGATTCGGGTCGCTCCCTCGCCTGAGCGCGGGCATGATTACGGCAGATAGCCAGCGACGTCGGTCTGCGTTTCCAGCTTAAGCAGCCCAAATTTCGCTCGGTAAAAGTCGCGCGGCGATAAGCCCGATTCATCGCGCTCGCGATAGATTGCGGCGCGATTCTGTTCCACGTTGCCCGACGGCGTGACTCGCTCCGTTTTCACACATCCGGTCACGCCGCTGATGGCGTCCTGAATCCGTGTCTCCTGCCCCATCAGAAAGTATTCAGGCAGCGCGTCGAAGGGAAAGAAGCGCGCTTCAAGAACTTCATGGGGATCAGGCGCGAGTGTCCCGCCGCTGATCTGCCCCGCGAACAGAAAATCGTGGTGCGGACGCCAGCCCACCCGCGAATACATCCCCACCAGCCGCGTCAGTTCCACGTCCAGCCCGGTTTCCTCGCGCACTTCACGGCGCGCAGCCTCCGCCAGCGACTCCCCGTCATCCAGTTCGCCACCCGGCAAACACCACACTTCGAAGTCGTGGCGCAGCGTCAGCAGAATCGTGTCGCCTTCGATGATAGCGACGGTCGTGCCGGATGGGAACATGGGCGGCCTCTCCTGTGATTGCGCTTACTTGCTGGCTTCGGCTTTGGTGTGGCTGGCCTCAACCGTCAGCGCGATGCCGCCGCGCACCGCGAACGCGCCCACCACCTCGCAGTAGTGCGGGTCAAGCGCCGCCACCAGGTCATCGAGGATTTTGTTGGTCACATGCTCGTGGAAAACCCCCTCGTTTCGATATGACCACAGGTACAGCTTGAGCGACTTCGACTCAACGATCTTCTGGTCAGGGATGTAGCGAATCGTAATCGTCGCGAAATCAGGCTGCCCCGTCATTGGACAGACGCAGGTGAATTCCGGGCAGACCAACTGCACCGTGTAGCGCCGTTCCGGGTTCAGGTTCGGGAAGGTTTCCAACTGGCGGGTTGGCTGGCGCACTTCGTGACCGAGCAGGGTCAGTCCCTCGCCGAGAGGGTTGGTTTGTGTTTGCTTTTCGTCCATACTCGTTCTTTGTTGACCTCATATAACTCACGGGATCGATTGATGACTATTGTCTATGTTGCAGGGCCGCTTTTCAACTCCCATGAGCGCGCCTATCTGGAACAAATCGCGGCGGCGCTCGAAAACGCAGGCTATCAGACCTATCTGCCGCACCGCGATGCGGGCGTTCTCGACAAAAGTAAGCCGGATGAACGCCAGCGCGTCTTTCAGGCGGATTTGGACGCGCTCAACGCCTGCGCTTTCTGCGTGGCGCTGCTGACCGGCGCAGATCATGATTCGGGGACAAGCCTCGAACTTGGCTATCTGTTCGCTCAGGGCAAGCCGTGTTTCGGCATCACCGACGATGTGCGTACCTCCTCGCTCAACAACATGATCTGGGGGGTGTGCAATGGCGGCAGGAATGTTGTCGCGAGGGTCGAAGATTTAGTGCCGCTGATTCAGCGCGTACTCCCGTTTTGAGCAGATTGAGCTTCTGCCTCCTTTATCTATCCCTTCAATGCACCGACTTAAGCAGGTTTTAGGGAGCATTTAAGGTCGTTTTAAGTCTGCGCGGACGCCACGATGATACAGTGGGCACTGGCGTCAAACTCAGATAAAGGATACAGATGGAATGCGTAAATTATGCGCGGCAGTCGGTGTGATAGTGATGATCATGGCAGTCATGAACGCATCGGTGCTTTTGGCTCAAACAGAAACCGCCACACCGATACCGGATGTTCCCTGGCTTGGCGTAGGCGTTGTTGAAACGAACAGTCAGGTGGTGGTTGCGCAGATACTGCCGGGTTCGCCTGCCGAGCTGGCAAAACTCGCTGCTGGCGACGTAATTGCGTCTTTCAACGGGTCGTCAATAACCTCAATCAGTCAGCTTACGACCGACGTACTGGCGGCGAACACGGGCGATACGGTTGCTCTGGGACTGGATCGAAACGGCAAGCCGCTGACGGTCGATGTTACGCTCGCGAATGTTGCAGCGCTGATGCCGGATGCGCCCAGCAGTACCGCGCTTTCGGCTTTGAAGGTCGCCGGGACGTTGCTCTCCGCGCAAGTTGGCGAGGTCGCGGCGGGCTACCAGGTGACGGCGCTCAATGCCACGTCAAACCCCTTCAACCTGGAAGCAGGCGATATTGTGACCACGATTGATGGACAGAACGCCAAACAGTTAGATCTCGTCAAGCTTCAGCAGGATTTGGGCAATCAGGCGCTGCCCGTCGTGACGATCCAGGGGGTACGCGCTGGCAGTCTGATTAATTTGCAGGGGCCACTTCCCCCTGGCAGCCTCAATGCGCTGCGCCCCGGCAACCCGGAGGATACGCGCGAAGGGAATAATCGCGATGATTCGAACGGACGTGAAGGTGGTGAAGGCCGCGAAGGTGGCGAAGGTGGTCGGGTGATTGCGCCAAATCTTGCCAGCCCAACACCACAAATTCAACCAGAAAGTACGCAGCAAGCCGACACCTATACGCAGATTTAAGTCGGCATCACGCTCGAAAATCAACGCAGAGCGTTCAGCAAAAGACCCCGCAAGATTGCAAGGCGGGGTCTTTTGCTGAGCTTGATAATTCGTCAAATTTCACACGGGCATCGGTAAGGCTTCAGGCGTGGTTCGCAAGTTTGGCGAGTTTGGTCTGTTTCTCCGCTTTCACCTGACGGATGCGCATGATCATCATCCCGCCAACCAACACACTGAAGCCGCTAATGATGGCGAGCATTGCCGGACGAGTGGCATCTGTTCCTGCCATCAGCGCATGAACCGCCACCAGCCCGAAAGCGATATAGCTGGTGTAGTGCAGCCACAGCCAGACGCGGCGGCTCATCAGTTTGCGCAGGCTGAAGCTGATTGTAACCGCCAGAATCATCCAGAAGGCGATGATTCCCAGCCCGACAGCAAAGGCACGATACGGCCCGGTAAAGGGAACGAGCAGGTCGGACAGGGTATAGCTGTAGTAGCTGTCGAACAGCAGCAGCCCCATGTGCGCCAGCGTCAGCACAATCGCCAACCATGAAGTCGTCGCGTGGAGCATCATGCTCACTTTGCCGGGAACCCAATCCTTGATGAGATGGCTCGACACGAACACGCCCCAGACCATCGACCCGGCAAGCATCAGGAAGCCCGTCAGACCTGCCGCGCGCACCAGGAACCAGCTCCACTGCGAACTATCGAACACGGTGAAATTCTGAAGGCCAGAATGCAGCCATAAGACCAGCGCGCCCAGCGAGATCGCACCGACGAATAACCCGGCGACGCCGTCGATCCAGCGCGGTAAAGATGATTTTGGTGCGACAATTACAGGTGATTTCCCAATCATGAGTTTTGAACCTCCCAGTTCGACTCGACCGCTCCATCCCGATGGATGAGAAGCGTGGGGTATTCTGAAAACTGCTGTGTCATCAGGCTGACTTTCGCCCAGACGACGGCTTCGGTGGCATCCGGCGCAATCACGGTCGAGCGAATAATATCGCTGGCTGCCGGACGACCTGTGCGCGGGTCAATCAGATGGTGCATGGTCTGACCATCGCGCTGCCACTGGCGATAATCCGTGCCGCTGCTGGCGGCGCTTTCATCGACCAGCAGCACATGATAGAGCGTGCCTTTTTCGTCGAGCGTCGGAATTTTGACGATCCATCCGTCGTTTTCATCCGGGCTGCCGTGTGCCACCAGATCGCCGCCTGCATCAACCAGGCAGGGGCCATATTCGAAAAGTCGATCTGCGGCTGCCTGTGCCGCCCAGCCTTTGGCAATCCCGCCGAGATCAATGCGCGCTCCGGCAGGCAGGCATACCGCCCGCCGCTCCTGGTCAAGCTGAATTTGCTGCCATGAGGGAACAGCGACGCTCACTGCTCGTGCTGGCGTTTGCTGTTCGCCGGAAGCGCCAGGGTCGAAGCTGTGTTCGTAACCCGCCGCTTCGAGCGCATTCAGGATCAGCGGGTTGAAAATGCCGTCGCTGATTTCAGCCGCCAGTTTCGCCTCTTCGATGTTCTCAAAGAGCGTGTCCGAGACCATCACCCATTCGCCGGAGCGCGCATTCAGGGTGCTTAATTCGCTGCCGGGGCGGAACCGGGAAAGCGCTGCTTCCCAGGTTTCGAACCAGTCCGGCACAAAGGCCAGAATTTGCGCCGCGCTGCTTGAAGGGGCGCTCAGCCAGACCTGCATGTGCGATCCCATTGCCTTGAACTGAATGCTGTAGTTCTGCATGATGCGCTCCTGCTCACTAACGGCTCGAATGCGTGCTTGGGCTGGGCTGGCTTTGTGCGGTCGTGATGGTTGTGGTGGTCGTCTGATTCGTCGTCACGACTGTCGCTGCGGTCGGGGTTGGCGTGCTTGTTGCTGCTGCCAGGACGAGTGTATCGGTTTGCGGCGTCGTGGTTGACGTCGCGACGACGGCTGCGATCTCGGTCGCGCTGGTGGTGCTGCTGGCGGCGTCGGCGTTGACGAAAAGCTGTGCGCTGACAAAAACCGCTGCTGCCGCGCCCGCTGTCAGGGCAATCCGCGCTGCGGTGAAGCGTCCGGATGTGTGCCGTTTATTGTTTCGTTTCCCTTGAGTAGCCATGATTGCTCCCCAATCCTTTGCACTGAATTTGTGCGTTTCATGTACTTGTTTCGTATGACATGAGAAAGAATACAGGGGTGGTGTTCAGAAGTTGTTCAGAAGGGGTTGGATTTGTTTGCAAATTTGCAGTGCGTTGGAAGCAAAAACGCGAGACCGGTCAATGTTGACCGACCCCGCGTTGTAAGGTCGTTGGAAGCAATGGAACGAGCATTTAATCAGCGGGTTGTCTGCGCCGAAAGGTCGATTCTGGGGAAGGCAGCGATGCGCAGATTGGTCGAGCCATAGGGGATGAGCGTCATTGTTTCATCGGCTTCGTCGCTGGCATGTGGCCCGACCGCGATTTCCGCCGCGCCATTATTTTCCATTAGCCAGCCGCGCAGCCGCCGCGCAGGTACGTGTAAGGTCACGGGCGCTTGCTCCGGCTCGAAGGGAACTGCCGCCGGGGCGTGCACATCTCCCACGCGAATTTCCGCCCCGGAAAGCGGCTCTGCCAGCGCCAGACCGTAATTCCAGGCGCTGGTGGGGTAGACTTCCCAGTCATTGTGCGGCGCTTCACCGCCGATTTTGACCCATTCTTCGCCCATCTTCAGCGCGAACAGCAGCGGGCCGCGAAAGACCGAGATCAGCCCGGCGTGTCCGCCTTGCAGGCGAATCGGCATCGGGAAACGGATGTTGACCTGATCGCCATTCTGCCACTCGCGATTTATCATGAGGTACGTCCCTGCTTTGGCGCGGAACTGCTCGCCTTTACATTCGACGCTGGCGTCTTTTGCCCAGCCCGGAATGCGCAGATGAAGCGGAAACTGGCAGGGCTGATCAAGGTGAACATGGACGGTAATCGTTTCGTCAAAGGGATAGTTAGTCTCAATTTCCAGCCGCACATTTCCGGCGGGGAGTTTGACCCGTGCTTCGCACGGCCCCCAGACGGCAATCGACAGGCCACCATCGGGGCTGCCGTAAATCATGTTCTTGACCAGCTTGGGCCAGCCTTGATGCTGGTTCGCCTGACAGCAGCCGAAATTCGGTGTTTGCCCGTAGATGTTCGAGCTGCTGCCGTTGTCCGTCCAGCCGCGTTTGGCGACCGTCGCCAGCACCTGATTGACCTGCTGATCGTACTGATGTGCCCACATATCCGGCTTGAAAGTTGCGGGCAGGGCATTGTAGGCCACCCATTCCAGTTGATCGCTGTAGGCCGGGTCACCGAGGATGCGTTGAAGTTCTTCGAGCGAGAACATGAACTCGACGACAGCGCACAGTTCCGTCCCCGACAGCGGCGATGTCCCGTGTAAATGCTCGTCGCCGCTCCAGATGCCGTTCGGCTGACCATGATAATGCAGCAGATTTTCGAGGCTGTCCATAGGCGCATGTTGGTGCCAGTCGTCGCCTGTTTTGACGTACCACTCCGCGCCTGTTTTAATCCCCTGGGCGTTATTGACGACGTGAGTCCCCATGTTGTCGCGGAACTGCTTCAGCGGCAGCACCGGCTCAAGTTGGTAGCGGCCTTGCAGCGCAGGCCAATCCATCCCTTGCTGCTGCAATTTGTCCATCAGGCTGAGGAGCATGTCGTCGCCCGTCTGGTTATACAGCCAGTGGACGACCAGCAGCATATCAGCGGCACGGGCGGATGCCCACATAAACATTGGCTGCGACACGAGCAGGGTATTCATGTAAGCGAAAAAGCGCTGCATGAACGGCAGCACGCGCGCATCCTCAGTCGCTTCGTAGTATGAGACCAGCGCCTTGAGCATAATTGTGCGCGGCCACCAATCCGGGTTGGCTGGGCCGAACTGACCGTTTTCGCGCTGGCTGTTGAGCGTCCAGTTGATGTACTGGTTGGCTTTGGCGATCAGGCGCGCATCATCCAGAAGATAGGCCAGCGGAACCAGACCATCGCAGTAGTACGGCGCGCGTTCCCAATCGTCGCCTTTCCCGCCGACCCAGCCGCAGTCCGGGCCAACATCCGACCAGTATTCGTCCAGATGCCCGCTAATCCCGTTGGCCTGCACACGCAGTTGGTTCAGGAGCCAGCCGCGCGGCCTGACCGCGCCGACGGGCAGCGCCAGATGTGCCGCCGGGTGCAGCGGAGATCGATTTTGAGGGTGGGGGGATGGGTAGGTTGTCACGGATAGGTGCGCCTTTTATGTGCTCTATTCAATATAAATTTGGCCGCTGCGTGCAGAGCGGGGAAGGCCGTTGCAGCGGAACGGGAATGCCGACGAGCATAACATGGAAACGCAATCTTGAAATTACCCGCACAGGTTCGGGAGTGTCTAATTCAGTGGGTGTTTTTGTAGGAGCGAACCCACGTGTTCGCCCCAGCTTTGGGCAGACACATCGGTCTGCCCCTACAAATACTACTTTTTTCGACACTCCCGACAGGTTCTGGTGCAGATAGATTGCTGATCGTTTCGGGGTATTTGGGGAGGAGGGTCGCTCCTAATCTCGAAGCGATTGCAGCTTGGGCTTGTTATACTGTGAGGGAACCAATTTCCATGAGAGACGACGCGACGAAACATGAAACACGAAAACGCAACCTGGATCGAAATTAAAGCGCGGCTGGAGCAGGGCAAGGTGATCGCCATTTTGCCTATCGGCGCAGAGGAGGAGCATGGGCCGCATCTGCCCTTAGCCACCGACACGATCATGGCTGCCGGGTTTGCCGAACGGCTCAGCGTTGCGCTGGACGGGATGCTTCTGCCTGCCATCCCCTACGGTGAAACCTGGACGACTTCGGGCTACCCCGGCACGATTTCGCTCAGTTTCAACACTGTGCTCGCAATTGTTCTTGATATTGGCAGCGCGCTGGCAGCGCAAAACGTCAGCGCACTGGTGATCGTCAACGGACATTTTGGCAATCAAGCACCCTTAGAGCAGGCCAGCCGTCAGTTGCAGAACCAGCATCATCTCCCCACGATGGTGCTGAACTATCCCGGTATGGAGCAGGCTGCCGCTGCCATCTGCGAGTCGAAACCGGCTGCGCCCGGTTTTTATCACGCCGATGAGTTCGAAACCTCTTTCGTGCTTGCGCTCAAGCCGGAGGTCGTCCACATGGAACGTGCTAATGCAGAATACCCGCAGTTTCCAACGGTGTTCGGCTCCGTTCCGCTGCTGCTGGACACCTTCTGCAAAAGTGGTGTCTTTGGCGACCCGCGCACAGCCAGCGCAGAAAAAGGCGAACAGCTTCTGGACGCGCTGCTTCCCAACGCCCTCAACGTTATTCAGGCATTTCTGCAAGTGAACGGTCTATAAAACGAGCGGGAATTGCTCCCGCTCGCGGCTGACAAGTCTGATTGTCTCGACTTGGCTGAAGTTCTTGCTTCAGGAAATCGTTTCGTTTTGCGTGGGGATTTCGTCTGCCAGAATCACCTTCTCGGCATAGTTTGGGGCGAAACTGCGAACGAGCTGCCCGCAGCACACCGTAAACTGCTCCTGGTTGAGAGTGTAGTAGCGAAAGCGCCCTTCCTCACGGACATAGACGAGATCGGCTTCTTCGAGTTTTTTGAGGTGGTGACTGACGGTTGGCTGGTTGACCCTGCCGTCCAGTTTTTCGACGAGATCATTCACATTGAGCCAGACACAGCACAGATGCGTCATGATTTCCTGCCGTGTTTCGTCGGCGAGCGCTTTGGCGAAAAGAACCTGATTTGTTGTCATATCTCTATCCTATTGATTGGCATCAATATGTCAAGACTTGACCCCAGGAAATCCGAGTTTATTTTGACATATTGACAAGTTTCGATATGTATTTTACACTGACGTTCATCAAATCGACAAACGTCAATATGTAGGAGAAGTACAGCATGAATGAGTCACTTCCTGTCGCGATCATCGGTGCAGGCCCGGTGGGGCTGGCCGCTGGCGCGCATTTACTGGAACGGGGCGAGACCCCAATCATCTTCGAAGCAGGGACGAGCATCGGCACAAATCTGCTGGACTGGGGGCATGTGCGCATGTTCTCTCCCTGGGAATACATGGTGGACAGCGCAGCAGTACGCCTTCTGGAAGCACATGGCTGGCAGATGCCGCCGCTCAAGGATCTCCCAACGGGCAGTGATCTGGTAGAGCAGTATCTGCTGCCGTTGGCCGCACTCCCCGAAATCCAAAACCACATCCACCTGAATGCGCGTGTGGTTGCGGTCAGCCGCCTCAATATTGACAAGATGAAAGATGCCGCCCGTGAGGATGCGCCGTTCGTCCTGCATGTTATCTACGGCAGTGGGGACGAAGCGCTGATTGAAGCCCGCGCGGTCATTGATGCGTCTGGAACATGGCAGCACCCGAATCCTGTGGGATCGAGCGGCTTGCCTGCGGTCGGCGAGAAACGAAACGCGCAGCACATCTTCTACGGTATTCCCGATGTTCGCAAAACCCAGCGCAGCCGCTATGCCAATCAGCGTGTGATGGTGGTGGGCAGCGGTCACTCCGCCATCAATGCGCTGCTCGAACTGGCAGACCTAAAGAACGATGCCCCTGATACCGTGATCTACTGGGCGATGCGGGGAACTAATCTCACTCGCGTGTATGGCGGTGGTGAAGAGGATGCGCTGCCTGCCAGGGGACGACTTGGAACACGCATTCAGGCATATGTTGATGCCGGAACGATCCAGATTGTGTCGCCATTCCGCGTGCGCGAGCTTGTGGCAGGCGCGGCGGGTCTCGACGTTATTGGCGAAACGCCGGATGGCGCGGAAACCATTCAAGTTGATGAGATGATCGCAGCGACGGGCGCACGTCCTGATCTCGATATGCTGCGCGAACTTCGGCTCGACCTTGATCCATCGCTGGAAAGCACGCGCCAACTTGGCCCGCTGATTGATCCCAACATTCATAGCTGCGGTACGGTGCGCCCGCACGGAGAAGCAGAACTGCGCCAGCCGGAGAAAAACTTCTATATCGTCGGAATGAAGAGTTATGGCCGCGCCCCGACCTTCTTACTCGCAACTGGCTACGAGCAGGTTCGTTCAGTAGTGGCGGCGCTCGCTGGCGACTGGGATGCCGCGCGTGATGTACAGCTCAATCTGCCCGAAACCGGCGTATGCAGTACCAATCTCGGCGGAGAGGGGGCTGCCTGCTGCGGCCCGTCGAATGCTCAGCCTGCGCTCCTGGGTCTGTCCGCTATTCCTGTGAATGGTGTGCGGCTTCAGACGGGCGCACTCCAGCAAGTTGCGCTCACGACCGCGACGCGCGACTGTGGCTGTGCGGACACCTGCTGTGACGACGGTGTGCGCTCATCGACGTGCGGTTGCGACGATACCTGCTGTTCGTGATATTACGTTTGTTTGACGTGAGAATCGAGCCTACAGTGCTGTAGGCTCATTTTGTTGTCTTAATCTGTGGTGTGCATCGGGGACAGCGCGATTGAGCATTCTCAACAAGCGTAACAAACTCTACTACGGGTGGTGGATTACTTTTACGCTGGCGATCACCGAAACGATCTCGTGGGGCATTATTTATTACGCCTTCACCGTCTTCATCAGCCCGATGGAGCGCGATCTGGGCTGGTCGCGTACAGAATTGACCGGCGGCTTCTCGCTGGCGCTGCTGGTCATGGGCGGGATGGCTTACCCGGTCGGCGTATGGATCGACCGGCATGGCGCGCGCTGGTTGATGACAATCGGTTCAATCGCTGCGTGTCTCCTCGTGCTTGCCTGGTCGCAGGTCACCGACAGAGGTGCCTTCTATCTCATCTGGGCAGGGTTGGGCGTCTGCGCCGCAGCCGTTCTCTACGAACCTGCCTTTGCGGTTGTTGCGGCCTGGTTTGTCCAGAAGCGCGGCAAAGCACTGGCAACCATTACCTTTGCAGCGGGACTTGCCAGCACGATTTTCATCCCGCTTTCCGATGCGCTTTTGCACGCGGTCGGCTGGCGGAGTGCTATCCTGTGCCTCGGCATCTTTTTGGGGATAGCCACCATTCCGCTGCACGCGCTGCTCCTGCGCCACCGTCCCACCGATTTGGGGCTGCTTCCCGACGGTGAAGCGCACTCCACATTTCATCTTCGCCCCATTGCAGCAAGTCGCTCGCTTACCGAGGCGCTGCACAGCCGTTTTTTCTGGCTGCTCACCTTCGCCTACAGCCTCGCAGTTTTGGCATCATCGGCGATTCGCGTGCATTTCATTCCCTTTCTGATTGACTCTGGCATTGATGCGAGCAGCGCGGCGCTCGCCAGCGGTTCGATTGGACTCATGCAGGTTATCGGACGCGTCGTTTTCGCGCCGCTCGAACGAAAGCTGTCAACGCGGGTCATGGTTGCGGGAGTCTTCGGCCTGGAAGCAGCGGCTGTATTTGTCTTGCTGCTGGGGCATGAGTTGTGGCTGGTGGGGATTTTTGTGGTTGTTTTTGGCGCTGCTTATGGCGCAAGCACGCTCGTTCGTGCGTCCGTTATTGCAGAACGTTTTGGCTCGGCAGCCTATGGACGGATTTCCAGCGTGATGGCTGTCTTTCAGACCCTGGCGACAACTGCCGCTCCCGTCGGTGCGGGACTGCTCCATGACCAGTTTAACAGCTATGAGCCTGTGCTCTGGCTCATTGTTGGACTGGCACTCATTGCGACGGGTGTGATGGTTTTGGCACCTCCTGACAGGGAGTCACGCCTGGATCAAGCACCCGAAGTATCCTTAGTCCAATGACTCTCTTCAATCGATCTCTACGCTACCGGAGTCAAATGTAAACGGGCGACCAAGCGTCGCCCGTTTTACATTATGGGCACTTGAAATTCGGAGACTAGGTCCTTGTAGTTTCTGGCAGAATTTCATTTGGCAATTTCCGGGATAGAGAACAGCCTGATTTTGTAATGTAAGGTGAGATGTGGTCTCACGTTACAAATAATGTGTCGGCAGTGGCTTATCCACGCTGACGTGCCTTACACAATTCGTTTTTGTAACAGAGTACATTATATTTGTTTACACGATTCACACATAATTCACATCTTATTTAGGCGCTCATCCGACTTTAATGAAAAAATCATGAGATACTAAGTCCTAATAGGATTATGCGTTTTGATAATCGCGCTTTACCATCGTCAATTGGGGGTAATCATGTCTCGTTGCAGCCTTAAAACCCAAAAAACAACCTCTTTTTTCACGCTCATCTTGATCCTTTTTGCAGCTATTCTCCTGCCAGCCTGCCAGTCTGCTGCTCTTGTAACGCCCGTACCCACCGTTGAGCAATCCCCAATCATTATCGGGGCATCACTGCCACTGACGGGTGCGCGCGCTGAAGCTGGCGCAGCCACTAAAAAAGGCTATGAAGTTTGGGCAGCTCTGGTCAACGAGGCGGGCGGTTTGCTGGGGCGACAAATAACGTTACAGATAGTTGACGATGCCAGCGATCAGGAAACAGTCGTGAAAGACTATGAAACGCTGATCACCCAAAATAAAGTCGATTTGGTCCTTGGGTCGCAGTCCAGCTTCTTGACGATTCCCTCGTCGAAAGTCGCATCGGATCACGGTTACGCCTTCGTTGAACCTGCTGGAGGTTCACCCGATGTCTTTAATCGCGGTCTGACGAACATCTTTTTCGCTCAGCCTGCGGTCGCGTCACGCCAGGCCGACCCGTTTGCCCTGTATTTACTGGGACTTCCGGCAGATCAACGCCCCAAGACCTTTGCTATCGTCACAAGCGATGATCCGTTTTCAGTGAGTGTGATGGATCGTCTTAGCCCACTCCTGACTGATGGTGGAATTCAGCTTGTTAAGCGCTTTTCCTATCCTCAAGCACAAACGGATTTCACCGACATTGCGAATGAAGTTGCCGGTCTTAACCCGGATTTGATCATCGGCGGGACACAGTATCAGGACAGCGTTGATCAGATTAAGGCCTATCAGGCAGCGAAATATCAACCGCGATTTGCTTACTTCACCAGCGGCCCCTCCGTCTCCGCGCCGTTTCGTCAGGCGTTGGCATCTGCCACCGAAGGTATCTTTTCGTCGGGGGCATGGTTCCCTGAAAGTAAAGAGTTCCAGAACGCCGATTTTACTGCCAAGTACATCGCCCTCTATGGTGGCACACTCAATGATATTTCTGAAGATGCCGCCAACGGCTTCACCGCCGGACAGGTGCTCCAGCAGGCCGTCGAGAATATCAAATCGATTGATAACGCTGCACTGATCGCGGAACTGCACCGAGGCACCTACAAAACCGTCGTGGGGCCATTGAATTTCGATGATACCGGCGCACCGCAGGGCAGCTTTATGCTCTTACAGTGGAAAGGGGATAATTTCCTCGTTGTTGGCCCGCTTGACCGAGCAGAAGCTAATCCCCTTGCCGCTCCCAAACAGCAGTGGTAGTACAGGATACAAACTATGTGGAACAGTCTTCGCTTTCGATTAACCGTAATCTTCATCGGCCTGGCAATCATCCCGCTGTTGGCAGTAGGGGCGGTGCTGGCTGAAAGAACCTTCACCAGTGAGCGCGATCAGGCCATCGACACTCAGCGCCAGGTCGCCGACCGTGTAGCCGCTGAAGTGCAAAGTTATCTGCGTGGGGTTGAGAACGACTTATCCCTGCTGGGCAGCGACATTCGGGGTACGCAAAATCTCGATCACGCGCAGGAAATCAGCCTGCTGCTCACCGCACTCAATTCGGGGAGCTACCGTGACGTATACGAGGACTTGATCTTGATTGACGATCAAGGGACAGAACAACTTCACGTCTCCCGCGCGCAAATCGTTACGTCTCAACAGGCCGAATTGTGGACAGACAAACCGGAATTTGAACAACCCAAAGCCAGCGGCCAACCTTTTTTTGGCTCGGTCACTTTGGACGATGCCACTGGGGAATCGTACATGAATGTGTCGATTCCCCTGCATGAACTTCGTAGTATCAACCTCAGTGGTGTTCTGCTGGCACGCCTTCGGTTCAAAGAAGTCGGCAATTTGATTGCCACTCTGCAAATCAATAGCAACCAGACCGTGTATGTCGTCGATCCTGGCACCCAGATTGTTGCGCAAGGCACGAACGCTGTCCATTTAGCCAATACTCCACTTGTGCTTCCCGCTCAGGATGGCGATACGACGGGCTTATCGGGCGCAAATGTGATTCTCGCGACGAACAGCGTCCAAATCGGTGCGGAAACGCTGCTCATCGTTGCCGAACGTCTCACGTCCGATGCGTTGGCGCTGGCACAGAGCAGTTTGTATGCGGCAGTGGTAATTACCGCCATCGCGCTGGTGGTCGCTATCGCACTCGTTTGGTTAACTGTGCGCCAGGTCGTGCGACCTGTTGAGAAGCTCTCAGAAGTTGCCCACGCCATTCAAAAGGGCGATTTTTCGGTGCGTTCGGATGTCCGCAGCCAGGATGAGATCGGCCAGCTTGGCCTTGCCTTTAATGAAATGGCCCAGGCGATTCAGGTGCGCGAAAAAGACCTGCTCGATCAAGCCGCAGAGCTAAGAGTTGCCACTGCCCGTGCAAGGGAAGCCGCGCGCGTCAAAGGCGAGTTCCTTGCCAACGTCTCGCACGAACTGCGAACGCCTCTCAATGCGATTATCGGCTTCAGCGATATGCTTTTGGTTGGAATGAACGGCCCGCTCAATGAAAAGCAGCAGCATAAAATGGAGCGCCTGAAAGAAAACGGATCGCGCTTGCTTGCTCTCATTAACGATTTGCTTGACCTAACGCGCATCGATGCGGGGCGTATTGAAATGGTCGAGAAGCCCTATTCTCCACGAGCACTGGCAGAACGCATTAGTGCCCAAATGGAAAGCCTGGCCGTCGAAAGCAATCTGGTGTTCGAAACTCGGGTTGATGCGCAGATGCCAGAATTAATTATGGGCGACGAAAAGCGCATCGAACAGGTTGCGGTCAATTTGCTGTCCAACGCCTTTAAGTTTACGAAAGAAGGCTCCGTCACCCTGTCCATTGATACCCAACCGGAGCAAGACCAATGGACACTCTCAGTGACAGACACAGGCATTGGCGTTCCACCTCATGCCGTGAATATCATTTTCGAGGAATTTCGTCAGCTCGACGGCAGTTACTCACGCGCCTATCGGGGAAGCGGATTGGGGTTGGCGATTACGCGCAATCTGGTTCGCATGATGGGCGGGAAGATTTCGGTAAAGAGCATTGTCGGCAGCGGAAGTACCTTTATCGTTGAACTGCCATTAAATGTACGGGAACTGACGCCTGTGGCGGAGCCGATGGCGAACTAAGGAGTTATGGATACTGTGGATTGGCAAGATGCGACCACCTGGCGGGTTTTAGTTGTTGATGATGAGCCGGATAATCTGGAAGTCGTCGCTGAAACACTGGAGTTTCGGGGCGCGCAGGTCAAAACAGCGCAGAACGGCAAGCTGGGTTTAGAAGTGCTTCAGGAATTCGATGCGAATATCATCCTGACCGATCTGTCGATGCCTGTCATGGATGGCTGGCAGATGCGCGCCAGGATTAAAGAGGATCCGAACGGACGAATAGTTCCGATTATCGCGCTTTCGGCGCACGCCATTGCCGGCGACAAGGAACGTGCGCTGGACGGCGGATTTGATGGTTATTTGACGAAACCTGTTAATATTTTGACTCTGCTCGAAGACATTCGGACAGCATTCGTCAATTATCCGGTTGAAAACAGTGAGGTTGCATCGTGAAGATTTCCGACTGGAATGTGTTAGTGGTTGAAGATGAAGCAGATAGCATGGAACTGGTTCAGGGCGTACTCAGCTACTACGGAATCCATTCCACTGGGGCAGCGAGCAGTGAAGCTGCCCTCGTCGTTCTGGAAGAAATGTCGCCCACGCTGATGATTATTGATCTGGCTTTGCCCGGTTTAGATGGGTGGGGCTTGCTCAAGAAGCTGAAAGCACATGAATCCTTGTCGCCAGTGCCTTGTGTTGCTATCACGGCCTTTCATACTCCTGAACTGGCGGAGCAGGCGATTGAAGCGGGTTTTGACGCCTATTTCGCCAAGCCCATCGATGCAACTTCTTTTGTGCGCGAGTTGCAGGCGATTGTGGAAAACTAAATGCGCAGACTCGACATGGAAAGTTCGAATGACCAAAATACTTGTTGTCGAAGATGATGCTGATTTGGTCGAAACGTATGTCGATTTGCTGGAATCGAAAGGTTTCACCGTCTTCTCAGCCTCGCGAGCCAGCGAGGCTGTTGAACTTGCCGCGCATTGGTGTCCCTCCATTGTTATTCTTGATCTGAGCTTGCCCGGTGGCTCTGGAATGGGCGTGCTCGATTTCGTCCGCAGTCAGAAACTTCTGAAAGAGACCAAAGTGATCGTGGTCACAGGACATTCAGAAATGACGGATGCGACTGCGGTCGAAAAGGCAGATATTTTGCTCAGTAAACCCGTCTCCAACGACCAGTTGCTCAGGATGATTGTGCGGCTGCTGAGCCTGTCCGAAACGAGGATCTCACGAAGCCACGTAATTCCTGATGTCAATGTGAGCGATCCCAAGCCCAATGTCTGAATCCGAAACCAGCCAGATGAATACGTCGCCGAATTCACCTTCTGCTGACTTGCCCATGATGGAACATGCCGCTTTGGAGAAATCAGCGGCGGATGATCAGACTGCGCCGCTTTCGAACCCGGCTGAAGATCGAATCAGTGACAGCACTTTTCTTGAGCTTCTTCGTAAGCTGGGGCACGATATTCGCGCGCCTCTGGGGTCGATTATTTCCACCAGCGATATGCTGGCGGAAGGTGTTTATGAGCCGCTGAATTCGCGGCAGGCGCGTGCCAATGAGCGCGTGCGCCGCAACAGTCGGCGAGTTCTGACGATGGTGGATGACTTCATTACTTACCTGAAGGCTGAAGCAGGCGAGATCATCCTGACTCCTGAAGCGTTTGATCCGCGTTCACTGCTTTCGAGTCGTTGTGAGGAGATCAGGCCACACGCCGAAGGCAAAGGGCTAATCCTTGAGCTGATCATTCAGGAAAGCATACCCGCCGCTCTCATCGGCGATAGCGCTGCCGTCAAACGAGTAATCACGGCACTGCTTTGGAATGCAGTTGCCTTTACGCCCCAGGGAAGCATCCGTGTCGAGTCGGACTGGTCAGATGACGATCAGTGGCTCATTACCGTGCAGGATACGGGCATCGGTATCCCCCCCGAAAACGCAGCCCATATATTTGAGCCTTTCTGGCGCGGCGAAGAACGCCCGGAAGTGCCGACTGCTGGTGTAGGGTTGGGGCTTCCTCTCGCGCGGGCGGTCATCAGGCGAATGCAGGGCCAGCTTTTTGTGGAACAGACAGGATCGAGCGGGAGCGTGTTTTGCGTTCGACTTCCGCTCAGTCGATCTGTCTTGTAAACAAGGATTTTTAATAAGCAACTTCTTCAAATCCTTGAAGCTGACTCTAGTCGAACCTGGTAAATATTTTGCATGAAGCGCAAATTTCCCGCGGTGACTGCGGGGCGCTGCGTCTCTCCGCAGCGTCCCTGTCAGGAATTCGCCTAGCTGCCACAAGCGTCCGGCGGCATGATGTGCTGATACTGTTTGCCTGAACCCGGCTCAATGCCAATGAGCGCGAGTTCGTTCGATTGGAGCGCGTAGAAACGATTGCCTAAGCTTTCGGCAATCAAAATGTTCTGCTGTGACGCGACGGCTTGATCGAGTGCGGCGCTTATGTCGTCAGCGCTAACGTCAAAAGCGTACGCGCCATGCCCCTCGGCGTCGATGTCCCAGACAGCCATGCCACCGTCGTGACAGTAGCCAACGACCGGTGCGGCGAGATCTCTCCCATTAACGCGACCATCAGCGATTTCCGCAGCTCCGCTGTTACAGGCAGATGCGTTCGCCTGATAGAGTCCCGCTCCACCAAGATACGCGAATACAATCGTGCTACTGAACGTAACGTCAGTGTCTGACGCCGGAACCAACGCGCTTACTCGCAGTGTGCCGGTTTCCCCAGGCGAAAGTGTAAGACTTCCCTGCCCATAGATGCGAAACGGCGATACATGAATGATTTCAGCCGTTGTCGTTGCTGTGTACGCCATATCATTGTAGTACTGAAGTTCCAGCACCCAGCAGACTTCGTCAGCCGCCCATACAGCAGGAATAGAAAATGGAGCGAAAGAAGAGAAGAAAAAGGCGAAAATCGTCGAAGCAAGAAATATTCGACGCATGAGAAATTTCATTTCATATAATCCTTTCCGGTCAATAATGAGGTCGCTGCGAAAGCCGTGTGAACCTCACTCTCGACAGGTTTGTTGTTCCAGATTTGCCGCACGATCTTCCAGCCGTCGCCTTGTTTGCGGAACATCCAGAAGACCCGGAATTGGATCGTAGTAGAATCAGTGCCATCATGAGGGGTGAGCACTCCGTCGATGGTACCAATGACATAGGCGAAATCATCCATGATCTCAATCTCGTCCACTTGCGGTTCTACATCGAAGTCGAACCTGTCGAATAGAGCCTGAACCGCATTCTGAACGCCTTCTCGGCTGGTCTGGTCAGGCGAGTTCGGCGGTGCCCACAGCACATCGCTGGCAAACAACGTCGCATATGCGATTGCGTTATGAGAGTTGATGTATCCTCGATACGCTCGCGTCACCAAGGCCGTGATCTGATTGACATCTTCTGCGGTGTCAATAGAGACATTGCTCGGTGAATTGCTGTTGTCAGCAGCGACCAGTGTGGAGCCGAGTACAGTGACAAGGGCAATAGTGATCAGAACGGTGACAAGGGTGAATTTTGTGCGTAGAGACATTTTCTATCCTTTTCGTGTATGAAATCTGATCCAAGGTCATGCGTTGATTTCGCGCCTTTGGAATGCAGACATTACGAGAACTAGAGCTGTCAGTTAGTTACAGAACATCAACAAATTGGGAGACGTACGACGCCCCTGGGACGGCATCATTGCAATCACAGACCAGCGTGCGAACCTGTTGAGCCATAGCGTTCGTGACCGTGACCCGATGCACCTCAGCAGCGTGCTGGACTGCCTGAACCAGCACCTGTTCTTCAGTCTCCGCTTGGATAACGTGAGTGCATTCAAAACCAACGTCACGACAGTGTAAGGTCTTCATGTGTTTCATTCTCCTTTCGAGCAATAGCGTTCATGCTGAGCGATGTTTTTACACTAGCGAACCGGCTAACTGTTGTAATCAACCAAAGGTCTTAATTCGTGATTCAAGGAGTCGTATTCGGAGTCGTAGAGGGATGGGTGTGGAATCGGTAATGCTTACTGAAATTGACATGACAGCCGATGACATACCTCCATCCTGTTACATCACCAGCAGCCGTCAGATTGCGTCACATTTTCATTTCTGGCATACTTCCACCTAAGTAGCTCATCCTTAAGCAGGATGGAGGAAATTTAGTAATAATCATCTCCGAAGATTGACCGCACGGGTCAGAGTCCGAGGGGTAAACATTGAAAAACTACAACCTGCCGCAGCAGTCCACCTCGTTTATTGGTCGAGAAGCAGAATTAGCGGAAATTGACACGCTGCTCTGTGAGTCTACCTGTCGATTGCTCACCCTCGTTGGCTCCGGCGGCATCGGTAAGACACGGCTTGCACTTCAGGCCATTGCGGATCAGCGACCGCGTTTCGCGCATGGTGTCTATTTTGTATCGTTGACCCCGCTCAACTCGCCTGACATGATTGCTTCTACCATTGCCAGCGCAATCGAGCTTGCGTTATATGGCGCGGAAGATGCGCGCACGCAGATTACCGACTATCTGAGCGATAAAAATCTGCTGCTGCTGCTGGACAATTTCGAGCATCTGCTGGATGGCGTTGATTTGCTCATCGCTATTCTCGAAGCCGCACCTGACGTGAAGCTGATCATCACGTCGCGCGAGCGATTGAATGTCCGCGAGGAGTGGGTACTCTCATTGGGCGGATTGTCATTCCCCGAATCGCAAACAGAAGCATCTTTGGAAAGTTACAGCGCGGTACAACTTTTTGCGGCAAGGGCACGCCAGGTTCAGGCAAATTTCTCCCTGCCAGCCAACGCTGAAGCCGTAAAACGAGTCTGCCAGCGCGCCGAAGGAATGCCACTCGCTCTGGAATTGGCAGCTACCTGGCTGCGGGTGATTTCCTGCGAGTAGATTGCGATGCAAATGGAGGCAAGCCTGAGTTTTCTGACTACGCCGCTGCGCAATGTCGCCGAGCGTCACCGCAGCCTGCACGCGGTCTTCGAGCAGTCGTGGAAACTACTCACACAAGCCGAACAAGATATTCTGATGAACTTGACCGTCTTTCGCAGCGGTTTCGATCTGGCGGCGGCGCAGCAAGTCGCAGGGGCGTCTCTATCACACCTGGCGAGTCTGGCAGACAAATCCCTGATCCGCGTAAACGCGGGCGGACGCTACGATCTGCACGAACTTCTGCGTCAATATGCGGAAGGACACCTGATTGCGTCCGGGAATGTTGAGGTACTGCAATCTATCCACAGCAATTACTATCTGAAATTCATGGCACAGCGCGATGACGATGTTAAGGGACGCAGGCAGTACGCGGCGCTCCACGAAATCAGAGCAGATTTGGATAACTTGTGGGCTGCATTAGGGTGGGTTATCAAGCGCAAACGATATGACTGGATAACAACGCCTGTTCTGGACTGCCTGGTAAACTTCGGAGAGGTTGGCAACCTGTACGTCGATATAAGGATATTATTGAGGCAGATCGACGCAGCCCTTGCCACCAGTCCGGGCGATCAGCTTCAGCCGCTGCGTGACTGCGTAGCTGTCCGCTGTGAGCGAATGAACTTCGTCACTGGTGTGGAATTCGACCATCAGCGGCTTGAAGTCGTTTTGGAGCGCGCTCGCCAGCGCAGGGACAAGTGCGAAATTGCCTATTGTCTGTGGGTTTTGGGCGATTACTGCTCTTTTGCTCTGAAAGATCATCAGGGTCACATCGATAAGAGCAGAGAGTGTCTTGCGCTACGGCGTGAGCTGGGCGACGAGTTCTACATCGCCCATACGTTAGTCGCTCCCTTTGGGTCATATCTCTTGGAGGGTCAAGTCAAATACGCTGTCGAATCGCTGCGCGAAAGTAATGACATCCGCCGACGTTGTGGCGATAGGAGCAACCTGTGCTTCTCGTTGATTTCGCTCGCTTATCTCAATTTGCATCTGGGCAATCTCGACGAAGTTGAACCATTGATCGCGGAAGCGCTCGATATTCAAGGTGAAATTGGCCATTTAGCCACGTATCCCATAATCCTAGCGACCAAAGCAAACTTGGCGTTTCTGCGCGGTGATTTCGATACTGCATATGAATATATTCAGTCAGGACTCGCGTTCGCCGGCGAACATAACTATGCCAGAACGAGAGCTTTGCCGCAGGCGCTTCTGGGTCTGATCATGAGTATGCGCGGCGAGTATCGAGCGGCACGCAATCTCTACGAGCAATCCGCACCGGCGCACCCCATTTTTGACCTGTTGAATCAACTGGGGGTGGCTATCGCAGCCTGTGGATTAGGTGAGAATGACCAAGCAATACGGGACTTGTGCAAAGCGCTGAAGAATGTGTTGGAATATCACTTCCCAACCCTTCAACGGATGTGTATTGCCGTCGCCGGAATGTTGGCAGCGCGCGCAGGACAGCCCGAACAAGCGGCGGAACTTCAGGGATTGGCGTATGCAGCGCCGCAGGAATTGACCGGCTGGATGGACCATTGGTCGCTGCTGGACGAGGTACAGCGACAGATCATCGCCGACATAGGGGATACGGCATTCAAGGCGGCATGGGAACGCGGCAACGCATTCGATGTCGAAACGGTCGCCAGAGAGCTGATTGAACGTCTTCCCTCTCTGTGGTCGAAAGAAAGAGGGTCTCCGCTTGCCAGCCTTGCGGCAGCTAATCAAGCTCTGACGGAGCCTCTCACTGCGCGTGAACTGGAAATCCTGCGGCTGATCGCCGAGGGAATGACCAACGCCCAAATCGCGCATAAGCTGTTCATCTCGGTCGCTACAGTCAAAGTCCACGCCGGAAATATCTACGGCAAACTCGGCGTGAAAAACCGTACCCAGGCAGTCACACGAGCACGAAGATTGAACTTGCAGTAATTATTGACTGCGTTACTGTCACGGATGGATTTTATGAGGATCAGGAATCCGTCTGTCCCACAGGCAGGATCTCCGAACTTTGGCGCAAGCACTGTCAAGATGAACTTCACAACTGGTCGCGGCGTGTAGAATTCACCCGGGTCACCCGAAGTATCCGCACTTCTTTCGGCTGCGATTCATACAAATGACTGAGCGCTTAGTTGTAGAACGAGAATAAAGTTGGAAAGTACCACCCTTATTTCTTCTCTCATCCTCATAACAGATATTCCAACTGGCGCACCTCAAGGATAGAAAATAGAAGGCGATTATACTCTCAGGGTAGGTATTGTAGGGGGACACCATGGCGTTCCCTACCATCGAGGGATAATCCCAAAATAGAAAGACTACGCGGAGAAACGCACGAAGCTTCCAGTAGTCATCCTCTTCTTCAAGTGGCCGAGTTCGGAATTGCATAGGTTCACTTCATGTCATATTTGCTGCGTTCTCAAGCACCGTGATCGAATTGAGGGCTGTGGTGCTGTGATTTAGGCTCGTATACGTCCTCGTTCGTCGTCGCATTCGTCTTCCAGTCGTCCATTATGCGATCGGCGACCTGATGCGCGGAAATCAAGGCTGACGGGATACCAGTTCCGGGGTGGGTACTCGCGCCGACAAAGTACAGATTATGGTAATGCGGATGACGATGGTGCGGACGGAGATAGGCAAGCTGCGTCAGAGTATGCGACAGTCCATGGGTCGCGCCCTTCATCAGGTTATAGCGCTTCTGCCACGAGAGCGGCGTGTAGTTCATTTCAAACTTCAGGTGCGTTTCCAGATCGGTGATCCCCAGCAGTTTCGCTCGACGAAAGACCGCGTTTCTGGCCTGTTCGCGCAGATCGATCCAGTTTTGTTCGCGGCCTTTTTCAATGTGCCCGACGGGAACAATCGCTACCAGCGTATCCTGATCCGGCGGCGCGGCAGCAGGATCGAGGCGCGCTGGCGCGTGGATATACAGGCTTGGATTTTCGGGCAGCGTGAACTCTTCGCTGATGCTTCTGAAGTTTTCCCGATAGTCCTCAGCCAGAAAGAGCGTGTGTGCGCCCAGTTCCGGATAACTTTTATCAAGCCCCCAGAAAAAGCTGATCACGGAGCAGGAGAATTCTTTCTCAGCCAACTGTTCAGCCAGACCGGTATCAGGAAGCAGTTGTGCATACACGTAAGGCAAGTCGGCGTTGGCAATCACGACGTCTGCTTTCTGCGATTGACCGCTGCTCAACAGCACACCATGAGCGTGCGACTGCTCGATGTCGATCCGCTCGACCTGAGTTTCAAATTCAAATTTCACGCCTGCATCGATTGCGATCTGCATCAGTGCCTCAACGACGCTGTACATGCCGCCGCTAGGATACCAGACCCCATGCGCCAGTTCGGTGTACGGCATCATCGAGAAGGTCGTCGGCGCTTCAAAGGGACTCAATCCCATATACACATCTTGAAATGTGAAGGCGGCGCGCAGATGCGGGTGCGTAAACAATGTGCTCACATGGTGATAATGCGGCACGAGCGCCTTCAAATTGAACAACAGTGGCAGGTTACTGAGGTTAAAAAACTCAAAAGCACTGCGGAAGTCGCGCTCGACCAGTTGCTCCATCGCCAGATTGTAAAACTGCCCGCCTTCGCCAAGATAATGCAAAAACGCCTGAAAACTATTTGGTTCGACAGCTTCAAGCTGCTGATACATGACTTCCAAATCGGACGTTAGAGCAAGCCGACTGCTATCGTCGAACACCAGATGATAAGTCGGATCAACACGATGAAGTTCTAGCCGCTCGTGGAAGGATGCGCCTAAGGCGGCAAACTCCTGCTCATAAACCATCGGCATGATCAGAAGTGTTGGACCAGTATCAAAGCGATGCCCCTCATGGCTAAAGTGATCGCAGCGTCCGCCCGGTCGCCGATTCTTCTCAAACACAGTCACCTGAAATCCTTGTCGTGCGAGATGCGCCGCAGACGCGATGCCGCCGATTCCAGCTCCGATGACGATTGCGGTTGGTGACTTCATAATTTGCCTCAACTGGACGATTTGGCGAGCATTGATAAAGCAGAATAGGTCATGTTCAGCGCAGAACGCAGACTTTTGGTTGAGGGATAGGTGGCGCGCAGACGATAATTGTCGCGTTCAATTGTGTCGAGGACGCGCTCGAAACAAGTGATATAGGCGTAACCTGCAAATCGACAGCGGTGGCTCTTCAACTGGGCAAGATAGTGCTTTCCTGTTTCAAAATAACGCCGCGCTAGAGCCACGCGGCTTTCAACCCACTCTCGATAGCCAGCACTGCTGAAGTCGCATGGGTCGAGGCGGTAGGTGTTCAGAAATTCGCATGGGATGTTGAAATAGCCCGCATCGGCATCCTCGAAAGTATCGCGCAGCATGTGGGTGATGTGTGCTCCCATAACAGCGAGATAGCGCTCGGCGGTTTGTGGTGTCGTGTCGTTGTGACCAATGAAGTAATGCAGCGCTTCGGTGACTCCAGTCGCAAGATGGCAGGTGTATTCTGTCAGCTCGCCCTGTGAAATCATTCGACCACGACGATTGGCATCGAATGCCATCACTGCCATCAGGTTGTGAATGTAAGCGTGCAGCCCACTGTTTTCTTCGGTGTCACAAGCAATCAATCGCGCCAGCATTTCCTCTTCGGCGCTCAGGGAATACAACGTTTCTCCGCGATAAGCGCGATTGACCAACATCTGCTGACGTTCGAGAAAGTCAAGACATTCAGAGACGCGGGCGGTTCTTGCGTCAAGGAAATCATCGACCCAGCGAAAATACGCATAGGCACGGTAGGCATTGCTCACGCGATCACGATCCACCAAAAAGCGAATCGTTTCGTAAGTTTGGGTACTCGCCGCTCTGGTGATCTGAATTGCCAGGCGGTCAACGTCGCGAGCATCGCCTTCGGATTGGCGGTCTAACAGACTGGGGACGAAAATTGGATCAACTCTCATGTTCACCACTCTTGATTACACCGTACACCAAATCTTCAAACACGAGCTTTCCCTGGCAAGTTCCTTTTTGCTGCATGGCCTTCACTGAAGCTGCTGCATAATTTCCACACCCCAATTCGGTAGCAGCGCGGCAATCAGCACAACATCTATCAGTACCGCGCCAGTCCGCACACCGGGCGTGACGGTATTCCACTTTCCTCGCATACGAGAAGTCGCGCTTGCCGTACTTCGGGTTCGTGATCGGCGATGAGCACACTCAACGCGATGTTGTGTTTGCTCACGAATGAAATCGACCTTTCTATCTTTATTGAAAATCAAAACCCCCTCAGAAGCGACCTTCTGAGGGGGAGTGTTTTTACGATTAAACGAAGGGGAAGTTTCCCCGTCAGTTGACCAGGTGATGCTGCGTGGCGAGTGAGGCAGCTTCGGTGCGATTGCTGACTCCGAGCTTAGAGATGATATTGCTAACATGGTATTTGATGGTGGAAAGCTCGACGCCCAACGTCTCAGCGATCTTCTGGTTATTCAAGCCCTGAACCATCAGTGGAAGAATATCGCGCTCGCGCCGGGTAAGGTCATGACCGATGGGCGGTGGAGCCGTCGCAACATGCATGAGCGCGATAGTCGCTTCTGGAGCAAAGGTTGGACAGCCATGAACAGCATTGCGAATTGCGGTAGCTAACTGCTCCGCAGTGACATTCTTGAGCAGATAACCAATTGCTCCGGCCTTCAATGCCGCGCTCACCAGTTCTTCCTCGCGGAAGCTGGTCAATGCAACGATTTGAATGTCGGGGTTCGCTTGCCGAATCAGTTGCGTGGCAGTCGCACCGTCCATGTCGGGCATGACCATATCCATGAGGACAATATCCGGCTTGCATTTGACACAGAGTTCGACAGCTTGCCTGCCACCGTCCGCTTCGCCGAGCAGTTCAAAATCGTCGAAAGCCAGGACGAAATCGCTCAGGCCACTCCTCACCACTGCGTGATCATCGACAATCACAATTCGAATTCGTTTACCTTCCATATCTTACTGCTCCTGCTTTGTCCAGCAGACGGCAACAGGTGTCCCCTGGCCGATCACTGATCTAACAGTTCCTGTGCGGTTTCGCGATGCAAGACCTTGGCAAAGAGCGGTTCCAGAATCGGTTTCACCTGCGGCAGCATCTCGAAATAGCCTGTACCCGCTTTTAATGAGTCCGTCAATGCAGGATCGTAGCGATCAAAATAGCTTGCCCACGCTGTATTGAAACGCTGTATTCGATATTCAGGAACAAGAATCACAATTCCCATCGTCATCTGATCGAAAAGCGCCTCCAGCATTTCCGAGGGATTCTGATCCGTTTCGTAGACCTGATGGGCGATTTGCATCAAAAAACTCTACGCACTCTAAAACCGGATTAATAATTTGCCATAATATCATTTTGACACGTTGAGCAATCTGGCAACAGTGACAAACATCATTTTCTCCTCGCCAAGTGACTAGGTGCGTTGCCCACCGATCTCCTGTTTCAGAACTCGCCAGACGAATGGGGGATGGGTGCCATCGCCGATACCATTTGAGAAACTATCCACGCTGCCGCTGGAATTCCCAGTTTCAATGCCCTTTAGAGGAGCAAGCGCTTGCTGCGTCCGACTGTCCAGATCAACAAACTGAATTAGCGCAATCGGCTGATTGCGCAGCATCTGGCTGACAGCATCATGAACGGCGGGTTTGCCTTCGCTCGTTTGCTTATTGGGACGCTTGCACTCGATGACAACGAGCGTGATGCCGTTGACGAAGAGGACATTGCAAACCTCATTGATGTTCTAAAATCATTAGACTCCGGGCTGCGGATGGGGCTGGACGTGTCAATTGTGCTCAATAGCAGATGACCAAGCGAACCGATCCCCCGAAAAAGGCTCGCGGCACGCGAACCGAACATGACAGATCGACAGCTTCGCGGATAAGATCAGACCCGAACGCGCACCGCACCCGTGAGCAACTGCTGCATGAGCGCGTGCTTGCGCCGCTGGTGGGCGGCGATCAACTGGCTGGTGAGGGTGATCGCCTCGTCCCATGTGCTGAGGATCGCGGCGATTTTGCGCTGCTCAGCGAACGGATCAAGGTATTAAGACGCCAGTATTCCGACTATAACCGGGATTAATGCAGGATGGGCATTGAAACCTGGCAGCACACTGTCCTATTCACGAACTCCGCCTCATTCTTCGACCATTTGCATTCCTCCATAACCACTCACAACCCGGAACGATCCTGTCCTGTGTAAGCTGTAATCACACAATCGTAAAAGCAAATCTCCATTCACCATCTGAATTCCCTCCCTCTTTCCCTCTCCCCCCGGTGGGTTATTCACTGCTGCTAAAAGGCTAGAGTGTACATGATGCATCAAATCTTCAAATAGCCGAAGGGAGAGCCAACAAAAATTGCGTAGTAAAGACGGCATTAGCAGCAGCACCCTGCAAGAATCATCACACGAGAACAAGAGAGAGAAGGGAAAAGAGAATGGCTAAAGTACTGCGCTGCAAACAGATTGGCCCCGACGCCCATTGCGAATTCGAGGCACGGGGAGAGACCAACGAGGACATTCTGAAGCAAGTAGCGGAACACGCTGGCAAAGTTCATGGCTACACAGAAATTCCGGATGCGCTTGTTCAGCAAGCGCTTGCCAATATTCAGGACGAAGACTGACCAGCACGATCAACTTTTCCGACTACGTTTCAAAATGAATCGGGTCGGTGCCTGCACCGACCCCAGCAGTGGTTCGCACCCCAAATACAGAAAGGGTTGAAAAGCATGTTCAAAAAATTCACGATGTCACTATTTGTGGGGATTATTGCACTCGTCGCAACGCTGATGCTCCTCAGTTTTACACTGGTCGCTGCCCAGGATGGCAACGATACTGCCGAAGATGTCGCTGCCATCACGGCGATTATCACCGAGCGGTATCCGGCATTTGCCAATTCGCACGACGCGGCGGGCTATGCAAGCATGTATACGGAAGATGCGCTGTGGGTACCGCCCAATGCTCCAGAGCGCGTCGGTCGGGAAGCGATTGAAGCTGCCATGCAGGCGTCGTTCGACAAGTTCGAATTTGACGTACAGCCTTTCGCAGATGAGGTTAAGGTCATGGCTAACTTCGCATACATTACCGGCGGAGCAGAAGGCGTCCTGACTCCCCGTGATGGCAGCGATTCGACGCCAGTCAACTTCCGCGTTTTCTGGCTATTCCAGCGCGGCGATGATGGCTGGGAGATAAGCCGTCAAATCTGGAACAATAAACCCTCGATAGTTGAGGCTCCTAAAGCTTTCGAAAGCTCCTCATTATTAACTGAGGTGGAGTATATGAAATGATCAACCTCACCCGCCGTATTTTTCTTGCATTGACCGTTCTCACGCCAATCGCTGCCTCTCTCGCTTTTCTCTCTGTTTCGGCTGTAAGTGCCGAGGAGGAAGTCTGCTGGGTGCTGGAACATCAGTACTACAACGATATGGCCTATACTGCGACGACCACGGCTGAAATCATCCATATCTCCCCGTTTCGCATTTACGGGCAGGCAAGCCTGACCCTTGCACCTGGTGAAACTGGCACATTGAAAGTAGCCGCTTTAGTTCCGGCGTCAGACACAGCCGTGACATTTTCGACAACTATCGTATTCGCTTATCTCGGAGGGGATTTTTACCAGGCGGATATTTCCGCGTGCGACAGCGGGAGCGGTGTCGCGGAAATCGCTGACGGTCGCATCAATGGAAAGGATCTCGCCGCACCCGTCGTGGGCTACTGTCACGACGGTGGCATGGCTGTCTGGGACATTGACGCCGAAGGTCACGGTACCTATGCTTTCGACGTTACTGCTGACGACATTCGCAGCGCACTGGAGCAAGCCGTTGCTTCGCAGCATAACTTTATGGTCGCGGAAGGAATAGACAACAACCTGTATGCGCTGATGTCGAATGAGCTTGCACTCATTGGCGTCGAGCCGGGCACAGGCAAGCCTTATCAGCATGTCATGTCGCCGAATGTATGTGGCTGACGTATCCTTGCAGGGGCGCAGCGGTTTCTCCGCTGCGCCCCTGCGATTATGGGCAAATGGACGGCTGCGCAGGGTGAAGTTCAAACTTATTTACAGCGTAGTACAGCTACATAAGAAATCGAGGTGGGGGAATTTCCACTGTAGAGAGGCAACATATCGCCCTCCTACAAAAATATAGAGCTTTTGATAGCAGTAAACTCATAATCACGATAAGACATCGTGTTTATTGGTTAAATAATATTTTTTAGCTATATTACCTCTGTAAAATTAGACAGTTCATCAGAAGATAAATAAGGAGAAAAAATGGTAAAGATGCTGCGATGCAAACATATTGGCCCGGACGCTAATTGCAAGTTCGTCGCAAGGGGCGCAACGAATGAAGAAATCCTTCTGCAAGTCGCCGAACATGCCAAGCGCGTACATGGTATAAACGAAGTTTCAAAAGAGCTTCTTCAAACAGCGCTCACCAATATTCAAGAAGAAGACTCGTAGCTGTCAAAGCATCATCGTTGCAGTCTCGGTACCACCTAAATCCTTCACAGTCCAAAGATTTGCTGAGCGACTGTTTCTATTGGCTGGGGTTGATAGTTTCTCTGAATCGACGTTACTTGGTCGGCAGGCAAGTCGGCTTTAAGCTTCGCCCAGAGCTTTTCGGCTCGTGAGCGGATTTCCCTATCGCGCGGCGGATTTTGGATTACAGGAATGAGTAGGGTAAGCGCTTGCGCACTTTTCTCCTCCCGGATCAACAATTCCACCATTCCGACCATGGCCTCAACCATAAGAGGTACAGCTTGAATCGCGTAGATAGTTCTGAGCGCCTCATGAAAACAACGTCGGGCTGATCGCAAATCTCCCAGCGCGCAGACGATGTCGCCTAAATTAATCAAAGCAGCGGCAGTTCCCCAGTAATCTCCATAACTTCTGTACAGTGCTAAGCATTCCTCACAGTACTGTTTAGCCTCTGCGTAGTCGCCTTGCATAAATGCTGTGCGACCGAGATTGTTTATCGAAGCTGCAATCCCATGCTGATCATCCAACTGCGCACATAGCGTCAGGCTCTCGTGATAATAACGCTGTGCCTCTGAGTACTGTTCCTGATCATGGGCGATTGTGCCCAGATTGATCAGCGAAATTGCCACCCCATGCTTGTCGCCCAGCCGTGTAGAAAGGGCGAGACTCTCCCGATAATAGGTGTCCGCTTCCGCGAAAAGCTCCAGAAAATACATGACGACGCCGAGATTGTTCAGTGTGCCGGACATACTCCATTCGTCGCCCAATTCCCGAAAAATCGCCAAACTGTCCTCGCATAATTGCTGTGCCAAGTGATACTGTCCAGAGGCACGGGCAACATCTGCCAGATTATTGAGTACGAAGGCAATTTCCTCTCGCTTATCGACTGCTTGCAAGATGATCAGACTGCTCTCCAAAAGCTGCGCCGCTTCCCGGTAATGCCCCAAACGCTGCGTCAGACTGCCTTGTCGAGCGAGTGCTTGGCCGAGCAACAACAGGTTCTCCCCCTTTGGCTCCACTTGCCTCAGCAGTTCGACGGCCTGACTAAAGAGGGTGACTCCTTCGTTTGCCCGACTTCGCATATCGAAATAGTAATATAAACTCTCCAGATAGCGTGCCATCACATCAATCAACTGGTGATCTATGGCTTGCTGCCAGCCCGCCCGGATATTTTCGAGGTCGCTTTCAATCGTGTCTAGCGCGGCTGCCTGTCCTGCCCCTCGCAAATGAGCATTTAGCCCATACAAAATGTCCGCGTAATGACGGCTATGCATCATTTGGGTGAGCGGCATTTCTCCTGCCGCTTCTAATCGTTCTTCAGCAAACTGACGCAACAATGCATGTAAGTCGTAGCGTCCATTCGTGGTGCAACGAATTAACGACTTATTCACGAGCGCCCGCAAAAGGAGTAAATTGGCTCCTGCAACCTCTTTAGCGGCCTCACGGGTACAGCCGCCCCGAAATACTGACAGTTTCATCAGAGCATGTTGTTCCGTTACCGAAAGGCGCTTCCATGCATATTCAAATACAGCGCGAATGCTGTGGTGGCGTGATGGAATATCGCGCATGTTGGTAGAGAGAAAGTCGAGGTTCGTTGTAATTTCGCTGATAATCTCCTGTAGTGAGAGCACATCCACCCAGGCGGCTGCCAACTCAATCGCTAATGGCATACCATCTACTAACTGGCAAATTGACATCAGTTGATCGATCTGAGCCGGCTCAACCGTGAAGCTGGGTTTTGCACGCTTTGCACTTTGCAAAAAAAGTTTTGCGGTATCGCATTTGAGCGCCTCTTCCGGCTTCTCCCAGTCCTGGAAATCCATGCCGTTGATCACGTAGAGTGTTTCGGATTTCAGGTTAAGGCGTTCCCGCGAAGTCACAATGATCTGTAAATTCGGTGCAGCCTCCAATAGTTCGCTTACAATGGCTTCTCCCTCCAGCAGATGCTCAACATTATCTAATATCAGGAGGAGACGCTTCTCCTGCAAGTAATCGAGGAGCTGCTGCTTTGGTTCGCGTCCGTCTTTCTGAAAGCGATAGTCACAATTTTCGGCGATGATTGGTACGGTGAGATCTGGCGTTGAGATCGACTCTAATGGCACTAAGAACACGCCGTCAGGAAAGATTGGCACTTCCTGCGTGACATGTTCACCAATTTGAAGCGGAAAAACGATACTTTCCGCCAATTTCAATGCTAAACGGGTCTTACCCATGCCACCGGGCGCGAGGATCGTGATCAGCCTTACGTTGGGATTGGCGACCAACTCCATCAATTCTTGCAGTTCGCGTTCACGACCGATGAAAGTGTCGACCTGGAGCGGAAAGTTGTATCTGGTTACAGGAGGATTCTCAATTTTGGCGGCACCGAGTCCCATCTCAAACGCCGCTTCGACTGCCTCTTCCCGCGTTTCTACACCCAACTTGCTGTAAATTTGCCGGATATACCAACGGATAGTACTGTGAGCAAGAAATAAAGTCTCTGCAATTTGGCGATTTGATAACCCATTCGTGATATGCGCCAGTATGTTCAACTCGCGCTCTGTCAATGGTTCATAGGGAAGGTTGCCAGAACCAGCGTTAGATTCTTCCATATATCGCCCAAGACATTGTCGGAGATTTTATGCCAGAGTTTGCGCTGCGCGAAGAGACTTCTGGCAGGACATTACCTCAGTATACGCTGATCTTTAAATGAATGAACGGAGTGACATGCGTTCGCACAGATCGATGTCCTCCTTCATGCGCCAATCCTGATCGAGCGCTAGTCGTTGTAGACCAGTAAATCAGTAAATTCCCACCCATTTTCCCACCCGTAGTTCGGTGACGCCCCACCTGCCATCCCTCTAGCCTAAGCCTATCGAGCAAAGGGGAGGGAAAAATGGTACGCTTGTTGAGAGTCGTCGCAGGGCTGACCTTGATTTTCATGCTGAGTCAGATGGTCGTTATTGCCGGGGCAAAAGCAGCACAAAGACAAGATGGCGATTTGTTCGCACCTTACGTGGAAATCATGCCCGGAAAATTGGATACTGATTTGTCTCAATGGTGTGCCTCTTATATTCAGCAATATCCGGGTTCTGCAACACATATCTGCCAACTCAAACCGTCAGACGGTGATTTTGCCTCCGGGGTTGTTTATGTCGAACAGGGGATAATCAACAATATCGGATTTAGCGTGAACAACCTGGAAGTTGGTGATCTGGCAAAGCGCTGGGGACATCCACGCATCGAGAGCATGGGATCGCAGGGCTACAACCTGCATTGGAACAGCGGCGAGTACGAGATCGTCGTGCCGCTGCGAGGTGTCAGCCACTTTAGCTACTGGCTGCCTGTTGACTTTCTATCGGTGAGCCGGAGTCAATAGACGCGTTGGTCAGGAAAGCAAGCTAAGCTCGCGCGCACGAATGATCGCCTGGGTGCGGCTGGTGACGCTTAGCTTGCTAAAAATCCTGTTGATATACCATTTGACTGTACTGGGGGCGAGAACAAGCTGCTGGGCGATTTCTCCGTTGGACAGGCCGTCGGCAATCAGGCGCAGGATTTCCATTTCGCGTTCGTTCAGGGAGTCCGGAAGGGTTGCGTGGAGAGCCTGATTAGCTGGCCCCGTTTTCGCGGGTGAAGTGATCTTTTCCTCAGCGTAATCGATGGCCTGTTCCCGTGTCATGGCTTTGCCTTCGCTCCAGGCGGATGCAAAAGCAGCCTCACCGAGCTGCTGACGCAGCGCTTCGACATCCTGATCAAAGGTGGCAAACGCAATGCCAGCATTGCGATATACCTCTACTGCTGCAAGCAGGCGCGCCGCGCGCCTGAAATGCCTCTGCCTTATAGCGAGTTTACCTAAGCTTACTAAGCACACTGTATTTGCATCAAATCTGGACATGCCATTATGACCCGTCAAATGCAGAGTTTCCCTGTAGTACATCGCAGCGCGATTATTGTTCTCTCGAAGATATTCGACATTGCCCAGTTCGTTAAGCACTCTTGCCAAGCCCCCTAAATCTTCAAGTTCCTGGAACAAGGCCATACTTTCTTCCAACTGGCCTGCTGCCTGCTCGAAATCTTGTTCCTGCTGTGCTGAAATCATCGCCTGACCAACCAATGCCCACGCGACCCTATCTCTAGCGTCGTCTGCGCGAGCGCATATCATTGCCTCCTCAAACAGCTTACGAGCGTAAGCGAAATCTCCCAACCGGACGGCGAGTTGACCTCGCCGCAAAAACAAGTGACTCATTCCAAAGTGGTTATCAATTTTCCGAAATAAAGCCAAACTCTCTTCTTCCTTAAGTGCCCCATCGTCGAAGTCCCCTGAATCGCAGCTCAGAATCGCTAGTCCAGCTAGTGCCCAGGCAATATACTCCTCATCGTACACTGAGCGCGCCAAGACGAGCGCTTCGTCCAAATACTCGGCTGCGCCTTTGACTTCTCGAATAGCTGCCCAGTCGCCTAGACGAGCGAGTGCCTTCATTCGAACAGGTATAGAGACCATTCCCTTCAGAGCCAGCAACCGCATTATCCAGTCCGCACCTTCAAACTGACGTCCGCGATACGACCAAAACCAGTGAAGCGCACTTGATAACCGAAGTCCGTCCTCTGCTTGTCGTGTGTGCTCCGCCTGGAAAAGTGCCGACCTTAGATTTTCTAAATCGTTTTCTATGTGTTTAAACCATACCAGAGTGTCCCGTCCATAGACATGCGAATCAAACTGTTCAGCAAGCATGATGAAAAAATTGAGATACCGAGCCGTAATAGTGTTCTTCTCACCTGTTTCCGTGAGTTTGTCCTCCGCAAACTGGCGCAGCAGTTCGTGAACGTCGTACCGACTGTTCGCATCGACCCGCAGCAGCGATTTATCGACCAGGGTCGAAAGCGTTCGGAGCGATGCGCCCGCAACTTCTTCCGCCGCCTCGCGAGTGAAGCCGCCGCGAAAGACCGACAGCTTCATGAACACGGCGCGTTCGTCGTCGGAGAGGTGTTCCCAGGTCGGCGCGAAGGCGGCGCGCATGGTGCGGTGGCGCGGCTCGACATTGCGGGCAGGCGTTTCCAGAATATCCAGACTGCGCTCAATCTCGCCAGCAATCGCCTCGCACGACAGCGCTCGCACCCAACTGGCCGCCAGTTCAATCGCCAGCGGCATCCCACCGACCAGACGACAGATGCGAATGACAGCGGGGCGGTTTGCGTCGGTCAGGGCGAAGCTTGACTTGACGCGACAAGCCCGCTGCACAAATAATGCGACGGCGCTATAGCTGTCGGCGGCTTTGTTCTCGGTGAGAGGATACGCCAGCCCACCGACATCCAGCACCCATTCTTCGACCAGATTGAGTCGTTCGCGTGAGGTGACGAGCAAGCGGATCGCTGGCGCGGCAGCGAGGATAGTCGAGAGCAGGTCCGCGCCAGCGAGCAGATGCTCGAAGTTGTCAAGCACGAGCAAGCCGCTTTTCTCGCGCAAATAATCGAGCAACTGCTGTTTCGGGTCACCGGAATAGAACTGCAAGCCGACTGCATCCGCAATCGTCGAAACGATGAAATCTGGCGAGGTGAGCGGTTGAAGGGCGACGAAATGCGCCTCAGGGAACTGACGCGCTGTTTCGAGCGCCAGCCGCGTTTTGCCGATGCCGCCGGGGCCGACCAGTGTGAGCAGAGGGCAGGCCGAATCTGACAGCAGACGCGAAATCTGCGCTAGTTCATCTTGACGCCCGACAAACGCAGAAAACAGAGCCGGGGAATTAACCATATTGCTAACAGCATTCCGAATTCCGCCTCTTATGGACTAAGAATAACATAGTTTCGCTATGAGTGCTGTCCACCCTGTCATCCACTTGGCAATCCCGATCATGTCTACGCAGTTTTAACCATACTTCACGACCGAAAGAAGTGGTGGCTGACAAAGGCTATGATCGTCACGACTTTCGACGCAAACTGCGCGCACGCGGCATTAAGCCGACCATCCCCACATTCGAGCGGCTCAAGCGCAAGCATCTCCAGCGCGGGCGTCCGCTCCGCATCGGGCAAGGCTACAACGCTGGAAAGAGGTAGCTGACAGGCACATAACATCAGCGAAAGTGTATAACTCGGCAATCGAACGCTCGTAACGCTCAAGGCTTCAGCCAGAAAACCTGCTGCCTGTTCGGGGTTACCCTCTCTGGCTTTGCACAGGTGCATACTCCCCCGCTCTATAGACAATCGCATCATCGGTGGGACGAGGGTGATTGTTGATATAGCCGTGAAAGCACCACGTCGATTGAGCGGTACTCCGGCAGCCGAGCTAAGACTTGTTTGAGAATATGGGAATAGTTGTTTTGATGAGGAAACAGAACAACGTGTCCACTGCTGGGTCGAACCCCATCGTCTCCGTCGCATACAAATTATGGGCAACATGAAAAGCCCGATCTATTGACCGGGCTTAATCGTCCACTACGTTCTGGTATAGACAGGTGCGACTATCTTTACGTGGCCGCTATGAACATGCCTCACGAGGGAGAAGCCGAGTTCATCGAAATCACGCGCTCAAAATCGAGTTGGGCGGCATCGAGATCGCCGTGAGCGGCAAAGGCGAAAGCACGTTTTGCACAGGTCAGTGCATCATCCCCATTCAGGCGTAAAGCCTCTGTGTAGTCGGTAATCGCCAGAGCATACTGCTTCAGCGACATATAACTATCGGCGCGAGCAGTATAGCTAGCAGCGACTTGTGGCAGCGCCTCGATAGCCAGCGTAAATTCCTGGAGTGCCCGTTCATGATTGCCGTGTGCCTGAAAGTACATGCCGACCCCATAATGCACAAGTTCGGCGCGTGGCTCCGGCTGCCCTGGATCGACAATTGACTGTGCTTGACTCGTGAATGTGCTCGCCAGCATCACGCTGACGATCACTGTCATCGCGACCATGCCTTGGATATGGCGTCGTGGTGCATAGCCGCGATGCGTGAAGTGTTTCTGGTGACTGAAAAACTGACGCACACTTCGGATGAGTCCTGCTAGCAGCTCGGCGTGTGTTTCGGATGCACTAGAGGCGACTCGGGCGAGGCGCTGCTGATCAACAGCGCGCATGATGTCCTGCTGATGTAGTTGATTGACCTGGTAGTAATAGTTATCGGTATTCAGGTTGTCGTTCATTTCAAATCCCCTTTTGGCTCAGGTTTCGGCGCTTTATGCGCTTGTCATCAGACTACGCCGTGAGCTAGGGGGAAAGTCACCACCCGTGCAGTGGTGAAAAATGGGGGATGTGTTCTAGCTTATACATCTGCCAGCTTGCTGACCGCTGTCCACAAATCGAGCGTTGAGTGAGACGGATATATTTCTGAGGAAAGGTGCTCCAGCAACCGCAGTGCCATTGTCCGATCATGATCGAAAGTATGTAAATGATCGGCGACGAGAACTGCCAACTGCGCAGCTTGACCGGGATCGCCTCTCACAAGCGCGATCTCAGCCGCCGGCAGCAGCGCCATCAGTGCAAAAGCATCGACATTGAAGCGTTGTGCGTGCCTGAGCGCGTCAAGGCAATAACTTTCCGCGCGCTCAAGCTGATCAAGCTGTAGCGCTGCTCTGCTGCATCCTATCAGCGCCAGCGTTATTCCTAAATCGCGCTCGTAGTCCTGCGAGAGGTCGTAGGCATAATCTTCCTTGAAGTAAGCCATCGCCGTTTCGAAGTCGTTTAGTGCTGATGGTGCATCGCCTTCGATGAGTACCCGCAGGCCGTTCACAACCTGCGCGAATGTCGCCCCATTGCGATTTGGATCTGTTTTGGCAGAGCGTTCCGCTTCAGCATTCCAGTTCCACGCTGCTGCCAGGTCGCTACGGGCCAATGCAGCTAATTCGGCCATTCCTAGAATGTAGGTCATCCGATGATGATGCGCATGTGAGTTGGCGTTGGCGACGGCATCCTCTCTCATGATTTCAGCAGCGCTTGTTTCGACCTGTTCATACGCCCCTTCGGCGTAAGCGATTTCGATCAGGTAGAGGCGGTAGAGATTGCGCCAGGCATGTTGTTCAGTGTTGACAACGTAGCCTAGCGCTTCTTCAAAGATTGAGCGCGCTTGCGCCAGCCAACCCATACGGAAGTAAATCTCGCCAAGATCGTCGAAGCCAACCGTATCGTGTGCGCTGCCCTGAAGTCGCTTGATCGCAACCGCTTCTTCCAAGTCGCGCGCGGCATCAGCCAGCCTTCCGATCCCAGCCTTATGTATTGAGACATTGATCAACGCATTGGCTATTCGAATCGGGTTATTGCGCGTTCGTCGAATGGCAAGCACCTGCTCAAACAAAGCAAGTCGCTCTGTCACACTGCCCGACCTTGCACTAAGCAGCAAACCAAAGGCAGTCAGCGTTGTCGCATACATGAGGGTATCCCCAAGCATTTCACTGGTGGAACGCGCGTGATCAAGTGCCTCTCGGCTTTCATCGTCGGATAGCTGCCCCCCATACATGAAAGCACTTCCAACATAGTAGCTTGCCATAGCCTCGCCCCACAGATCGCCAATCAAATGGTAGAGTTCTAGGGCGGTACGCGCCGCTGGCAGCGCCTCGGCAGACCTTTCCCAGGGGAGTTGGTGTGCCTGCGTCAGTTGATAAAAAGCACCGATCCGTGCATTTCCCGAGGCTTCAACGAAGGCTTCAGCCTCAGCGAGACATTGATCAGCACGAGCGCGCTCAAACATAAAGAGCAGGAGAAACGCCTGGTGCGACAGCACATCGCCGAGCAGCGCTGCGCTGCTCGGCGAAGGCGGATCGCCGCGCAACACTGCTGCCAATTTTCCGAACAACTCCTCGCCATTCAAGTAACTGCCACTGTAAAAGTAGTAGACCCATAACGGTTGTACCACCGCCGCTAGCCGCACGTAATCGCGACACTTTGCGGCCCACATCACTGCGACACGGACATTGTCGACGTCCGCCGCAATATCATTTAGGGTCACAGCTTGGTTGGATCCTGTCAGGTCGGACTCGCGCGCTGCCAATACTTCCAGATAATAGGCGCTGTGCACTGTCCGTACCGCGTCCCCTGAACCTCCCAGTTCCAGTTGCTCAGCAGCGTATTGGCGCAGCAGTTCGTGAACTGAGCAGCGTCCGTCTTGATCCATCCAGAGCAACGCCTTGTTGACCAGTGCGGAGAGCGTGCGCAGTGATGCCCCGGCCACCTGTTCCGCTGCACGCCGGGTGAAGCCGCCGCGAAACACCGCCAACCGCGCCAGCGCTTCCGCTTCAGTCGGAGTCAACCGCCGCCATGATGCTTCGAAAACGGCCCGGATGCTATGCTGGCGCTCCGGCAGATCGCGCCACTGGCTTTCCAGAAAATCAATCCCGTTACTAATCTCATCGGCAATTTCGCCGACTTTTAAAACGTCCGTCCAGGAAGCGGCGAGGAGAAGTGCCAGTGGCATCCCTCCGACCAGACGACAGATACGCCCGATTTGCAGCAGATCATTTTGCGTATACTCCGCTGCGTGCTGGATGCGGTGGGCAGCGCTGACAAAAAGACGGACAGCGCTGTAACTTCGCAGATCAGTGCCCGGATCCGTTGAGGGAATTTCCAGCCCAGCCAGTGGAAAGAGCGTCTCCCCACTCAAGTTAAGGCGTTCACGAGTAGTCGTTAGAAGCTTGACCTGCGGCGCAGTTTCGAGAATTTCCACCAGGAGCGGGACAGCATCCAGCAAATGCTCAAAATTGTCGAAGATCAGCAAAACCTGTTGATGGCGGAAGTGTTCTAAAAGCTGCTGTTTGGGTTCAATCTGCCCCGTTAGCCTGACTCCAACCGCGTTCGCCACCGCAAATACCATCTGCGCAGGCTCAGAAACCGCATTCAGCGCAATAAAGACGACGCCTTGCTTGAAGTCACTTGCGATTTGCGTCCCAACCTCCAGCGCCAAGCGCGTTTTACCCATACCGCCCGGAGCCAGCACGCTGACTAGACGATTGGCCGGGTCGCGAATCAGGTCTGCCAGGGCGGCAACTTCGGCTTCACGCCCAATCAAGGGCGTTGTTTGCAGCGGAAATGGAGCTGAACCTGCTATCGGCGCAACAACGAGCGTGTAATCCTCTGGCAGATCGCGAGCAGCTTCCGATGACGTTGGGTCGCTGCCTGAGACAAGCCCCAGGCTCTGTGCGCGAACGATAGCTGCTTCGCGGTTATGTACGTCAAGCTTGCTGTAAATTTGCTTTTTATACCATTTAATTGTGCTCAGCGAGAGGTACAAGCGTTCTGCGATTTCACCGTTGTTCAACCCCTCCGTTAGCAGCGTCAAGATTTCAAGTTCGCGCTCGGTCAGTGGTTCGGCCAATGGCTGGAAATGTTTTGGTGCAGGCAGTGCCGCACGGAATGCGCGTGCAAAGCGGATCGCGTCTTCATAGCGATCAGTCGGAATTTTGGCTGTTGCCGTTGCCATTACCACATCGAGCGCAGCAGGCAGTTCAGGCCGGTGTGTGCGCAGTGATGGCAGCGGATCCTGGAGATGATGCTGAAGCAGCGCACTCGCCGAAGCCCCCGCATAGGGCTGGACACCGGTCAGCATTTCATAAAGAACCAACCCCAAACTATAGAGGTCTGACTGCGGCGTCAGTTCACCATCATTAATTTGCTCGGGGGCAAGGTAGGCCATCGAGCCTAAAAGCTGTCCGCTGGTGGTATTGGTACTCGAATTGATGACCTTGGCGATCCCAAAGTCAGCCAGGTAAATATTGCCCTGATGATCGAACAGCAGATTATCTGGCTTGATGTCCCGATGAATCACCCCGCTGCGGTGAGCGATATTCAAAGCTCCGCTCATTTGATCTAGCAGATTGGCCGCACTCTCCAGAGTTAACGGCCCTTGCTTCACTCGTTCACGCAGTGTTTCAGGAAGCCAGCGCATAACTAAATACGCACCACTGGCATCTTGCCAGTAGTCATAAAGCGGCACAATGTGGGGATGTTCGAGGCGCGCAATCAGGCGTGCTTCTTGTTCGAAACGGCGGACAAATTCGGGGCGATTGGCGTGTTCTGGCAGGATGACCTTGATGGCAACCTCCCGTCCCAACGCAGGCTGGAAAGCGCGATATACGATGCCAAACCCACCCGCGCCTACCTTATGGCGGAATTCATAGCCATTGATGACCGTCTGAGCCAAAGCATCCATAAAATCGTCATGCCTAGCATTGCCTGAGGTCTTGAGAATATTCTAGCATCTTGCAACCGTTTAAGTCGGTCAGGCATGGCAAAACATGATACTTTTCACCCTAAAACGATGACTGGGGAGTCGGGTGATAGCGGTCATACGAGAGATCTTGAGGAACGACGTAAAGTTAACGAAAAGATTGATAACCAAGTTTTCCGTGCCAACTGCGGTTATCACGATTAATCTGCCCCGCCCTAACCAGTTCAGTTTTTTGAACTTGACCCGATTCAGTGGAGGAAAAAGAAAGAGATAGGTAGACTGAATCGGGGAACAAAAGACAATGACAGTAGAGCGCAGAAAGTACACAGAAGAGTTCAAACGGGAAGCAGTGCGGCTGATGGAAACCAGCGGCAGACCCATCGCCGAGATTGCCCGTGATCTGGGAATGAATGACAATAATCTGTATCGGTGGCGTGGGCAGTATGGCAGCCAGCCTCAAACCAACTCACAAAGCAGTATGACCGCGATGGAAGCCGAACTGAAACGCTTGCAGCGTGAGAATGAGATACTGCGGCAGGAGCGCGACATTCTAAAAAAGGCTATGAGTGTAGGGGTTCAGCACTTGTGAGACACGAAAGGGCGTAAACTGAGGAGATACTTTTTCCCATCTGAGACCAAGTAAAGGAGAGCAAATCAGATGGCAAAAGACGAGAAAGTATCGGCTGAAAAAGTTGTTCGGGATATTCGCCGCCAAACACGACGGAAGAACAGCGCAGAGGAGAAGATCCGCATCGTGCTGGAGGGGCTGCGCAGTGAGGAGAGCATTGCTGAGCTGTGCCGCCGCGAAGGCATCAATCCCAACATGTACTACAAATGGAGCAAAGAGTTCCTTGAAGCCGGGAAAGCGCGCCTGACGGGCGACACGAAACGCCAGGCAACCAGCAGCGAAGTGGCGGAGCTGCGCGAGGAGAACGAACAACTCCAGCAAATGGTGGCAGAACTCCTACTGAACAACCGCGTGCTGAAAAAAAGTGCGCAGGGGCGGGAGAACAGCGTATGGGACACCTAACCCGCAGTTCCGCTGCCGAGAAAGGGGAACTTATCCGCATAGTGGAAGAAGCATCGCTGCCGGTCAAGCGAACCCTGGCGGAACTGGATATTCCGCGCAGCACCTTCTACCGCTGGTACGCCCGTTATCTGGAAGCGGGCTACGCTGGGCTGGAAGACCGCTCGTCACAGCCCAAGCAGTTCTGGAACCGGATCCCGGAGAGCGTTCGCCAACAGGGCGTGCAGATCGCGCTGGCGCAGCCTGAGCTGTCGCCGCGTGAGTTAGCCTGCCGCATCACCGACACGGAGGAGTACTTCATCTCGGAGTCAAGCGTATATCGCATCCTGAAAGCCTTCGACCTCATCACCAGCCCCGCCTTCATCCTGCTCAAAGCAGCGGACAAGTTCGCTCATCCCACAAAGCGGTCAATGAATTGTGGCAAACTGACTTCACCCAGTTCAAAGTCACGGGCTGGGGTTATTACTATCTCTCGACCGTCATTGACGACTTTTCCCGCTACATTCTCGCCTGGAAACTCGGTACGGGCATGGCCCACACCGATATGCAGGACACCCTCGACCTGGCGCTGGCGGCCAGCGGTGTGACCCAGGTGGCGCTCAAGCATCGTCCGCGCTTGCTCTCCGACAACGGCTCCGCCTATATCTCAGCGGATCTCGCTGAGTATCTTCAGACGCATGGGCTGCGCCATAGGCGCGGCCAACCATTTCATCCCATGACCCAGGGCAAGATTGAGCGCTACCACCGCTCGCTGAAGAATGAGATCTGTCTGGAGAACCATTATTTCCCCTGGCAGCTCGAGCAAGCGATTGCGGCTTTCGTCACCTACTACAATGAGCGACGTTATCATGAGGCACTGGGCAATGTGACCCCGGCGGATGTCTATTTCGGGCGTGCTGCGCAGATCCAGACCCAGCGTGAAGCCATTAAGCAGAAAACGTTGGCCCAGCGGCGCGCCCAGCATTTGTTGCTGGCTTCGTCCGCTTAGCATTTAAGGCTATACTGGGGAGAGGCATCTCTTCGCACAAGCCCTCTCGTGTCCCAAAGCTTCCGACTACGTACACTGATTGTCCTCGACAATCAGGAGAATCTAGCTGCTTATTTGCTGGCTGCTCAGGCCTATTTTCTGGGACGAACCCGCGACCCCGCTGCGGGTCAGGTATTTCTGGAACGGGCTCTGGCTCTGCTGAGGCAGGCTGAAGTGCCTGATCGGCGTGTAGAAGGATTTATCCTGATATGCCTGGCCTGGGTGATAGATCTGCAAGGCAAAGAAGGAGCTCTTGCCTATGTTGATCCAACCCTGGCCGTTTTGGCCGAAACAGGCGATCACCGGGCTGAAGTATTCCTCCTGATATTGTGGGGCAATACAGTGCGATTCATACAACCACTCGAAGCGGACAAAATCTACAGGGGAGGTCTGGCTGTTTGCCATGAAAGTGGCGACCGTAACATGGTGGGCTACATGAACCAGATGCGCAGCACGGTCAATATATCTCTGGGACACTATACGAAAGCTCAAGAGGTTATTGACGAAGCCATTGCCATCTTCGAGGATATGGGTAACGTGTTGGGTGTGGGCTATGCCCTGGCGAGACAAGGCGAACTGGCGATCACTTTGAGCGAATACTAGGACGTGTTGACAGATGAGGCATAATTAGCCTCATGAGAACCGTAAAACTACAAGACGAAGAATGGATGAAAATCCAAGCATTCCTGCGGCAATCTCCGCAGGTAAAAGTCGGGTCGGCACGCAAGTGTCGGCG
>DAOUCB010000034.1:0-86254 GCA_034432495.1 Anaerolineae bacterium | reverse complement strand
AAATAGCGCGATATTGATTATCAATAATTGATTAAAAAAGTAACTCCCTGTTTGATGAACCCTTCATCACAGCGCCGTTATAGCAAAATTGCTTCCCTGCCGGATCAGGTTTATGAGCACCTGCGCCGCGCGATTATTCGCGCTGAACTCTCTCCCGGCGAGAAGCTGATCGAACTCGAAATCGCCGCGCAAATGGGCACCAGTCAGGGGCCGGTGCGTGAAGCGCTTCAACGCCTTGAACACGACGGGCTGGTCGAGCGCCGCGCCCGCAGCGCCACTTTTGTCACCAGCATTTCCACTGACGAGATGCACGAACTCTTTCTGGTGCGCAGCACGATTGAAGGCTTTGCCATCCAGCGCGCTGTCCACAATATCACGCCTGACCAATGCCGCACCCTCGAAGACCTCATCGAAAAAATGGCGCAGGCGGGCAGTCGTCACGACATGCCCGTGCTCGCGGAATACGACATGCAGTTTCACCGCCATCTGGTCGAATGGTCGAAAAGTGCCAGCCTGCTCCGCGTCTGGATGGCGCTCTCGAACCAGATACAGCGCTTCATCGTCCAGTCACACATCGAACATTATCTGGATTTTGTCGAAATTGGGATGCGCCATCAACCGATTGTCGATGCGCTCTGCCAGAACGACAGCGCGACTGCGGTCAGCGCTGTTCAGGAGCATATCATGCTCATCTGGTCGAAAATTAAGACGGAAGAATAGCTTTTTGTGAATTTCCCGCTGGGCTGCGACATGGAGCGCGCTTTCCAGTCGGTCAACCGATAGTCGATGTCGAAACTATGAGCGCGAAGGAGGACAGCAGCCAGCAGCCCGATCCATAAAAAGAAAGGAGGTTTTTTGGCAAAAGAAACGCTGAAGCGTTCTCAAACTTTGATGTGAAGACAAATCTATTCAGGAGATAAAACTTATGAAACGCAAACAGCTTAGCCGCCGCGATTTTCTCCGTGCCAGCGCTGCTGGCGCGGGAGCGGCCTTCCTCGCCGGACAGGGCATCGCTTTCGCGCAAGACCCCACCGCGACACCCGCGCCGCTGCCAGTCGGTGCTGCTGGGACGCTCACGGTCATCCAGAAAACTGAATACTTTCCGGTCGTTCAGGATTTAATTCATCAGCAGATTGTCGATTTTGCCGCCAACAAAGGGGTTCAGCTCGACCTCTCCACCGCCAACCCGGAATTGTTCGGCGACTTCACCGCCAAGATGCTCGCGGCGGTTCAGGCGGGGAATCCGCCCGATCTGGGCTATCACGGCCTGAGCATTCCGCAGATGTATGCCCTCGACATCGTTGAAGACCTCACCGATGTGGTCGATGCCGTTGTCGCCAAATATGGCGATGTGGTTCCGCTGACCGCTGCCAATAATGCCAAAATCGATGGCAAGTGGTGGGCCGTTCCCTTCACCAGCTTTACGGGCGCGTGGTTTGCCCGCAAAGACCTGTTTGACGCCAAGGGCATCGATGTTTATTCGCTCGATACCTGGGATTCACGCCGCGACGCCGCCCTCGCCGTCTCTGACCCCGACAACAAGGTCTGGGGCTGGGGCTTTACGGTCAACAAGAGCGGTGACGCCAACGGTCTGATCGAGAGCGTCATTCAGGGCTACGGCGGCAGCTTCACCGACGAAACGGGCTTGAAAGTCATTTTCAATTCACCCGAAACGCTGGCGGCAGTCGCTTGGCTGGCAGACATTTATACCAACCCGATGTATAAGCCGATGCTGCCTCCGGGTGTCGAAAGCTGGACGGATACGGGCAACAACGAAGCCTACCTCGCGGGCACGGTCGCGCTTACCCTCAACCAACCGAGCATTTATGCCAAAGCGCGCGCCGACGGCAACCCGGTCTACGATACGACGGCGGTGCTGCACGGCCCCAAGACGCTCGACGGGCGCTTGCTCGAAGCGGGCGGCAGTACCTGGATGACGATCTTCAAAGGCGCGAAGAACGCCGATTTGGCAAAGGAACTGATTGTCACCTTGCTCGACCCGGTCAGCTTCACGCCGCTGGCGCAGCAGAGCGCGGGTCAGGTCTTCCCGGCCTACAAGGATTTGTGGACGCCGGAACTGATCGACTCCGACCCGAACTTCAAGGTCTATCAGGAAATCATGTTTAACCCGGTGGAATATCTGGGACGTTCGCACCCTGCCCAGCCGAGCGCTTTAATCGACGCCATCGACGCCGCCTCGATTACGACGCAGATGATGGCGAACATCACCACTGGCGGCATGACGGTCGAAGAAGCGGTCAAGGACGCGCATGACAAAATCGTGCAAATCTTCGAAGAGGGTGGCGTTCCCCAATCCTAATCGTTTGATCGATGGAGCGGGCGGCTGGTTGTGGTTTCATGCCGCCCGCTTCGCTTTGCTGTTGTTCGTTCGAATGGAGCTGGCCCGTATTTTCTGGCTTGCTGCGTCGAACCTACATTCACGACCGTCTCACAATCAAAAGAGATTAGGCTATGGATAAACCAGCCCGGCTGAATCGTTCACCCAGCTTGTTTCAGCCTTCAACGGGTACGCGTACCAGCCGCCTTGCCCTCATTCTTGGGCGAGACTGGAAAGTGGCGCTGCCCTTCGTTCTGCCGATTGTCATCATCATGGCGGGGCTGATCTTGTGGCCTTTCATCAACGCCATCTTGCTCAGCATGACCGTCCGTTCACTCGTCACGCGCACCGACGCTTACGTTGGGCTGGCGAATTACGCCCGCCTCTTTCAGGACGCCGACTTTATCAGCGCGGTGCGCAACACAATTATCTTTACGGCAGCCTCGGTCGGCGTGAAATTTGTCGTCGGCATGGGCATCGCCCTCCTGCTCAACAGTCGTCTGCCCTTTCGCAACGTGCTGACGGGCATCATGCTCCTGCCCTGGATCGTCCCGGAAGTTGTCACCGCCCTGACCTGGCGCAGCATCTACGATCCCATTTTCGGCGGCCTCAACCCCATCCTGATGCAGTTGGGCATCATCAATCGCTCGGTTGCCTGGCTCGGTGAACCGGGCTTAGCCATGCCCAGCGTGATCGCCGTCAACGTCTGGAAGGGCATCCCCTTCTACACGATTCTGCTGTTGGCAGGTCTCAAGGCGCTTCCCAGCGAGCAGTATGAAGCCGCCGAAGTCGATGGTGCGGACGCCATTCAGCGCTTCCGCCATATCACGCTCCCTGGCTTGCGCTATGTCATCCTCGTGACGGTGCTTCTCTCGGCGATTTCGACCTTCAACACCTTCGGCCTCGTCTATCTGATGACGGGCGGCGGCCCCGGCGGCGCGACTCGCCTCTACTCCATCCTCGCCTACGAGAAAGCCATTGTCGGCCTGCGCTTTGGCCCCGGTGCAGCGACCGCCTTCAGCATGGCTCCCATCCTTGCTCTGGTGATCTTCGTGCTGGCGCGCCTCATGCGCCCTGATCCAGTCGGCAGCAGTCGGCAAAACCAGACGATCATGGATCGCCTTATGGCGCTGTTCGGTCGTACCTTCAGCTTCCTGCTCGACGTCATCTTCTTCCCCTTCGAGCAGATTGCGCACGGCATCAGCGCGCTGATTCACCTCATTTTTCCGCCAAACCCTGACGGCATCCCGCGCCTCAAACGCTCCGAGCGCGCGCGTATTGGCACAGGGTCGCGGATGCTGGCGCTGCTGCCCATGCTGATCTTCGTGCTGTTCCCGTTTTACTGGATCATCATCACCTCCTTCAAAACCGATCTTCAGATTCAGCGCTATACCTCGATCTACTGGCCCAATCCCTGGACGATTGATCAATACAGCACGCTCATCACCAATACTCCGTTCCTGACCTGGTTCCGCAATACCGTGATCGTCGCCACCACCACCACCGCCATTTCCGTCGTCCTCGCAGCGATGGCGGCCTATGCACTGGCGCGGCTCAAATTCCGGGGTGGTGGTACGCTCACGACCCTGCTGCTCGTCACTTACTTGCTGCCGGGTTCGCTGCTCTTTATCCCGTTGTATAGCACGCTGACGCAGTTGGGCATCATCAACACGTATGCCGCGCTCATCGCCACCTACCCGACCTTCCTGATGCCATTTGCGACCTGGGTGATGCTCGGCTACTACCGTTCGATCCCGGTCGAACTTGAGGAAGCCGCCATGATCGACGGCGCGAACCGTATTACCGCCTTTCTGCGCATCGTCCTGCCGCTGGCTGCACCCGGTCTGCTCTCGGTGACGCTGTTCGCCTTCACCAACGCCTGGAACGAGTTCCTGTTCGCCTTTGTCTTCATCACCAGCGACAGCCTTAAAACGCTGCCTGTCGGCCTGCAACTGCTCGTCTTCGGCGACATTTACCCCTGGGGGCAGTTGATGGCGGCCTCGCTTCTGATGGCGGTTCCGGTCGTGCTGGTCTACATCTTTGCCCAGCGCTTCCTCGTCGAAGGCTTAACCGCAGGCAGCGTCAAAGGCTAATTGCGTGGGTTTATGTACTTTTCTAAATGAATGTGGAGCTTATTACCCCAAACTGTCGCTTTTCTCCCCTCTCTACGAAGTGGAGAGGGGTTGGGGGGTGAGGTCTGCTTTTAGCTAAAAGCTGACCGCTGACTGCTGACAGCTAATTTATCTATCATCTGACCTGAAAGGTTGCCCATGAAAATCACCGATGTCCAAGCCTGCGTCATTGGTCGCCAGGAGGAGCACAGCGGCGGTAGTGTCTGGACGTTTGTCCGCGTCTACACCGACGAAGGCATCGTCGGCACCGGCGAGTGCAATTCTGGCGGCCCCGGTTTTTCCGGCCTCGCCAGCAAATACGCCATCATGGCGATGAAGGAGCGCCTCATTGGCGAAGACCCCTTCAACATCAATATGATTTACGAGAAGCTCCGCCGCGTCGGGCGCTACGGCGGTTCCTCCCATGCCCCGCTGATTTTCGCGCTCACGGGCATCGAGAACGCGCTTTATGATATTGTCGGCAAGGCGCTCGGCGTTCCCGTCTATAAGCTGCTCGGCGGCAAATTCCGCAGCGACATTCGCCTCTATGCCGATTGTCACGCGGGCGAAGAAGACGACGTGCAGGCGTATGCCGATAAAGCACTCGCCGTCACCGCGCAGGGCTTCAGCGCGGTCAAGTTTGATGTGGACAACACAGGCACAGGCAAGCTTGATCCTTATAACTGGTCAGTGGGCGCAAAGGAGATGACTCACGTCATCAGCCTGATCGAAGGCATCCGTGATGCTATCGGCTACGAGCTTGACCTTGCCATCGACTGTCACGGTCAGTTCGACCTGCCTTCGGCGATTACGCTCGCCAAGGCCGTCGAACCGCTCCGTCTGCTCTGGCTCGAAGAACCCGTCCCCGCTGAAAATCTTGCCGCTCTGGCGCAGGTCAAAGCTTCCAGCAGCACCGTCATCTGCACTGGTGAAAATCAGTACACGCGCTTTGAATTTCTGGAGATGTTCGCCGCCAAAGCCTGCGACATCATCATGCCCGATCTCGCCAAAGCGGGCGGTATCGCCGAAGGTAAGCGTATCGCCGACCTTGCCGACGCCCACTACATCCCGATTGCGCCGCACAATGTCTCGTCGCCGCTCGGCATGATGGCAGCCTGTCACGTGTTGGCCTCCGTCCCCAATTTCCTCGTGCTCGAACTGCACGCGCTCAACATTCCCTGGTGGAACGATCTTTGCGATGGTGACAAGCCCTTCGTCCACAACGGCTTCATGACCGTTTCCGAGCGTCCCGGCATCGGCGTCGAACTCAACGATGCTGTCGCCAAGACCCTGCTCTATGGAGGCGACACCTATTTCGACTGATTTAATCTCGATTATGAAACGAACATCTCACATTGTTCGTAAGGGCAGCTATGAAACTCGCGCTTAAGAACTAAACGTGCAATCGGAATCACTATCTTTCTCCCCTCTACCCGCTTGCGTGGGAGAGGGGGTGGGGGTGAGGGGCATTCCCCGACATACTTATCTCAATTAAAGGAGCATTCCCATGTCCGAAACATCACAGTCCCCAGCGGAGCTGCAAGCCCGCTGGGACAAAATCCGTGTCGCCAACGTCTACGACACCCTCGACAAAATGGGCTATGGTAACCAGCGTCTCGACCTTGGTATCAAGCCGCTCTTTCCGCACCAGCACCTCGCGGGCATGGCGATCACCGTGCGCGGCAGCGCCTATCCCGTGCCGCGCGGCGAAGGCTCCGGTTGGACGGGCAACTATTTCGAGGAGCTGCGCAAAATCCTCTATCCCGGCTGCGTTGTGATTATCGAATGTGGCGGTGAACCCCACGCTGGCAAATTCGGCGAGATGACCAGTTGGGCGCTTCAGCAGGGCGGGGCGAGCGGCATCGTCCTTGACTCGTTCATCCGCGATTCGTGGGGTCTGGAAGTCATTCCCAACTATACCGTGTGCGCGCGCGGCACCTCGCCGATTGAGTCCTCGCAGCGCTGGCGTATGGATGCCCTGAATGTATCCATTGGGATGCCGGGGACGCTCACCAGCCGCGTCCGCGTCGAACCGGGCGACTGGATCATTGGCGAGGCCGACGGCGTGATGGTTGTCCCCCAGAAAATCGCGATGGAAGTGCTGCCGGAAGTCGAGAAGCTGGAAGCTGAAGAACAGGGGATGCGCGAGGATGTCGCCAAAGGCATGTCCTTCGACGACGCCTATAAGAAGTGGGGTCGCGCCTAACCCGGCCTTCGACGGCTGTCACATTTGTGGGGGCGCACCCAGGCAAATTTGTTTGCACATGCGCCCCTGCTTTTCTCCCCTCTCTACCGAAGTGAAGCGACGTGGAGACGGGAAGCTGACCTGTTTTTGGTCAGCCAGGGTGAGGTAAGTTTTGTGCATTCCGCCAATTCTGAAAAAGCCTCATACCTCGCCCGTTTTATGACTCTACTTATTTCCTCGTGTCCAAAATAAATCGTTGCTTATCGCCCTTTACCTGCTCAGAAACTTGTGCTGAATCTTTGCTTATGCTATCATGGAGGTTCATAACGGCTCTTTTCGGTTGATGAAGGAACTGTGCCATGTCTGAAGATTTTCTGGTCAACATATTTGAACATAACCACTGGGCGAACCTTCAGATCATTCAGGCCTGCGCCACGCTGACCGACGCACAGCTTGACGCGCCGCCCACTTCCGCCACCTATGGCACAATTCGCCAAACCCTGCTGCATTTCATTGGTTCGCAGGCGGCCTACCTCCGAACGCTCACCGTCTCCGCCGAAGAACGGCGTGCGACCACGCCTACGCTCGATTTTGCGCATCTGTCAGAGTCGGCGCACAGCAGCGGCGAAGCCCTGATCGCGCTGGCGCGTGATACGTCCGTCATTTTCCCGCAAAGACCCCTGCAAACAACCGACGGCCTCTATGTAGACCCGTTTGTCGTCATCATTCAGGTGATCAATCACGCTGCCGAACACCGCGAGCAGGTCAAGAGTATGCTCACCGCGCTGGGGATCACGCCACCGAGCATCGACGGCTGGGATTACGGCTTTGCCACCAACACGCTCGTGCCAATCTCATCGGAGCAGGAAACGTAAAATCGAATTTGTGGATTGTCTGGCGTTTGTCGGGGCGACCTGTCAACCTGTGGTGCTAGTCCCAAATTTGAGGGAAGATATTCGTAGGGACTACCTGCCAACCTGTGGTGCTAGTCCCAAATTTGAGGGAAGGTATTCGTAGGGGCGACCTGCCAGGTCGCCCCTACAGACACAATAAAATCCTTTTAGACCCACAAACCAGCACCATTCGTTGCCAGGTTGCCCCGCTTGTTGTTTGTATCATGTCCGTTAGCTGTCGATCCGTCAGGTATGCTTCGCGTGGCGGGACAGCTTTTTCAGCCTATCCGTTCCCTCAAATGATCACTATTGGACGCTCGTTTGTAGAGCTTTAGCTGTTTAGCTTGCAGGCGCAATCGTCACACGCTGGGTTGCCGTGCGCCCCTCCGTGCAGATTAGTGCTGCCGCGCCATCCAGCAGCGGGCTGGTCGTGTCGGTCACATCCAGCACCAGTTCCCCGTTGACCCAGCCTTGCAGATGGTTGCCCTTTGCTTGCAGGCTCATCTGGTAGGTCGTGCCAAACTCCCAGCGATACGGTTTTGAGGCGAGAGTTTGCTCTCCATCCAGCACCTTCACCAGCGCCACCGAGTCTTTACGCAGCACCAGCCCGTAATAGCGCCGGAGTCCTTGCACGCGCGCGCCAATCCCGGCGGCCTGCGCCATGTGCGGGGTCACATCCGCCGTCACCCGGTAGTCTTTCCACTGGCGCGTCCCCTGCATTTGCAGCCCCGTCCCGTAATTCTGAATGAGTCGGTAGGCTTCGGGGTAGCGCCATTCACTGTTGTCGGTCGCATCGACCCAGGCGCGCCGCCACATCGTGCTGCCATCGCCGGGGTCTTTGAGCGTAACATTCGCTTCGCCGTCCCATGTCAGAAAGTCGAGATAAACGGTGCCGCTGCTGCCTGCCACCTCGAAACCGATTTCTGCGACAGGTGCGCCGTTCAGCGCCGGAACCGTCCACTCGAACGCCGCTCGCTGACCGGGGCTGATCGACTGACTCGGTCCATCGCAGACGACCAGTGCATCCTTAGCGCCGTAATAGCGCACAAACAGTTTCGCACTGACCGCTGCGCTGTTGCTGCTATCCGCTTCCAGGGAAGCCGTCACGCGCTGACCGGGATACAGTGTCGGGCAGGCCAGCAGGGTATAACCGCGCATATTGATCGCTTCCAGCGGAATAAACGTCAGCGTGGTCGCCTGAAGTGAGTTCTTGTAGCGCAGCGCGAGGCTGCGTGTTCCCGTTTCGCTGTGACCCGCGACGTTCTCAACCGATCCGCTGCCCTGTACCACCTGAAAACTCTGCACCGAACCAGGCAGCTCAAAGTTGAAACGTGCCCCGTTTTTCGGCGCAAGCGTTGGCTGGTTCGCCAGCTTGAGGCCGAGATTGACGACCTTGTAGGTTTCCTGCACCGCGTCGGTGATGGCGCTGCCCCCTTCCGCCGTTGGCAGATACATCCGGTCAGCGACGGGCGTGCGGAAGTCGTAGCCGCCCGCAAGACCCGCCAGCCCGTTCTTGATGCCGAGGATACAGCCCACATTGCCCGAATTGCAGTCGGTGTCCCAGCCCGCCGTGTTGACGATCATCAGCGATTTGCCGAAATTGTCTGCGCCGTGCAGCAGCGCCATGATGATCAGCGCGTGGTTGGGGATCATGTGGCAGTTGCCACCGAACTTGTCGTAACCGTAGTTCGCGGCGATCTGGTCGCGCGTATCGTGCCAGTCGGGGAATTCGGCGTGCCACTCGCGAATCTCGTCGATCATCCGGTAGATGATCGAATCTTTCGGGATCAGCCCTGTCGCCGTGTCGAGCAGAATGTTCAAATCATGCTCAACATACGCCTGCGCTTCCATCGCCGCAACGACCTGCGCTCCGTAGATCGCTTCGCCGTCGTGGCTGACGCTCCCGGCACGGCGCGCGAAATCCGCTGCCCGCTCCGGGTCGCCGGGGTTGATCATCCCCCAGCCGTCGATGAAAATCTGCGAGCCAATCTGCTCGGCGACGACTTTCGAGTTCAGCGCAATCGATCCACTCTGCGGGGCGGGTATGCCCTGTTTCAGGCGCAGATAAGCGGTGTGTTCGGTCGAGTTGCCCAGTCCCCCCCACCACAGGATCGTCTTCTTTTCGATCAGGTAGTTGAGCCAGGTCTGTCCGATTTGCGCGGGCGTCAAATCGAGCGACGTGCCGTAATCGGGCAGGGCGCGCAGAAACGTGAATGTTCCGCTGATGTCGTCGTCAGTGACGATCAGCGGCATCCCTAGTTTCTCGTGGACGTACTCGTTGATTTCGCCCAGGTTCGCCATGATGCGATCATACGTCCAGCCTTCGAACGGCCTGCCCAGATAAACGCCAATAATCTTTCCCAGAACGCCTGCGTAGGTACGTTCCAGATAATCCGGTGTGATTGTCGTCATGTGTTTTCTCTTTACCCGCTGCCGGACGAAAAGGGCGTCCGGTATCCCATTTTTCTCATTTGTCTAGCCCTTGAGGCCGCCCTGCGTCAGCCCAGCGATGAAGCGGCGCTGCATCGATAGGAAGATCACCAGAATGGGGATCGTCATCATAATTGCGCCTGCGCTGGTCAGCGACCAGTCACGGCTGAAGCGTGTGGCGAAGTAATAATAACTGGTGACGACCGTGAAAAGCTTGCTGTTGGTCAGGAACACGGACGCCATCAGAAACTCGTTCCACACATACAGCGAAACGATCAGTCCTACCGTCAGAAAGCTGGGCCACGACAGCGGCACGACCACCCGTGTGAACACCTGAACCTCGTTCGCGCCATCAACGCGCGCCGCATCCTCGAAGTCTTTCGGAAGCTGAAGCATGTACGAACGCAGCAGAAAGACGGAAAACGGCGATTGCAGCGCCACGTAAATAATCATCAGGCCGAACAGGTTATTGACCAGCCCCAGCTTGTTCCATAAGTAAAACAGCGGCACAAGATACAACTGAACCGGCAGGCTCGAAATGACCAGAAAATACAGCGTCATCAGCGCCGCGCCAGGGAGGTCGAGCCGTGCCAGACTGTAAGCCGCCATGCCCCCGAACACCAGCACAGCGACCACCGTTCCAATCACCAGAATCACTGTATTCTTGAGCGTGATCGCGTAATTTCCTTGCTGCCACGCTTTCGCGAAATTGTCGAAGACGATGGTCGTCGGCAGTCCCAGCGGATTGCGCCCGATCTCTGCGCTCGTCTTGAAGGCGTTGAACACGACAATCGAGAGCGGTGCAATCGCGAGCAGCAGCAGCAGCGCCAAAATCACGTAATTCGGCAGCAGATTGAAGCCAAGCACGCGCTGCCGCCGTCGAAGGACATTGCTTCGAAGGATGTTGCTGCTCATATATCCCACCCTCGTCTGCGCAGAAACAGAAATAACAGGATGACCAGCAGCGCGAAGAAGCTCATCGACAGGCCAATTGATGAAGCATAACCCGCGTCCTGGCGGTTGATCGCGGTCTTGAGTACTAGCGTCCCCAGAACTTCGCTCGAACCCGCTGGCCCGCCCTGGGTGAGAATCCAGACGTAATCGAAAACCAGAAACGACCAGATCGCAGTCATCAGCAGCATGAAAACCACTGTCGGGCGAATACCGGGCAGGGTCACATGCCGGAATTCCTGCCAGCGGTTCGCGCCATCGACGCGCGCCGCGTCGTACAAATCGGGCGGTACGTTCTGCATCGCCGAGAGGAACAGCACCATCAGGAAGCCCCAGTAATGCCAGCTATCGACAAACGCCACGCTGATCAGCGACGTATGCGGATTGCCCAGAAACGCCTGATCGAGACCGGGGATGCCCAGTTTCGCCAACTGCGCGCCGATTCCCTGCGTCGGGCTGAGCAGATTGCGCCAGATATTGGCGTTGATCACGCTGGGCAGCACATAAGGAATGAACAGCGCTGTGCGCAGAAACATGCCGCCGCGCTTGATGGGTGCGAGCAGGCTGGCGGCGATCAGCGCGACGCCAATCGGAATCGTCAGAAAGTACAGCAGCCAGATCAGGTTGTTGGTAAACGCCTGATGATAGTCGGGGTCGCTCAACAGATGCTGGAAGTTCGCCAAACCGACGAAATCGGCGCTCGTCAGGCCGTTCCAGTTGGTGAATGACGCCGCGACCGAGCCAATCGCTGGCCCGATAATCACGACGAGATTGATAATCAAAATCGGCAGGACAAACAGCCAGGGGATGATCCGCTTACGGAAGATCCGTTTGCGGCGGTCGCTTTCTAACTGGCGATTGTCCGTGCCGGGGCCTGACTGCCTACGCAGGGCGACGTCAGCCATAAATTAGACTCCTCCTCGCTCACTTTAGGTCTTTAAACCCTACCTCTCACCACCGTCCCTTTCCCCGTTCAGGTGCTGAGGCGACGACAGTAAATGTAGGGGCGAGGGTGTGAACCTTCGGTTCACCTAGCCTCGCCCGTTTTTCTCCCCTCTCCCCGCTTGCGTGGGAGAGGGGTTGGGGGAGAGGGGCAGATCAGCGAGAGGGCAGGGGTGGCACCGTGCCATCCTTGAGTTCCTGCGTGAACAGGGTTTGCAGGCCAGTCAGGTAATCTTTGGTCGAAAGCGAACCTGCCCACACTTTTTCGATTTGCTCATAGATGTAGGTGTCGCTCTTGGGCGGCCAGAACGTCCAGGTGGTGTAGCCGTAGTTATTCTTAGCGGCGGCGTCGTTCAGAGCGGAGCGCAGGCGCGCATCGCGTGGGTCGAGGCTCGTCAGCTTGGTCGGATCGAGCTTGACTGGAGCAGGCGCAACGCCGCACGCAGTCAGAATTTTAGCTTGGGTGTCGCCGCTGAACAGATAATTCAGGAACTCGCCGGATTCGTCCGGGTGTTCAGTCGCCGCATTGATCGACCAGGTCGAGCCGATACCGAGCGGATAAATCGCATCACCCGACGTAGACGGCACGGGAACCCAATCCCAATCGTTGCTGTTGCCAGCCGCTTCGCCAAAGAATGTGCTCACCGAGGCCAGGAACCAACTGCCTTCGATGTTCATCGCGGCGGTTCCGTCGCCCAAAGCGGTGTGCGATTCGTTGAAGGTGGCGGTGTAGTAGCGGTCGAGGCCGCCCATGAAATCGCCGTCGGTCTGGAATTGATTGAGCAGGTTGATCGCGCTCTCGAAATCCGGGTTGTCCCAGTTGAGATCGCCCTTGAGTGCCTGATACACCTTGTCCGGCCCCGCGACGTTGTTCAGGAACGACGTGACAAACCATTCGTCGGCAGGCCGCCATTCTGCGTTGGCGTGCGCAAATGGGATAATCCCGGCAGCTTTGATGTCAGCGACCAACTTCACCAGTTCGTCCATCGTCGTCGGCGGTTGCCAGCCATGCGCCTCGAACAGTGTCTTGTTGTAGTACAGCATCATGGTTTCAATTTCAGTCGGCAGGCTGTACAGCTTACCATCGACTTTCCCCAGATCGAGCGCCCAGGGGATGAACGACTCCGACCAGCCATCCTTGACCGCTAAATCGTCCAGCGGCAGGAAGTAGCCCGCCTGAGCCAGCGTATAGGCGAACGAGGGGCCGGGGGTCGTCACAATATCTGGTGCGCCGCCGCCGGAGAGCGCCGTGCGCGTCGTGTCCCACGAATTCGGCAGGAGTTGAGCATCAACTGTCGTCGTGGTGCTGCTGTCGTTGAAGGGCGTAATGATGTTGTCGAGATAGCACTGAGCGGTGTTGGCATTATCGCCCGTCGCGTCCAGCCACAGGGTAATCGTGGCTTTATCCTGTGCTTGGGCGGAAAGCAGCGGCACAGCTAGAAGTGCCAGAACAATCAGGGTCATCAAACGAAATCTGGTTTTCATAATGTGTTTCATCCGCCTGCGCGGATGCAAACCTCCCTTAAATAGATACAGAAATCCTATATGCTTGCCGTGCGCGATTTGTGGATCGCGCCGTAGTTGCTAAAGTTTTCTATTTCGGAACACTCTCCTTTCTCGTTCGGCTTATGCTGAATCCCTCACGATCAGTTGATACGGGATTTCTTCGTGCTGTCCGCTGGCAGGATGCGTTCCATTCAGGACTTGGAACAGCACTTCAGCGGCACGCTGCCCCTTGCGCTCCGGGTAGGGGTTGACGGTTGTCAGGGCGGGGAGCATCAGGCTGGCAGCGGGGATGTTGTCAATGCCGATAATGGCAACGTCTTCTGGAACACGCAGGTTACTTTCTTTGAGTGCGCGCATCGCGCCAATTGCCATCAGGTCGTTGGCGGCAAAGACGGCAGTCGGGCGCTGCGCCGATTGCAGAATCTGCTGCATGGCGTCGTATCCGCCCACCTCGTTAAAAGCGCCGCCATTGGCGATCTGTTCGTAGCTGATTCCGGCGCTTTGCAGGGCGCGGCGGTAGCCTTTGATGCGCGTTCGATGGGGCGGGCTGTCCGTGCCGACGATCATGGCGATTCTGACGTGGCCTTTGTCGATGAGATGCGTGACGGCCACCGTCGCAACGGCGATGTCATCCGTACCAACGGTGTTCAGGATACCGCCATACGGCCCATCACTCGTGCCAACCACCACCACAGGGATGTTGCGTTCAATCAGACGGCATAGGTCGTCAGGACTGCTGTGAAACGGGACGATGATCATACCATCGACACGCCCACGCTCGACCGAGCGCAGGCATTTTTGCTCTTCGTCGGCGAGTTCGTCCGTGTTGTAAAGGATCAGGTCGTAGTTATGCTGGCGGGCGATGTCCTGTACAGCACGGGCAAAGGCCGGATAGAACGGGTTGGCGATGTCGGGGATGATTGCCGCGATGGTATGCGTTTTGCGCGTTCGCAGGCTGCGGGCGGCGTAATCGGGTACATAGTTGAGCGTCTGCGCGGCTGCCAGGATGCGCTGACGGGTTTCTTCCGGTACGGAAATGGTTGTAATTCCGTTTAAAACGTAGGAGACCGTCGTTTGCGAAACATTGGCGAGCCGTGCGACGTCTGCTTGTGTAGGTCGGTGTTTTGCCATCCGCGTCTCGACTGATACGTACTACTGATACGTATCACTAACTATATCGATTTTCATCCGCGCCGTCAAATTCAGGCGCGCGAACACCGTTTCCCCTCAGCGTTTGCTGAACGGTAAACGGTGGGTAAACGGCGAAAAATAGTTCGCGGATTAGTGCTTCAGAATTTGCGAGAGGAACAACTTGGTGCGAGGGTGCTGCGCTTCCTCGAAGAAATATTCCGGTGTGCCCTGCTCGACGATCCGCCCCTGGTCGAAGAACAGAATGCGGTCAGCCACTTCACGGGCGAAGCCCATCTCGTGCGTGACGACCACCATCGTCATGCCGCTTTGCGCCAGTTCTTTCATCACGTCCAGCACTTCCTTGATCATTTCCGGGTCAAGGGCGGACGTGGGTTCGTCAAACAGCATGATTTTCGGTTCCATCGCCAGTGCGCGCGCAATCGCCACGCGCTGCTGCTGCCCGCCGGAAAGCTGACCGGGGTATTTACCTGCCTGTTCGGGAATACCGACGCGCTCCAGAAGTTCGGTCGCTTTCGCTTCGGCAGCATCGCGTGAAGCATGGCGGACTTTCATCGGCGCGAGCGTGATATTCTCCAGCACCGTCTTATGCGGGAACAGGTTGAACTGCTGAAACACCATGCCAATCTCGCGGCGAATCGCGGCGATGTTGCGGATGTCGTTGCCCAGTTCAAGGCCATCGACGATGATTTTGCCTTCCTGGTGTTCTTCCAGGCGGTTGATGCAGCGAATGAAGGTCGATTTCCCCGAACCTGACGGGCCAATCACGACGACCACTTCCTTGTGGGCGACATCTACGGAGACGTCGCGCAGGACGTGAAATTCGCCATACCACTTGTTTACCTTCTCGCAGACGATGATCGGCTCTGTAGCGTTCATCTCAGCCATTGCTATCCTGATTCCCCAGATAATTTCCCGTGATAAACAGTCCTAAACCTGGCGCATTCGTGCCGCACCCGCACCGCTCGATTCGATTCGCCGCGAAACTGCCGCAATCGCGTAGCTGACGCCAAAATAGATCAGGGTAATGAACAACAGGGTTTCGCGTCGCAGGCCGATGAATTCCGTCTGCGTCACGATGTTCTGCGCCATCCCGGTCAGGTCGAGCAGGCCGACGATTGCGACCAGCGATGTATCCTTAAACAGCGAAATCACCATACCGACGAGCGCTGGCAATACCGCGCGCAGCGCTTGTGGCAGTGTGATAAATAGTGTGATTTGCAGCCCATTCAGGCCGAGCGCTTTCGCCGCTTCCTGCTGACCAGATGGAATTGACTGCAAACCGCCGCGAATGTTCTCAGCCAGATATGCTGCGTTAAACAGCGTAATGGCAATCATCGCGCGAAAGACGTTGGGCATCTCCGCCAGCGACGGATTGACCAGTGGCAGCAGCAGTTGTGCCATGAACAACACCGTGATCAGCGGGACACCGCGCACAAGCTCGATGTAAACAGTGGATGCCGCCTTGATGACGGGCAGATCGCTGCGCCGACCGAGCGCCAGCCCAATCCCAATCGGAAATGACACGACTGTGCCGACCAGAGTCAGCATAATCGTCAGCAGCAAACCGCCCCAGCGGCGGGTGTCGGTCAGCGGAAGGACGCTGCCCACGCCGTAAATCAGCCCGAACATGATCACGGGCAGCGCAATCATCAGCCAGGTCGCAGCTCGGCGTGATGTTTTGCGTGGTTTTTCTTCCGGCGAAACAAAACGATCCAGCAGTTTGCCCACGATATAACCGACCGCGCCCGCACCGAACAGCAGCAGCAGCGGCTGGTTTATGAGCGTGAAGAACGGGCCAATGAACAGGCGCAGGAAATCCGTCAGGGTGTGATCGCCGCGATAAGCGTTGTCGATGATCAGCGCCATCGCGACATTTTTCCCGTCGGGTGTCGGACGTAATTCTTCGGTCGTGTAGTTATCCGTCATGCGCACGTACTGCGCTACGCGTTCGGCTGCGGTGACGTTCCCGTCCACGTCCTGATCGCCGGATCGCGTGAAGTCGCGCTGAAGAATTGGCTCGATCCCCGTCGCTTCCAGCAGAGCAGCCCCTTTCGCAGTCTTATCTGTTGGAATCTTCTCCAGAACGTACCAGCCGTCTTCGGGCAAAGTGACGCTGATTGGCTCCGACCCTTCCGAGAGCGTTCCGGTGACAATCGGTTCCAGCGTCGTGCCGCGCAGAATTCGAACATTGACCGCTATCTGGTTGACGGCAAACGTTTCCGTGATGGGGTCAGGAACAGTCAGTTTCTTGAGCTGAGTCGTCAGCCGCGCCCGTTGATTGTCGGTCAGCAGATCGCTGGCAAGCTCCGCGTTGAACTCGTCGATGCGTGCCGCCGTCTCCAACCGATTTTGGGCGGCATTTGCCAGCAGTGTGGCAGCGCGATCCGAAAAGCCATAGACGTTCATCAGCGTTTGATCATTGGCACTGTACTGATCTGCCATCCGAATCGTGACGGTTTCGCCTGCTTTGGCGATAAAGCCCACCGTAGCCTGCGGCGTTTCTTTGGACGCGCCCGAAGCCAGTTCGTCGTTTCCGGCAGCGAAGTGCGACGGTGAAAGGGTAGTGGCAGCGATGATCAGCGGCGGCGTGGCAAACAGCACGAGCAGCACAGCAGCGATGACCAGCGCCAGATTCCGCGAAATCCGTGCCCACGCGGCGGTACTCAAGCCAATCGCAATCGCTGTAATTGCCGCCAGCACAGTGACGCGCCACAGGGAATCTGAGGCGAAACGTCCCACCATCAGCAGGCGCAGATTGAAAGTGACGACAAACCAGTTCGCTTGACCAATCGCCCAGATGAAAAACGACGACAGCACGCCAAAGATGACGATGCCCGCTGCGAAGGTCAGCAGCGTATCCATCCACGAACTGAACAGGTTTTTGCGAATCCATGCCAGCGGCCCAACCGCCAGCAAGGGCGGGGGTTTCACCGGCGGTTCGTCGTAATTGACGATTGCCGCAGGGAGGCCGCTTGATCGTGGATCAGAAATCGTTGCCATCGAGTAGACACCTTTGAACGAGGATCAGTGAGTTCCTCAACCAGTTAACGGGTGACGATCTGGAAGCGCCGGTTGACCAGATTGATCACCGCTGCGATGATCAGGCTCATCGCCAGATACGTCAGCATAATCATCGTAATACCTGTCACCGACTGCCCGGATTGGTTCATGATGGTTGTCGTGACCAGCACAAGATCGGCATAGGCCACCGCGACGGCGAGGCTCGAATTTTTCGCCAGGTTCAGGTATTGATTGCCAAGCGGCGGAATAATCACGCGCAGCGCCTGCGGCAGAACGATGATGCGCAGGGTTTGCCCTGTCCCCAGCCCCAGCGCCCGCGCGGCTTCGATTTGCCCATTCGGAACCGCCAGAATCCCGGCGCGTACAATCTCGGCGATAAAAGCAGCCGTATAAACGACCAGCCCCAGCAGCAGCGCCATATATTCCGGGGTAATTTGCGTGCCGCTCACCAGACCGCTGACGATGCCCGCCGGGCTGATCTTTTGCACGGGCGGCAGATAGACAAGCGGCGACTGACTGTAGGTTTGCATATCTGCTTCGGTGTACAGACCTGCTGCCGAAGCATCTGCGATGGTCATATCCGCCGTCGTACCATCTTTTTGCGTCACGGAAATCGTCGCAGGTTGCGGCGGAATGCTCACGACGACCCAGCCAACCAGCGCGAAAGCCAGAATGATCAGCGGCGCATACAGCGCTCGCCGGATCGGTTGACCGGTGCGCTCAATTCTGCGCCCCCAGTAAACCCACAAGGCGACTGCGATGACCAGACCAATGACGACGAAAACCAGCCACCCGCTGAAGCGAGCCGTCGGTAAAATTTCAGGGAGAACCAGCCCGCGATTACTCAGTAAAACGGCTGGGGTAATGGTAACTTTTGCGAAAGAAGTGTTGGGGATCAAACCGAAATAAAACAGGAGTCCACCAAGAAACTGCCCGACGCTTAAGCCGAGTAAGCGCCAGCGGATCATTGCTGGTGCGAGCAGCCACGACGCTGCAATCAACGCAAGGCTGACGATTCCATAAATCAGGAAAATGATATTGTCAAGGCGCGCGCTGCCGTAAACGCTGGGCGCAAGCCAGTGAAAAGCAGCTTCCAGCACGATTACCGCCGCTATCAGTCCACTCCAGAGCAGGGTGCGGCGCGGTGCGGCGGGAGCAGCGCGAAAGGTCAACGCCCAGACGATGACCAGTGCGACCGCATAGGCCACGACGCGCACAGCCAGCGGCACGATCCCTTCCTGCGGGAGGCTGGCAGCTTGTTGAAACAGCGGCAGCGAGAGCATGACGACAAAATACCAGGCGATCAACTGTACCAGCAGCGGTGTATTACGCAGGATTTCGACCACCGCGCGTGTGATCGTCCGCAGCAGCCAGTTGCTGCTAAGCAGGAAGATACCGCCGAGGATGCCGATAACCGTCGCCAGCACCAGACCGATGCCGATGATGCGCAGCGAGTTTTCCAGCCCAACCCGGAAAGCATCGCCATAAGTTTTGTCAGAACTGTACCAGTCGGGATGTTCACTGATGTCGAAGCCTGCGCGGTTGGACAAAAAAGCGGTATTCGGCGTCAGATTCTTCGCTTGCAGCGAACTCAGGATCGATGTCCAGATGGAAGATACAGCGGCAATCAGAATGATGGCAAAGATCACTTGACCAATAATTTTGAGCACACGGGCATCGCGCAGGAAGCCCGGGATGAGACTTGAAGTCGTATTCGCGTGTATTGGAGCCGGATCAGTGGACATTCAGTTCCCGACACTAAAAATCTAGCGAGGCTGGCGCATCATGATGAAAGGAGAGCGGTGCAGCATCGCTGCACCGCTCTGAGAAATCACTACAATCAACGGAAAGGCGGCGAATAGATCAGACCACCGTCTGTCCAGAGGGCGTTCAGGCCGCGTCCCAGCTTGAAGGGGGTGTCCGGGCCGAGGTTACGGTCGAAGATTTCACCGTAGTTGCCGACCTGACGGATGACCGTCACCATGAAGTCATTCGGAATGCCGAACAGCGAGCCGCTGGCATTGTCGCCCTGGCCCAGGAAGCGCTGGATTTCCGGCACGTCGCTCGAAATGAAATCATCGACGTTCTTGCTGGTGATGCCGTATTCTTCGGCCTGGAACAGACCGTAAACCGTCCAGCGCACGATGTCGGCGAACTGCTCATCCGACTGTGGGCTGAGCGGGCCGAGCGGTTCCTTGCTGATGGTGATGTCAAGGATGCTGTAGGCGCTGGGGTCAGGCGAGCTGCCCTTGTAGGCCACCAGACCGCTCTTGTCGGTCGTGAAGGCATCGCAGCCACCCTGAACGAAGGCATCCCAGGTTGCGGCGGCTTCGTTGAAGACCTTCGGCGTGTAGTCGAGGTTGCGCACCTTGAAGGCGTCGGCGAGGTTGAGTTCAGTCGTCGTACCGCTCTGAACGCAAACCGTCAGTCCCGCCAGTTCGTCAATGGTCGTAATGCCGCTGTCGGCCTTGACCATGAAGCCCTGACCATCGTAGAAGGTCGTCGGGCCAAAAGTCGCGCCCCAGACCACGTCACGGCTGAGCGTGAAGGTGGTATTGCGCGACATCATGTCGATTTCACCGCTCTGGAGTGCAGCCTGACGTTCGGCAGCTTCCAGCGGGCGGAAGGTAACTTTAGTCGCGTCGCCGAGAATGGCGGCAGCCACCGCGCGGCAAATGTCCACGTCGAAACCAGTCCAGTCGCCCGCGTCGTTAACGGTTGCGAAACCAGCCAGACCTGCTTTATTCGCGCCGCAAATCAATTCACCGCGATCCATAACGGCTTTGGTGATAGGGCCGACCACCGCTGTGGTATCCTGCGCGGCGACAACGCCGCTCACCGCCAGCATCGCCACGATGACGAAAGCCAGCAAAATCAAACGTTTGAGCATATCCATCTCCTTAGAAAATGTTGTGCAATGCGTTACTGCGATTAACTTGTAATGGTATTGCATGGGTCTTGCCACATATGAAATGAAGTCTACCGCACTCGAAATTGCATGTCAAAATCTTAATATACCGACGAGATTAATATATTTTTGGTTATTTCTGTCATTTAGTGAGAATGAGAAGGGTGCATCGAGGAAACAAAAAGGGGCGCAGGCCGCTTGATAAACGACTTGTTCATCGCATGGCCTGTACCCTTTTGCGGTGATTGCTGTCAGTCGCGTTTTTCGGCGTGGAGTCGTTCGAACCAGTCAATTGTTTGCTGAACACCGTCGGCGAGGGGCGTTTCATAGACGTTGGCGAAGTGCTGGCGCAGCGCGCCGCCGTCGCAGCCTTCCGCGAATGGCAGCGTCGTCTCCGTGTAGGTGATGGCGGCGCTAGGTTTCACGGCCTTGATCATCTGCACCACGTCCGCGACAGCCGTCACCGGCATCCCCAGATTGAAGCCGTATGCGCCTTGCAGCGGCTTTTCGGCGGCCTCAATGAATTGCTTCGCCACGTCCGCCGCCAGGTGAAACTGCATCTTCCCGCCAAAGCCAATCTGGTAGCTTTCCCCGCGCGCTGCGGCGCGCATGGCTTTGGTCGGGTCGCTGGTCACGCCCTGGTCGCGCGCGACACCGTAGACCGTATACGGACGCAGGCCCGTACTCGACAACTGATAATCCTGCCAGTAAATGCGGGCAATCCCCTCATCGGCGACTTTATACACCCCATACAGCGTGCGTGGAAGCATCGGCGCATCAGCCGCCAGCAGACCCGCCGGGTAATCCGACGCTGGCCCGTAGACCGCCATCGACGACGCGTAGGCCACATGCGAAATCCCGCTCTGCTTGGCGGCTTCGAAAATATTGACCGTCCCCGTCACGTTGACGTTTGCGCCAACCACCGGATTCGCCCGGCAGAAGGGGACTTGCAGCGCCGCCAGATGAATCACGTGAGTGACGCCCTGATCGCGAAACACCGCTTGCACCGCCGCGGTATCGGTTAGGTCACCTTGAACGAAGGTGATGGCTTCCTGTTCTTTTCGGCTCAGCAGCAGATCAACCCGCGAACGGTTTTCGCTCAAATCGAAGCTGACGGCGTGTTTTCCCTGCTGCGCCAGTTGATACAGTGTCCACGCGCCGATGCATCCCATCGCGCCGGTCACGAGATAATGGTCAGACATGCGTTTCTCTCCCTGAAAACGGCGCTCAGGCGTCGAGCCGATAAGCGCGTGTAGCGGTTCCGGCGAAGATTTGCTGCCGTTCAGCGTCAGATAACGGCTGAATGAATGTTTGTGCCGTCGAAAACCAGCGTTCGTAACTCGCCGCTAAGGTGCAGACCGGCCAATCGCTGCCGAACATCATTCGCGCCGGGGTGAATTCCTTCAGTACCACATCGACATACGGACGTAGGTCATCGATTGTCCAGTTCGCCGCGTCAGCTTCAGTCACCATGCCCGAAAATTTCATGTCCACATTCTCGAAACCCGCAATCGCCGTCATCAACTTGCGCCAGTTGTCGATGTCTCCCTCAGCGATATTGGGCTTGCCCATGTGGTTGAGGACGAAACGGACGTTCGGGCAGGCGGCAATCAGCGTCTTTGCATCCGATAACTGGATGTGGCGCACGCCAATATCGAAGCTGAGGTTGTAATCCGCCAGCAGGCGTACCCCTTCGATGAATTTCGGCTGAACTGCGAAGCCGATGGGTTCACCCTGCACCAACCGCCGAATCCCTTTGACCAGCGGGCGTTCGCTCAATGAATCGAGTGCTGCTTTCGCAGCCGAACCCGTTTCGAGCGGCGCATACGCGACAATTCCCTTAATCGGTGCGGGCAGAGCTGCCACCCAATCCGCTTCGGCGACGTTCTGCTCTGGCGCGCAGTCGGCTTCGATGAAAACCACGCCATCGATTTGGAGGTTCTCGGTCGCCTGACGGAACTCTGCCACTTCGAATGCGTGATTAAGGACAGGAACGCTTTCCAGCCAGGGATAGGGTAATGTCTGCGGATTCCAGAAATGCAGATGGCTGTCGATGATTTTCATAGACGCGCCCTCCACACTGGCCCGTTGGGAAACTCGTACTGGACGAGGCTTTCGGGCTTCATCTGAATACTATATCCCGGCATCTGCGGCGGGATGTAATGTCCGTTACGCACCACCACCGGGTCGAGGAAATGCTCATGCAGGTGATCGACATACTCGACGATCCGCTTTTCCAGCGATGCGCTCACGCAGATGTAATCGAAGATTTGCAGATGCTGGACATATTCGCACAGGCCAACGCCGCCCGCGTGCGGGCAGACCGGCACGCCAAATTTCGCTGCCAGCAGATAAACGGCGATCACTTCGTTGACGCCGCCCAGACGGCAGCTATCGATCTGGCAGAAGTCAATCGCTTCCGCCTGCAAAAACTGCTTGAACATGACGCGATTCTGGCAGTGTTCACCTGTTGCCACCCCAATCGGCGCGACGGCTTTGCGGATCGCCGCATGACCGAGAATGTCGTCGGGGCTGGTCGGTTCTTCAATCCACAGTGGGCGAAACGGAGCAAGGTGACTCATGTGCTCAATCGCGCTGCCAACATCCCAGAACTGGTTGGCATCAACCATCAGCGTATTACCCTCGCCGATTTCCTCACGGACGACGGCGCAGCGGCGCATGTCGTCGGCGACATCCGCGCCCACTTTGATCTTGAAGTGCTTCCAACCGTCCGCCAGCGATTCGCGGCACAGGCGGCGAATCTTCTCGTCACTGTAGCCCAGCCAGCCGCTCGAAGTCGTGTACGCCTGATACCCGTTTGCCAGCATTTCAGCTTCACGCTGCGCTTTGGATGCGGCGTTGGCGCGCAGTAGCGCCAGTGCTTCATCCGGCGTGATCGCGTCAGTGATATAGCGGAAGTCGATGCAGCGGACGAGGTCTTCCGGCGACATATCCACCAGCAGTTTCCACAGCGGCTTGCCTTCCGCTTTCGCCCACAAATCCCAGACGGCGTTGACGACCGCGCCTGTCGCCAGATGGATCACGCCTTTTTCCGGCCCCAGCCAGCGTAACTGGCTGTCGCTGGTCAGCATCCGCCAGAACGCGCCCATGTTCTGCGTGAATGACTCCAGCGTTTGCCCGATGATGCGCGGTGCGAGCGCCTGCATTGCGGCGACCACGACTTCATTGCCGCGCCCGATGGTGAACGACAGGCCGTGACCTTCGAGGTCAGTATCGGTGTGTAGAATGACATAGGCCGCCGAGTAATCGGGGTCAGGATGCATCGCATCGGAACCATCGGAGAGGCTGGAGGTGGGGAAGCGAATATCTTTTGTCGTAACAGCAACAATTTTCATGGAAATAATCATTCTCTGTAAATCATGCCCACGCAAATTTTACGCATGATGCGTGGAACATAACATGCTCAGAACCCTTTGTCCATGACCAGCCGGGGGAGTGGAGAGGATAGGGGACATCAGTTTTGGCGATTATACCCTCAGGGTAAGTATCGTCGTATGGTGCACGCCATGAGCGTGTCCAAAAAGTGTCATGCTTGTGGACGGATGGGTTTGTAGGGGCGCGGCATGAGGCTATTTCAGAATTGTATTTCTTGCCCAATACGATTGTTGGTGGGCGGGCGTCTGTAGGGGCGCACCCCGGCAAACTTGTTTGCACGTGCGCCCTTGCTTTTCTCCCCTCGCTACCTAAGCGAAGCGACGTGGAGAGGGGAAGCTCACCTGCTTTTGGTGAGCAGGGGTGAGGTAAGTTTTGTGCATTCCTTCAATTTTCGGTTTTACGCGTCAGATTGCATCAATCCCCGCCGGACTTGATACCGAGGCTAAACGGTTCGAACATGAATTTACGGGAGCGCTTCTCGCAATAAAAATCGAACGCCTCGAACACTTCGAACACGTGTTTTTCCCCTCATTCGAACGCTGTTCGAACGCCTTTGTTCGAAGATTTTTCAGGGTTGTAACCGTGTTTTTCCGCCGATTTCTCCCTCATTTCGAGCGACCCACCATGCTTCTGAGAATGCCTTTTGGGTATCGAACAAAATAGAACACTTGTTCGTTCGAAGAAGTCGATTTAAAGCAATTATATTAAACTATAATAAAACTGTCCTGTGCTCAGCTTAGCTGGGCAGCAGGCTCGCTTCCCCCGCCAGTGTCGCGAGGATCGCGCGGGCTGCCCCCGTGATTCCCGCATTAAGCCCCAGTTCCGCCTGAGCGACCCGAATCTCCCCGTAAAGCGGAACCATCGCCGAGCAGCGCGCCATCGCACGCCGGGCAGTCGGCTCAAATTGGGGCCAGCTTCCCATAATTCCCCCGCCGAGGACGACCACCTCCGGGGCGAAAATGTCAATCAGGTTGGCGATACCCATCCCCAGATAATTTGCCGTCCGCTCCATGACCTGCCGCGCGAAAGGGTCGTCTTGCTCTGCTGCCTGACTGATCAGCAGCGGAGTAATTTTCTCTCGCTCTCCCTCAGCCAAGCGCAGCAGCAGGCTGTCATCCGGCACATGCTCGGCGGCATAGCTTGAAATCGCGGGTGCGGCGGCAAACATCTCCCAGCAGCCATGCGCGCCGCAGTAGCACAGCGGCCCACTGGGGTCGATGACATGATGACCAACTTCCCCTGAAATCAGGCCGATACCGCGATAAAGCTGATTGTTGAGGATGATGCCGCAGCCAATCCCCGTGCCGAAAGTAAGGTAGAGGGCGTGCTTCGCTCCCCGTGCCGCGCCGATCCAATGCTCACCCAGCGCGGCAACATGGGTATCAATCAGCAGGCAGCAGGGCAGGCTAAAGCGCTTGCTCAGCATGTCGCTGATGGGCAGGTCTTCCCATCCCGGCAGCGTGAAGGGATTCTGTATCAGCCCCTTAATCGAGTCGACCGGGCCGCTTGCCCCAATCCCGATCCCACTGACCTGCTCTAGCCGAAGCCCAGCCGCCTCAATGACACGAGTAATCAGCCCGACGATTCGCTCCAAACCGTCCTGTGCCCCGCGTCGTGAGTCGGTCGGGATGCTCTGTCGGCTGAGAACCCGCCCATCTTCCCCGGCAATCACCCCGGCGACCAGATTTGTCCCGCCGATGTCCAGCCCAACGGCATAGCCTGTGTATTGGCTCAATAGATTGGCTCGCTATTCTGTAGTCGTGACCTTCGTACCGTAACGGAATTCCCCGACCGGAAAACCGCGCTGAGCGGCGAGTTCGGCGGCGAGAAGCTGCACCGGAATAATCTCGGCAAGCGGCATAACGAAATCGTCGAGCGGCGGTACGTCGAAACCCAAATCGTGCTCTATCGTGCTGCCGATGCGAAGCACCGCTGCACCACGCGCTTCAATGTCAGCGGCGAGTCCATCGTTGAGCGTCCGTTCAATGCCCGATCCCATGAAGATCGCAACCGTGATTTCAGGCGCAAGCACTTCCAGCGGGCCGTGCCGGAACTGCCCGCCGACCATGCCTTCGGTCGGGAGCTTCGCCGTCTCTTTGGTGATGAGCGCCGCCGTCAGCGCTGATGCGCGCGAAGCGCCTCGCCCCAGATACTCGATGAAGGCTGTCTTGGCAATGCGCTCAGCGACTTGCCTGGCTTGCGCCTCCCAGCCGGGGAGAGCAGCCTCAATTGTGCGAGCAGCCTCCTCAACCTGTTGCGAAGCGTCAGAACCTGTCAGCGCGGCGGTCAGAAGGATAAGCGCCGCTAGCGTGCAGGTATAGGTCTTGGTCGAAACTGTTTTTTCCTCACCGGCCTGAATCATCAGCGTGTGTGTGCTGCGCTGCGCCAACGTACTGCCAGGCGTGTTCGTGATGCCGATAATTGGGCATTTCGCCTCACGTCTGTCCAGTTCTTCCAGCAGGCGCACTACTTCGCGTGACTCGCCCGACTGCGAGATCATGATGATCAACGGCTTGCGATCAAACAGGTGCTGTGAGTGATAAAGCAGTTCCGAACTCTCGAAGGTGACCGCCTGCATACCGTTCTCGATCAGGCTGAACTGTGCCAGCGTTCCGGCAGCGAATGATCCCCCCATACCCGTGATAATGACTTGCCGCCCCTCTTTCAGGTCGGGGGCGAAGGGCGCAAGTGCTGGCAGCGCAGCCGTAATTGACTGAACCGTTTTGCGAATCACGTCAGGCTGGCTGCGTATTTCGTCATAAATTCCCGGCATAAGACATTCCCAATGCGATGAAACAGGCCGCGAATATACCGAAATCTCTCAAATTATACGATGGGAACTACTCGGCTCGGTCGGCGCGTCGCAGCATTGACTCAAACGAATATAGACACTGCTTGTTGAACGTCCATTTGCTTGGTTAGAATAGCGCCATCATGGAAAATATAACGCTCACCGACGCGGAAATGCGCGCCCTGCCCGATCTGCTGCTCCAGCAGATTCAGGCGATTCTCGGCAGTCAATTGGTTGGCTTCTATCTGGTCGGCTCGCTCGTCACCGGCGATTTTGATCCCCTGAGCAGCGACGTTGACTTGATCGCTGTTACAGTGACCGATTTGAACGAGGCCGAGATCGCGCGACTTGAAGCCATGCACCTCAACTTGATCCGCGAAAATCCTCGTTTGGACAACCGAATCGAAGTCCTCTATACCCCGTTGGGGCGTCTGAAGGGTGCTCAGCAGGATTACAACATCGTGGAAATCAGCCCCGGCGAACCGTTTCACGTCAGGGCAATTCACCACGACCAATGGACGATCAACTGGCATGTGCTGCGCGAAAAAGGCATTGTGCTCTTCGGGCCAGACCCGCATACGCTGGTTGATCCCATTCGCCACGAGAAAATCGTGCGCGTCGTCCAGGACTTGAGCCGTGATACGCCCAATTGGTTCGAGCCTTCCCATTTAGGCGGTCAGGGCTATGTGGTTCTAACGCTGTGTCGCGGGCTGCGTCTTGTACGCACAGGCGACTTTGTTTCCAAAAAGCAGGCGGCTTTGTGGGCGGCGGCGCAGTTCCCCGAATGGAGCGATCTAATTCTGAAGACGCTTGTGTGGCGAGTGGTCGGGCATCAGTCGCCGGAAGACCCGGCGGCGCTTTACCCCGAAATCAAGCGGCTGGTCAGTTTTCTGGTCGATCAAATCCTCGCATCGACCTAAAGAGTCAACGTGCTAAATCCATTGTCGGCTTTGCCAGCGACACTTGTGCTAAGCCGGACAATGACTCGTCAGGAGTGTCCAAAATATTGGCTGCGAATTCCGGTAAGACTCGCCACGCCCCTAAAGTGTGGTTCTTGGCATAATAAATGACGCTTGTTATAGTCTCATTCGTTGAACGATCTTCTCGCATAAAACAAAAGTTTGGGTAAAGGATGAAAAGATGCGCCGCATTCGTGTGCTTCTGTTTTTGACCTGTCTGCTGCTGCTCTCGTTTGGTGTGATCGCTCACGCGCAGGATGACAAAACGCTCCATATTGTGCTGAACCCCGATATGCGTACCTCCGACCCGCACATTGCCTATGAAACGGAGACTTGGCCGACCGCGTCGCTGTTTTACGTCGGTCTGGTGCGTCTGCAAGACCCCAGTACGCCGATCCCCGCGTTGGCGGATTCGTGGACGGTCAGTGATGATGGCACGATCTACACATTCCATCTGCGCGACGGCATCAAGTTCTCGAATGGGCGTGACATCACAGCGGACGATGTGATCTACAGCTTCACACGCCTGCTCGACCCCAATACTGCCGCGCCAACTGCCTTCATGTTCGCGGATGTGAAGGGCGCAGCGGAATTCGGAGCCGGGACAGCGACTGACGTGAGTGGGCTGCGTAAGGTCGATGACCGCACCGTCGAATTCACGCTGGTGCATCCTGTCCCCTCGATTATGCAGCGTTTCGCGCTACCGCCCGCATTCATCGTCGCCAAAGAAGGTGTCGAAGCAGCGGGCGATCAGTTCGGCTTCCAGCCGCTTGGCGCTGGCCCGTTCATGCTCGATAGCTGGCAAAGCGGCGTCATGATCACGGGCAAGCGCAACCCTTACTACTACGAAGAAGGCAAGCCTTACTTCGATGCCTTCGAACTCGATCTTGGCATCGAGCCATCAGTCGGTATCCTCAAGATTGAAAGCGGCGAGGCGGATGTTTCGCTCGACCTCGTGCCGAATGCCGATTTCCCGCGTCTCTCGGCAGATCCAACACTGGCGGCGCAGCTTCTGCCGTCGGAAGGCTTCCCGAATACCGACTACATGATCATGAACAACAACAAAGAACCGTTTGATAAGCTCGATGTGCGCCGCGCCCTGAGTATGGCAATCGACCGTGAGCGTATGTCGCAGATTTTGAACGGTCGTGCCACCCCATTGGCGGGCTTTTTGCCCCCTGGTGTCCCCGGCTCTGACCCGAATATGAAGCCCGACCCGTATGATCCCGAAGGCGCGAAGGCGCTGCTGGCGAGCGCGGGCTACCCGGACGGTTTCAGCACGACGCTGCTGGTTAATACCGACCCGATTGCTTTGAGCGAGTCGCAGGCCGTGATTGCCGACCTCTCGGACATCGGCGTTCAGGTCGAAATGACCTCGCTCGACAACGCCCAGTTCCTCGACGTGCTCAACAGCAAGCCAGAATCGCTCGATCTCGTCATGACCCAGTGGTACATGGACTATCAGGATCCGTCCGACAACTGGGAACCGCTGCTGCAATGCGGTGGCTCATACAACTGGGCGAAGTACTGCAATCCTGATCTCGACGCGATTTTCGAGCAGATCAACCTGATTCCGCTGGGCGAAGAACGCGCGAAAGCCTTCCAGGATTTCAACGCCAAAGTGGCAGCACAGGTGCCGAATGCTTTCCTGGTTCACCGCGTCGATGATTATTTCACCAGCGCGCGCCTCGACATCAAGACCGATGCAGCGGTGCTGCTGAACTTTGCTGATGCCAAAGTCAAGTAACTGACTGACATCATTGGTTTGTACGACTGCATCTCACGGACACGGTACTCATACGAGTGCCGTGTCTGATTCTCGTTCGCAACAGATTCACTGAGCGAAAAGCGTTATGAATTATCTACTGCGCAGGTTGATCGGAGCGGTTGGCGTCATTTTTAGCGTCGCGACCATCACGTTCGTGATGATTTTTTTAATGCCGGGTGACGCTGCTCGCATGTATGCCGGGCCACGCGCACCGCAGGCCGAAGTGGATCGCATCCGCGAGTTGTGGGGTCTGAATGATCCGCTGCCCGTGCAATACATTCGCTATCTGGGGCGCGCCATTCAAGGGGATCTCGGCAATTCCACACGCGATAAGCGTCCTGTGCTGAAAGCGGTACTGGAACGCCTGCCAGCGACAATGGAACTGGCGCTCGCCGGATTGTGTGTGGAGCTGGCAATCGGCCTGCCGTTGGGGATAGTTGCGGCGCTGCGACCCGGCTCATGGATCGATCAGGCGGCGACGACCTTCGCACTGATCGGCATATCCGTGCCGCAGTTCGCACTGGGTTTGGTGGCTCTGTACCTGTTCGGCTTCGTGATCCCAATTTTTCCGCTCGGCGGCTACGGCACGCCGATTCACGTCGTACTGCCTGCACTGGTGCTGGGCGTAGGTGGAACCGCCTTTTACTCGCGGGTTCTGCGCAACAGCATTCTCGAAGTCACCGGCGAGGATTACATTCGAACGGCACGAGCAAAGGGACTCGCACCACGCCGGGTGCTGCTGCGTCACATTCTGCGCAACGCGCTGATGCCCGTTGTAACGCTGGCGGGGCTGGATCTAGCGCTGCTGTTGGGTGGTGTCGTCGTGATCGAGGCCGTTTTCGGGTGGCCGGGGATCGGCTTGCAAGCCTGGACGGCGATTCGCAATCAGGACACGCCGATGGTCATGGGAACGGTCTTGTTCGCGTCGATTGCAGTCGTTGGTCTGAATTTACTGGTTGATCTTTTCTACATTGCGCTCGACCCGCGCGTTCGGCTGTCATCGATATGACTGAACTCAAGACAAAATCCAAAAACGGCTTCTGGCCGCAGCTTCGCCGCCTGCCGCGTGCTTGGATTGGCGGCGGGCTGGTGCTGTTCGTGACGCTGGCGGCGATCTTCGCGCCCGTGATTGCGCCTGCCGATCCGCTCAAGCAGTTTCGCGATGGCTTAACAGCGCAGGGCGTCCCACTGCCACCCGGTGGGCAGTACATTCTGGGGACAGATCATCTGGGGCGTGATATGCTCAGCCGCATGGTTTATGGCGCGCGCATCTCGCTGTCGATCAGCTTCGTCGCCAATATCACTGCGGCGTTTCTGGGGACGACGGTCGGTTTGCTGGCAGGCTTTTACGGCGGCATCATTGATACGGTACTGATGCGCTTTACCGATGTGCTGCTGGCTTTCCCGGCGATTCTGCTGGCGTTAGGATTGGGATCGGTGCTGCGACCGAGTGTCCCCGTTGTTATGCTGATTCTGACGATCATCACCTGGCCCGCGCTGGCGCGGTTGGTGCGCAGCCAGGTGCTAACGGTGCGCGAACGAGCCTACGTCGAGAGCGCACGCTGCGCGGGGGCGCGCGATGCCCACATCATTTTTCGCCATATCCTGCCGCAAATCATCAGCATCACGGTTGTCTGGGGGACGTTGTCGTTCGCGACGACCGTCCTGATCGAATCGTCGCTCAGCTTTCTGGGCGTCGGTGTGCCGCTGCCCGCCGCCAGTTGGGGTAATATGATCGCCGAAGGGCAGAGCCGCTATCGCATTGCCCCCTGGATGATTCTGATCCCGACAGCGGGAATTATGATTACGACGCTCGGCTTCAACCTGCTGGGTGACGCGATCCGTGACGCGCTTGATCCGAGGACTTCGATGCGAGGCTAATTCAGAAAGGACTACAATGGCTCGGACGATTAAAGAAGGCTACATCCCCTTCAAGGGCTATCAAACCTGGTATCGCATCGTTGGTGATGGCGAGGAACCGGGGAAACTGCCGCTGCTCTGTCTGCACGGTGGGCCGGGAGCCTGCCACGATTATCTCGAAGGGCTTGACCCGATGGTAGATACGGGGCGTCGCGTGATCTACTATGATCAGTTGGGCTGCGGCAACTCGCACATTGACGAGAGCAAGCCAGCGATGTGGACGATTCCGCTTTACGTCGAAGAAATTGATGTGGTGCGGCAGGCACTCGGATTGGATCGGATTCATTTGCTCGGTCAGTCGTGGGGCGGGATGCTCTCGATGGAATATATGTTCACGCAGCCGAAAGGTGTCGCCAGTGTGACGATTTCCAATTCACCCGCCAGCATGATCCAGTGGGTCGAAGAAGCCAACAAACTGCGTCAGCAGCTTCCACCAGAAGTGGAGGCGGCGCTGCAAAAGCACGAAGCCGCTGGCACAACCGCTGATCCTGAATATCTGGAAGCAATGCAGGTCTTCTATGACCGCCACGTCTGCCGTGTCGTGCCGAATCCTGAGTATGTCCAGCGTTCGTTTCAAAAGCTGGCGCAATGGCCTGAAGTCTATAACACCATGAACGGGCCGAGCGAGTTCCACGTCATTGGCACGCTCAAAACCTGGAATGTCATTCCTCGTCTCGGCGAAATCCACGCGCCAACACTGGTCATCTCCGGCGAATTCGATGAAGCAACGCCGATCATCGCTGAGACAGTACATAATGGTATTCCCGGCTCGGAATGGATGCTCTTCAAGAACTGCTCGCACATCACCCATGCCGAAGAACCGGAACATTACATGCAGGTGCTCAGCGACTTTATCAGCCGCTACGAGCCTTAAAGAGGGAAAAATTTATGAGTGCCACTTATCGTTTACAGAAGGAACAGCGCGCTTTCGCCTTTGATCGAACAATCCCGCCCGTACTGGAAATCGACAGCGGCGATACGGTCACCTTTGAAACAGGCGACGCCGCTTATGAACGACTCTCAAAGGGCGAAAGCGTCGAGGCGATTGGGCTGGAAAACTTCAATGCCGTGACTGGCCCGGTTGTCGTGCGTGGCGCGCAGCCCGGCGATGCGCTGCGCATTGAAATCCTCGACGTTCAGGTGACGCGCGCTTGGTCGGTTTGGCTGCCGAAGTTCGGCGGGCTGGGTGCGTACAGCGACGACACCAAAACACGACAGATCGCGCTGCGGGACGGTCGCGCTTACATTTCCGACTCGCTCAGTGTGCCGATTCGCACGATGATCGGCTGCATCGGCGTCGCTCCGGTGGAAGGCAAAGGTTCAACGTTCGTGCCTGCCTATCCCTTCGGCGGCAACATGGATTTGCGCGAAATGGAGGCTGGGACAACGCTGTATCTGCCCGTCCAGGTTGAAGGTGGCGTGCTGTCGCTGGGCGATCTGCACGCGGCGATGGGCGTCGGTGAGCCGACCTGGGTTAGCCTGGAAGCAGCGGGCAGCGCGACACTCAGGATCAGCCTTGAAAAGGATATGCCGCTCAAATTCCCGCGCCTGCGCGTCGGTAGCAGTACCTACTGCCTCGGCATGGCGGACACGCTCGAAAGAGCCTACCAGATCGCGCTTGACGAAGCCTACAATTTGCTCGTCAGCGGTTGGGGACTCGATCCATTTGACGCCTATGCTTACGCCTCAGCCAGCGTCGATATGAAGCTCGGCGGCCCAGCGACGGCAATTGTCATGGCGGTCGTGCCGGATCGCTGAGCCGACCTGTTCACGGGAGAGGATGCCAGAGCAGCGAGAGCAGCACAGCCGTTGCTGCTAAGAGCGTGCCGATGGCTGTAAAGGCAACGCTGACTTCGACCACTTCGTGCTTAACGATCAGATAGGTCGGCAGGCTTTCGAACACGCTTTGCAGCTCGCTCCCACTTTCGGCAGAATAATATTCGCCGCCTGTCATGCTTGCGATTTGCTTGAGCGTATCTTCGTCAATCCCGCGCCGGAAGCCGCCAGGAGGCCCGCCGCCATAACCCCCGCCACCGCCGGGAGGCCCGCCGCCAAAATTGGGATCGAAGGGTTCGCGCCCGGCGAACTGCGCGCCACAGAAGGAAAATTCGCCCCCAAAGGCGGTACCAAAGCCAATCGTATAAACACGCACCCCTCTATCCACTGCTTGCTGCGCGGCATCGAGCGGCAGCGGGCCAGCATTGCTGACGCCATCGGTCAGCAGAACGATAATGTCTGGGGCGTAAGCGCCTTTCGGTACAGGTTGGGGCGCGACAGTGGTCGAGAATTGATCAATACTGGGCGCGACATTGGCATCAATCTCCGAAATTGCGTCGATTCCTTTCAGAATACCGCTGCCAATCGCTGTCCTGCGTCCGGTGGCTAAGCTTTGAATCGCAGCCTGTAAATCGCCGACGTTCGTCGTAGGCGGCTGAATCAACTCTGCGTAGCTCGAAAACGCGACGATGCCAATCTGTGTGCTGGCTTTCTGGCTTTGAATGAACGAAAGCGCCGCATTCTCGGCGGCGATCAGGCGGTTCGGCTGAATATCAGACGAACACATGCTGCGCGACACGTCGATAGCCAACACAATCGTCGTCTGGTTGGTGGGCACGGCGACGACAGCCACCGGACGCCCGAAGGCGATCACCAGGCTTGCGAGCGCGACCACGAACAGGGCAAACGGGAAGTGTCGGCGCAGGCGCGAATGTTTTGGCAGCGCCGCGCGCACCAGTGCCAGACTCGAATAGCGCACGGCAAAACGCCGTCGCCGTCGCAGCACCCAGATATACGCGGCAATCAGCAGCGGAATGAGCAGCAGGAAGATCAGAAATCCAGGCCAGAGTATGTCCATTGCACGCCTCGCATATACTATGGCACCCGACCAAACCAGATCAGCGAGGCGATACCGCCCAGCAGCAGCACGAGAATGCTCAAGCCCGCGAACAGCGGTGTGATTTCGAGCATTTCCGGCTTGATGATCAGTTCGGGGTTGAGGTTGTCGTAAATGTTGAGCAAATCCTGTTCGCTGTTGGCGTTGTAATAGGTGCCGTCGGTCATCTGCGCGATTTGCTGAAGGGTGGTCTCGTCAAGCTGGGTGTGAACGGTGAAGCCTTCGACTTTTAAATCAGTTCCCTGCGGGCTGCCGACCCCGACGGTGTAAATACGCACACCGCGATCTGCGGCAGTCTGCGCAGCGTCGAGGGGATCGGGATTTTCGTTGTTCTCGCCATCGGTGAGCAGGATGATAACCGCTGAAATATGCGTGCCTTCCGGGACAGGAGTCGGCGTTACTTCCGGTGTTGGCGTCAGGTTACTGTAGTAATTTGTCCGGTTGCCGCTTAAGGCTGTTTCAATCGTCGTCAGGGAAACGAGGATACCATTCGCAATCGACGTGCCACGCTGCGGTGACAGTCGATTGATGGCAGACAGCACATCGGCCTGATTATTCGTCGGAACCTGCACCGAAAAGCCATTGTCGCTAAACGAGACGACGCCGATTTGTACAGTCGAAGGTTGGCGCTCGACGAAATCCTGCGCGGCGGCTTTGGCGGCGTCGATGCGTGTCGGTTCCAGATCGTCGGCTGCCATGCTGGCGGAAACGTCGAAGGCGAGAATAACCGTCCCTTCGATATGTGGCACGCTGACGTCGGCCTGTGGGCGTGCCAGCGCGAAGATCAGAATACCCAGACCAAGCAGAAACAGGATCGGAGGGATGTGACGGCGAATCCCCAAACTTTTCCCGACTGCGCTCTGGACAAAGCCGAGACTGCCGTAATTGGTGAGCATCTGCTGCCGCTGGCGCTGCATACGCAGGTAAACCATCCCAAACAGCGGGATCAGCAGGAGGAGCAGGAGCATTCCAGGCCAGATAAAAGTCATAGGCTACAGTTTCTTTTTCCGCTGCTGCCTTAAATTGGCGAATCGGACAATCGAGCGCACCAGATCGTCCTCAGTCGAAAGCGAAAGCAAATCGACGCCTGCGTGCTTGAACGTTTCGGCGAGGGTGGCTTCGCGTTCATGAGCCGCCGCATTGAAGCGCTGGCGGAACTTCTTATCATGCGTATCGACATACAACTGCTCGCCAGTTTCGGCATCTTCCATGATGATCAAACCAATGTCCGGCAGATCAATTTCGCGCGGGTCAAACAGGCGCACAGCCAGAACTTCGTGACGCTGGTTGAGCAGCGTCAGCGAGCGTTCCCAGCCCGGTTCACTGATGAAGTCCGAAATCACGAAGACCAGCGAACGCCCTTTGATGGCGTTCAGGCCGCTGTCGATCAGCGGCGTCAGGTTGGTGAAGGGCGCGCTCGGCAAGCGCGGCTGTTTCAGCAGATCGTTGGCAATGCGCAGCACCTGATTCCGCCCACCGCGCGCGGGAATGGTGCGTTCGACTTTGCCGCCGTAAAGCACAGCCCCGACGCGGTTACCGTGACGGGTGAGCAGACGGGCAAAAGTCGTCACAAAATCGACCAGCATGGTGCGTTTCTGGTTCTGCACCGTGCCAAAGTCAATCGACGGGCTCAGGTCGAGCAGAAACCAGGCGGTGATCTCACGGTCTTCGACGTACTGGCGCACGTAAGGCGTGTCCATGCGTGCGGTGACGTTCCAGTCGATGTAGCGAATGTCATCCTGCGGCTGATATTCACGCAGATCGGCAAAGTCCACCCCATAGCCGTAAAACAGGCTGCGGTAATCGCCTTGCAGCAGGCCGTCAAGCCGCCGAATCACCTGCCAGTCGAGGCGCTGAAGGACGCGCTCAGGCGTGATTCGCTCAGGCGTTGGAGCGGAGACCGTTGGGTTCATGCAAAGGCACTTTCGGTACAGGAATTCGGCTGAGAATCTTCTTGAGCAGATCGTCGGCAGTCACGTTGTCGGAGAGCGCTTCGTAGGACAGCACCAGACGATGACGAATCACGTCGTAGGCCATGTCGGTCACATCCTGTGGCAGCACGTAATCGCGCCCGCGCAGGTAAGCCAGCGCCCGTGCCGTCAAAATCAGGTTGATCGAGGCGCGCGGACTCGCGCCGAACATGAGATAGTGCTGCAACTCTTTCAGGCCGTGATCCTGCGGTTGGCGGGTTGCGGTGACCATCTTGACGGCATATTCGATCAGCGCGGGATCGACATAGACTTTATCGGCTTCCTTTTGCAGAGTCGCCAGTTGATCGGTTGTCAAAACCTGCTGCACAGCTTCCAGCACACTCGTCATGCGCTGTACAATCACGAATTCTTCGGTCGCTGTGGGATAGCCGACCAGCACCTTGAGCATGAAACGATCCACCTGCGCTTCGGGCAGAGCATAGGTTCCCTCGGTCTCGATGGGATTCTGTGTCGCCAGCACCAGAAACGGATTCGGAACTTTAAAGGTTTCACGCCCAATCGTCACCTGTCGTTCCTGCATGACTTCGAGCAGCGCGCTCTGGACTTTTGCCGGAGCGCGGTTGATTTCGTCTGCCAGCAGCAGATTGGTGAACACGGGGCCAAGCGAGGTGGTGAATTCACCCGTTTTCTGGTTGAAAATGCGCGTGCCGACCAGATCAGCCGGGACGAGGTCGGGCGTGAACTGGATGCGTTTGAACTCGCCCCCAATCGACTCCGCCAGCGTCTTGATTGCCATCGTTTTTGCCAGCCCAGGCACGCCTTCAACCAGGATATGCCCGCGTGCCAGCAGCGCGACGATCATCTGCTCCAGCAGGTGATCCTGCCCGACGATGATCTTCTTGACTTCATACAGCACACGTTCCATCGGCGTCCCGCTGTCCGGGGTCAAACTCTGATTCATGGGCGAAATCCTTTTTCTAGTTGACGCTGCCAAACCTGAACGTGCTGGTTGTAAACTCAAACTCTCTGTCCCATGCCCTTAGTTTTGCCCCTCTCTCCGCTTGCGTGGGAGAAGGGCAGGACGTTTCGCGTCTGGGATGAGGGATCGCCAGCCTAATCTGGCGGCAAACCCGCCGCACCACCCGCCGCCGTGATCGTCACGGCGAAGCCGACGCCGATAAACACATTTTGTCCAGTGGGATTGAGCAGAACCGCAACGATGCCGACCACCTGACCCGCCCGGTTGATCACCGGCCCGCCTGAATTGCCCGCGTTGACAGCGGCGTCGAATTGAATTAGGTGTTCCAGCGTGAGTTCGTCGTTGACTTTATAGGTGCGATCCAGACCGGAGATTACGCCTGCACTCAGCGAATTCGTCAGGCTGAAGGGATTGCCGACGACGTAGGCTTCGTCGCCGACGCGCAGAGCGTTCGGATTGCCCAGCGTCGCCGGGAAGTAGAAGATCGGTGGTTTGATCGCCTGAAGGACGGCAATGTCGTTTTCTGCCTGGGTCGCGGTGATTGTCGCGTCTGACTTGGTGCCGTCCGCGAAGGTGACTTCAATCGTGCCTTCGCCGGAGACGAGGTGCAAACTGGTCAGAATGTCGCCGCTGTCGTCGATGATCACGCCGCTGCCGACGCCCTGATCCTGAAGAAAATGCAGGCTGCCATCATCATAGGCGAATTCATCGCTCAGATCATTCATCACGTTGCTGTTTGATCCGGGCGCTTTCATTTCGATGCTGACGATGGAAGGCAGAACAGATTGATAGACCACAGACGAGAAGGGCGGGCGGGGGGTTGCGGACGCCATTGCCTGCGAAATGGTGTCACTGACTTCACGCTGCGTGATCAGATGCGGCTGGGGAGTAAGCGCATTGTAGAGCAGCAGCGCCACCAGCGCCGCGAGGACGCCTGACGCGAACGGCAGCGCGCTTCGCACGAGTTTGCGGGCGCGTCGCAAACGATGTCGCCATCTTTCGGTGCGGGTTGCGGGTGCTTCCTCCATCGCCGGGAAGTCTCTGCTCGATTCGTGCAATACGGTAACGGTAACGTGCTTTTCTGAGAAGAAAATGAGTCTAATTACAGAAACGACGCCAATTTACATTACGGATTTGCAACCTCAGAAAAGTCACCCGTGCATTAGATGATCATTCCGACTATCAACCGGAGGCGGAAATATCCTTCAAATCGGCGCGCTTGCTGGCATAGCTTTCGGAGAAAGCCAGCACCTCGGCGTCCGGCTCAATGCCCCAGACGGCACATGCCTCCCGGTAAACGTCAGGCCACCAGTTGCGGTGTTCGGTTAGCCCCTGGTCGCGCCACGTCTCCCAGTTCATCAGCACCTTTGACCAGCTTTTGTCACCGTACTCGACCGCTTGCTTTGTGCTGGCGAAATCGGTCACGTACCAGTCGCGCCCAATATGAGCGTGCAGCACCTCATCCGCCCAGTCGTAATCCTGAAATGTCGCCGATAGTGGATTGTGCGAGGCGACGGCAACTTCCCACTCGAAGCGCTTGCCTGTGCGCGGCATCAACCCCTGTTCGATGAAGTAGAGGACAGCGTGGCGTTCTATCGGCGTCAATTGGGTGTTCAGCCCTAACGACCAGGTAAAATTGACCATCACCTTCTGCCAGTCGATGCCCATCGCCACGAAGCCGACTTCGCCCATCATCCCATGACGGGCTTCGTCCCAAAGCTGGCGCGTCATGTCGAGATAGTAAGCCCAGTCTTTGCCTCTCGTTTGCAGAATGATGCTCGACATCATTTCCGGCACGTCGATTTCGCGGATGCGCTTGTAGGCCATCATCAGCGTTTTGGGAGCAGGCGCATACTGCTCATCGTAGAGGAAAGATTCGGCATTGACGCCCATGTTATACGGGTCGGGGAAGCGCTCGTCGCGGCGCGGCACGGGGTCATAGACGAAAGGCTGAGCGGAATACTGGCGCGTGATCAGGGTGTTGCTTGTTTCTGATGCTCCATCCAGTCCGCCCGCGGCGGCGAGGCAGTCGTTCAGCAGACGAAGCCAGCCTGACATGGCTTCTCGTGTCGCTGCATCGATCAGCGCCCCTACCGTTTGCCTCCCGAATTCCATCACATCCGCCAGTTCAACCAGGGCAAGGCGGCACAGGCGCACCGATGGGTAATCCGCAAGTGGATTGGTATCGTGCATGTGTTGTTCGAGGGCGGCTTGTAGGGCGGGAAAGGCTTTTTCATAAATCCCGACGAGCTGCCCTTCAGTTGTGGGTGCGGCGAGAATCTCGTCGAAGAAAATTTCGAGGTTGGCATCCGGCACGACTTCTAAACCCAGCGGCGGTTCGCGCATTTCGCCGACTCGTTTCGCCAGCGCGCTGACCTGTTCTGCGCACAGATAGCTGTGAAGGCTGTAGCCCATCTTCAGTTCGTAGATCGGCTCGGAGGCAATGTGTGCCATGAAAATCTGATGCAGACGCTTGTAGGCATAGTGATAATGTTTGAGTCGGCGCACACATTCCTCAACCGATAGGCCGGGTTTTGCCGCTTCGGTCATCGTACAGATGCCCGCCAGCGAGGGAAGCCCTTTGTAGGATTGATAGCTCTGCGTATCCATCACACTGCCTCATTTCTTCAAAATGTTTTGCTATATTTTAGCGCGTTTGCTGCGAACGCTGGACGTACCATTTGGCGCGTCTTACTGGTAATATCTTAACAATACTACGGCGAACGGCTTCTGGTCGTAATACAGGGAGAATGTCGATGGCAGAACCTGCTGTGCGGGGTATGTTGACGCTTGAGCAGTTGCGGCACAAAGTCGAAGCGGGTGAGATCGACACGGTAGTGACAGCTTTCACCGACCTGTATGGTCGTTTTATGGGCAAGCGGGTTGATGCCGAATTCTTCCTCGAACAGGTCGCGGATGATGGAATGCACGCCTGCGATTATCTGCTGACGGTAGATATGTTCATGGAGCCGATCCCCGGCTATCGTTATGCCAACTGGGAACTCGGCTACGGCGATTTTCACTGTATCCCCGACCTGAAGACTCTGCGTATGGCGACCTGGTTGGAAAAATCTGTATTTGTGCTGTGCGACATCTACGACGATAAGTCGCATGAGCAGGTGTCGGTCGCGCCGCGCAGCATCCTCAATAAACAACTTGCCGTCGCTGCTGAGATGGGTTTCACGGCTTTTGGCGCATCCGAACTGGAGTACTACATTTTCGACGAAACCTACGGCACGGCGCGCGAAAAACACTACGTTGATCTCAAGCACTTCGGCGACTACATCGAGGATTATCACATCCTGCAAGGGACGCGCGAAGAAGTCCTCAACGCTGCGGTGCGCAAGCATCTCGCCCACAGCGGCATCCCGGTTGAATCGAGCAAGGGCGAATGGGGGCCGGGGCAGCACGAACTCAACATCCGCTTCAGTGACATCCTCACAATGGCAGATCGCCACTCGATTTACAAGCAGTGTTTCAAAGATGTGGCGCACGCGCTCGGCATGTCGGTCAGCTTCATGGCGAAAGTCGATGAGCGCTATGCCGGGTCGAGCAGCCACATTCACCTGAGCCTGTGGGATGGACAAAGCGAGAACAACGTCTTCGCTGGCGATCAAACCTTCGGTACGGTGACAGGTGTCTCGGATCAGTTTCGCTGGTTTCTCGGCGGCTGGATCGCCCACGCGCGCGAACTAATGCCGTTTTACGCGCCGACGGTCAATTCCTACAAGCGCTATCAATCAGCCTCGTGGGCACCCACCTCACTGGCATGGAGCAGCGATAACCGCACGGCGGGCTTTCGCGTGGTCGGCAGTGGCAAAGGGCTTCGCATCGAATCGCGCATTCCCGGCGCGGATATTAACCCCTACCTGACCTATGCGGCGGCGATGGCTTCCGGGCTGGATGGCATCCGCAACCAGATCGAGCCGCCGGAGATGTTCGAGGGCGACGTCTATTCATCCAAGAAACTGCCGCAGGTGCCGCACACGCTGCGCGAAGCGATTGAAGCGCTGGAAGGCAGCACCTTTGCCAAAGCGGCTTTTGGCAGCGAGGTGATCGAACATTACCTGCATTTCTTCAACACGGAACAGGCGGCGTATGATCGGGTCGTGACTAACTGGGAACGCGCCCGCTATTTTGAGCAGATCTAGGCGAAACCAAATCTTAAGGAGTTCGACATGAGATTGGAAGGCAAAGTCGCGCTGATCACCGGCGCGAGTCAGGGTATTGGGCGTGAAACGGCGCTCCTGTTCGCTTCGGAAGGCGCGAGCGTCGTCGTGGCGGACGTGAAGGACGAGGCGGGGCAGCAGACCGTCAGGGATATTGAAGCGGCGGGTGGCAAAGCGGTTTATGTTCACGCCGACGTTTCGAAAGCGGCGGACTGCGCGAATATGGTTGCGGTTGCCGAAGAAACCTACGGCAAGCTGAACATCCTGTTCAACAACGCCGGCATTATGCACGGCGACGACGATAATGCTATGACCACCGAGGAAGCCGTCTGGGATCTGACGATGGCGATCAACCTGAAGGGTGTGTTTCTCGGCTGCAAATATGGCATCCCGGCGCTGCGACGGGCGGGCGGTGGCTCGATCATCAATACCGCTTCGTTCGTGGCGATTCTCGGCGCGGCGACGCCTCAACTGGCCTACACTGCCAGTAAAGGCGGCGTTCTGTCGATGACGCGCGAACTGGCGACGATCCACGCTCGCGAAAACATCCGCGTTAATGCGCTTTGCCCCGGCCCACTGCGCACCGAACTCCTGATGAGCTTCCTCAACACGGAAGCGAAAAAGCAGCGTCGGCTGGTGCATGTGCCGATGGGGCGCTTCGGTGAAGCCAAAGAGATCGCTTACGCGGCGTTGTACCTCGCCTCAGATGAATCGTCCTACGTCACGGGAACGGAATTCATGGTCGATGGCGGCATTACGTCGGCCTATGTGACACCGGAGTAACGTAATCTCACAACGTTTGTAGGGACAGGTCTTAGATCTGCACGCATGAGCAATATCTTGTACTGTTTTTCTCCCTTTCTCCTCGCTTGCGTGGGAGAAAGGGTCGGGGATAGAGGGGTTTTTAAACCTCACCCTATATAAAAATGTGTAATGACGTCGAAATGGAATAAGGGATAACAATGGTAGACGTTCAAACTCCATTTGCGGGATTAGCGATTGCAGGGAAGCGGGTTGCCAGCACGGACGGACGCACTGCACCGGCATATAATCCGGCGACGGGCAAGGCGATGGCGGAAGTCGCTCAGGCGACGGCGGCTGACGTTGATGTCGCGGTCAAGGCGGCGCACGCCAGTTTCAGCGGCGGTGCGTGGAAGAACATGCACACCCGCGAACGCGGTCAGTTATTGCAGAAGATCGCCAACGTTGTGCGCGACAATCTGGAAATGTTGGCGCAGATCGAATCGCAGAACGGCGGCAAGCCGATTGGTGGGGCGCGCTGGGAAATCGGTGCAGTTGCCAACACATTCGAGTATTACGCGGGCGCAGTCAATAAGATTCACGGGCAGACGATCCCGGTCAACGCCAACGGTACGCACATGACTTTTCGCGAGCCATTTGGTGTCTGCGCGCTGATCGTCCCCTGGAATTTCCCGCTGCTGATCGCCAGTTGGAAGATTGCTCCGGCTCTGGCGATGGGCAACACGGTCGTCGTCAAGCCCGCCAGTGCTACCCCATTGACGGCGCTGGCGCTTGCCGATCTCATGCTCGAAGCGGGCGTACCGGAGGGCGTTTTCAACGTCGTGGCGGGTTCGGGCAGCGTGGCAGGGGCGGCGCTGATTCAGCATCCGCTGGTGCGCAAAATCTCGTTCACAGGATCGACGGAAGTCGGCGTCGGCGTGATGAAGCAGGCGGCAGAAGGAATCAAGCGCGTCTCGCTCGAACTGGGCGGCAAATCCGCCAACGTGATATTTGCTGATGCTAACCTCGACGTTTGCGTCGAATCCTCGATTTTCGCGGTCTACGACAATGCGGGGCAGGACTGCTGTTCGCGCAGCCGCATCTTCGTCGAGCGCCCGATTTACGACGAGTTCGTCGAGCGCTTCGCCAATCGCACGCGCAGCCTGAAAGTGGGCAATCCGCTGGATGCTGCGACGGAAATGGGGCCGCTCATCACGCCGCAGCACCTCAAGACCGTGCAGAGCTATCTCCAGATTGGCGACGAAGAAGGCGCGAAGCGGGTCTGCGGCGGCGAGCGGCTGAGCGCCCCCGAACTTGCGAACGGCAATTATCTGACGCCTGCGGTTTACGTCGATGTGAACCTGAAGATGCGGGTGATGCAGGAAGAAATCTTTGGGCCGGTGGTCGGGATTATGCCGTTTGAGGGAGAAGAAGAAGCGATTCGGCTGGCGAACGACACGCCTTACGGGTTATCGGGGTCGGTGTGGACGCGGGATATTGGGCGGGCGCTGCGGGTTGTTCGCTCGATTGAGACGGGTATGATCTCGGTTAACAGCAGCAGCAGCGTGCATATTGAAGCGCCGTTTGGCGGCATGAAACAGAGCGGAATCGGGCGTGAACAGGGCATGGCGGCCCTTGACCACTACAGCGAATACAAGTCGGTGTTCATCGCCAACGACTAGAAAAGCTCCCTTCCGGATGTGCTTCCCTCACGGTATCCGTTGTTCCCTTCCGGGGTGATCCGGTCGCGTGGCACGGGAAGGGCTTCGCTTCCGGTTTGCGATCTGAATCAGCGGTGATCGATGTATGATGGACTTGAGTGGGTCATCATTTCCATTATACAGCCGAAATCCACTTTGAATAGGTACATTTGTTCTACAAATGTACCTATTTTTTATCCTGCGCAAAAGGATGAAGTGGCATGGGTGAATTCAACCTGATTATCAAGCCAGACGCCGACGAAGCCGAAGCCGCCGAAATTTATGTCGATGGCAGTGTCGGCGGCAGAGTCTATCGTTTTCTGCTCGATACAGGGGCGGGTAAGTCGAGCGTGGTCGCGGACGAATATACTGCGACGTTTGCATCCGCGAAGCAGCACCAGTCATCGGGGGTGTTCGCCCAACACAGCGAAGATTTGATCACCGTACCGAGCATTCAAGTCGGATCGATTTCCAGAGAAAACTTCACGCTGGTGCGCGCTGCGCCGATCCCCGGCGCGGGGGAACGCAGCAGCCTGATCGGGATGGACTTGCTGAAGGATTTTCGGCTGCATTTCTGCTTCGATGATGCTCGCGTTTCGGTGGACGCGGACGATCTCGTCCCGGAGGCTGACCTGCATGACCTGATAGTGGATGACCGCTTTCACCCGTATGTCGCCGTCGAGTTCGGGGAAGCGAGCGCGAACGCGGTCTGGGATACCGGGGCGAGCCTGACGGTCGTCGATTTGAATTTCGTCAAAAAATATCCGGCGTATTTCCGTGAAGTAGGTCATTCGACAGGGACGGACGCCACAGGCGCGCAGATGGAAACGCCGACATTTCTGATGGCGGCTTCGCAAATCGGCGGTCAGGCGTTTGCGCCGTGTCGAGCAGCGGGCGTCGATTTATCGGGCGTGAATGCAACGCTCAAGCTGCCAATGGATCTGATTCTCGGCTACAACATGCTGCGCTTTGCGAATTGGCTGTTTGATTTTCCGCGCAAAAAATGGGCGATCACGCAGCGGGTAAGCATTTAGGGTGGGCAAGCCCCTCACCCCGGCTGACCAAAAACAGGTCAGCTTCCCCTCTCCCACGCAAGCGGAGAGAGGGGAGAAAAAGGGGCGACCAATCTGGTCGCCCCTACGAGGAACATCCTGAGAAAAGCAAGTTGATCGGGTAAGGGAGATGGGCGCACACATAGGTGCGCCCCTACAAAAGCGTCCCTGTAACAGCAGATTGATCGGGTCGGAAACACGGGCGATACATGTATCGCCCCTACAGATGCCCGCCAATTCATCATCAAATTGGGTAAGGAATAGAATTCTAAATGGGCGCGGTGCGCTGCACCCCTACAAAAGCGTCCTCGTAAACGTGGATTGATCGGGTCGGAAACACGGGCGATACGTGTATCGCCCCTACAGATACCCGCCAATTCATCATCAAATTGGGTAAGGAATAGAATTCTAAATGGGCGCGGTGCGCTGCACCCCTACAAAAGCGTTCTCGTAAACGTGGATTGATAGGGTCGGAAACACGGGCGATACATGTATCGCCCCTACAGATGCCCGCCAATTCATCATCAAATTCGGTAAGGAATAGAATTCTAGAATAGGCGCGGCACGCCTCACCCCTAAAAAAGCTGCTTAGAAGGCTTAGACTTCGGCGGCGACGGCGGACTGCACCGCTTTTTCGACCACCATGACCGCGTCGGGCATAAAGCTGAGTGTGAGTGCCTGACCCCGTGTTGGCAGTTCCAGATGCAGATTGTTGAATACGTCGGCGTTGACGAATTGTTTCCCGACGCGCACGCGCAGGCGCATGACCGAGCCGAGAAAGTAGGTGTCCTCGACTGTGCCGCGCAGGCTGTTGGCGGCGTCTGGAGCGCTGCCATCCATAATTGTGAAGGCTTCAGGTCGAATGGCGATTGCGGTTTGCTGTCCGGCGCTCCCCTCAAGCTGCTTGCCGACATCAATCGTTTGATCATCAATCGTGACCCGCCCGCCGCGCGCATCGACGACTTTGGCGTCGAGCAGGTTAAGCGTGCCGACGAATGAGGCGACAAACGACGTTTTCGGCGTGTTGTAAATTTCGAGCGGCGTGCCAATCTGCTCGATGCGCCCTTTGCTCATGACGACGATCCGGTCGGAAATGGAGAGTGCTTCTTCCTGATCGTGGGTGACGTAAATCGCGGTGATGCCCAGTTCGCGTTGGATCATGCGAATTTCCTGACGGAGCGAGAGGCGGATTTTCGCGTCGAGCGCCGAGAGCGGCTCGTCAAGCAGCAGCACCTGCGGCTGAATGGCGAGGGCGCGAGCAAGCGCGACGCGCTGCTGCTGCCCGCCTGAAAGCTGATGCGGGAAGCGCTTCTCGAATTCCTCCATGTGGATGATGCCGAGCATCTCGTTCACACGCTTTTTGATGACGTCGCGGGGTTGGCGGGCGATTTTCATGCCGAAGCCGATGTTGTCGCGAACGGTCATATTCGGGAAGAGGGCGTAGGATTGAAAGACCATGCCGATTTGCCGCTTATTGGCGGGCAGTGTACTGATTTCCACCCCATTGATGATGATCTGCCCGGAGGTAGGCGTTTCGAAGCCCGCGACCATGCGCAAAGTCGTCGTTTTGCCGCAGCCGCTTGGCCCCAAAAAGGTGACGAACTCACCCTTTTCGGCCTTCAGATTAAAGTTTTCAACCGCCGTAAACTGCGCGAATTGTTTGCGAACATCGTTAATTTCAAGAAATGCCATCGTAACCTCGTGGAGCGCTTAGCGTAATGTGACAGTCTGAACCTGATTGCCTCGCCGCCGACCAAGCTGCTGGATAACGAGAATGCAGCCCCAGGTGAGCGCGAAACTGAGAATTGCCAGTGCCGAGGGTTGATAAACCTGGCGGTTGGCGATTTCGTTCATGTACGGGCCGAAGGTCTGCTGCGAGAGCAGGGCGGCAATCGTGAATTCGCCCATGACGAGCGCAAAGGTGATGAATGCACCGTTCAAAACCGCCAGATAGACGTTTGGGAAGACGACGCGGAAAAGAATCGTGAACCAGCCTGCGCCTAAACTCTGAGCGGCTTCGGTCAGCGCGCGGATATTGAGCGACTGCAAGCCGGTATCAATGGCGCGGTAGTTGTAGGGAAATGACAGCATGACATAAGCGCCGACCATGATGATGTAGACGCCCTGGCTGCTGTCGGTGAGCGACGTGCCGTTGTAACTGCGAATCAGCGCAAAGACCAGCACGACGGGCGGGATGACGAAGGGCAGCAGGGTCAGAAACTCAATCACCGAGCGCAAACGTGGCAGACGCAGGTTGACCCAATAAGCGGTTGGGACGATCAAAACGACACTGACGGCAATCGTAATCAGGGCGGTGCGGAATGAGAACAGAAAACTTTCAATGAACTTGGGAGCCTGGAGGGCGCTGATATAGGCGGCAAAACTAATCGACACGCCGCGAGTCGCCTGCAAGGAAAACTGAAGCGTCGCAAGGAGCGGCACCAGCAGATAGATCATGCCGATAATCAGCCAATACCAGGCAAACCACGACGCACGCTTGGAACGCATCGTTCTTGTCCTCCGAGAACGTTCAATTAACGAGACTGCCAGCGTTCGGCACGCCGTCGCATCCAGCCATAAATAAAAATGGTGATGCCGATGATGACCATCATGCCTAAGGCAAGGGCATTGCCCAGGCCGGGATTGGCGAAGCTGTCGGTGCTGAACTGCGCGCCAACCATCACGGTGACGACCAGATTTTGTCCCGCGCCGCCGCCAACCAAAGCGAAGGCGGTCGCCTGCGCGCCGAAGGCGTTGGCGAACAGCAGCGTCAGCGCGCCGAGAATCGAGGGCAGCAGGATGGGCAGGGCGACGTAGCGCCAGTATTCGAAGCGCGATGCGCCGAGATTTTCGGCAGCCTCGTGCCATTCCTTGCGCAGGCCATCGAGCGCGGGCGTGAGCACCAGCACCATCAGCGGAATCTGGAAATAGGTGTAGGTGAGGCACAGCCCCCAGAAACCATAAAGGGTGAAGTCCTGATAGAGCGGAATGCCGAGCGAGCCGAGCGCTTTGGTGACGATACCGGTTCGACCGAGTGTGGCGATGAAGGCGAAAGCCAGCGGAATGCCACCGAAATTGGCTGCCACGCCGCAAAACGAGAGTACCGCTGAACGAATGCCGTTTGGCAGGCCGCCAATCGTCACCGCCCAGGCCAAACCGAAGCCGAGAATTCCGCCCCAAATCGCGCTGATCAAGCTGATCTTGATCGAGCTGAAGTAGGAATTCATGATAATCGGCTGGTTGAGGCCGAGGACATTGTCGAAGGTGAACGTCCCGGCGTTATCGACGAAGGAACGCGCGGCAATCGAGAGCGACGGGAACAGTTGAAAGGCAATCACAAACAGGAAAAACGGGACGACGCCGAGCCATTTCCAGTTCCAGTTCCGAGGCTGCGGTCGCCAGCGATTTGGAGGACGGATGGCTTCCGGGCGGATGATTTCCGCCTCTATATTGACCTGTTCTGCTCCAGCCATCGGCTGCTCCTGAACCCCGTCTAAGTCCAATAGACAAGAACAGTTTTGGTGCGAGAAATGAGCATCTCACACCAAAACCCTGTTTCAAATCGACACGCATTCGCAGCGGTGTCGGCTGTTGTGTTGTCGAAACAGCCGATTAGCTGCCGGTGATCGTTACGCCAACGACCGAGTTCCACTGGCTGGTGATGATCTTGGTCGCGTTGTTGATCTGGTCAAGCGTCGGGATGGCAACGGGCACGTCGGTGGCGGGCAGGGCGGCTAGCACATCATCTGGAATGACGCCGCGTGCCTTGAGGTCATCGAAGCGTGCTGGGGTTGCGTAGCCCTTGAGCCAGGCGATCTGGCCTTCATCCGAATACAGGTATTCTTCCCAGACGCGCGCTGCATTCGGGCGCGGCGAGTAAGCGTTGATGGCCTGGATGTAGACGCCAGCAATCGTGCCGCTGGTGGGGTAGTAGACCTGAATATCGACCGAATCCTTGTTGGCGTCGCGGTTGGCGAGCGAATTGTAGTCCCAGCGCATGGTGATGGGTGTCTCGCCTTTTGCCACGGTCGCGGCGCTGGCGATACCGCCCGTCAGGTTACCGGCTTCCGCCAGTTTCTTGAAGAATTCCAAGCCGGGCATCGGGTCGTCGAGCGAACCGCCGTTGGCGAGCGCTGCCGCCCAGACCAGATAAACGGCCTGCGCTGCTGCCGTCGGGTCGCCGGAAATCGCGATCATGCCCTTGTATTCCGGCTTGAGCAGATCCGACCAGTCCATTGGAAGATTGGTGACAACATCGGCGTTGACTTCGAAGGCCATCTTGCCGTAGTAGTCGGCGAACCAGTAGCCATCGGGGTCTTTGAGTTCGTCCGGGATCGTGTCCCAGGTCGCGACCTTGTAGGGCTGAAGCAGACCCGCATCCTTGGCGCGCGAACCCCACAGGAAACCGACGTCGATGACATCGGGGTTCTGGGGGCCACTGTTGCCAGCGTTGGCCTGAATCGCGCCGACTTCATCGCCGGAGCTGCCTTCGGGGTTCAGGTCGTTGAAAGTGGCGATTCCGGGGTACTTGGCCTTAAAACCTGCCTTGATTTCGACATAATTCGCCCAGTCGTCCGGCAGCGCGATGACCGAGAGTTCAGCTTCCTTATTAGCGGCGGCGACCAGGGCATCCATCCCGCCCGCTTCTTCAGCAGTCAGCGGCCCGGCAGGGGGTGCATCCGGCAGCGCTGGCATAGGGGTTGCAGTAGCGTCTTGGGCGAAACCGATGTGGGGAGCCATCACCAGACCGGCGACACCGGCGCTGGCGGCAGCCGCCATATTGAGAAATTGACGACGAGAGAACTTCCTTGAATAGGTCACGTAAGATCTCCTTCTGAACGGCGGAATTCTTTCACTGTAAACTAAATTTGGAAATAGTATACAGCAAATGGGCAGTAGGTTACCAAGTGATTGTTAAATCGCTGCACTCGTGTTTTAAGAGAATGTTAAACGTGGAGGCGCTGAAGGGTTTGTCAGCCTGATCCCTTTGCTCAGCGGACTCAATTTCAACAGTGCAGACACGGGGATGAAAAAAGGCACAGCGTGCGTGAAAGACGCAGCCCGGCGGGAAGATCAGCCGGGTTGCCCTCATGCGTGCCAGACGCTACCATTGGCGCTATCTGTGAACTAAAGTTTTGAGAGGGTAGGTTGCCTTTCCAACTGAAATTATCATGGCGTTCCCTGCTTTGTTTGCTCGTGATGACTGTTCTCCTGGCCCTGACTTCCCTGAGCGTACACGCCCAAACGACTACGATTCCAGCGGCGGATCTGGCGCTGTTCAACGGCGATTATCCAACCGCGATTGCCAGCTACAGCGCTGCCGTCAGCGACCCGGCGCTTAAGTGCGACGCGCTTTATGGTCTGGGCGTGACGCAGTACCGCGCCGAAAATTATCTCGAAGCGGTCAACGCGCTGACCCAGCACCTCAATGAGTGTGAGCGCACCTTCCGCGCTTTTGTGATGTACGCGCAAACGCTGCATCAGCTTGGGCGCGACGAGGATGCCTTGCAGGCGTATCAGGCGGCGCAGGCGCTCGATCCCACGCTCAACAGCTATCTCTACGAACGGATGGCGGAACTCGCGCCCGACCAGAGCGTTTATTTTCTGCGGCTGGCGACTGAGGCGCAGCGCGAACCCGAAGGCAAGTTCGACCTGCGCGAGAAACTGGCGCGCGTTTACCTGCTGGTCGGCAGTCCGGCGGCTGCGGTCGCGGAATATGACACGCTGCTGCAAGAGATCGATGCTTATCTGGCGGCAGTCAGTCAGGTCGATGGCGCGGAATTCGACAAAAACGGCACGCTGCGCGCCCGCATCGAACTGGCGGTCGCCGAGCTTCAAATTCAGCAGGGGCAAACCGATAGTGCTTACGCACGTTTGCAGAAAATCATCACTGATTACTGGCAGACACCCTCGGCGCTGCCCGCGCTGATCGATCTGGTTGTTGCGAATCAGTCGGTTGATCTGCTCCAGCGGATGCGTATCAATGTTCTCAACGAGAATTACACGCCGGTCGTCAGCGTCTTGACTGACTACCTGGCGACCGCCGGAACCAGCGCACCCGCCGAACTCTATTTGCTCCTGGGCGAGGCGCAGCTTGGCCTCGGCGACACGGCGACAGCGCAAGCCACCTTCGCGGCGATTCAAAAACAGTATCTGACCGATCCGGTTGCGGCGACGGCGATTTTTGATCTGGGCAACACCTATCTTCAGGCGCAGGATTACCCCAATGCGATTGCTGCCTACACCAATGTTGCGACCAGCTATCCATCCGCGCCCGAAGCGCCGCAGGCGCTGCTCAACGCCGCAAAAACCGAACGCGATCACGGTGACATCAACAACGCAATTGCCCTCTACAACCAGTTGAGCACGCAGTACGGCACGTCGGATCAAGCCAAAGAAGGCTTGTTCGAAGCGGCGCTGCTGCTGCGTTCGACCGCACCCACGCAGGCCGTCGATTTCTTCGGCAAGGTCGGGACGGCGCAGGGCTTCGTCTGGCAGGGCAAGCTGCTGGCGCAGGCGGGCGATACGGCAGGGGCGGCGCAGGCGTGGCAAAAAGGCGCTGCCGCTGAACCGGGAACCTATTTCAGCGTGCGCGCCTGTGAACTTGCCAGCGGGCGTTCGTCACTCAACAACGTGCCGCTGGTGAATGTTGATACCAGCGGCGATAAAGCCGCTGCCGAAGCCTGGGTCGCGCAGACCTTCAATCTCCCTGGTGTGACTGCCGATTTATCGCCGGAACTAGCGAGCGATCCCATGCTTCAGCGCGGGACGGAACTCTGGTCAGTGGGGATGTGGAGTGAAGCCCGCGCCGAATTCGACGCGCTGCACAAACTGCGCCGCGACGATCCGGCTGCGCTGCTGCAACTGGCGTTTTATTATCAGAGCATCCCGATTTACCGCTCGTCGCTGCTGGCAGCAACGCGCCTGAGTTATCTCAAAGATGATCTCTCGATTTTGGACGTGCCGCCCGCGATTTTGCGGCTGGCGTTCCCGATTCGCTACGCTGACCTGCTGATTCCGCTGGCGCAGCAGAACGGCCTCGATCCGCTGCTGGTGGCGGCGCTTGTGCGTCAGGAATCGAGCTTCGACCCGACGGTGGTCAGCGTCGCCAACGCGCGCGGCCTGATGCAGTTCGTCCCGGCGACGGCGCAGGATATGGCGGATCAGCTCAATTGGCCTGATTACACGCTCGACGACCTCTATCGCCCGATTGTCAGCATCTCATTCGGGACGCATTACCTGAGTTCGATGCGCGCCTATCAGGATGGCAGCGACGTCGGCGCGCTGCTCAGTTACAACGCCGGGCCGGGGATTGCCAAACAGTGGCTCAACAACGCGGGCAGTGACCTTGAGGCGCTGTACGAGACGATTGATTACTCTGAGTCGCGTTCGTACCTCGATCTGATTTACACCAACCATTTCATCTATCAACACCTGTATACCGATAATCCGCCGACGTGCTAGGGCGAACCCCTCTATCCCCGACCCTTTCTCCCACACAAGCGGGGAGAAAGGGAGAAAGAAAGGGCGTTCAATTGAACGCCCCTACTCCGATCTTCTTTGTTATACCTGCTTGAAGCGCAGCACTGTGCTGTCGAAATCCCCTAAGGTCAGGCGCAGACCGACGTTCATCCAGGCCGCGCCGGAGCGCACTTCGCCCGCGCCGAGGCTCACCTGTGTGCCGATGTGCTGCTCCCAGGGCGAAACGGGGCGATCTTCGCCTGTGCTTTCGAGCGTGTAACGCGCATTCGGATCGAGTCCCTGCAAGTAGATCGCCGGGAGCGCCGTCGGAAAGTCGATCTGCTTGCGGTAGGCGAACACGACTGCCTCAGATTTGTCTTTGCTGACGTACTCCACCGCCGAAAAAGCGCCTTCCTGTGCCGAACGCAGGCGATACTGATCGCCCAACTGGACAATGGGACGGATTTCCTTGTAAAGCGCGATCAGTTGGGCGGCTTCGGCGCTTTCCTCGGCTGACCACTTGTGCAGATTCGCGCCGATGCCCAGCGACCCGCTCATGCTGACGTGGAACTTGAAGGTCAGCGGAATGAAGGACGCGTCGGCGTCCGTGACCCACGCTTCCATTGTGTTGGCGGGGAAGGCATACGAGAAGCCTTCCTGAATATTGATGCGCGCAGGCGACTGTGTGTTGTCGCTGACCCAGATTTGGTCTGCGAGGCGCAGAATGCCGTAATCAGCGCGTCCGCCGCCGCCGGAGCAGCTTTGCCAGATGACATTCGGGTGGCGTTCGCGCAGCGTCCCCCAGACGCGATAGACGCCCTGGACGTAGCGCACCCATAGTTCGCGCTGCTGGTCGCCCAGGTCAGGCCAGCCCGGTTCGCTGACGTTGCGGTTCATATCCCATTTGATGAAGGCAATGTTGTGGTCAGTCAGCAGGGTATCAATTTGCGCGATGATGTTGTCCTGCACGTCAGTGCGCCCCATGTTGAGGATTAACTGGCTGCGGCCTTCGGTGCGCGCCCGCGTCGCGAAGTGGATGGCCCAGTCGGGGTGAGCGCGATACAAATCGCTGTTGGGGTTGACCATCTCAGGCTCGATCCAGATGCCGAAATCCATGCCGAGTTCGTTGACGCGCTCGACCAGCGGATTGAGGCCGTCCGGGAAGCGGGCAGGATCGGCCTGCCAGTCGCCGAGTCCGGCATTATCGGTCACGCGCCCGCGAAACCAGCCGTCGTCCATGACGAACAACTCGATGCCGAGTGCGGCGGCGCGCTCGGCAATCGCGATTTGCGAATTGACGTCGAAGTCGAAATAGGTCGCTTCCCACGAGTTGTAGAGGACTTTATGCAGCGTTTTGCCGTGTGGCAGCACTTCGTCGCGGGCGAAGTCGTGCAGGATGCGACTGGCTGCGCCAAATCCGCCGGAGGTATAGCCGCCGTAGCTCGACGGCGTCGTGAACGTCTCGCCTGTCTTGAGCGTCCAGTCGAAATCGAAGTCGTTGATCCCCAGGCCGATGCGTGTAGACATGAAATCGTTGACTTCCGCGATCAGCTTCCAGTTGCCGCTCCACGCCAGCACCCCGAACCAGACTTCGCCCTGTGTTTCGTCTGCGCTGCCGCGATCAATGGCGAACCAGGGATTGTGATGGTGGCTGGTTGTGATACGGCGGCTGTCCAGCACCTTGACTCCAGGCGTCAGTGTGTCGTGCTGGATGTGCATTTCGTCGTACCAGCGCCCGCTGAGGTGCGTCAGGCGATAATCATCGCCGTAGGGCAGATGCCACAATGCCGACCAGATGCGTTCCAGGGTGATGTGATCCGCTCCCGTGTTGACGACGCTCACCCAGCGCTCGATCAAGTCACTGGCCTCGTGAACGCGATAATGCAGATTGACCTGAAACGGGTAGTGGTTATCGACCAGATGCAGCGTGAGCGTCGTGTCGCTCACCTCAGCACTGTCGAAACGCAGCACCAGGTCGCGCACCTGATCGGCAAATGTGACCTTGAGCGCGGGTTCATTGTATTTCGTGCCGCCGTAGCCGGGATATTCTTCGCTTGTCAGGTGAGCGCTGCCATTGAACGATGCCCAGGGCTTTGAATCCAGTGGGGCGGGGTAATCGTCCGCGAAGGGCAGGCGCGCGCCCCAGTAAGTATTTGCCAGCAGTCCGGCGTTGTTCAATCCCAGCGCGTATCCGGTTGATTTGGTTTCCAGTATCCAGCCATTTTTGCTTGCATGAATGGGCATAAGATTTCTCTCTCAATGCGTTCAGTATTTCGCCTTACTGTAACCCGCTCGCCCGCATCCCGGCAACCTGAAACTGCTTGTACTCAGTCGGTTGATTTCGTATCATCGTGCGTCAGGTTCGGCAGGTCAATCCGAAAGGGGAAGGATCATTGATGACGCGCTTAGCAGGTCGAGTCGATACACCCTATCTGCAAAGTAGAGTACTGCAAGGCAATCTCCCCGGCGATCCGGTCGAGCGGATGCTGCCCATTTATCTTCCACCCGGCTACGACGAAAACCCACAGCGCCGCTACCCGGTGATCTACGTGCTGGCGGGGCATGGTGGCAGCGGCCCCTTGATGCTGGCTTCGACGGCCTGGGGTGAATCCTTCCCAGAGCGGATCGACCGCCTGATTCGCACGGGCACGATGCCACCTGTGATCGCTGTGCTGCCCGACTGTTTCACGATCTTTGGCGGCGCGCAGTACATCAACTCGACGGCGCTCGGTCGCTATGAGGATTACCTTACCGACGAACTGATCCCGTATGTCGATGCGACCTATCGCACCCTGCCGGATCGTCAGCATCGCGGCATCACGGGCAAGAGCAGCGGCGGCTATGGCGCGATGGTGCAGGCCATGCGTCACCCGGAGTTGTTTGGGTCGTTCGCCTCGCACAGCGGCGACATCTATTTCGAGTTCGGCTATCTGCCCGATATGGCGAAGCTTCACGCCAATCTGATGCGCTTCGGCGGGCTGGAGGGCTTCATCGCTGCGATTCCAACTTACAAGCCGAAGGATCACATGCCGTTTTTCTCGGTATTAGGGATGCTCTGCTACGGCGCGGCCTTCGCGCCCAACCCGAACGCGCCGCGCGGCTTCGATATGCCTGTCGATGACGAAACCGGCGCACTCCGCGAGGATGTATGGGCACGCTGGCTGGCCTGGGACCCCGTCCGCATGATCGACCAGCCGGAATACATCGCCGCGTGGCGGCAGATGAACACCATCTACCTCGACTGCGGGCTGTGGGACGAACTCAATTTTCAGATCGATACACGCATTCTTTCGAAGAAGCTGACCTCGCTCGGTATCGCCCACGATTTCGAACTGTTCAACGATGGGCATATCAACGTGCCGTATCGCTACGATGTCTCGCTTCCGCGACTGGCGAAAGCCCTCGGCGCGTAGTAACACCCCCGCACCCTGCGCCCAAAAGCGGGTCGGCTTCCTCTCTCTCCGCTTGCGTGGGAGAGGGGAGAAAACAAAACGCAGCGCCGTTTTATTGATTTGATAGGACGGCGCTTTTTCGCTTGACAGCCGTTCGATTCCGTCCTAAGATGATTGTGAATGAATACTCATTCATTTGAATGAATAATCATTTAATCGGCTTTAAGAGGCATTTCTATGACCACAGATCCAATTCAGGAACAACTCATACAGGCACGCCGCAACCAGATTCTCGACGCCGCGACGACTGCTTTTGCCGAGAAAGGGTTTCACCGCGCCACGATACAGGACGTCGCAAAGGTCGCTGGGATCGCCGCTGGGACGATCTACAACTACTTTGAGAACAAGACAGCGCTGCTGATGGGCATTCTGGAGCGGCTGAACGAGACCGAGCGCCGCCATGACGATATGTCGCAGATCATGACGATGGACATTCACACCTTCACCCGGCACTACATGCGCCGCCGTTTTGAGGTGCTGATGCAGAAGGGCTTCGAGATTTTTCAGATTGTGCTTTCGGAAGTCATGATCGATTCGGACTTGCGCGCAGTCTACATGGAGCAGGTGATTGCACCAACCTTTGCGCTGGCCGAAAACTATTATCTTCAGGCGGTCGGCAGCGGAAAAATCCGCTCAGACATTGACGTTGCGCTGACGCTGCGCCTGACCTCTGCCGCTGTGATCGGTACGCTCGTGCTGCGCGTGCTCGGCGACCCGGAAATTGCAGGCAAATGGGAGCAAATCCCGGATTTACTGTCAACCATAACGCTGGATGGCATTCTGCCAGCCAAAGGAGACGTTGAATCATGATTACCCCTGTCAATGTCGTGAGCCGCGAATTTAAGGCCAACCCGCATCCGTTTTACGCGCAGCTTCGCGCTGAAGCGCCGGTTTATCCACTCACTATACCCGTAAGGGGCAAGGCGTGGTATGTGACTCGTTACACCGACGTGCTGGCATTAGTCAAGGATGATCGCTTCGTCAAAGACACGCGCAATGTGTCTGGAAGCGAGCAGTCGGCACTCCCGAACTGGATACCGCCGTTTATGAGGCCGATTGCACAAAATATGCTCTCGCTGGACGGAGAAGATCACGACCGTCTGCGCGGACTGGTGCATAAGGCCTTCACCCCCCGCCTGATCGACGAGATGCGCGGCTGGATTGAGGTGCTGTCGAATCAACTCCTCGACGAGGTGGCGCAAAAAGGCCGGATGGATCTTATCGAAGATTACGCGCTGCCGATTCCGACGACGGTGATTGCACAGATGCTCGGCGTCCCGGTCGAAGATCGCCACAAATTTCACCGCTGGTCGAAAGCGGTTGTCAGCATGGGTTCTGGCTCGACCTTCGGCGCGCTGAAAATGCTGCCCAATCTCTACGCCTTTGTGCGCTATATTCGCGGTCTGGTCAAGCAGCGACGCGCCGATCCGCAGGATGATTTGATTACGGCGTTGGTCAAAGCACAAGAATCCAACGATCAACTGAGCGAAGATGAGCTGGTCGGCATGATTTTCCTGATGCTGATCGCCGGACACGAAACGACTGTCAATCTGATCGGGAACGGTACGCTGGCGCTGCTCGAACATCCGAATCAACTGGCGCTGCTGCGCGACGATCCGTCGCTGGTCAAGTCGGCGGTCGAGGAACTGCTGCGCTTCACCAGCCCGGTCGAAACCGCCGATGAGCGCTATACGCGTGACGATGTGATCATCGCCGGGGTGACGATTCCGAAGGGATCACTGGTTTATGGGGTGATCGCTTCCGCGAATCGCGATCCACAGCAGTTCGAAAACCCGGATGTGCTCGACATTACGCGCGAGAACAATAAGCATCTGGCTTTTGGTCAGGGGATTCACTACTGCCTCGGCGCGCCGCTGGCTCGGCTGGAAGGGCAGATTGCCTTCAACACGCTGCTGCGCCGCCTGCCTGATTTGCAGCTTGCCACTCCCGTCGAGTCGCTGCACTGGCGACCCAGCCACATGCTGCGTGGCCTCGAAGCGCTGCCTGTGCGCTTCACACCACAGTCTGTCGCGGAGAATGTCCCTGCGCTGTAAGCAACCCCTCACCCCCGACCCCTCTCCCACGCAAAGCGTGCGCCCGAACACGTTCGGGGAGAGGGGAGAAAAACAAGGGCGTACACACGGGTACGCCCCTACGACCCTATTCCCTTTGATTTATGAGACAAATTCCTGCGTGATTGCCATCATCAGCTTCGCCAGCAGGGCGGTGCGCGGGACGATGCTGCTGGTGAGGATGTACTCATCTGCGCTGTGATCCAGCCCGCCAATCGGCCCCAGCCCGTCAAGCGCCGGAACGCCTTCATCGACGGCGTAGGCGGCGTCGGCTGCGCCACCGGTACTCGCCCCCTTGAGGCTGAAGCCGAGTTCGGACGCGATCCTGATGGTCAGCGCTTCGAGCGCAGCAATCGCTTCGGTGCGCGGCATCGGTGGGAAGGCGGGTTCGCTGGTCAACTTGAAAGTCACGCCGGGGACAGTTTCCTGCTCGAACAATGCGGCGGCTGCGCGGGCGGTTGTGGTCAATGCTTCGGGCGAAAAGGCACGAATTTCAAAGCGGACCATGGTGTAATCCGGGACGATGTTGCGTAGGCGTCCGCCTTCGATCACGCCGACGTTCAGGCTGATATTCTGCTCAGGCTGATTCAGGGCTTCCAGCGCGACAACCTGCTTTGCCAACGCCACAATCGCGTTGCGACCCTTCTCTGGTTCGACGCCCGAATGCGCCGCTTTGCCGAAGGCTTCGGCAGTAAAGGCCATCACGCCTTTGCGCGCTGTTACGATGTCTCCGTTGGCGCGGGCGGCTTCCAGTGTCAGCACCGCGTCGAATTCGCGGCAGGTGGCGCGGATCAGCGGGATCGATGAACGTTCGTCAATTTCCTCATCCGAGACGATCAGGAAGCTGATGCGCTCGTAGTTCGTGAAGCCAATGCTGTCGAGCGCTTCGACGGCGTAAATCCCCGCCAGCAGCCCGGCTTTCATATCGCAGGTGCCGGGGCCAAGCAGCTTATCGCCCTGAAAGGTGACGGGGCGCTGCTGCGCCGTGCCACGCGGAAATACGGTGTCGCTGTGACCGACCAGCAGCACTTTACCTTTGCCGCTTCCGTAACGATCCGCCCGCAGATTATCGCCCGCTTTGGGCTGCGGGAAACGTGTCACCACAAAACGCAGGTCGCTCAGCCGCTTTTCCAGCCAATCAACCACGTGGTTTACATCGTCTTTGTCTTGCGAATACGAATCCGTGCCGGAGAGCGTCGTCAGTTCCGCGATATAGTCGTCTAGGCGCGGCTGGAGGAAACCGAGCAGCGCATCGCTCATTGAGCCACCTTGATCGCGGTAAGCGCCTGCTCCAAATCCGCGATTAAATCCTCGGTATCCTCGATGCCGACCGAGTAGCGGATCAGCGCCTCAGGAATGCCCATCGCGGCGCGTTCTTCGCGTGTACATTCGACGTGGCTGGTGGTGGCAGGTGGCCCCGCGACCGTTTCGACTGCGCCAAGATTCGCCGCTCGATGCGCCAGTTTCAGGCAGGGGAGAAAGGCACGTACCGTCTCAAAATCGCCCTTGAGGGCAAAGCTCATCACGCCGCCGAAGCCGCGCATCTGCCGCTGGGCGATCTCATGGCCCGCGTGCGATTCAAGGCCGGGGTAAAAGACTGCTTCAATGGCTGGGTGCGCTTCTAAATACTGCGCGATTTTGAGCGCGCTTTCGTTCTGCTGCTTCACGCGCAGGTGCAGCGTTTTCATGCCGCGCAGCAGCAGATAGGCCGCCATCGGATCAAGCGTTGCGCCGGTGATTTCGCGGTAGTGGTAAATCCGTTCGACCAGCGCTTTTGAGCCGCAGACGATCCCGCCGAGCGCGTCGGCGTGACCGCCCAGGAATTTGGTCGCGCTGTGCAGCACGAGATCCGCGCCCAGCGCCAGCGGGTTGCAGTTGATTGGCGTCGAGAAGGTGTTGTCAACCACAACGGTTGCGCCAACGGCGTGTCCGGCTTGTGCCAGCCGCGCCAGATCGAGGACTTTAAGGGTGGGGTTGGTTGGCGTTTCCAAATAGACGACGGTGCAGCCTTTGGCGATTTCGGCTTCAATGGCATCGTGATCAGTCGTATCACAGAGCGTCACTTTGACGTTAAAATGCGGCAGGAATTCGGTAAAAATCTTGTTGGTTCCACCATACGTATCTTTCACCGAAACCACCAGATCGCCCGGTTTGAGCAGCGTAAACAGCGTGTTGCTAATGGCAGCCATCCCAGTCGAGAAGCTGGTTGCGGCCTCCGCGCCTTCGAGCTGGCGCAGCTTTTCCTCGAAAACGGCGACGGTCGGGTTCGTGTTTCTCCCGTAGATATGCCCCGGTTGGTTGCCAAGCGCCACATCAAGCCACTCATCTACATCCGGGTAGCCGAAGGAGACACTGTGAACGACCGGAACCTGAGTCGCTCCCTCCCAGAAATCGTGGTTTTCTTCGCCTGCCCAGACCGCACGTGTGCCGGGTCGCTGATTCTTTCTCAAGGGACTCGCTCCTGTTTGCCAGACGAATGCTGAAGTTTTACACAGTTTTCGCCTAATGGTATACTGGAAAAATAACTTTTACAGGGTGGTTTTGATGATGGATCCACTGCTTTCGCGCATCACGATTGACCCGAATATTGCGCATGGCAAACCCGTTATACGTGGGATGCGCTACCCAGTGCAGACCCTTCTGGAACTCCTGAGCGCAGGGATGACGTTCGAGGAGATTCTCCAAGATTATCCTGACCTCGAACGGGAAGATTTGCTTGCCACACTTGCGTTTGCTGCCAAGCTGACCGAAGTGAAACACTTATATGCGCTGACCCCGTGAAGTTTCTGATCGATGCTCAACTGCCACGACGGTTAGCATTAGCGGTACAGGCGCAAGGGCATGACGCTGTCCATACCCTTGATTTGCCCGATGGCAACTACACATCTGATAAACAAATCAACGAATTATCGCTTGAGGATCAGCGCGTGGTGGTCACGAAAGATGCCGATTTTGTGAACTCCTTCCTGGTTTTAAAACGCCCCTTTAAGCTGCTGCTTGTCTCAACCGGGAACATTACCAACCGCGAACTTGAGGTTTTGTTCTTGTCTCAGCTACCGAAACTAGTCGATGCTTTTAAGGATCACAGCTACATCGAAGTCAACCGAACCTCATTCATTGTTCACAGCTAAAGTTAGCTTAGCCCGTAGACGCGCTTCGAATTCCCATTCAAAATCTGCTCGCCCGCCGTATAGGCCTGCGTCTCGGTGAGCGCGCCCACATCCACGATTTCACCGAGCACACGTTCGAGCGCCGAGCGTCCCCAGCCGTTCGCCAGCCAGAAAATTTCCGGGATGCTGAAGGCGTCGGACGAATAGAGAATTTTTGTGATCGGCGTCAGACCAAGTGCTTCGTGGATCATGCGCGGGATTTCGGTGGTGATGAAGGGGATCGCCAGCGAAATATCCATGTAGACGTTGGGGTACATGGCTGCCAGATAGCCAAGTTCACGCACATAGGGATAGGCGGCGTGGAGCAGTACAAACGGCACGCTGCGGAACTTGTCGCTCTGCAAAATGGCACGCATATAGAGTGGGTTCGCCTTGATCATGTCGAGATCGGTATCACCGAAGCCGGTGTGAAACTGGATCGGCAGTTCCTGCTTGTTGGCGATTTCGAGCGCGGTCAGCACCAGATAGTCGTTGAGCGGCTTGTTGGCGAGGCGAATTTTCCCCTCGCGATCCGCCTGATCCTTGACCATGCCGAAAGCGCGGGCGGCATCGTCGCGAGTCGTCCACTCGATGTCGAGTCCTGTGCGGTAGGCGATGATGCTCTTCAGTCCGATATGCCCTGATGCCCGCGCACCTTCCACGCCCGCGACAAAGGCATCAAGCATTTGCGAGAAACTGGTGTACTGCATGATCAGTTCCTGCGCAAAGGTTTCGAGGCGCATGAGCATCTCGATCTTCTGGTTGAACTGGGCGCGCTGTTCTTCGGGTGTGTAGTTCTCTGCGCCGCGAAAGCCGTAATCGATGAGCAGGGTGTCGCTGTTCTGATCGCGCCACATGCCGTTGGCAAGCTGCTGAAGCGAGAGTGCGCTGCGCGCTGCCAGCACCGCTTCGGCAGTCGGCTCGCAGTTGAGATAGTTCGCCAGCGAGCGGATACCCCACTGCCAGATGATGGTATCTGGCACGTACTTCGCTTTGATGACCGGGTCAGGGCTTTCGCTGAAATATCCCTGAAACTCACTCATCGTCAGCGGCTGCGTGACCTTTTTGAGCGCGTGGGCGTGATGGTCGATGATCGGGATGTCGGAAAGATCGATTACGGACATGGCGCAGTCCCTCAGAATTTCCAGAAATGATGTTTGACTTCGTAAGCGTCGTCCTGCTGGCTGAAGCTCTGATATTCCAGCCGCTTGACGGCGATATAGCTGGCTGACAGCAGCGGGCCGAGGGCGTCCGTCAGTACCGTATCCTTTTCGAGCGCGTCAACGGTTTCCTTAAGCGTTGCCGGGAAGCGTTTGATGCCGCGTTTCTTGCGCTCGGCGTCGGTGAAATTGCCGGGATCGATCAGCGTCGGTTCACCGGGGTCAAGCTGGCGGCGAACACCATCCAACCCGGCGGCGATGAGCGCGCCGAAGGCGAGATAGGGATTGGCAGAAAGATCGGCGGCTTTCAGTTCGGCGTTGGCTGTGCCTTCCTCGTTGCTTTTGTAGCGCGAGGCGACGCGCACGGCACCTTCGCGATTGTCTGGCCCCCATGTGGTATAGGCGCTGCTCCAGAAGTGCGGCTGTAAACGGTGATACGAGTTGTAGCAGGCACAGGTCAGCGCCAGCAAACCGGGCAGATGATCGAGAATTCCAGCAATAAATTGTTTGCCTGTTGTGCTCATGCCGAAGGGATCGCTGGGGTCGTACATCAGGTTGTGCTTGCCGTCCCACAGGCTGAAGTGAATGTGTCCGCCGTTGCCCGCCTGATCGAGAAATGGCTTGGGAGCCAGTGATGCATATAACCCATGCGCGTAGGAAACTGCCCGTATGGTTTCGCGGGTGAAAATCTGGTTGTCGGCTGCCGTCAGCGGATCGGCATGGTGAATCGAAATTTCCTGCTGCCCATGTCCCAGTTCAGGATAATACAGTTCCACCGGGATGTTCTGGTCTTCGAGCGACTCAACAATGTCGAGGATCACATCCTGCGAGACGGTCATGCCAGCAGTACTGAAGCAGAGTGAATCGTCCACTGGCGCGTAGGTGCCATCGGGCAGTTTTTCCGCCATCGACCATTCGAGTTCAATCGCCATTTGCAGCGAGATGCTCATATCGGCGGCGGCCTGCACCTGGCGCTTGAGGAACGAGCGCGGGCAGGCTTCCCAGGGCGTCCCATCAAGCTTGAGCATATCGGTGGTCATGGCTGCTTGGTCGATAGCATAGGGCAGCAGTCGGAATGTATTCGGGTCGGGGGTCAGGCGGATTTCGCCAACCGGCCCCATACCTTCGACCGCCGCCAGTTGGTCGAGCATATTCATGGCCTGCATGGCAACGGTCAGGCCGATTCCGTCATTGATGCGATCACGCAGGTTGTTGACGTTGGTCGCTTTGCCGCGAATGATGCCGCCGTTATCGGTGTAGAGGCAGCGCACCAGACGGACTCCGGCTTCCTCCGCCAGATCGACCACTTCATCAACAACGCTCGTGCTGTTTGCTGCTTTATGGGATTTCTTCGACATAATGTTCGCTTTTGCGCTTATAGGAACTCGAAGTATTCATCGACTTCAAACGATTCGACACGGTTGAGGAAGCCGTCAGAACTGGCATCCGCACCATGATCGGCAGCTTTCCTGATTTCATGGCGCTTAACTGCCAGATACAGATGGATGAATTCCTCACCCAGCAATTGAGTCAGGGGAGCGTCGGCTTCCAACGCATCGAGCGCTTGCGGCAGCCCAGCGGGCAGATTTTCGACGCCTTCCAGCCCGTAAGCGATCTTTTCGACCGGGGCGGGCGGCTCGATCTGATTGCGCAGACCGTCAATACCTGCTGCGAGAATCGCCGCCATGACCAGATACGGGTTCGATGCGCCGCCGGGAGTGCGGTTTTCCAAATGCGCGCCTTCACCCTTCAGTCCTTTGACGCGCACGCCAACGGTGCGGTTTTCCTTGCCCCATGTGGCGTTAGTTGGCGCGAATGACCAGAGCTTATAGCGCTTGTAGCAGTTAATCGTCGGCGAGGCCAGCGCGCAGATGGCAGCGGCGTGCTTGATCTGCCCACCGAGCCACCAGCGGCAAGTTTCGTTGAGGTCGAAGGGCGGTTCGGTACTGGAAAAGGCGTTTTTGCCCGTCTTGAGATCGGTCAGGCTGTGATGATAGTGGCAGCCGCTGGCAGATTGATCGGCGTAGGGCTTGGTCATGAACGAGGCCATGTAGCCCTGTCGCTGCGCGATCTCTTTCACCCCATTCTTGAAGCGGAAGGCCTGGTCTGCCGCTGTAATTCCCGCTGCCGGGGCGAAGTTGATCTCCATCTGGCCGGGGCCGTACTCGGAGTTTGACGTGATGATGTCCACGCCAACTTTGGGCATGTCAAGCAAAATCTGATCGACTAGCGACGGATCGAAATTGTTGCGCAGGGTCGAGAATATCTGGATGCCGGGGAAAGGCGGCTGTCTTGTCTCGCGATTGACCAGATAGAACTCGTACTCGAAGCCGGAAAAGAAGCCGTAGCCCATGCTTTCCAGTTCGCGCAGCAGACCACGCGCAACCGCGCGCGGCGCAGCCATCGCTGGGTGACCATCCTGAAAGCGCGGCTCGCAGAGCAGGCTGGCAGTTTTCTCCGCCCAGGGGACAAGCGTGAAACTGTCGAGGTCGGGGAAAATGCGCGAATCGGGGAAGCCTAAATCTTCGAGATAGCCCGAACCCATTGCGACGCCACCCTGCACGTCGAAACCCAACTGACCGAGTAGAAAATTCAGGCCGCTGCTGGCGAAGCGCTGAAAATGGCGCGTCGGCACCGTTTTCGAGCGGCTGATGCCATGCGTGTCGGTTTGCTCGAAGCGCACAAACTCAATGTCCGCCTCATCCAATTGATGCTGGATGGCTTGTAGACGGTCGGGCGTAATCGTAAATAAATCTGGCTGAGGCATGATGTTCCTCGATCCATCAGAGGATATTGGTGAAGGGCGAGGCGTGCCTCGCCCCTACGAAAACGTTCGGTCGATCTATGAACTGGCTTCGGTTGCCATTGGTTCTTCAGGCATGGCCTCGTCCGGGTTAGCGGGCGGCACGACTTCCGGCACGACTTCTGCGCCGAGGGTGAACTTGCCGCCATCAATCTTGATGATTGTCACGCCCTTCTGCGGAATGTGCGAACCGTTGGCGAAGGTGATCGCTCCGGTGATGCCGGGGAAATCGGTGGTTGCCAGCATCGCTTCCTGAATGGCGGTGGCGTCGGTTGAACCTGCGCGGGTGATGGCGTCCGCCAGCAGATTCATTGCGTCGTAACCGAGCGCGGCGAAAGCATTCTCCGGCGCGTGACCGTATTCGGCAGTGTAGTCAGCGATGAATTTCTTGATGCCGTCCGTGCCGAGGTCGGGATCCATCAACGCGTGGGTGGTGAAGTAGACGTTGTTGGCGGAATCGCCTGCGACGCTCAGAATGTCGGGGGTGTCGTAGCCGTCACCGCCGACGATGGGGCCATCCAGACCAGCGTCACGCATCTGGCGGACGACAGGTCCGACGTTATAGGGCATGGCGGCGATGTAGTAGAACGCGGGCTGCTCGGACAGGGAGCGCAGTTTGGTAATCTGGGTTGAGAAGTCGGTCGCATCGTCGGCGTAGGTATCTTCGAGGACGATAGTGCCGCCCAACTGCTCAAAGCGCGCCTTGAAATAGCCCGACAGCAGAGTCGTGTATTCGACGCCCTGATCGGTCAGCAGATAAGCAGTGTGACCGAAATTGTTGTAAGCATATTCCGCGCCCGCCGCTGCCTGGACGTTATCGCCAAAGCAGGCCATGAAGAACAAATCGCCGACCTGATCAGGAAGCTGCGGCGAAGTTGCACCCGCTGTGATGAAAGGAATTCCAGCGGCCTGAATGATTGGGCCAGCCGCCAGCACCGAGTCCGAGTCGGTGAAGCCCACGACCGCTGCGACCTTATCTTCTTCGACAAACTGCTGCGCGACCTGCGCGGTCAGCGCCATGTCGTAGCGCGTATCATGCGAAACGGCTTCAATCTGTTTGCCGAGGATGCCACCGTTGGCGTTGATTTCCTTAATTGCCAGCAGCGCACCGTTAGAAGCGGGCAGGTCAAGCGATGATTCGGCTCCGGTCAGGTCGAAACCGAGGCCAATCTTAATCGTGTCTTCCTGCGCGCTGACCATCGACAGACTGGAGAGCAGCAGCATGACCAACAGCGTGACCAGAGCAAAGACAAGCGTGGATCGTTTCTTCATTTCTCACTCCTTAAGACCAATCACGAATGAACGCGCGGTACTTCCTCTTCAACAACGGCTCCGCGTCCGCGCAGCCGCTGCCAAATACCGGCAAAGTTGATTTCCCGGTCGCCCATGAGGCCGCCCGGTCGGAAAACAATAATCAGGATGAACAGCACCGCCAGCACAATCTGGCTGACTCCGTAGAGCAGCGTCAGGTCTTCCACACGGCGCATGATTTCGGCAATCACCGTGATGACAATCGGCCCGATGACTGACCCCGTGACCGACCCCATGCCGCCAATGACGAGCATGGTAATCACGCGGAAGGTGATGTCGAAGTAAAACGCTTTAGGCGAAAATGAGGTCAGGTAATGGGCATAGAGCGCCCCTGCAACCGCCGTGAAAAAGGCGCTGACGACGAAGGCCAGCAGTCGCGGGCGCATGACCACAATGCCGACGGACTGCGCGGCGGCGGTATCTTCGCGCTGGGCAAACATCGCCCTGCCGAAGGCAGAAAATTTGAGCCGCCAGACGACGTAGAGCACAATGACCATCCAGGCGAAAACCCACCAGAGATCGGTGTACTGGGTGACGTTGGAGAAGGTGCGCGACCCGCGTGTGAAATCGTCGGCGTTGATGAGGACGATGCGCACGATCACGAGAAAGCCGAGCGTGGCGACGGCGACGAAGTGACCGGAGAGGCGCATCAGCACCAGCCCGACGAGGAAAGCCAGCGCCGTGACAATCAGCGCGGCGATCAGCGTCGCCAGCAGAAAGCCAAGCGGAAACGAGCCAATCATCATGTCGAGGTGGACGCCCGCCAACCAATCGGGCAGATTGCGTAGGTAGCTGTGCTTCTTGTCGAGCGGCAGGGTTAGAATTGCTGAGATGTACGCGCCGAGCGCCATAAAGCCAATATGCCCCAGCGAAAACACGCCTGTGAAGCCGTTTGACAGGTTGAGTGCGACCACCAGAATGATGTAAATGCCGAGATTGAGGATGATGCTCTGCCAGAAATTGCTGCCGGAGGCTTCCAGCAGGGAGAGCAGCAGCAGCGTCACCCCCGCAAGAATGAGAAATCCGTTACGCTGCGCTTTCGAGTTCATCAGCGCGACCCGTCATCGGCGGTGCCGAGGATGCCACCGGGGCGTACCAGCAGCAGCAGAATCAGGATAATGAAGACAAAGGCGTCACGGTAGCTCGTCAGCGACGAGGGCAGATAGGTCTTGAAGAACTGGATCACGCCGGGAGCGGTCGTCGCGGCGGGCAGAATATCACCCAGGCCGGGAATCGCCGTCAGCACGACTTCAATCAGGCCGAGGGCAAAGCCCCCGACCACCGCGCCGCTGATGCTGCCAAAGCCGCCAATCACGGCAGCGATGAACGCTTTCAGCACAGGCGAAAAACCCATGTCTGGATTGATGGTGCCGGATTGCACGGCGAACAACAGTCCGGCGACGCTTGCCAGAAACGCACCAATCGCAAAGGCGGTGACAATCACGCGGTTGGTGTTGATGCCCATCAACTGCGCGGCCTGAATGTCTTCGGCGGCGGCGCGCATCGAGAGGCCGAGCGTTGTCCGTGTGACGAACACGCTCAGCAGGATCAGCAGAACAATTCCCAACACAAGACTGACCACATTGACTTTGGGGATGGTCAGCGCGCCAACCGTGATCACGCCGCGCAGGAAATCAATTGACGGAAAAGCAATTTGTACGGGCTGCTGGGCAACACGCGAAACCAGCAGCGCGCTGTTCTGGAGGATTTGACCAACGGCGAACGAGGTCAGCAGGGCGGCGACGGGCGGCGCAGTCCGAATCGGGCGGTAGGCGATGCGTTCCATCAACACTGCAACGAGGATTGTGCCGACGACCATCATCAGCAGCGCAATCGGCAGCGGGATTTTGGCGATTAGCGCGAAGGCAGCGATATAAGCGGCGACCATCATCATGTCGCCATGCGCGAAATTGATCAGGCGCAGAATGCCGAAGACCATCGCCAGCCCAACCGCCATCAGCGCGTAGAGGCTGCCAATGCTGAGCGCGTTGATAATCTGCTGAAGCGTGTATAGCGGAAGACTCATATCTCTCCTCCGAGATACGCCTGTTCAACCTGTGGATTTGTCAGTAATGCAGAAGCGGTGTCTGCCAGAATGATTTTGCCGGTCTCCATGACGTAGCCCCGGTCGGCGATTTCCAGAGCCTGCCACGCATTCTGCTCGACCAGCAGAATGGTAACGCCCTGCGCCTTAATCCTGCGGATTGTATCAAACACTGACTCGACTAGCAAAGGAGCTAATCCCAGCGACGGTTCATCGAGCAGCAGGAGTTTGGGCTGCGCCATTAACGCGCGTCCAATCGCGAGCATTTGCTGTTCGCCGCCTGAAAGCGTGCTGGCAGATTGCCCGCTGCGTTCCGCCAGTCGGGGGAATATTTCATAGACTTGCTGGCGCGCGCGCTCGATTTCGGCACGATCATGCCGTGTGGCTGCACCGAGACGGATATTTTCCGCGACGGTCAGGTGTCCAAACAGGCGGCGGCCTTCAGGACAGTGGACGACGCCGAGGCTGACGATTTCGTGCGGCGCGATCTGGTCGATGCGCTGTCCATTGTAGGTAATGCTGCCCGTTTTCGGGCGCAGCAGGCCGGAGATTGTCTTAAGGGTGGTCGATTTGCCCGCGCCGTTGGAACCGATCAGCGTGACCAGTTCGCCGTCGTTGACGGTCAGCGAGACGGACTTGAGCGTCTGGATTTTGCCATAGTAAACATCAATCGCGTCGATTTGCAGCACCGAGCGTATCCTCTGTATTTCGGTTGTCAGGAAGCGACAGTCCGGCTGCGCGCCTTCCCTAAGTAGGATTCAATCACCTGCGGGTTGCGGCGAATCGCTTCCGGAGTGTCGGCGGCGAGCACGCGTCCGTAATTCAGGACGGTGATGCGGTCGCACATATTCATCACGAGGCGCATATCGTGCTCGACCAGCACGATGCTCACAGCGAAGCGCCGTTTGACTTCGAGAATCATCTGGTGCAGGGCATCGGTTTCGCTGTGGTTCATCCCAGCGGCGGGTTCGTCGAGCAGCAGCAGTTTGGGCGAGGTCGCCAGCGCACGCGCAATTTCGAGGCGGCGCTGCATCCCATAGGCGAGATTGCCCGCCTGACGATCCGCCACATCTGCCAAGCCGAACAGTTCGAGGTGCGCCATCGCCTGATCGGTAAGCTGTTGTTCCTTGTTTCGGAACGAGGCTGTGCCCAGCAGAAATTCCGCGACGCCGAAGCGAACCCGAAGCTGCTGCGCTGTGCGCACGTTATCGAGCACCGAGAGTGCCCCAAAGAGTTTGATATTCTGGAAGGTGCGCGCTATGCCCAATCGGGTGACGGCGGGCATCTTCAGGCCGGTAATGTCGCGTCCCTGAAAGACGATTTTCCCCGACGTTGGCGCGAAGAAGCCTGTCAGGCAGTTGAAAAGGGTGGTTTTGCCTGCGCCATTCGGCCCAATCACGCCCAGGGTTTCGCCCGGCGCGACGTACAGGCTCACGTCTTCGAGGGCGTGCAGCCCGCGAAATGTCTTCGTCACCTGGCTGACATCCAGCAAATGGGGTTGTTCGCTCATGATCTGCCTCATGGTTTCGTGCAGAAGTTTAACGATAGAGCGAGCGAGGCGCAAGCAATCCGGCACGCGGATTCTGGGTAAAAGTAGACGATCTTTTACTGGATAAATTCGCTGTTCAGCGGGGCGGGGATGCTGCTGGGGCACAAGCGCTTATGCCCCACTGCTGCTACATCGCGACGATTTTCGATAAGTCTTGTACAAACGAGCGGGGGTCGAGCGGCTTGGCGTAATAGGCATCAAAGCCTGCGTTGAGGGCTTCTTCCGCCACATCGACGGAGTAATAGGCCGTGATCGCCACGACGGGGATGTGCGCGGTTTGCGGGTTGGAACGGATTGCGCTCAGCGTTTGCCAGCCATCCAGTCCCGGCATCGCCAAATCGGTCACAATCAGGGTTGGCTCGAACGATTCCAGCATGTCGAGACATTCGTTTCCATCGTGCACGTGGAATACTTCGATGCCGTGATAGGTCAGAATTTTCGAGACCATCCGGGCGCTGTCAAATTCGTCCTCGACAACGATAATCTGCCAGGTGTCGTTTCTCACGAGAGAGGCTGCTCCATCAAAATTCGCTAGGTTTGGGCGCGCGTCAGTTCACGGAAGCAGCGCAGAATTTCGGACATAAAGCTGCTCAGGCGGAAAGGTTTGGCAATATAGCCGTCAAAGCCCGATTCGAGCACGCGCTCGCGGTCGCCGATCATAGCGTGGGCGGTCAGCGCGATGATGGGGATATGTTGGGTTTTGGGGTTGGCGCGCACTTTGCGGCACATCTCCCAACCATCCATCAGCGGCATCGAAAGGTCAAGCAGAATGAACGATGGGATGAACTGCTCGAGCACCGCCAGTCCTTCGATGCCATTGGCGGCGGTGTAGACTTTCGCGCCGCTGTAGGTGAGAACTTTGCTGGCAATCGAACGGTTGTCGGGTTCGTCATCCACAATTAATACATACCAGCTTGAAACATCGCACACGGCGAGATTACGGATCGCCTGCATAATTCTTTGATCAGTCATAGTTTCCTCTATCGTTCTCACGCGACTGGGACGGACTCAACGTCACGCACCAGGGGAACGATCACGGTGAATGTGCTGCCTTTATCAACTTCGCTCTTCAGGCGGATGCTGCCGCCCATCATCAGGACGAGTTTGCGCACAATTGCCAGCCCTAATCCGGTTCCTCCGTGCTGACGACGCGTGGTGCCATCGACCTGCCGAAACTCCTCGAAAATGGTTTCCTGAGCATGAACCGGGATGCCGACACCGCTATCACTGACGACGATTTTCCAGGTGTCGGGGTCGTTGCGGGAGATGTCGATGTTCACACTGCCCGTATCGGTAAACTTGATGGCGTTCGAGAGCAGGTTGATGATCACCTGCTTGAGCCGTGCCGAGTCGCCGACCAGCGTCGGCGGCAACTGCTGGTCAAGTTCGACGTTGAATTCCAGACCCTTTTCTTCGGCGAGAATCCGGTTTTCCGCGATGATGTCGTCGAGCCAGACACGCAGATTAAAGGATTTTTCGAGCAGTTCCATTCGCCCGGCCTCAATTTTCGACAGATCGAGCACGTCGTTGATCAGCCCGAGCAAATGTTCAGCATTTGCCAGCACACGCTCCTGATAATCATGCTGTTCCGGGTTCAGTTCGCCCGTCATTCCGGCAAGCTGAATTTCAGTGTAGCCGATGATCGCGTTCAAAGGCGTGCGCAGTTCGTGCGACATGGTCGCTAGAAATTCGCTCTTAAGGCGAGTAGCTTGTTCCGCTTGTTTTCGAGCGAGGGCAAGTTCTTCGTTGGCCTGTACCAGCGCGTCATTCTGCGACCGAATCTTCTGTTCGGCGTGTTTACGTTCGGTGATGTCGCGGAAGACGACGACGCGCCCGCTCAGGTGACCGCGTTCATCGTGTACGGGCGAGACGCGTACATCAAGGACACGTTCCACGTTATTCCGGTTCAGACTCAATTCAGCCTGGGCAGACATTTCCTGGCGATAGCGCTCAATCAGTTCAGGCTGTTCCGAAAAGATGCGCAGCGCAGTGGTAATGGGCTGACCGATAATCTCTCCGGCAGGCCGACCGACGATTTTTTGCGCTGCCGGGTTCAGGTCAACGATGCGCTCCTGTAAATCGACGATGATCATGCCGTCGGTCATACTGTCGATGACGGTGTTGCGCGCGACAGGGGCTAAGTCGAGGAATCGATAGCGCAGCAAGCCCCAGGTGAAGGCCAGTCCGGTAATCACGAAGGCGAATGGCGTTAGATCGACAGGAAGGTTGCCAGTCAGCGTAATGATGTTGGCGACTGTGGGAACACCGATTGCAACCAGAACAGCAATCAACTGGCGGCGGTAAACGCTTGGAGCGCGGATGAACTGCCGAAACAGGATGAAGGTGCTGCTGAGGACAAGCAGATAGGAATAGACTGAATGAATCCAGAACCAGGCTGCCGGGGGAGTAGCCGCCAGACGGAGTTCGCCGTTCTGGACAATCGAGAAACTTTGCCACATCAGGTGATGGGCGTCGTTTGTCCAGATCAGGATAGTGGTGATGATGGGGATGATGCTCAGCAGCAGCAGACGCTTTGGGGTCGCCCAGATTGTGCGCCCGTTATACTGCATCGCGAAGACGAACCAGGCGACGGGGCCGGCAACGATTCCCAGAAACTTAGCGCGGTCTGCAAATTCTTTGACCGTGTTCGTCGCGCCCGCAATCTCTAACATATACAGCGCGATCCAGAAAACCATCACCAGCATCATGATGGTCATCGAAATCGCGACGCCGCGTGCAGTTGCGCGTCCCCGCCAGGCGCGTTCAGCCAGAAGGCCGGAGAGGATGGCCGCAAGTCCCAGGGCGATCATGACAACGCTGTACGACATTTGGGTCATTCCTTGCGACATTTAGTCGTTAGCAACCTTTTTACTATACTGCGACTTTTGTAACTTCATAATATTATTCACAAAATATTTCGAAGTACTGCAATCATCTTAAGTTCGTCTGTACACGGCACGATTCGTTACGGTACCGCAGAGCCAGTTCGCCTATACGAATTCGTTTCGTCGCCTTCTTGACCTCATTATGGTGGTTCGTGTGGGCTGATTGAAAGAGTTGTGACCGTTCACTATAATCGGCTGCACCTGGTTAAACACCTTTGAATTGAGAGTTCAAATATCCCATGATTGAAACAACGCTTACTTTACGCACTGACCAGCCAATTGGCACGATTTCGCCCCGCCTCTATGGGCATTTCGCAGAGCATTTAGGCCGCTGCTGCTACGATGGCTTGTGGATTGGTAATCAGCATACCGATATACCGACTTACGGCGGCTTCCGTAAAGACGTGGTCGATGCGCTCAAGGCGATGCCAGTGCCGCTGCTGCGCTGGCCCGGTGGCTGCTACGCTGATCACTATCACTGGCGCGATGGCATTGGCGCGCAGCGCCCGACGCGGTTAGGGCTGTCATGTGGCCTTCAGGTAGAAGACGACAACAGTCTCGGCACGCACGAATTTATGGCACTGTGCCGGTTGCTTGGTGCGGAGCCTTATCTGGCTGGGAACATGGGCAGCGGTTCGGCACAGGAATTGTGCGATTGGGTTGAATACTGCAATACGGCGGTCAACACCACGCTGATGCGCGAACGCAGCGCTAACGGGTCGCGCGAGCCATTCGACGTGACGCTGTGGGGCGTCGGCAACGAAAACTGGGGCTGCGGTGGCAACTACGACGCTGAAAGTTATGCGCGCGAGTACCGCCGCTACGCGACGATGCTGCGCCACGTCGAGCCGAAAGCGCAGTTGGTCGCCTGCGGGCAGGAAGACGAGTGGAATCTGCAATTCCTGAAGACCAACGCCAACCCTCGCCATCTCGAACTGATGGATCACTTCTCGATTCACCGCTACTGGATTCACGGCGGGCCGGAGCTTGATTTCAGCGAACAGCAGTACTATGACCTGCTGGCAGAAGCCGACGCGACCGAGGAATTCGTCAGTCGTACTGCTGGATATATTCAGGATGCGCTTGGCACAAGCACGCACAAAGTCGGCATCGCGCTCGACGAATGGGGCGTTTGGCATCCAGAGGCGCGTCCCTGGGGACCGGATCACGAAGGCTACCGTGAGCCGATTACCTATGAGCAGGCCGGAACCATGCGTGATGCGGTTGCCGTTGCAATTGCGCTGGAAGGTTTCCATCACCAGTGTAATGTGCTGACGCTGGCGAATCTGGCGCAAATTGTCAATGTGCTGCACGCGCCCGTCATGACCGATGGCGCTGCCATGTGGCTGACGCCAACCTATTACGCCTTGCAATTGCACAGCGCTCATCTCGGCGCGACGGCACTTCCAGTCGAGGTGACGCAGGGAGCAGCGCTGCCGGGAAGCGAGACCAGCGCTATCAGCGCAACGGCTTCGCTAAATGCGGATGGCACAACGCTCACCGTGACCAATCGCCACTATGATCAATCCGCAGCAGTTCGCCTAAGCGCGGCGAATACGCGCAGCGTCCGTTCCGCACAGCTTCTCGCTGCGGACAACCCGCGTGCCGTCAACAGCGCGCAGCAGCCCGATCAGGTCAAACTGGCGGTGCTCAATGTGGGGGCGGATGGGGTCGGTCAGTGGCGGCTCGAACTGCCGCCGCACTCGGTCGCAACCCTTCAGTTTGCCTAGACAGTCAGAAACAGGGTGCAGCGTATTGCTGCACCCTACAGTAAATCTCCTGGCAGCGGCGTGAACGGTACATCATAGCCAAACGCCGCCGGGCCAACGACGTGCAAGGCAGCAGCAGTTTTCATTTCACGCGGGGCGGGCATCCCTAGCACGGCGACACGCAGCCCGTAGCGCAGCATTTCGGTGCCAATTGGTTCGCCGTCGTCCAGGCTGAGGATGCTGATCAAATCTGGCACAACGCAGACGATCTCACCGTTGTGCCACGCGACCAGATTCTCGTTCTGAAAGACGATTTCCATTCGGTCATTCGAGTCGCCGAAGGCGGTCAGGTGGAGATGACCACGCGCAAAGCCCTGGATGGTTTCGCGGCGCACATCGATGATTTTGCCGCGAAAGAGTACCCGTCCATGTGCCAACGCTGCCACCGCTTCAGCCGCTTCCTGATTATGAAGGCGGCGCGCTTCCAGCAGTGTATGACCCAACTGACGAATCAAGGAGAGCGTTCCACGAATAATGCCCCGTTTGACCTGCGCACCGCTCAAGATGGGGAGTGCGAGCGCAGCGCTGCCGCCCATTTGAATCGTCAGGATGCGGGCATATTGCTCGGCGCGTATTGCGGTGTCGATAGGGTCGAAGATGACCGTATTGCCATGCACGTCGCCAAGCGCGAACGGGCTGCTGGGCATCCCCAGAATGACAAAATTGTCCATCTGCAATTCGGGGAAGGCACGCCCCATGCCGTCGCCATCAACGACCGGCAGGCCAAGCTGCAATCCTGCGACCAGCGGGATGAGCGCGTTCGAGCCGCCAATCTCGTCAATCACCAGAGCGTCCGTCTTTTGACGAAGATGACTTTCGAGAGCCTGTACCGTCGCGCTGTAGGCGTAGCGTGCGTCAATTTTTTCGACGTTCACGGTCGGCGCACCCATGCCGCCCAGGCCGACGGTAAGCGCATCGTCCGCCAGTGAATCGGCGTCAATAATGGGAATGGTTTTCCCAGACAGCCGCAGTTCGCGTTCCAGCCAGACGCGCCCGACATAGGTATTGCCGCCGCCGCCAGTTCCCAGCACCCCTGAACCGAGCGCCAGCGCCAGCGTATCGTCTAAGGTGATTTCCCATGACGCCATCGATAGAATCCTTCAATTTTGTAGAACGCCGAGCGTCTGCTCTGGCGAAGGGATATATTGTGAGAATCACGATATTACTGTACAGAGATGGGCACCGCAATGTTCTGGCGTATGCCGATTTACGCTGCGGTTCTAGTGCCGATTTCGCCGCTTTTGGCTAAACTCAGTTTCTTTGGAAATAGTTTGAAGGAAAATCCGCATGGCAAATGATCCAGTATTGAGTGTGAAACCAATTCTCGACCGTTTTCGGTTGGACGGGCGTGTCGCGGTGGTGACAGGCGGCGGGCAGGGTATCGGGCGCGCTTACGCCCATGCGCTCGGCGAGGCTGGTGCAGCGGTCGCGATTGCGGATATATCGCTCGACACCGCCAGCGCAGTCGTCGCTGAACTGCAAGCCAAAAATGTTGATGCTATCGCGATCAAGGTCGATGTGACCAAAGCCGATCAGGTGCAGGCGATGGTCGATACGATTTTGCAAAAATGGGGCAAGCTGACGATTGGCATTAACAACGCGGGTATTGGTCAGTGGATTGAGGCTGAAACGATGCCAGAAGCCGACTGGGATCGCATGATGAACATCAACCTGAAAGGGGTGTTCCTGTGCGCACAGGCCGAGGCGCGGGTCATGCTGGCAGCGGGCTACGGCAAGATCATCAACACGGCGTCGATGTCGGCACATATCTCGAATACGCCTCAGAACCAGTCGCATTATAACGCTTCGAAAGCGGCGGTGCTGCACCTGACGCGCAGCCTCGCGGCGGAATGGGCAGCGCGCGGCGTGCTGGTCAACAGCATCAGCCCCGGCTACACGCGAACGCAGTTGGTCGAGGATTTGCTGCAAACGCCCGAAGGCCAGAAAGTGCTGCCAACCTGGATGGGCTTCACGCCGATTAAGCGCATGGCGGAAGTGACCGATCTCACGGGGGCGGCGGTCTATCTGGCTTCGGAAGCCTCGGATTTCATGACCGGAAGCGACATCATCATTGATGGTGGTTACTGTGCCTGGTAAGGGAATGTAGGAGGTAAAGCGATGCAAGCAGCTCAAATCGAACAACCGCTGCGCGCAAGCGTCATCAGCACGGCGGAGCCAGTTGTGGGTGCAGACGATGTGCTCATCAAAGTGCGCGCGGCGGGGATTTGCGGGACGGATTTGCACATTTTCAAAGGGGAATACGAGGCGGTTTATCCACTAATTCCCGGACACGAGTTCAGCGGCGAAGTGGCCGCAGTCGGCGCAAACGTGCGCAACTTCAAAGTGGGGGATCGCGTCACGGCTGACCCGAACATCCCCTGTAACCGATGTTCAAGCTGCCAACGCAACGAACCAAATCAATGCAAGAATCTTCAGGCGATTGGCGTGACGCGTAGCGGCGGTTTCGCCGAATATGTGGTCGCGCCGGAAGGCAACGTTTTCGCGATTGGCGATTTGTCCTACTCCGCAGCCGCACTGATCGAGCCGCTGGCCTGTGTGGTCTGGGGCATCAAGCGGGTCGATGTGCAGGCGGGCGACAGCGCGCTGGTATTTGGTGCAGGGCCGATGGGTGTGCTGGTCGCGCAGGCACTCAGGCAGGCGGGCGCGGCGCGCGTCGTCGTGACCGATGTCGTCCCCTGGCGGCTGGACCTGGCGGAACGCCTGGGGGCAACGGAAACGGTGGTAGCGGACGCGAAACAGGCGGCGCTGCTCAAGTCTCTGGAACCGGACGGTTTTGACATTGTTGCGGACGCAACCGGGATTCCCGGCGTGCTGGAAGGCACATTCACGCATGTGAAGGCGCGCGGCAAAGTGTGGGTGTTTGGCGTCACGCCAGTTGGAACCTACGTCAAGTTTCCAGCTTACGAAGTTTTCCGACGCGATTTGCAGATCATCGGCAGTTTCGCGGTGAACCGGACGTTTCCGCAGGCGATTACGCTGATTCAGAGTGGAGCGATCCAGGTCGAGCCGCTGATTTCGCATCAGCTTCCGCTCAGCGATTTTGTGCAAGGCATGGAACTGGCGGAAAAAGATTCAAAGCGCGTTAAAGTTCATTTCAATCTGTAAGTAAACACTGTTTTGGCAGGATTTTGAAAAGGGAAAGGGGAAACGATGTCCCAGAAACGTTACGCGCTGGTGGGAACGGGGTCGCGCGCCGGGATGTATGTGGGGGCGATTACGAAGCGTTTTCGCGACTTCGCGCAGTTGGTCGCGTTGTGCGACCTGAGCCAGGTGCGGATGGACTGGTACAACCAGCAGATTGAAGCAGCGGTCGGAGACAAAGTGCCGACCTATCTCGCCAGCGATTTTGACAGGATGATCGCCGAAACGAAGCCTGACGCGGTGATTGTCACGACGATGGACAGCACCCATCACATTTACATCATTCGGGCGATGGAACTGGGCTGCGACGTGATCACCGAAAAGCCGATGACCATCGATGCGGAAAAGCTGCGTGCGATTTATGCAGCGGTCGAACGGACGGGGCGTTCGCTGCGGGTGACGTTTAACTATCGCTATGCGCCCGCTTATACCGCGCTGCGTGATCAAATCGTCAAGGGCGTGATTGGCAAGCCGCTGGCGGTCGATTTCTCGTGGATGCTCGATACCAGTCACGGCGCGGATTATTTCCGGCGCTGGCATCGCGAAAAGCAGAATAACGGTGGACTACTGGTGCATAAATCGACCCATCACTTCGATCTGGTCAACTGGTGGATCGATTCGTACCCGCAGAACGTATTCGCAATGGGAAAAACCGCCTTCTACGGCAAAGAAAATGCCGAAGCACGGGGCGAACATTATTCGTACACGCGCTATACGGGCGTGCCGGAAGCGAAAAACGATCCATTCGCGCTGTTTCTGGACGAGAAAGCGGTTTTTCGCGGTCTGTATCTGGAAGCAGAAGCCGAATCAGGCTACATCCGTGACCGCAACGTGTTTGGCGAACCAATCACCAGCGAGGACACGATGGCTGTCACCGCGTCGTATCGCAATGGCGTGATTATGTCCTACTGCCTGATCGCTTATTCGCCCTGGGAAGGGCTACATATCGCCATCACCGGGACGAAAGGGCGGGTCGAACTGGACGTGAGCGAGAACGTCAATCATCTGCTGGGCGACCAGGCGGGCGTGGGCAGCACCGGGACGTTCAAGGGCGCGGAACTGCGCGTGTACCCCATGTTCGGTACACCCTACGAGGCGGAAATCCCCGAAGGTGACGGCGATCATGGTGGGGCTGACCCGGTGATGCTGGAGCAGATTTTTTCGCCCAATGCGCCGGATGATCCCTATAAACGGGCGGCTTCGCACATTGATGGCGCAGCCTCGATTTTGACCGGAATTGCCGCCAACGAGTCGATCCGCACCGGGCAGATGATCCGCGTCGATGACCTGTTTGTGCTGCCGGAAAAAGTGCTATGATGGCTGCGCTTGAAGATCGCTATTTTGCATCGGAGACGGCGACGATTGCCCGCGACCTGTACGTGGGTGTCAAAGACCTGCCGCTGATTTGCCCGCATGGTCACGTTGATCCACGTCTGCTGGCGGACCCTAATTATCAGTTCGGAACGCCCGTCGATCTGCTAATCATTCCCGACCACTATATCTTTCGGATGCTGTATGCGCAGGGGATTTCGCTGGAGTCACTGGGCATCCCACGCCTCGACAAAGGCGAAGTCGAGCGCGATCATCGTAAAATCTGGCAGACCGTCTGCGACCACTGGTATCTGTTTCGCGGGACACCGACGGGCATTTGGCTGCGCGACGAACTGCGCGATGTGTTCGGCATCGAGGCCAAGATCGATGGCGCGAACGCGCAGGCGATCTACGACGCGATTTCCGAGAAGCTCAATCAGCCGGAATTTCGCCCACGCGCCCTGTTCGAACGCTTCAAGATCGAGGTGCTGGCGACGACGGATGCCGCCACTGATTCGCTGCAATATCATGAGGCAATTCGCGACTCCGGCTGGAAAGGGCGTGTAATTCCGACGTTTCGACCGGACGCCGTCATCAACATGGATATGGACGGCTGGCGCGAAAATATTGACATACTGAGCGAAGTCTCTGGCATCGATGTGGGCAGTTATCAGAATTTCATTGCCGCGCTTCAGCAGCGCCGCGCGTTTTTCAAGTCGATGGGCGCGAAGGCGACTGACCATGCCGCGCAAAAGGCTTACACAGAAGTGCTCAGCCCGAATCAGGCGGACGCGATTCTGCGGCGAGCGCTGCGCGGTGAAATCAATGCCGAGGATGCGCAGCGCTTCACCGGACATATGCTGATCGAGATGGCACGCATGAGCAGCGAAGATGGGCTGGTGATGCAGCTTCACGTTGGCAGCGTGCGCGATCACAACCCGACAATTTATCAGAATTTCGGACGCAATATGGGCGCGGATATCCCGATCGCCAGCGAATTCACGCGCAATCTCAAGCCGCTGCTGGACGAATTCGGCAATCGCGCTGATGTGACGATTGTGCTGTTCAACCTGGACGAGACCACCTACAGCCGCGAACTCGCGCCGCTGGCGGGACATTACCCTGCGCTGCGGTTGGGGCCACCCTGGTGGTTCTTCGACAGTTTCAACGGAATGCAGCGCTTCTTCGATAACGTGGTCGAGACGGCGGGCATCTATAACACAGCAGGCTTCAACGATGACACGCGCGCGTACCCGTCGATCCCGGCGCGGCATGATTTGTGGCGGCGTGCCAGCGCCGATTGGCTGGCGGGGCAGGTCGCACGCCAGTTCATCGACATGGACGACGCGCATGAGATGGCTAAAGCCTTCGCGTATGATCTGGCGAAACAAACATATCGGCTGTAGGGGCAACCCCTCACTCCCGCCCCCTCTCCCACGCAAGCGGGGAAAGGGGAGACAAAAATTAGGCTAGCGGTCGAATCTCTGGAGATTGGACTTATTTGTGACACAACAACTGCTGCTGAATGCGCACCTGATCACGATGGACGCTGGACGGCGCGAATTTGCTGACGGTGCTGTCCTGATCGAAGATGATCGGGTTGTCGAAGTCGGCAAGAGCGCCAATTTGCTGGCGTCAGTGACGCCGGACGTGGAGCGGATCGATCTGCGCGGGCGAATCGTGATTCCCGGCCTGATCAACACGCACGTCCATACCTCGCAGCAGTTGGGGCGGGGTATCGCCGACGACGTGAATCTGCTGGTGTGGCTGCGCGAACGCATCTGGCCTTACGAGAGCAACCTGACCGAAGAGGACAGCTATGTGAGTTCGCTGCTGTGCGGGATCGAGCAGATTCGCAGCGGTGTGACCTGCTTTGGTGAGGCGGGCGGACAGCACGTTTCAGGGATGGCGCGGGCGGTGACAGAACTCGGTTTGCGGGCGAATTTGTCGCGTTCGACGATGGACACGGGCATCGGCTTACCGCAACGCTGGCAGGAAACGACCGAGCAGGCGCTCGACGCGCAGGTTGCGTTGTATGAGAAATATCACCACATGGCGAACGACCGGATTCGTGTCTGGTTCAACCTGCGCACGATTTTCAATAACTCGGACGCGCTGATCACGCGGACGAAGGCGTTGGCGGACAAGTATCAGACGGGGATTCAAATGCACGTTGCTGAAATCCGCGAGGAAGTTGAGTTCGCGCGCGAAGATCGCGGGGCGACGACGGTCACGCACCTGAATCGGCTGGGGGCGCTGGGAGCGAATCTGCTGGCGGTACATACCGTCTGGATGACCGACGCGGAAATCCAGATGTTCGCCGATCATGACGTGAAAGTGTCGCATAACCCGGCGGCGGCGATGCGGGTTTTGGGTTTCGCGCATATCCCGGAAATGCTCGACGCCGGGATATGCGTCAGCATAGGGACAGATGGCGCGCCCTGCAACAATCGCATGACGCTGATTGACGATATGTGGCTGACAACGCTGATTCACAAGGGAAGATTGCTCAATCCGACGACCATGCCCGCCGAAACGGTGCTGACAATGGCAACGAATTGCGCGGCGAAGGCGATGCTGTGGGACGACCAGATTGGGTCGCTGGAGGTGGGCAAGAAGGCGGACTTAGCCGTAATTAACCCGAATTCTGCAAACATGCTTCCCTTACACGACACCGCCGCCAACCTGATCAACGCGATGCAGGCACACAATGTCGAGAGTGTGATGGTCGATGGGAAGTGGCTGATGTGGGAACGCGAGATGCTGACGGTCAATGAGGCGGAGGTGTTCGCGGAGGCGAAACGACATGCGGCGGCGATTGCTGAGCGTGCGGGGATCAAGCTGCCGGATCGATTCAACGTGCAATAAGGGTGATGTAACGTAAGCTATCCGGCGAGTACGTGACATTCTTCCCTCAAATCTGCCGCAGCACGCGAGAAATACCTGTACAATTGCGCCAGATCGACAGCTAACGGACACATATGCTGGCGTGAGTGGGGCTATTGGAGCGCCTGCCAGACCAGCAGAATCAATATCATGCAGATGAACGGCAAATTTTGTTTCCATGTGCTACTCATGTTCCACCCTCATATATAATCAATGAGAAATATGCCCCACCTGATCCAACGAATAAACCTATATCAGCGTGATGATTGAATGCGGGAGACATGGCATGAGAATTTACAGCGTCAGTTTTCGCCGATCACTTGGGTTGATTTGCCTATTTCTGCTCGTACTGACGGGCATGAGTATTACGTTCGCTCAGGGTGAGCCGATACCCATCGCCATTGGCGAGAACGCTGTCGGCACGCTGTCAGCAGAGGCCCTGGGCGCACAGTACGCCGTAACCAGCTTCGGCGGCGAGACGGTTACCATCCAGGTGCTGTCTCTCTCCGGCGGGTTGATTCCACGCTTCCAGGTCTACAATCCTGACGGCGCTGCCATCCTCGATCAGGGCAATGTTTCCGGTGCGATTACGCTTACCAGCACGGTCAGCTTCACGACCCCCGGCGTCTACACCATCGCCATTCAGGGCGAAAACAGCACGACCGGGCAGTTCGTGCTCTCGCTCCAGCAAGGCGTGCCGCCCCCAGGCGTCGATCTGACGCGCAACCAGCCGATTTCCACTGTCGTAGGCAGCAGTGTGCCTCTGCGTGTGTATCGCTTCAGTACCAGCGCCGCTGAACCCAGCCTGACGCTGAGCGTACTCAGCCAGACCTCCGGCGCGGGCGTGCTGATCAGCCTGTTCGATGATGGCGCGGGCAAAACGCTTGCGAGCAGCGATGCCAGCTTCGGCGGGGTAGCGTACCGTCTGCTGGCAACCGACCGACACTATCGCGTCGAAGTGCGCGCGGGCAGCACCCTCGGCAACACCGCCTTCTCCATCTGCCTGGGAACGTGCGCGGGGGAACTGATTTCCCCGGAAAGCGTGCCGTCCGGCGCACCTGTTGGAGCGCCCAGCGCCACGCCAACGGTCATCCCGCAGGCAGCCACCTGTACGGTTGTCTCGACGGCGGGTGGATCGGTCAATGTCCGCAGCGGCCCCGGCACCGGTTACCTGATTATTGGGTCGCTCCCCTTGGGAACGGCTGCACCTGTCATCGGGCAGAACAACACCGGTGGCTTCGCCTGGTTCGAGATCAACCTTAATGGGCTGGTCGGTTGGGTTTCCGCATCGGTCACGCGCCAGGGCGGCGACTGTTCAGGCGTGCCGTTCGCCTCGGCTCCTGCCAACGCGCCGCTCGCGCCAACCGCTATCCCCACGCAAGCGCCGCAGAACAACCCACCGCCGCAGCAACCTGAAGACAACAACAACGGCGATAACGGCGATAACGGCAATAACAACCAACCGCCTTCGGACGCGCTGTCTGACCTTGAAGTGACCATCACGCAGTTGAACCGCCCCAACGGTAATGACACGGTGGCAATCGGTTTCAGCGTTCTCAATCGGGGCGATGCCAGCGCTCCGCCCGCTTTTATTCAGATTTGCATTGACGGAACGTGTAACAGTGCGGGCTTCACCAGGACGCTGGCTCCCGGAGAGTCAGACACGGGTTTCGTTACGTTCACACTGCCGCAGAAGCCGCTCGTCAATGGGGTCGCGCAGTTTTACAACATCACCATCAAAGTGGATGCGGACAATCAGATTCAAGAGATCGCCAAATCCAACAATACCTATCAGTCGCAGATCCGATAAAACGTTCCCTGCTCAAGACCCTTGCTGCTTTCTGACGGCAGTGAGGGTCTTTTCATCGCGCCAGCATCGAAAATGGGCGACGTCAGATGCAGACGTTCATCACAGACCCTAAGCGGTGCCGATGGTGAGGCCGAGTTCCTTGAGCCAGCGGCGGTAGGCGATGGCGGTGCGGTCGCTGCGCAGATGCAGTTCGGTCTGCAAATCGAGCGGCAGGCGTTCGGGGCGCTGCGATTCGACAATCGGGATGTCCTGACTGGACACGACATCCTGAAATTCGCGGAGCTGTTCTTCGGGAATGTCGTAGCCGTAATTCATGCTCATCCACATCCAGCCCGCCGTTTCAAATTCGGAGATGGGCGTGACGGCGAAGTAAATCGAGAAGACCTGATCGGCTTTTTTGGCGAAGTAGGCGATCAAGGGGCGCAGGACGCGATAGGTGTAGGCGACATCCTTGCCGACGCCTGTGCCATCGGGATTGGGCTGCCAGACGCGGATGTTGTCCGAAGTAATGCCGTTCTCATCGACGACGGCTTCGTAGTCACTGATCTCAGTGTGATAGGGATCGCCGAGATAGCCTTCATGGACGAAGGGGAAATGCGCGACGTCGAGGAAGTTTTCGAGGACGCGGGGCGCAGCGGCCTTGAAGCGATACGGCCCGGCGTAGATTTTGCGATAGGTGGGGTCGTCCCACTCTTTGTAGACGGGGATTTCGTGAGTCGGCTCGCCAAGCGAAACCCAGACCCAACCATAGCGCTCAAGGGCGCGATAGGGCTTGACACGGGCGCGAATCGGCGGGATTTGCTCTGGGTGGGCGGGAATTTTGACGCACTTGCCTTCGACGTTGTAGACCCAGCCGTGATAGGGGCAGGTCAGGGTGTCGTTCTCGATTTTGCCCAGTGAGAGTTTCGTGCCCCGATGGATACACAGATCCTGCCACGCCATGATTTGATCGCCGATACGCCAGACAACAATATCTTCGTCGAGCAGGCGGGCAGCGAACGGTTTGCCTGCGGGAATGTCTTCGCTGCGGGCAACGACAAACCATTCGTTCAACAGCACCGGGTCATTGATCATGGTGGGTTTCTCTCAAACTATCAGAAGAACGGGTGCAGAGCGTTTGCCCTGCACCCAAAGCACGCGGAGATTATAGCGAATTACGATGCCGTTGTGCTGGCACCAGTCATGCCTTCAAGCAACTGAGGCATCTTCCAGATTTGCAGCGGTTCGGCGAAGGTGTCTTTTGCCAGGAATTCCGTGCCGTCCTGGTAATTGAGCGGGCCTTCCCACAGGAAAATGCGATCCTTGTTGGCGGGGTCTGTGCCGAAGGCAGCCATTTCGGCAATGAACTTGTCGAGGGTGGCCGAATTTTCTGCGCTCAGTGCCTGTCCCCGGATGTAGCCCGTCGAGGAGGTGTCAATGTTGTTGATGTCGGTGAAGTCAGGCGCTTGCCATTCCCATGACTGCTTCCACGAACCGTCCTTGACGCCATTGATCAGGCGGGTGTAGTACGGCCCCCAGTTGTAATAGGGAACGCCGAGGCAGACTTCCGGCGCGGCGGCATCGCAAGCCCCACGATAATCGTAGGCGCTGGCGACGGCCTGCTTGCCTTCCTTGACGCGCAGGGAGGCGACATTCACGGCTTCGGGCGTATCAATTGCCGCAATCACCACGTCCGCGCCGTTGTCGTAGAAGGTGTTGGTTTCTTCGGTTGGGTCGAGGGTGACGCCGGGAATGTTGAACCAGAAGCCGATCCAGGTGACGGTGAACTTCAACGCGGCAGGATCGCCACCAGCATATTTCTCATAGCAGTACTTTGCACCGAGGTAGGCCGCGTCGGCAAGGCGGCGGGTTTCGTTGTTGATCAGCGGGCCAAGATAACCGATTTGACCCGTCTTGGTCGTGAGCGCAGCCGCGCAGCCGTTAATGGCTTCTGTCCATTCCAACTGAGCATCGTAATTGCTCAGGTTGGCAGGGGCATCCCCATTGAGGACATTGCTGCCCGTCATATTGACGAAAGTCACATCCGGGAAGTCTTTGGCGACAACGGGCGTATCTTCGGTGAAGTCGTCGGAGGTGGTGATGATCAGCTTCGCGCCTTCGCTGGTCATTTCGGAGACGACATCATAGAGGGTCGTTTCAGGATGATCCGCCGAATTCAGGCTTTCGAAGACGAGCATTTTCGCGCCTGTTTGGGCTTCAGCATACTGTCCTGCTTCGTAATGCGCCTGACTCCAGCCACCATCATTTTTTGGCCCGACCAGGATCATGCCAAAGACGAATTGATCATCCTGCGCGGCGAGCGGCGAAACCGCCACGACGGCGACGAGGACGACGAGCAGCAAAACAAATGCGAATTTTCTAGACATATATTCTCAACCCCCATGAATAGAGTGACAATCCGTACGTACTTGAGTGTAGAGGTTAACATGAAGATAAAAATGGGCAAAGTATCATAATTAGCCCGCAAGCCCTTTTGGGCATTTTATAACATAGGAAAAAAAGAAGGACTGAGGACTGAGAGGATTACCGTTTAAAGTTTTATTACACCCCTCGCCCCCGACCCCTCTCGCGCGAACAAGTTCGCATTACGCAAGCGGGGCGAGGGGCGAAAACGGCGCTTTTCTTTGCGTTGCGCTCGAATATGGGGAGAGAAACTGAACGTAACATTGTTTTATATAGTCATGCTCTGAGGAA
>DAOUCB010000033.1:0-16113 GCA_034432495.1 Anaerolineae bacterium | reverse complement strand
ACCTCCCAGTACACCGTTGACCAGGCCGTCTTTCTCGAACAGCTTGCGCCAGAGCACAGCGATGGCGACGGATCCGCCAAGCAGCGTGGGGATATAGTAGACAGAGCGGTAGAAGCGCACGCCCCGCAGTTTTTGGTTCAAGAGCATCGCCATCGCGAGCGCGAAGATCAATTTCAGGGGCACAGACACGAACACATAGGTCAGTGTTACGGACAAGGACTTCATGTAGTACGGATCGACGCGCATGACTTCGCCCGTCGAGGCGGTGAACTGGGACAAGCCGAAGACCGAGCCGAACATTTTCATATAATTCGCAAGCCCGATCCACTGAGTCGAATCGGGTTTGGTGAAATCATAATTGGTGAAGCTGAGCAAGAGCGAATAGAGCATCGGGTAAAGCGTCAGCACAAGGAAGCCCACGAGCCAGGGCGTGAGAAACATATACGCGACGGCGTTGCGCTTGAAAAACCGGAGCATATAGGACTTCAAAGAAGATTGCTTCGTCTCGCGTTGTAGTAATTTCGCTTTTGTCTGCATCCAAACGCCTTTAGTAAGACCGTCCGGGATTGTCCCCATTTGCTCAGGATCAGCGAAGCGACTCACCCTTCATTCTTTAGAAACCGCAATTATTTGTTTGCCCTATCACAGCTTCGCGAAGCTCGACGTGATTGTGAGACCAAACCTTGTCCACGATTAGGGAACTGGCCCCGTTGACTCGCGAACTATTAGCTGTACCTTCGCAACCGTCACCTGCTGCGGAAGATCGGGTTCGGCGATTCGCTGGAGCAGGAGTTGAACCGCAGCGCGACCACTTTCTTCCGCTTTGCCCGAAACCGTTGTCAAGCGCGGAATCATGTAGCTAGAAAACGGTATGTCGTCGAACCCGGCAACTGACAAATCGCCGGGGATCGACAGCCCCAGGTCTGCGGCGGCGCGCATGACGGCAAAGGCGAGCATGTCGTTAATCACCAGCAGCGCGGTCGGGCGGTCGGGGCGGCTCAGCAAGCTATAGGCAGCCCGATAAGCGTCATCCATCCTGTCACTGCAATGTGCCTCGAAAGCGCCATCCGCAGACAGGCCAGAGTCCTGAAGCATCTGACGATAGGTCGTCAGGCGGTCAAAGCCCTGGACTTCCTGCGCGACACCGTAGATGAAGCCGATCCGCTGGTGTCCGAGTTCAATCAGATGCGCCATCAGGGCGCGTGTCCCGCTGGAATAATCATGGATGACGTGATCGAATTCGGCTTTCGTGGCGGTAATTTCGACAATCGGCTGGCCTGCCTGCCGAAGATCGTCAATCAGCCGAGGGAGCAAATATTTGACGGCTGCCAGCAAGATGAAGCCATCGACGCGATAACGAGTCAATTCGCGGATGGTGTTGGTTTCCTGCTGCGCATCGAGCGGATGACGGGACAGATGCAGGTTGTAACCTGCTTCCTGCAACGCGTCGGAAATGCCGGAATACATTTGCCAGAAGTAGGGATTGTCGATGACGGGGATGATGACGCCAACGATGTTGGTTTTGCCGCGAATGAGCGATTGCGCCTGCGCATCCGGTTCGTAGCCGAGTTCGGCAATGGCCTGCATCACGCGCTCGCGCGTGTCAGGCGAAATCGGAATTTTCAGGTGAGTCTGATCGTTCAACACATAGGATACGGTCGAACGAGAAACCCCTGCTAAGCGCGCAACATCTTTTTGAGTAGGTCGTTTCATAAAAAGTCTTTGTGATATATACTTTCACACGTGTCAATTGACACGTGTGAATTCACTATAAGACGAGTTTTGAGGTACGTCAAGTAGTTCGCCGATTTTGGGTAAAAGCTATCCAGCGCGAAGCGGTTGTTGATTGGAGCGCCAACCTCTGACGATCGCAAACGCAGAACAAAAGCAAAAAACTGTTTAGGATGATCAAGCGCAGTAACGAGGTCTATCGTGAAAATAAGCCATCTGAAAACCAACCATATCGTCAATCCGCTGGGATTCGCCATCGACCAGCCTACCCTGTCGTGGATGGTTGAAGATACTGACGATACGATACAAACTGCCGCGCAAGTCGTCATCAGCCATGACCCCGACTTCAGGCAGATTGTCTTCGACAGCGGCAAGGTGGATGGCGCTGGCATCGACAATGTGGCTTATCGAGTGCAGCTCTTGCTCCAGCCGCGCACCCGTTATTTCTGGAAGGTCAGGGTGTGGGGTGAACGTGAACATGCTGAGAGCGAAACAGCCTGGTTCGAAACGGCGAAGCTCGGTGAAAGCTGGCAGGCAATATGGATTACGCCGGACTGGGAAGAGAACCTGACACACCCGAATTTGTACCGATATTTTGATCTGCCTGCACAAGCGGTGGCAGCACGCGCTTACATCTGCGGACTGGGACTGTACCATTTTGAGTTGAATGGGCAAAAGGTGGGAGCGGAATACCTTACGCCTTACTGCAATGCCTACGACCAATGGATTCAGTACCAAACGTTTGACATCACTAATCAGCTTACAACTGGTTCGAATTTAGTATCTGTTATGTTGGGCAATGGCTGGTACAAGGGCCGTTACGGCGCGAACGGCGGTGCTGTGAATTTCTACGGGGATTGCTTTGCGCTGATCTGTGAAATCCATATCACGCTGGAAAACGGCGACGAGATCGTCATCGGCACAGACGCTGACTGGAAAGCGCAGCCCTCTCCGGTGATCGAGAGCAGTATCTTCGACGGCGAAACCTACGACTCTCGCATTGGGAAGGCTATTCCTTCGCCGAGCGGCAGCTTCGCCGTGAAACCGTTTGAAATCGACATGAGCCGTTTGGAAGCCAGAAGATCGCTGCCAGTTGGAATCATCGAGCAGATCAAGCCGCTGGCTGTACTGCACACCCCTGCGGGTGAAACGGTGCTCGACATGGGCCAGAATATGACGGGTTGGGTGCGATTCAGAACAAACGCACCAGCAGGAAGCCAGCTTTATTTACAGTTTGGCGAGGTATTGCAGGATGGAAATTTCTTCCGAGACAACCTGAGAACGGCTAAAGCCGAATACGTCTATATCGCCGATGGAAATAATGCGGTAGTCGAACCGTACTTCACCTTTTTCGGGTTTCGATATGTTAAAGTCACGGGATGGGTTGGCGATCTCAAGATTGACGATTTCACGGGCTGCGTCGTTTATTCAGAGATGGACATCATCGGCGAAATTGAGACCTCGAACGCGAAGGTCAACCAGCTTTTCAAGAATGCGATGTGGAGCCAGAAAGGGAACTTTCTCGACATTCCAACCGACTGCCCGCAGCGCGATGAGCGGTTGGGATGGACGGGCGACATACAGGTTTTCTCCGGGACGGCCTGCTTCAATATGGATGTCGATGCCTTTCTGTCGAAATACGCCTACGATCTTGGCAAAGAGCAGGCGAAATCGGGCGGGATGGTTCCCTATATTGTGCCGAAGGCCAACCTCGATAAGGGCGGCTCCAGCGCATGGGGCGACGCCGCGACGATTGTTCCCTGGAATGTCTACGAATTCTACGGTGATGCCGCCATTCTGGAGGCGCAATTCGAGAGTATGCGTGGCTGGGTGGACTATATCAAACGGGTCGATGACGCTACGGGCGGCAGGCGGCTGTGGAGCGCAGGAGAACACTTTGGCGACTGGCTGGCGCTAGATGCGTCCGATCCAACATCGCGCAAGGGCGGTACGCCGCTCGACTATATCGCCTCGGCCTTTTATTGTTATTCGGCGCGGCTGGTGGCAAAGGCGGCAGCAGTTTTAGGCAAAACAGAAACTGCTGATGCCTATGAAAGTCTCTCCGAAGAAGTTAGGTCAGCCATTCAGGAGGAATACTTCACCGCAACGGGACGGCTGGCGATTCCTACACAGACGGGCTATGTGCTGGCTCTGTTCATGGATCTGGTACCAGAGGCTTTTCGCGAGCGTGTACAACGGGACTTCATCGCGCGACTTCAGGAAGACAAAACGCATCTGCGGACGGGCTTTGTTGGATCCCCGTATTTGTGCCGGGTGCTGTCGAATATCGGGGCGAATGACCTCGCCTACAAACTGCTGCTGAACGAGGATTTCCCGTCATGGTTGTACGCCATCAACCTCGGCGCGACAACCATCTGGGAGCGCTGGAACTCGATTAACCCCGATGGCTCAATCAGTTCGACGGGCATGAATTCGCTCAATCACTACGCCTATGGCTCTATCGTTGAATGGATGTACCGCGATATGTGCGGGCTGAATCCGACTGACGGCGAAGATGGAATAGCGGGCTTCCACCACGCCCGTATCGCGCCAAAGCCAGACAAGTCGATGGCGTGGGCGCGAGCACGCTATCGCTCGGCAGCCGGATGTTACGAAAGTGGTTGGCGCATCGACGAAGCAGGACAGCTTACCCTCGAAATTTGCATCCCGTTCAATGCACAAGCCAGAGTCGTGCTGCCTGATGCACAATTGGGCGAAATCATGCTCAACGAGCAGCGGTTAACCGAGGGAGAGCAGATACGCGATTGTGTAGAATTGACTCTGGGCGCAGGCCGCTACAAGTTTGAGTATCCCATGCGGGAAAAGCCTGTTCGGTCTTAGCATATCTCGCAGAAATCGTAGATAAGCCCTGACGACCGCTGGCAGACGGATTGCTCAAAGGATGAATTCCACATCCTGAACTGAACCTACTTCCCCGATGGGCAAACAATCGCCCTGCCAGTCTTCTCCATTCACCTGACGAGACGGAGCTTCATTTGCTTCCGCTCGTCGCACGGTGATGTCGTAGACCGCTCCACGATAAATGCGGCGCAAGCGGAAGTAACCCCAGTCGTCGGGGAGCGCGGCATTCACGTAAAGTCCGTCGAGCCGGGCTTCAATACCGAGGACGCCTTCCAGCAAGACGCGCAAATACCAGCCACCGGAACCGGTATACCACGTCCAGCCCGCCTGACCGGGGATTATCGCCTGCGGCCCGGCAACATTCCCGGGCATGACGTAAGGTTCGGCTGTGTACTGATCGGGGTTGGCAGCGCGCACGGGCGGACAGAAGCTGCGCCAGAGTTGATAAGCTGCCTCGACCCCGTTCACTTTGCGTTCTGCCAGCACCGCCCAGCAGGCTGCGTGGCAGTAGACGCCGCCATTTTCGCGCGCGCCGGGGGCATAGCGCGTGAGATAACCGATACTCGGGTCAGGGTGGGAATAGGCGGGAAAGAGGAGCAAGGGACCGAAATCCGCATAAAGGTATTTACGGGCGGAGGCCAGCGCCACACGACCGCGCTCCCCGTCTGCGGTCGCGCCGAGCACCGCCCAGGTTTGCGCATTGAGGAAAATCTGCCCCTCCAGTGACTTGTGAGAGCCGATAAGCGCCCCGGCGTCGGTGGTAGCACGCCAGTACCATGCGCCGTCCCAGGCTTCACGATTTACCGCTTCGCGAAGTGAATCGGCTTCGCGACGGAAGCGATCCGTGAGGCGCGGATCGCTGTGCGGAAGTTCGGCCCAGGCGCAGAGTAAATAATGGAGAAAATGTGCCATCCAGACGCTTTCTCCACGTCCTTCCGCCCCGACAGCGTTGAGACCGTCATTCCAATCGCCTTTGAGAATGAGTGGCAGGCCGCGATCACTGCGGCGACCCAGCACAACCTCAAAAGCGCGCAGGCAGTGATCGCGAAGCGAGGCTGAGCCGCTGTCGTAAAAAGGAATGTCCCGATCAAGACAGGCGAAGTCCCCAGTTTCACGCAGATAATGGAGGGTTACGAACGGCAACCAGAGTAGATCGTCGCTGTAGTCGGAGCGCAGCCCGGTTTCAGCCAATGGATGCCACCAGTGCAGTACAATCCCTTCCTGATACTGATGGCGGGCGTGAAGCTGAATCTGTTCCAACGTCTTTTCGGGATGCCCGACCTGAAGCCAGACGAGACTATCCTGAAGCTGATCACGGAAGCCATATGCACCGCCCATTTGGTAGTAGGCGGTGCGCCCAAATAAGCGCCCACTGATGGTCTGATAGGCAAGCCAGCCATTCGCCAGAACATTCAGGGCTGGATCCGGCGTGACAACAATCAGCCGTCCGACCAAATCCTGCCAGTAATCCTTGGCAGCGTCGAGCGCGGCGTGGACTGTGGGCAGCACCTGAAAACGCGCACTGATGGCAAGCGCTTCAGCGCGGTTTTCGGCTGCGCCAAGCGTGAAGGCAATTTCCTGCGTCTCACCCGACTGGAGCGTAAGCGCAACCTGCAAACTGCCAATCGCATCACTCCAGCGCCCGACACGCCCGCTCGACTGCCCGCTGACAAGTGCCTGCGGACTGGTCAGATGTCCATGCCGACCAAGGAAATCACGCTTGTCGCCATCAAAGCCCGCCGGAGTCTGCGAGGCGGTGTGAAAAGCAACGTAATCCCACGAGCGATTCCAGTGTGTTTTGCTCTCGACGGGAAGTTCCCAGAGCACTTTGCGCGCCAGCAGTGTACCCTGATCGGCGACGTACTCTGTTTCGATGAAGGTACGGTGGAACTCGCGATGCCAGTCAGGAGCAGCGCCGAGCAGCCACTCGAAATAGCTGAATACCTGCAAGCGGCGCGGCTTATCGTTGTGATTGGTCAAGCGCAGGAGCCAGATTTCGCATGGGGCGTCGAGCGGCGCGAAGCAGGTCATTTCGCTGGCGATAGCAGATTGATTGCTCGAAACCACAGTGTAGCCCATGCCATGCCGCACCTGATAATTTTCAAGCCCTGCGCCGCAAGGCTGAAAGGTCGGCGAACAGAATTCACCCGTATCGGCGTCGCGCAGATAGAGATATTTACCCCATTCGTCGCGGATCAAGTCCTGTTCCCAACGCGTGATGCGATTCAGACTAGCGTGAGTGCGCCAGCTATAGCCGCTGCCTGCCTGCGAGATGGTGAAGCCGTAATCGCCATTGGAAATGACATTAATCCAGGGCATGGGCGTGTCCGCGCGCGTGATGACGTATTCCTTGCCGTCATCAGTGAAATAGCCATACTCATTTTGCAACTGAGCCATTTTTGCCTCTAGGATGAAGATTCAAGCCGCTGAAGATTCTGTTGAGCGCGTGCGTTTAGGTCGATTTCGTTGGGGAAAAGATCGGCATACGACGAATAGATGTCTTTGGCGTCATCGATGCGACCGTCGGCCTCATAGAGTTCGCCGAGGCGCAGATAGATGAGGGCGAGGTAGGGATTCGAGCGCCCGATGTTGGCCTGAACGAATGATTCAGCATCGTCAATCGTCAGGCGCTGATTAACGATTTCGTCAATGCGTTGGCGCGCTCGAACCACATCCGGGGGAACGGGCAGCGCATATTGATCCGCCCAGATATGCTCAACATCCATGTATCCACCACGATCAATGTAGCGCTTTTGCGCCTGATCGTATTCCTTGTAGCCAGTGAGTGCGTTGAGGTAATCGCCCTTGTCGTAACTCGCATCAGCGTCGAGCAGATAGCCCTGCGACAGCCGGTAGGCGCTGAACCAGGCCAGTGCGTAGGAAAGCACAAGCACGACGAGCAGCCCCGCAATGACAGCAATCGCGCGGCGCGCTGAGCCGACAGCAGGAGCAACCTGAGGCGTGGAAGGCGCAAGATTGACAGCCATCGTCATTTGCTCAGCGAAACGTTGGCGAAGGCTTTGACAAACTGTTCCTGCAAAAAGAAGTAGATGATGATCAGCGGGAGCGTGATCAACGTCGTGAGTGCCCAGATTTGCTGGGCATTCTGACCGGGAACCGCACCCTTGAACTGGAGTAAGCCTAACTGAAGTGTCCAGTTCTGGGGCTGATTCAGATAGAGCAGCGGGCCGAAAAAGTCGTTCCAACTGCCCATAAACGTCAGGATGGCGACGGTCGCCAATGCAGGGCGCGCCAGCGGCAGGATGATTTGCAGGAAAATGGTTAGCTCGCCAGCGCCATCCATGCGCGCTGCTTCGATCAACTCGTCGGGAATGCCACTCATAAACTGACGACAGAGGAAGATATTGAAGACCGAAACGGCAGAGGGAATGATGAGCGACTGGAACTGCCCCACCCAGCCGAGGTTGTAGACCAAAACATAGGTTGGGATGAGAAAGAGTACCGTCGGGATCATCATGGTCGCGAGCATGAAGCCAAAAACCTGCGTCCGTCCTGGAAAGGGAACTTTGGCGAAAGCGTAGCCCGCCAGCGCGCTCAGAAGCGTGTTCAGGACGGTGATCGGCACGGCCAGAAAGAGCGAGTTGCGGAACAAGCGCACGACATCAAGCTGTTCAAAAACACCCGAATATCCCGTGAGGGTGAAGGTGCGCGGGAATAAATCTGACGAATTGAGCAGTTCGTTACCCGGCTTAAAGGAGTTCATGAGCATGACCAGAAACGGGTAAATCACGGCGGCAGCGCCGAGCAGCAGCACAGCGTAAGCAACGATGGAGGTGAACGGGAATTTGCGGGCAGAGACAGTCATATTATTTGAGCCTCTCAATCACCATTCGCCGGGACAAAGCGGAACTGGAAGATCGTCACAACCGCGATCAGCAGCGCCAGCAGCAAGCCCAACGTCGAGGCATAGCCCATATTTGAGCGGTCGAAGGCGGCGGCATAGAGGTAGAGCACAGGCGTAATGGCCTGATGGTTGACGCCGCCGTAGACGTCGAAACCGAGGCTGTAGACTTCGCCAAACATCTGCAAGCCGTTGATGACATCGACGACCAGCAAAAAGAACAACTGCGGTCGCAGGCTGGGCAGCGTAATATGGCGAAACAGCTTCCAGCCGCTCGCGCCATCGACCTGCGCCGCCTCAAACATACGCTGATCGATGCCGTACATACCTGCCAGCAAAATGATGACGCTGATGCCGAACCACTTCCATGTATTGATGAGGGCGATGACGATCATCGGCAGGCTGGTATCGGCTTTCCAGAAAACGGGTTTGCTGAGGATGCCGCTGGTGAGTAGAATGTGCTGGATTGGCCCATCGGGGCTGGTGAGTTTGTCGCCAATCGTCATCAGGACGACAGTCGAGGTGAGGACGGGTAGAAAGTAAACGGTTCGAAAGAAGCGTCCACCAAAGCGAACGCGAAAAAGCAGCGCGGCAATCAGCAGACCGAGGCAATTCTTGAGCAGAATGAAAATCGTCTGGTTGACGAAAATGTTCGAAAGCCCTTTCCAGAACAAGGGGTCAGACACGCCGTGAATCCAATTGCCGAGACCAACAAACGCCTGTGCGCCGGGATTGACAAAGGAATAGTTGAAATAGGTCAGAAAAAAAGACAGCACGAGCGGATAAATACCGAAGATCAGGTAAATGATCACCCAGGGAGCAATAAACAGGTAGCCCCACCAATAGCGGCGCATTTGATGTCGAAGTCGTGAGCCGCGTGTCGGCTTGTCGATGCCCGCCTGAATGCTTGTCGCAGCAGCCATAATGATTATTTTCTCGTTGGCCTTCGATCCAATTTTCAGCCAAATACTGATTCGACTCTGGCGGCGCAGAGTTTGCGCCGCCAGAAGATGAGCCTCTCTAACTGGAGGCTTTGAGGGCGTCGCGGGCGGCCTGAGCCGCATCCGTGACCGCATCGGCCAACGGGACCGAGCCATCGACGACGACGTTCTGATAAACACCCTGAAGTGCAACGGCGGCTTTCTCGGCAGTGGCGTACTGTTCCGGCACGACGCCGTTTTGCAGCAGGTCAATGAAAGGCTTGCGTGCCGGATCCTGGAAGTAGGCATCGCTCTGGAGCGAGGTGAGGACAGGCAGATAGCCCAGTTCCTTGAGGAAAGTCAGGTTATTATCGTCCTGCATCAAGAACTGAAGGAAATCCCAGGCGCGGGCTTCATGTTCCGGCGAGGTCTTGAGGATCATGCCAGCGCGACCGCCGAAAGTGGTATAGCTCTGATCACCTTCTGCTGGCACGGGAACAGGCGCAACCCCGACATCCTCGCCGATGACCATTGGCGTACCGTCGGCTTCCTGAAGATTTGGCTCCCATGAATAGCCATATTGCAGCCACATACCAATGTCACGGCTGAAGAAAGCCTTTTCCATCGTTGGAGGCGCGTACTGCTGCGCTTTTTGCATAAATGTGAAGAAATCAGCCAGCTTGCATTGATCGCGGTCAAAAATAATGTCCGTGCCAAGCGTGTTCAGAAGCTGACACTGGTCCTGATTGGCGTTGAGGTAAATCGGCTGGAGCATGTTCCAGTACCAACCACCCCATTGGAGAGCATCGTTCCAGAGAACGGTGCCGTAGACCTTATCGCCGTTCTCACGAGCGGGCAGCGCCTGAATCGCGGCGGCGTCGGTCAGGAATTCGTCCCATGTTTGCGGCGGTTTTTCAGGATCGAGGCCGGCTTCGGTGAACAACTGCTTATTGTAAATCATCAGGGTGACGTCTGCGCCGACCGGAATGTAGTAGGTATGCCCGTAGAGGTTTTGCAGGGCGCGCGATTCAATGCGACCGAGCAAATCGGCGGCACCGGGCAAATCTTCGAGCGGGACGGCAGCATCAGCAGCAGCGAGCGATCCGAGTTCAGGGCCAAAGGAGGTGATGATCAGATCGGGCTGATTGCCAGCGGCGATCAGCGCCTCGAATGTACCGCTGTCCGGTTCAACTTCGAGCGTGACAGTCACACCGGGGTTGGCCTGTTCGTAGGCCGCAATGATCTCTTTCATCGTGTCCTGCATCGCGCCGGAAACAGCGGTGACACGCAAAGTATCCGCCATAGTGGTATCCTGCGCAGCGGCGGGGAAAATCACGAGCGCGGTGAGCAGAAGCGCCAGCGCAGAAGCGCGAAGCACGTTTGATCGGAAAACGGTAAACATTATGTTGCTCCTTGTCTATTTGTAAATACGGCTTAATTTGATGGATTAGCATTCAGTTTGTGGGTGTAACGCCTCCTTCAATAGTCGAACTCAACATCCTGCCGGGGATCGCCGTTACGGACTGCAACCACAGGAACGGCGAATCACCAGCGTGGTCGGTAGAATGATGCGCGGCAGAGTCAGCGGCTGGTTCGCGCCACCGGACTTAAGCATGTCGAGCGCCGTCCGTGCTGCATAGACGCCCTGTTCGTAAATCGGCTGATGCACGGTGGTGAGCGCTGGCGAAACGTAGCTGGCGAGAGGAACATCGTCGAAACCGACGACGGCAATGTCTTCCGGGACTTTCAAACCGCGTTCCTGAGCTGCGACGATGGCGTCGGCAGCCATCTGATCGTTTCCGGCAAATACAGCGTCAGGGCGTTCGGGCAGATCGAGAATTTGCCGCATTGCCTCTCCCCCGCTGCCGCGCAGATAATCGCCACGAACGATCAGTTCTTTAGGCAGAGTCAGGTTATGCGCTGCAAGGGTGTTGCGGATGGCACGCAGACGCTCCTTGTTGTCGGGCGTGTGGTCAGTGCCAGTGATGTAGGCGATGCGCTGGTAGCCATGACCGAGAAGATGTTCTACCATCACGCAGGCACCGCTGTAATTGTCTACCTGAACCGCCGAGACGTGCTGGCCCGCATCCTGCTGAACCAGAATGACGGGCAGCCCGTTTTTCGTCATCTCCTGAAGCTCAGCGGGTGAAACGTCAATTGCCGTCAAAATCAGGGCATCGACGTGCCCACGTCGCAAGAGGCGCATATAGTGATTTTCAGTGGTGTGATTGGGCTGGCTGGCGATGAGCAGGCTGTAACCCGCAGCAGTCACGGTGTCTTCGATGCCGCGCACAATGCCAAAATAAAAGGGATCGTTGACCTGAGGAATGACGAGGCCAATGGTATCGGTCTGCTGGCTGGCAAGTCCTTGCGCGAAGGCGTTGCTGTGAAAATCCAGTTCGCGGATTGCCACCAAAACCCGTTCGCGGGTCTCGGCACTCACGCGATCCCGGTTATTGAGAACGCGCGAGACCGTTCCGATGGATACGTTGGCTCGTTTGGCGACATCAAAAATAGTTGAACTCATTGTCAATTCGTAGTATTGTAAAAGCGCTTTTACAAAAAATAGCGCAACTTTATCCAAGAGTCAACTTATTTCGTTGGAATGCACGAGAATCTACGCGAATGTAAAGATTCTGAAGGCGAAATCAGGAAAAAAGGCGCAGCATCAGGGTGAGGTCTGTCTCACGCTACCATGAAAGCGCTTTCACAAAACAGGCAGCCATGCAGATTTTATGGACGACATTGGGAGGATTCATTCTTGAAAATCGAGGCACAGCAGCCCAAACATATTCCCTGGCACGCGGTCAAAATTAACGGTGGATTCTGGGGTGAACGACTGGCGACAAACCGCGAACGGACGATCCCGGCGGTCTATCATCAGACGAAAATCACCGGGCGGCTCGATGCCTGGAAAATTGACTGGAAGCCGGGGCAGCCGCACGAACCGCACATTTTCTGGGACTCGGATACCGCCAAGTGGATCGAATCGGTCGGCTTCAGTCTGGCGACCCACCCGAACGCCGAATTCGAGCGACAGGTCGACGAAGTCGTTGATCTGATTGCAAAGGCACAGCTTGCCGACGGCTATGCCAACAGCCACTTCATCGCGGTCGAGCCGGACAAGCGCTGGCGCAATCTCCGCGACCAGCATGAATTGTACTGCGCGGGGCATCTGATCGAAGCGGCGATCACCTACGCGCAGGTGACGGGGAAGCAAAAGCTGCTCGACGTTCTGTGCCACTATGCCGATCATATCGACTTGATTTTTGGTCCCAGTGAAGGTCAAAAGCACGGCTATCCCGGTCATCCCGAACTGGAATTGGCATTGGTCAGGCTGTTCCATGAAACCGGGGATCAGCGCTATCTCACGCTGTCGAAATACTTCGTCGATGAACGCGGGCAGCAGCCACATTACTATGACATCGAGGCACGAGAACGCGGCGAAGATCCGCGCACGTACTGGGCGCGAGATTATCGCTACAGCCAGGCAGAGGAACCGATCCGCGAACAGGAGTCGGTGCATGGGCATTCTGTCCGCGCCTGCTACCTGTACGCCGCCGTGACCGACATCGCACGCGAGACGAACGACAGTGAACTGCTGCAAGTCGCGCGGCGTCTGTGGGATGACCTGACGCAGCACCAGATGTACATCACGGGCGGGATTGGCTCACAGCACACGATTGAAGGCTTCACGTTCGCTTACAATCTGCCGAATGAAACGACCTACGGCGAGACCTGCGCCTCGATTGCGCTGATCTTCTGGGGGCAACGCATGTTTACGCTTGACCCCGACAGCCGCTACTTCGACGTAATTGAGCGGGCGCTGTACAACGACGTCGTGAGCGGCGTGTCGTATGAGGGAACGCACTTCTTTCAGGCGAATCCGCTGACATCGTACCCGAACACGACGCCCTACCCCCGGCTCGATCCGATGTCGGTGGGCACCTACTATCGGCGCTCAGAGTGGTTCGAGGTCGCCTGCTGCCCGTCGAATCTGACGCGGATGATGGCGTCACTGGGCAGCTATTTCTATTCAACAACGTCTGAACGAGTCTACGTTCACCTTTACAACCAGAATCGCACGCAGGTGCTAGTGGGTGGTAATCGAGTCGAGATTGATCAGCAAACCCAGTATCCCTGGGACGGCGAGATTGGCATCAGGGTGACGCTGACAGAGCCGACACACTTTAAACTGGCGTTACGGATTCCGAACTGGTGTCAGAGTTATCTCCTGAAAGTAAACGGAGCGGCGATTTCGCCAACCATTGAAGGTGGTTACGCGGTGATTGAGCGCGAGTGGCAAACCGGCGACAGCATCACTCTGACGCTGGAAATGCCGATTGAGCGCATGATAGCGAATCCGCATGTTCGTCAGGATGCCCACTGTGTGGCGCTTCAGCGCGGGCCAGTGGTCTACTGTGTGGAGGAAGTCGATAACGGCGCAGAGTTGGCGAACATCGCCCTGCCCCGTGATGCTCCGCTCCGCTACGAATTCGATGCTGGCCTGTTCGGAGGCGTCGGGACGATTCGTGGTGACGCTCTGCGGATCGATGAGACGCAGTGGGGCAATGACTTATATCAACCGGAGTCGATTCAGGACATTGTGCAAACGCCATTCGCATTGAAGGCAATCCCATACTGTTTCTGGGCAAATCGCGCACCCGGCGAAATGCGTGTGTGGATTCACGAATCGTCGGCAACGGGTAAAGTCTGAGTCGATTGTGGCTCATGAGGGCACGGAACTCATGAGCCACAATGCACAATGTAGTCCCCTGTCCTGTGCAATTATTCAACTTTTACAAGCGAGACGTCGTCCAGAAATGCCCAGCTTCCGCCGGGCGACACGACCTTGAGACCGAGCGTACACTTCCCTCCCACGATGGTGAAATTTAGAATCGTCGGCGTGTTCCATGCCAGCCAACCCGTGTTCACACTCTGAGCGGTCAGGGGTTCTCCGCCATAATCGCTGGCAAACAACTGCAAGGTGCTTTCGCCGCCGCCGCCCTGAAGCCATGCGCTCAAGGTATAAACGCCGTCAGGAAGATCCGTCACGGTTTGAGACAGCGTAAAAGCAAACGGCTCCCCCTTCCAATAATGGAGGGCATTGGAACCCGCATGGATATTGGCTGCTTCCTTGCTTATGTCGACCGCATCTGAATCGCCATCAATGCTCCAGGGAGCGAGTTGGCCGGTTTCAAATCCTGGGTTCACAACGTAGTTCTTCTCGCCGGAGACGGTAATACTGGCTGTCGCCGTCAAGTCCGTTCCGTTCACGGTTCCATGCAGCGCAACTTCTCCGGCTTGCGCGAATGCGGATGGATCGAGCGCTTCCCAGGTTACCGGAACATCGCGGATTGAATCATCGCTGAAGGCTGCTTTGACCGTCGCTGGAAGAGATGGAGTTTCTCCCAATGAAAGTGTAATTTCCGAAGGATAAGTCCGAGAGACGACTGCCGGAACGTCCACACTTCCACTGCTCGCTTTCACGAGATTAAAAACGTCGATTGATGGAAGTGCTTCGCCCTTAAAGCTAAACATCGCCTGATTTTCCCAAGCATCCCCCTCCCCAGTTTTCCAGCCTGCTCCTTCGACCGCGATCCAATCAGGTTCCCAGTAGAAAATGCCCAAGCCTCGGTCGTTGGGTACCTGTGCCACCGCGTCCATGACATCACGCATGGCGGTTGCCTGTCCTTGTACGGTGGCTTTGTAGCCACCTAAATTCTGTTCGCTCTCACTAAAAAGGTTGGCGTAGCCGTCTTTGTCGTTCAGCGTCACGGCGTAAGCCGTTTCGGCAATCACAACGTCCTTGTGGTAGCGCTCGCTGATGTCGTTCATGTTGCTTTTGAGATCATCCAGACTTCCATGCCAGTAGCTGTAGTAGGACAGCCCGATGACATCGTAATCCACATTTCTTTCCGTTAACGCGTCGAACATGGTGCGATAAAGCTTATTATCTCCCCCATTGGCGAGATGGATGACTATCCGAGTTCTCTTTTGGGGATCACTGTTATTGGGGTCGGTATCGCGGACGGCCTGAATACCCATTTTCAACAAGTCGGCAAAACCATCGTAGCCACCGATGATTTCGGACCCCTCACGCCAGGTTTTCCCGGCAGGCCAAAGCATTCCTCCGTTGACTTCGTTTCCTATCTGAACCATGTCGGGCATAGCCCCTGCTTCCACGAGCGTTTGCATGACGCTGACGGTGTAATCATAGACAGCCTTTTGCAGATCGCCCGGAGTCAGTCCGACCCATGCTTTTGGCATGTTTTGCTGCCCAGGATCAGCCCACCAATCGCTGTAATGGAAATCGAGGAAGAGTTTGAAGCCCATGTCTTTTGCTCTGGTCGCCATTTCAACAGTTTTTTCCAAATCGTTGTTTCCGCCGCCCAGATATGCGCCATTGGCATCGGTCGGATCGTTCCAGATACGAAGCCTGATCCAATTGACGCCGTGATCTTTAAGAATGGTAAGGCAATCTTTTTCGACGCCGTTGTCACAGAATTTCCCACCACTGTCTTCAATCTGCTTGAGCATGGATACATCCGCACCCATAATCACGTCAGACTTCCGATTATTGATGGGGTTCCCATGACTAGTGTTTGCTTCCGCTGTAGATAACATTGGTAAGGCCCTTGTAAAAGCAAACAACGACGTCATCAACAAGATCATTGTTAAGCTACTCACCAGCAAAAAGGCTTTATTCCTACTTTTCATATTATGCCTCTTCCATTG
>DAOUCB010000032.1:0-82676 GCA_034432495.1 Anaerolineae bacterium | reverse complement strand
AGTGGATGGCGCAGATTGTGCCGCTGATGCTGCTGTGCTTCCCGACACGCGACGGTGTGACGGCGGTGGTGCTGCTGAGTCTGGTGACATTCGCGGAATATCCGTTTCTGTTCATACGGACGGGCGACACGGGCGGGACGATCAGCGGGGCGCTGGTGCTGCCGTTTATCATGCTGGTGCTAGCGCGCACCGCGATTCTGATTGGCATGTGCGTGGCGCTGTATCGACGGCTGCGGCAAGTGGCGGTCGTCACGACATGAATTATCGACCCCACCCCCGACCCCTCCCCGAATTCAGGGAGGGGAGAAAAACAAATACCTCGCTGGATTTCATCATCCCAATTGTGAGAAGCCTATAAAATGAATAGGCGCGGGTTTGGGTTGATTGCGGTGATCGCGCTGGTGGTGGCGTTCGGGATCGTGCGGCTGATTGGCGCACCGGGTTACACCGACGTGTATTACCACATGAACGCGGCGACTCGGATGGCGAGCGGACAGGGCTTGACCGATGCTTACGTGTGGACGTACATCGGCGCGCTCGATCATCTGCCGATGCCGTCACATCTGTACTGGATGCCGCTGACCTCGGTGATTGCCGGGTTGAGCATGAGTCTGTTCAATGCGCCGGGGGATTACACGGTCGCGCAGCTTCCATTTGTGCTGATGTTCGCGGCGACGGCCTGTATCGGCTACTGGCTTGGCTGGCGATTGGGTGGTACGAGTCGCCATGCGTGGGTCGCGGGGCTGGTGACGTTGTTCAGCGGGTTTTACACCAAATTCTGGGGCGAGATTGATACGTTTGCGCCGTATGCGCTGGTCGGGTCGCTGTGTCTGGTGGTGATGGGGATGGGCGCTAGGCGTTTGACCCCACCCCCGACCCCTCCCCGACTTCAGGGAGGGGAGAAGGAAAGGGCGCACAGCCGTGCGCCGCTACAGAACAGTGCACCACGAGAAGAACGGGCGAGGCACGCCTCGCCCCTACGAAGGACGATGTTCGTGTGGGGGATTGTGGGGGCGCTGGCGGCGCTGGGGCATCTGACGCGGGCGGATGGGGTGCTGCTGCTGATCGTCGGCGCGATGGTGGTCGGGTGGATGGGGATATGGAAAGGGCAGACACACAGGTTTGCCCCTACGGAAGATCAAGAACGGGCGCACGACGGCGCGCCCCTACAAGACGGCGAGCCACGAGAGGAACGGGCGAGGCACGCCTCGCCCCTACGGGAAGCTGGTGAGGGAGAAACAAGGGCACAGCACGCTGTGCCCCGACAGGAAGATGAGTCGCCAGAAGAACGGACGACACATGTGTCGCCCCTACAAGAAACCAGTGGAGGGGAAGCGAGGGCGCACCGCCGTGCGCCCCTACAGCAGGTCGTTGTGGCGTTGGCGGCGCTGGCGATTGGCTATGTCTTGGTGATGCTGCCGTATTTCGCGCGGAATTGGCAGGCGATTGGGTCGCCGCTGCCGTTGGGTGGCACGCAGGCAATCTGGTTCAGCGAATACAACGACATTTTCAACTACCCGCCGAATTCGAGTCCGGCGACGCTGCTGGCAAATGGGCTGGGGACGCTGATCAGTTCGCGACGGGAGGCTGTGGTCAACAACATTGGCACGTTCGTGGCGGTCGAGGGGCTGATCGTGATGACGCCGCTGATGCTGATCGGCTTATGGCGGCGACGGCGCGAACCGTTTCTGCTGCCATTCGCGCTGTATGCAGTGGGTGTACATCTGGCGATGACGTTCGTGTTTCCGTTTCCCGGCTATCGGGGTGGGCTGCTGCATTCGGCGGCGGCGTTGATCCCGTTCTGGGCGGCGCTGGGTGTGGTCGGGCTGGACGATGTGATCGCGTGGGTGGCGAAGCGTCGGCGGCGCTGGAATGCGCGTACAGCGAAAATGGTCTTTTCGGGCGGACTGGTCGCGCTGGCGGTTGGGCTAAGCTGGTTTATTGGGATGGCTGGGCGGGTGTCACCGATAGGCGATACATCTGGTTATGATGAACTGCCCGCTGCACTCCCAGCAGATGCGCGTATCTTGAGTGATGATCCGCCGCAACTGTATTACTATACGGGTATGGGCGGCGCGAGTTTGCCGAATGGCACGCCGGAAACGCTGCTGGAAGTGGCGCGACAATACGATATTGATTACGTCGTGATCATGGGCGGCGCGGATTCAATCCCCGCCGGACTGCAATCGATTCTGGATAACCCCCCGGCATTTCTGAAGCTGATACCGGGGTCAGGTATGAGGGTGTATGCAATTCAACGCTAATCTTCGGCGCGATGCGATCATTGTGATTGCCGCCGTGCTGATCGGACTCCTCTATATCGCTGCGGCGGGGGGTAATTTCCCGCTGGACGATAGCTGGATTCACCAGACCTACGGGCGTAATCTGGCAGAGTATGGTCAATGGGCGTTTTACCCCGGCATTGACAGCGCGGCCTCAACGTCGCCGCTGTACACGGTGGTGCTGTCGGCGGGCTATAAGCTGAACATCGAGTATCACCTGTGGACACATGGGCTGGGCATTCTGGCGCTGGCATTGAGCGGGCTGATTGGCGCACGGCTGGCGGCAATGGTCGCGCCGGGGCGAAAGTATTTACCGCTGGCGGCGGGACTGGCGCTGGTGCTGGCGTGGCATCTGGTGTGGGCGGCGGTGTCGGGTATGGAGACGATGATCTTCTGCCTGCTGACGCTGACGCTGATCTGGCTGAGCTGGCGCGAACTGGAAGCGCGCTCGAAGGCGGTGACACAGATTGCTTTGCGCGGCGCGATGTTCGGCGTGATTGCGGGGCTGGCAACGCTGACGCGACCGGAAGGCGTGCTGCTGGCTGGATTGATCGGGCTGGCGCTGTTGATCGTGCGCCCGAATATGACGTGGCGTACTCTGATTATCTGGGGCGGGGCGGCGATCATCTGCTTTGGGATCGTGCTGACTCCGTATCTGATTTTCAATCTGCGGGTGACGGGCGGCCTGCTGCCGAATACGGCGGCGGCGAAACGGGCTGAAGGTGTATTTTATCTGGCGCAGGGGTATTTGCAGCGGGTGGTTGATTTGCTGACGCCCCTGGCGGCAGGTGGTCAACTGCTGCTGGTTCCGGGCATGATCGCCTTTGGGGCGCTGCTGCCACGCAAACGCGAGTCGATTTTGCGCGCGCTGCTGCTGGTATGGCCCACAGCGCTGATTCTGCTGTACGCGGCGACGCTGCCGCTGGCGTTTCAACATGGGCGCTATGTTATGCCTGCGCTGCCGGGGGCAATTATCGCCGGAGTCGTTGGAATGGGCTGGCTGCTTCGGCGCACACGGAGTTCGCTGCTGGGGCGGGTGGTGGTACGGTCGCTGGCCGGGTCGGCGGCGCTGGTATTTGCGCTGTTTGCGGTGCTGCTTGGCTTACAAGCGTATGTACAGGATGTGACGATCATCGATCAGGAGATGGTCACGGCGGCACTGTGGATCAAGGACAATCTGCCGCCGGATGACCTGCTGGTGGTTCACGATATTGGGGCGGTCGGTTATTTCGCGCCGCGTCCGGTGCTGGACATCGGCGGGCTGATTAGCCCCGAAGTTGTGCCGCTGATTCACAACCCTGATGCGATCTGGAACCTGATTCAGGAACGCGGCGGCAAGTACCTGATGGTGTTTGATTTGCAGATTCCGAGCGGCGATGTTCACGATCCGCATCTATGCCCGGTACCCGTGTTCAAGACAAAGGGAACGGCAGCGCTGCGGGCTGGCGGGAGTAATATGACAATTTACTTACTCTCGTGGGATGGACAGTGCTAGTTGCACCTAATACTGTGAAAAATGTATAATGGCTGGTATGAACGATTTCCTGAAAAAACTCAATGTGCTGGTCAAAGCCAGCCTGAATGACAAGCTGAGCGGCGGCAGCGAGACTGCGAAAGCTCCGCGTTCTGACAAATTGATGAATGATGACGTGCAGGCGCTGCGCCAGCGCATCAACGCTGCGGTCGATTACGAGGACGAACTGAAGACGCGGATTCGCCAGTTCGAGGATGAGGCGGCGCGCTGGGATCGTCAGGCGGATGAAGCGGTGACGCAGGGAAACGATGTTAACGCGCGCTATGCGATTGAGCAGATGAAGCGGGCGGAACAGCGCGCTACGATTGCTCAGTCGGATTTGCGCGAACATCAACTGATGACGCAGGACTTGATTCAGCACGTCAACACGCTGGAGGCAGCCGTCGCCGACGTTTCACACGCACGGGCAGAAACCCCTACAGCAGCGACACAACCAGACCCACAGACTGAGACTGAACAGGCGGAAGCCAGCCAAACCAATATGCGAGTTCCTGATCTAGGCAACGTACTCCGCGATGCCCGTGATAAGATTAGTGCACTGGGAGAATCAGCCACCGCTCAGCGGGAAGGCTCGATGGATGCTCCACCGAGCGAGTCCGTCGTAGACGACGACCTGGAACGCCGGCGCGAGCGCCTCAGCAAGCGCTAATTGATGTGAGCGGAAAAACCCTATGGCTTCCCGAAAGTTGCTGGTAGTCACCGGAGATTACAGCGTTGTCCAGCAGGTAAAAAGGGTGTTGGGCGCTAAGAGCTTCGCGATTTACACAGCCTATTCACATCTTGATGCAGTCTACCAACTCAAGTACGAACTGTTCGAACTCGTGTTGATCGACGCTGCCATGATCCATCGCAAGAGCGGCGAGCGGACGGCTGCGACGCTGGCGCAGATGGACAAGCGTCCGCCGGTGCTGGTCTATGCTCAAACGGATCGTGACAGCTTTGCACCGGAAACGGTGATTGACTCGCTCGATGAAGCGACCCTGTGCGACGCGGTCGCTGAAATGTTGAGCCTGCCGCCGTTGATCCCGAAACCAGCGGTGCAGGACAAGCAGCCTGAGATGAACGGCGCGATCACGTCGATTTTCTGGCGCAACGAGGAAATGCAGACGCTGTTCGCGCTGGGGCGGTCGCTGACGGAAGTGCTGGACTTAAGCGAAGTCCTCAACCGGATTGTGGAGGCCGCTCGTCACCTGACCAATGCTGAAGAAGGCATGATTCTGCTGCCTGATGGGCAGACCGGGCAGCTTTATTTGCGGGCTAAAGTGGGCATCGACCAGAAGACCGCCGACAAATTTCGCATCAAGACGCAAGATTCGCTGGCGGGAACGGTGTTCGAGACTGGGCAGTCGATTCTGATGAGCGACAGCGGCCCGCAGAAGGTCAAAACGGAATACTTCGTTAATTCGCTGCTGTACGTGGCTATTCTCCACAAAGGGCGAACGCTGGGCGTGCTAGGCGTGAATAATAAAGTCAAGCACGACGTTTTCACGGAACGGCATCGCGATATGCTGGTCAATCTGGCGACTTATGCGGCGATTGCTATCGAAAATGCCCGTATACACGGGCAGAGCATTCGCCGTCAGCACGAACTCAAGGCGCTGATCGACGCCAGCCAGTCGATCAATGCGTCGCTGTCGTTTGACCTGACCTTGCCTGCGATCTGCGAACAGCTTATGCGCGTGTTGAACGTTGGACACGCCGAGATTTATACGTGGGATGACCAGAGTCAGCAGCTTTTTCTGCTAGCGCGCTGTCAGCAAGCCTTCTGGAAAGTTGGGCACGAGCCGCTGATTCGGCTGGCGGATCGTCCAGCCGCACGGATGGCGCTGGACAATGGGCGACCGGTGTTCATTCAGACCGAGCAGTTCAATCAGCGCGATATACGGGGCGAGCAAATCCGTCTGAAGCAGCTTGGCGCGAGCGCGGTGCTGGCGCTACCGATTTTTGGCGGTGATCAGATGATCGCCTGCCTGATGGCTTACTACCTGAAAGCACCGGAAACTGCACCTGCACACGAGACAACGCTGCGTGTGGAGCGCAGCATTCTGGAAGGGCTGGCTGGCTTCAGCGGCGAAAATGATCACGGGCGTTTTGTGAATCTGCTGGCAGAGGTGAAGATTTTACTCGGCGCGGACTGGCTCGAAATGGCGGAAGTGAGCCAGGAAAAAAACGCGCTGAAACTTCAGTTTATGGTGGGCGGCGGCGTGTGGATGGACGATGAGCGCCCAGCGGTTGACCTTTCGGCTTATCCTGATGTTCTAGATGCGCTGCAACGCCAGCAGCCGCTCAATCATTACGCGAGCGAAGAAAATTTACAGTCGGGAATACGGGCTTTCCTGAATGCGACCTACAGTCGTTCAGTGCTGCTCCTGCCTTTGATCGGGCATGGTCAAACGCTGGGGCTGGTGCTGTTTGCAGATATTCAACATATGAGCGCCTTCAGCGCACGTGAGATCAACCTGGGGAGAGCGGTTGTGAGCCAGGCGGCGATTGCGCTGGAAAATGTGGGCCTGGTACATGACCTCGAAGCGAGTCTGGTCGAACTGAAGGAAGCGCAGAGTCGGATCGTGCAGGGTGCGCGGCTTTCGGCGATGGGCGAACTGGCGGCGGCGATTGCGCATCAGATCAACAATCCGCTGACGACGATAGTGCTAGACACTGAACTCCTGCTCGAAAGCCGGACACAGGATACCAAAGATTACGAAGTCCTGAGTGCGATTTCGCGGGCGGGCAAGCGGGCGGCGGGGGTTGTGCGGCGGCTGCTGTCGATGGCGCGCCCGATTGCGTCCGATACGCCACGCTCACCGATTGATGTGGTTTACACGATTCGGGACATCACCACGCTGGTACGTCCGCATATTGAGCGCGAAGGTATTCACCTTACCTCCCAGCTTCCCGAAAATGGATTTCCTCCGGTTTTAGCTGTCGCTGGTGAACTCAATGACGTGTGGCTCAACCTGATTTTGAATGCACACGATGCTGTGATTGGGCGGAAATCGCCAGAAATCGGCGTCACGTGTACATTAGATTCCGAGAACGACATGATTGAAGTGATAGTATGGGATAATGGCCCCGGTATCCCGGTGGAGATTATCGGGGAAATTTTCAAGCCTTTTTTTACAACCAAGCCACAGGGCGAAGGCACTGGGCTGGGGCTGCATATTTGTCGCCAAGTGGTTGATCGCGTCGGGGGTGTGATTTCTGTGCAAACATCTGATTCAGGATCGCGCTTTGTAGTTCGCCTTCCCATTATGAGGAGTACTTGATTATGGTGCATATTCTTGCGGTTGACGACGATAGCGAAGTCTTAGAGACGGTCGGGCGCGTACTCCGGCACGAGAGTTACGAAGTCTCGCTGGCAAGCTCGGCGGCGCAAGCGCTGACGTTTCTCGACAAACGCATCCCTGACCTGATGATCCTCGATATTCTCATGCCAGAAATGGATGGCATTACGCTGTGCCGTCAACTGCGGCGTGACTCGCGCTATATTCCACTGCCGATCCTGTTTCTGACGGCGAAGGGTGGCACGGATGACATCGTGAGCGGGCTGGATGCCGGGGCGGATGACTACGTCGTCAAACCGTTTGAACTGGCAGAACTGCGTGCGCGGATCGCGGCGCTTTTACGGCGCGGAACCCGTGACAAAAAGACCGATGCTGTTCTGCAACTGAATGATCTGCGGCTGGACTCGGATACCTATCAGGTCTGGGTAGAAGATTCGCAGGTGCAACTGACTTCGACCGAGCATCGGCTGCTGCGCTATCTGATGGAGCACCCTAATCAGGCGCTGTCACCGTCGCACCTGCTGCAAGCGGTGTGGGAATACCCACCCAACACGGGCGATCCTGACCTTGTACGAGCGCATGTGCGGAATCTACGGGCCAAGATTGAGCGAGGGACTCGGCGGAAGTACATCCGCACGATTCATGGTGTAGGCTACATGATTTCGACCTGAACGGTGGGAAAGACTCTTTTCACAAATATTTCATAGAATATCCGCTCATTGGTGACTATCTCAGGCTATACTGGGGTTGTGATTATAGAGCGGCAGAGTATTCCCAATGTATGAAATAATGATTGTCGATGATGATGCTCAAATCCTGGATATGGTGGAACTTGTGCTCAAGCGTGAGGGGTACACCGTTCATCGTGCCTTCTCTGCGCGTGACGCGCTGGAGACCACCGAATCGACACAGCCTGATCTGTTTGTGATTGACGCCGTGATGCCGGATATGGACGGGATCGCGCTGTGCCGCAGGCTGCGGGCGCAGCCGCATACGGCGAACACCCCGATCATCTTCCTGACGGGCAATAATTCACCGCAAAACGTCGTCGATGCGCTCAATTCGGGCGGCGACGATTTCATCCGCAAGCCGTTCGTCCCGCGTGAACTCGCAGCGCGTGTGCGTGCGCACATTCGCCGCGCAACGTATTATATGGACAGTGAAGTTCCGGCAATTCGGATTGTGCCGGGGCAGTACCGCGTTTTCGTCAACGAGCGTGAAGTTATCCTGACACGCGTCGAGTTCGACCTGCTGCGCTATCTATGTGCAGCACCCTACAAACTTCATTCGACCGAAGACTTACTCGCAAATGTCTGGCAGTATCCAGACGGCGTAGGGGATGCGGCGCTCGTGCGTAACCACGTCCACAACCTGCGGCGCAAAATCGAGCTTGATCCAGAGCGACCGGATGTGATTCAATCCCGGCATGGACGCGGCTATGTGATTAAGGCACGCGTGCAAGTCGAGGAAGGCGTCCACTAAACGCTGCTGGACTTCACCCATCCGATGCAATTTGAGGGTGGGACAAAGCATTAAGACGAATCCATTCATTCAAGGATATGAATTCTGAGGCGTAACAGGTTACGCCTCTTTTCATGTCTGGGTGGGTCGAGCGACGTAAGGCGGGGCGATTCCGGCTTATGTTCTGTAAAAATACTCTATCATTTTCTTCACAGTCGGCTACGCTTTCGCTCCGGTCATTGTGGTATGCTAAATATCGGCAGGATGTATCTCCTTATGAGAGCGTGCGATGCGAACGTTCATAACGAAAATCATTCAACTGTTAGACGGCACTCCCGCAATTTACGGAAAGCGCCAATCTGGACAAAGCGTTGTCGAACTGGCTTTGATTACGCCGATCCTAATTATTTTGCTGGCAGGTTTGGTTGAAATTGGCTGGTTTGCCAATAACTACCTGAATCTGCTGGACGTGACGCGCGCAGGTGCGCGGCGCGGCGCGGTATTGCAGGATGCGAAATCACCGCTGTTCTGGGACAACAAGGGCAGCTACGTCCCCAACGTGATGCTGCCGACAGGGTATCAGATGGCGTCGGGAACTGTTACGCTGTCTGATGGCTCGACAAGGGATGATGGAACCGATGCTGACCGCTTTCTGTATCGCTGGATGCCAGCGAATACCCATGACAGCGTAACAGGTCTCACCACCGGGAATCACGGCGTTGAAGCCTGCGACCCCCAGTATGTGGATCGTGTTTTCTATAACGAAGTGATTTGCACCATGATCACGACACTGGATCCCCTTGATCTCAACCCGGCGAATGGAATCGATGACATCATCATATCGGGCTTCGCACTTCAACAGGTACAGGATCCGAGTTGGCTTGGTGCTGGCAGTGTGCCGCAGCAAATTGTCGCAGGGCGTTACCCGACAAATGCGAATGAATGCGACGTGCTTCAGGATTCTTCTGGCAACCCGGTCATGTCGTCGCGTCCTGGAGATGAGAATCGCGACCCATTTGACATCAACCGCAATGGCAAACGTGATATTGCTCCGCCAGAAGTACCTAATCCCTTAATTTCATATGAGGCTGTCGGAACATTTACAGAGATAGCTGGTTACGATCCACGCGATACAACTCCAAATGACGCAAATCATGCGGCTGAAAAGCAGGTTGGCTTTTCGCTGTTTGGGAACCACAAAATCCCTGATACGTATTGTGTCGGCTCGGAATGGACAATCGAGCAGGTTGAAACGCTGATGAATCTGTCGAATTACGACCTGGATACGAATGTCCGCAAAGAATATCTGCCCAGCCAGGGGTTGGTTCTGGTGGAAATTTACTGGGAACACGAAATGCTGCTGAAAATCCCGATTCTGTCGCCCGTGTTCACGGTGGTCGGAAACGCGGATGGGAAAATGGTGATCAACGTGTGGGCAGCGTTCCCATTGGGTTCAGTCGAACCGCATATCATTTTCCCGTAACGATAATCGTTGGAACGTTGAGTACCAGCGGTCTATTAACCAGGTGAGATTATGGGATTGTTGAAACGTGTAACACAGAAGGGGCAAACCGGGCAGTCGTTGGTGATCCTTGCCATCGGTTTCCTGGCGCTGCTCGGTTTTGTAGGGATTGTTACTGATGTGTCGGTTTTGTTCATCCGCTACAGCACCATGCGGCGCGCTGTGGACGCGGCGGCGATTGCTGCCGCAGGCCAGATGCGGCGGGTGCAGGATACGAAACTGGGACTCGCTGTTCCGATTGCCGATGGGCAAGCGACGAGTGTCGCCAACCTGAACCTGGCAGCCCGCCAGTTTATCGAGGTGTATGGCCTGAACCCCAAGAGTGTGCTCGTTGAAACCTGCCGAGCGCAGAATGTGGCTTACGATGCCAATGGTCATCCGCTGGATGCCAACGGTCATCTCCTGTTCATTGATATTCCTGATGAACCGCCGGTTGGTCATACGAAGACCGTGCCGAATGACGGGACGCAGGGAACTCTGCCGGGTGTGCCAACAGCCGATTCTGCCACAATCAAGAAATACCAGCAGCTCTGCACGGCGGACGAGCTGAAGCTGGTGCGGGTGACGGCGCAAATCGATGCGCCGACGATTTTCCTGCGCCTGCTGGGTTACCCGACGGTGACACTGACGGAATCGGCGATTTCGCAGACCGCCGTGATCGACGTGGTGATGATCCTTGACACCGCGCCGACGATGGCAAACGAAACCACCTATGATGACTGGCACAATATTCCAGGCTACAGTGAGCATCTGGATGTGCGCTACGTGCCGCCGTATATTCCTCAGGCTGCGTGGACGGATCAGGAGGTTGACGACGGCACGGGTACTGGCACGACAGTGACTCGTCCCAGTGCCTGGGCTTACATTAACGACAATAATGAGACAACGATTAACACTCAGATCGATCCGACGGTTGCAGGATTTACACCGCCTACCTTAACTTCCCCGATCCAACAAACGACTATAGCGTTTGAAAAGACTACAGGTGGTGTTTTGCAGGAATGGGTGCCAACCCATATTGATGCGACGACCGGATTGCCGACTTCCGACGAAGGCATCGCCCAGCCGCGTGAACTCTGCCGTGTGCGCGCATACCCGATGACCTGGTTCCAGAAAGGTGTCATCTGGGCTGAACTGACCCTGGATTATCAGAACTTCCTGGGTGATGGCACGTTTGGCTATTCGCAATCCCATCCCACCACACCCGATTCAACGACCTACAACTCCCGGTTCTGGGGCGGGGGTTACACGTTGGGCTTCGTACCAATGTACAACTCTCCGGTCTGCTGCAACGACCCGATGGGGGTGCTGGATGCAGACAGCAACATTACGTTCGACGACCTGATCTGCCAGCCGTTCAAAGACGCGCGTGATGCGGCAGAAAGCTTCCTGGATCGTCTGGACTTCCTGCGCGGCGACCGGGTCGGCTACGTCCTGTTCGACCGTACGGCGGTCGCGATTGACCCGGACGGCAGTGGGCCGCAGGGCAGCATGATTGAAACACAGAACAACCTCTACACCGATGCGACCAACACCACGCTGCTGCGCAAAGGCGCGGTCGAAACGCTGCGCGATGTGGCGGGCGTTCAGGTTGATTCGACGACCTACAAAGACGTGAATAACGACGGCAAGTGGGATCATGTGTTAGACGGTGGCGTGCCACGAACCTACGATGATCTGATGAACGGCGTCCATATTGGCGATATGGTGGACGCACCCGTCAGCGGTGCCTGCCCGGATGATAAGGCAACCCTCGATCCGCCCGTACTCAGCCCGGCTGCTCAAATCATGCCTGACGGGTCAGCACGTCCCTACAACCTGCTTCAAGATGTTACGACGATCCCGAACTGGTATGCGGCTGCATCACGCTGGAACAGTTATGAATACCAGGCTTCCTGCTCGCACGCGAATATCGGCGGTGCGCTGGCAACGGGCAGCAGTGTGCTTTATAACGAAGGACGGCGTGAAGGCTCGGTCTGGATTATGGTAATGCTGAGCGACGGCGCGGCAGGCGGCAGCAATCCTATCACGCGCTACAGCCCGAATAACACCGATATTCATCCGGTACAGCCCTACGCAGTCGACCCCGGCAGCGGACGTTTGCAGCCGCTTCCAGGCGACGGTGGACCCGTCCTCGGCGGGCCGAGCGGCACCAACGGCGGTTACGGTATTTTTGGCCTCTGCCCGTATGGGACAGACCCCGCTACTGGCGGTACACCAACCCAACTGCTGACGAGCTTGAACTTCCCCTTCTGCAGCGACCTTGACCCCGCGACGCGCCACTACTGTGGAACGGTCGCGCTCAACCCCGATGTCGCGCTCGATGCGAACCCAACCTGCTACCAGTTCTACGACGTCGATGATTATGCGCACGACTGGGCTGACTGGGTGGGTCTGGCGGATCTGCCGGGTTCTGTCAGCGGCGGAGTCACGGGCAGGGTGAGTGACCAACTGCTGCCGACCCTGTTCACGATTGGTTATGGGATCAACTTCGACGTGGGGACGCTGTCCGACTGCGAAAGTGCCTATGGAGCGGGTACTGCCGCTTTGTATGGTTGCAAGCGGGGCGACCCGGCTTACCCTGCGATTAATGATGCATCTGGTCGGCAGCGCTTACGCGACGCGGACTATATGGGTGAAGAACTGCTGCGCTACATTGCCGATGTTGGCGACAACTTCCAGATCGACAGCGATTACTGGCAGTTAAATGCTTCACAAGCGCCGATGACGTGCAATGGTACCTCCTCAGATCGAATTGGTAATTGTATCAATCTTACGTCGCCGAACTGGGGGGCGCGCGGCCCGTGCGAGGCGGCCTGGACAGATTTGGCGAATCCAAACAATCGCGGCAATACCTTCATGCCGAAACCACCTGCCGAAAGCTGCGGGAATTACTTCAACGCGCCAACCTCGCAGAAATTGCAGGAAGTCTTCAACGAAATCGCATCTCGCATGTTTACACGGCTGTCGCAGTAGAGGGGTTGAGCTGGCCTATGGAACAACAAGTAAGGCGGCATAACCGACGTAGAACGGGGCAAACATTGGCAGAGTTTGCGATTACTCTGCCGATCCTGCTGCTCCTTCTCTTCGGAATCATTGAGTTCGGGCGTATTTTCCAGGCCTGGGTGACGCTGCAAAACGCTGCGCGAGCGGCGGCACGTTATGCGACCACCGGCGTTTACAACACGGATAAATACAAGCTCGACCTGAATGTATACGATTCGAGCGACGCCTCCTGGCATGGTGATCTCGACTCGATTGTGCCCTGTCTCAAGAACGAAGAGATTCAGGACAATCCGACTGGTGACGGCGCTATTGCTGCCGCTAATGCGCTGGCAAAACAGCACAACCTGGCGCAGCGTGGTACTGCCGTTACCTATGATTCGACGACGGTTGGGTTCAACACTCTGGAACCGGTTCATGCGTTCCAGGATGGACCCGAGTCAATCTACGCGACTTATTACAGCGGTGACGACTGCGACCCCTCTGACCCGGACGACCAGAATCGCCGTAAGGACCTGGCGCGTATCCTCTCGATCTATGATGAGGCGCGGATTGGCGCGGCGGGTTTGGCGCTGGGACAATATCAAATGCTGACTCCGCAGCGCGGGCTGCCCGCAGGCTGGACCTATGATCCCGCAACCTGGGTGCTGCCCGCCGGGACGCATTATCCCGACCCAAGCACGGTTCCCTGGTACCAGGTCTGGGATCGTCCGATCCCAGGTACGACGGCCTCGCCAGCGGAATACTATCAGCTACGGCATTCCGACGAAAAAGGCTACTTTGACGTCACGATTTGCAGCTCGCGCACGAAACTCGAGGACGCGGACGGGCCTAACGCCGGAGCGTCAGCGGATCGCTTTATTTTCCCGACGATTATCAATACTGCCGCAGACCCGCGCGCTCCTGTCTGCCTCCTCCAGGAAACGACCGATACCAGCACTGTTGATGGTCAGCAGTTGGTTGATGACGGTTGGACGGCGAATGAGGACAGTCCCTGGTGGGATGCTGGCGGCCCTGGTGACACAGTTTCGATTGTCGTGAGTTTCAATCATCCGCTGATCACGCCGCTGGGTCTGGCTTCGTATCTGCCGCTGCAAGCGCGTCGTGTGGCAGTGAACGAAGCGTTCCGTGCGCCGCGCGCTGTGCCGCCGAGCTATTCGCTTCCCGCGCCGCCGACGCTGCTTCCGACCAACACATTTACGCCGACTGTAGATGGTACGAATACGCCGACATCAACGGCGACTGACACCCCGACGGAGACGCTGACGCCGACGAATACGCTGACCGCAACGCCCGCATTCTCGTGCAGCGCGCTGACATCAGGCACCATTGCGTATGCGAACGACCGGATCAGCATTACGCTGACCAATAACCTGCCGTATGAAGTTTACCTGAACCGGGTGAGCCTGACCTGGGCTGCCCCCACAGGCTACACGAACATGAAGGCGGCAGCGATGTTCCTGAATGGTCAGGCGATTTGGGCCGGCAGCGATGCGCCGCCGACCACTGATGTGGGTACGGGTGGAGCCGACGGAAACTTTGGCTACGCACAGTACGCAGATCAGTTGAAACTTGCTCCTGGCGCGACGACGTGGACGGTGCAGTTCCTCAACGGCCCGAATGTGAGCAGTATGCCGCAGTCCAGCTTTAACGGAACGAAGTTTTACTATAACGTTCTGAACGGCATCAATGACTGCATCAACACATTGAACTACGGGACGCCAACGCCGACCAACACGCCTCCCGCGAATCAGACGCCGACGAACACTGCGACGCTTGCCTGCGTCGGTTACCAGATTATCGTCTCGGCGGCGAAATTCGACATGGGCGACGTGATGCGCTTCGACATAACCAACACCTATCCTTCGACGCCAATCAATGTCACTGGGTTCTCAATTCAGTGGGCGCAGAAAGGGCCAACGACCTTTAAGCTGACCAACGTCTTCGGGGGTGGCAGCGGCTCGACGCTGTCGATTGACAGCCTGCCGATTTGGTCGTCGGATGCTGGCGGCAGCACCACTAAACCAACCGTTGGCGCAGGTCCGAATGCGACTGGCATGACTGGCGAAGCGTCCTGGCAAAATGACTTCACAATCCCGCCGGGACAAACCAAGCCGATCTATGTCCAGTTTAGTGGCGGCAGCCCGCTGCATACCCTGTATGAGGACTCTGGCTACCAGATTCAGGCTACCGACTTCTACGGGACGTACTTCCTATTCGACGGGCCGTCCTGCGGTATCGTCCAGACGCAGCCTGCCTCGACGCTCGCGCCGACGCCGACCAACTCACCGACAGCGACAGATACTAACACGCCGACCGCTACGAACACGCCTGTCTCGATCACGCTGGTGGGCGATGGAATCTGCGACTCGGATGGAAACGTGACCTTCACCGTCTCCAACAGCGGTAATCCTATCCCGTCTGACGCAGTCTTCAGCTATCGTATTCGGCGTGGCAGTAACAATCTCTATACGAGCAGCTTCACTGGTCCAATACCGCCGGATGTGGTGATTACACGCAACATCGGCACGAATTATGGAACGATCACACTCCAGATTCGCCCGAGTAATAGCCCAAGTAACATTCCGAACGGTTATGTCCTGACGAATGGCATGTCGAACTTCAACCTCGCTACTGCCGACTGTGCCACACCGACGCCGACCAGTACGTTCACGCCGTCGAACACGTTCACGCCGTCGAACACGCCGACGAAGACGAACACGCCGACGATTACGCCAACGTTCACGCCGTCGAACACGCCGACGAACACGCGGACGTTCACACCGACGTTCACACCGTCGAACACGCGGACGCCGACGAACACGTTCACGCCGTCGAATACGCCGACGAAGACGAACACGCCGACGATTACGCCAACGTTTACGGCTTCGAACACGAAGACGAACACGCCGACGCGCACGCCGTCGAATACGCCGACGAACACGTTCACACCGTCGAACACGCCGACGAAGACGAACACGCCGACGATTACGCCAACGTTTACGGCTTCGAACACGAAGACGAACACGCCGACGTTCACGCCGAGCTTTACACCGTCGAACACGCCGACGAGGACGAACACGCCGACGCCGACGAATACGCCGCCTGCGACGTCAACAAGCACGCCCTCGCACACGCCAACGGCTTCGAACACGCCGTCGAACACACCGACGGCGACGAAGACGCAAACGAAGACGCCAACACCGACATGGACACCGTTTGGTGCGGGCTGCTCGAATGGTGTAAACTGCTCGGGAACTCAAACTCTAACGGCAACACCGTAGGTTAGTCGATAAACAAACGGGACTGGCAACTGCCAGTCCCGTTTGTTTTTGTTTAGGAGAGATGAGACTGAACTTCAGACGTGGATACCAGCGCGCGCGAGTTTAGCTTCGACCTGCTTGCGAGTGTCGCGGAAGGAGAGATCAAGATATGGATAAGCAAGCCAGGCGTTCATCAGCCCGAAAAGTGTCCCGGTGACAACGCGGAAGGCAGGCGAGGTTTCGCGCGGTGCCCACAGATTGAAAGGAGGATAGCCAAAAAGCTGGCTGAAGCCGTCGATAGCGATAGGCATTACGCCGAGCAAAATGTACAGCCAGATCGGGATAGGGCGCAGGCGGCGGCGCACTACCGGAATGCTGAAGATGAGGCCACCGACAAAGAGCGCCGTATAGATGGCGATGTCACGTTCACAGATGGCGGATTTATAGCCCATCTGTGGGTCACCAAAGAAATCCTTCGAGGCGAACTGAAGATCGAACGACCAGACATAGGGGTCAAAGTCGTTGACGGACTGGAAATAACTGCGCCCCGGTATGCCCACCCAGTTGGAAAGTGCTTGCTTGAACTGGGGTGAATCAGCAACGTAGCTTTCGTAGGGCTTGAGCGTTGTCCCGCTGATGGCACGTGGATATTCCGGCTGCTCGCCAAACAGGAAAAACGAGCGGAAGGCGAACTGATGACAAAATGGCCCATAGACGAAGTAGACCAGGTGTGCAGGGCCTTCCAGCCCGAAGTGCATGAGCGTGGGCGCAGCCCAGGGCAGCCCGGCATACAGGCCGATAATGACCAGGGCGACACGCAGCCAGTGGCGGGAAAGCTTGAGCAGCCAGATATTGAGGCGAATGCCGCGACGGCGAGAGGGTGATTGGTCGGTCATGGTGTCTCTCAGAAGTTAAACGTTCAACAGGCAACGTTAAGCGTAAAGAGCAAAAGACGTATCCGTGTCAAAAAGCCGCGAGCGCCGATTCAAGTGACTGGCGGGTGGTTGGGCCGTAAAAGATACTCGTGATCACGCCGTCAGGAGCAACGATATAGGTCGAAGGCTGACCGCGCAGGTGATAGCGGGTCGCAATCGCCCGATCAGGATCCAGCACGACGTCAAACGTCAGCCCGAACTGCGCCACCCAGTCTACAATCAGACGGCGCGATTCGCCAAGATTGACCGCCAGGATGCGGGTATTGGGGTGCGCCTGATGGTAAGCCTGAAGCTCTGGCATTTCGACGCGACAGGGGACGCACCAGGTCGCCCAGAAGTTGATGATCACGGGTGCGCCGCGTAACTGCGCCAGATCGACAGCGCCGTCGAGGGTCGCGGCCTGAATGGGCGGGGCAAATGCGCCAATTTCGGGGGCGATTGCCTGTCCATTCGCGAGAATCTGCCCGGTATAGGCGGCGCGATTGGGCAGGCCAGCAGCAATGAGCAGAGCGACGGCGGCGGCAAAAGCGGCGACAGCGCCCGACCAAAGCAGGGGACGCCTATAATCGCAAATAGCGGACACTCAGGCCAGCGTTTGATGCACCGGACTGGAGAGTTTCCCGGCGGTCAGCGTGCCAATGTACAGGTTGAGGCTGACGACTTCCCTGTGCCGAGCGGCGAGATCGATGACCAGCGCCTGATCGGTTGCGGTCGTGAAAGCGGACGCGCTGACGGTTTGCGTTTCGGGGACGGCGCTGGCGGTAGGTGGATTCATGCAGTCATTGAAGCTGCCCAGCGTGATTTGCCCCTGCGTCAATTTGATTGTGCAATCTTCGAGATTGTAGGAGAAATCGGCGAACTGGAGCGCGAAATTCTGGCTGAGGTCTTGCAAGCGACCGCTGGCGACGAGGACGCCAATCAGTACGAGGAAGGCACCGGTCACGAGTTCGATTTTGTGCAGGTGGCGCTGCAAATGCTTGAGGATGACCTGTGTTTGATCAAGCAGGAAGGCCGCGAGGATAAAGGGGATGCCCAGCCCGAGTGAATAGGCCAGCAGCAGCGTGCCAGCGGTAGCGACATCGCCACCCATCGCTGCCATTGTCAGAATGCTGCCATAAATTGGGCCGATGCAGGGCGTCCAGCCTGCCGAGAAGATCACGCCCATGATGGCGGAACCCGCGTAGCTCTGATGACCCTGCGCGACCATCTGGCGGCGGGTGTCGGCGTAGAGGACGCGCTGCAACCAGAGCAGCACTTTCGTCCAGAAATCGCCCGTGCGGGTGAACGCTCCGCCGAGTACGAGCGCCAGCACGATCAAGGCAATGATCGGTGCGGAGAAAAGCCAGTCCTCGAAAATCCAGATGACCAGAGTGAAGACGATTGCGGCGGCGACGACACTGATGAGCGGTGAGTCAAGGACAGTGCGACGGCGCAGCAGGAGACTGATGACCGAGGGCAGGATGCCCATAAAATGCAGGCCGAAGAAGATGATGAGGATGCCACCGCCGCGCCCAATGATGTTGGTGACAGTGTTGATGCTCTGCCGCCCGATGACGCTGACGAAAGCGGTTCCCAGCAAGCCAAGCGCGACAAATACGAAGGTGAAACCGGCGACGAAGGCGAGGCCGTGCAGCATGGTACTGAAGCGGCTGCCAAGCATCGGCTTGACGGTGAGCGCCGCGCCGCTGGAAGTTTGCGCGGCGACGGTATTGGTTACACGTCCGCCCATATAGCCGATGTAAGCGGGAACCAGCGGCAGGACGCAGGGCGACAGGAACGAGACCAGCCCGGCGATAAGTGCGAGCGAAAAACTCAACTGCATGAGGGAGTCGTTTCTACTCGATAACGGCAAAAGTTAAAAGATGAAAATAGAAAATAGAACGTTAAAAATTTGATCCGTGTGATTTTAGGTTGAGCTTTCGATTTCAAACTGTGCAATCTTTTACGAGCATAGCGCAGATTTCTTAAGAGACAATTACTTCTGCGACGCGCAGATAGAGCCAGCGGGCGAGGGCAGGCGTCATCTGGACGGCTGCACCGGGGACGGCCCGACCGAACTGGTTATGCCAGTAAACGCCGATGATTTGCTGACGGTCGCCGAAGGTGAGCGCATAGGGCGCGCCCATCTGCTGATCTGCGCGCGACAAATTGCGCTCTGTGATCGGGTAGATGCCGGGCGCGAGATCGTATCCAGTGGAGATCGGCGCGCTCAGTAAGCGTCGCTGATTCTCGTAGACGCTCATCTGCTGAGCCGATGAATCGACGACAAGCGACAGTGCGGGCAAGGCTGTATCCAACTGAACAGGCGACCATAACTCAGTGAGTGACCAACCCAGCAGCGCGCCATTTTCCGTGTCAGAGACGCCGTACCAGCCGGGGAGATAATCCACAACATGCAGGACGCCGCCATGCCCAATGCGGGTGACTGCTGGAGCATCGACGGCACACGAAGAGCGGATAACGGCAATCGAGCCGCTGACCTCAGCCCAGAAGGGCGGGGCAACGGCTGCTTCACTGTACTGTGCGGCTGCGTTCAGCGGTTGCATATGCTCGCGGAGAGCAAAACCTTTGGGCAAGCGATACCATTCACCTTCTGCTGCGAAGATGGGTGAGATCGTGTCACTCCAAATCTGGCGAAGCAGGGGTGCATCCAATGAAGGCGCAGCGTAAACAGGGGTCGTGGCAAGCGCCCGCCCATAACTGGTTTCAAACGCAGGGGCAACAGGTGAGGTGGCCAGATTCGGCAGCGCCTGGGCGGTGACGGCGATGCCCGCCAATTGCAAGAAATGGCGTCGTGAAAGCATCAGCGGCTCCTGATGACGAGCGTGTGTTCAGCGTCCGTTATCCCATCGGTGGCACGCACGCGAACGAGATAGTCGCCGGGGTAGGGCGGTTCCCAGTCGATGTGCCAGTGTGCCAGCGCGAAAGGTGTGTCCAGCGTGAAAGCGACGGGCATGGGGTCGCCGTCGTCGATGCTGACATGCACTGAGCGGACTGGGTGGAAGCCTGATGAAGCCGCGCCCGTCAGGGTGACGGAGCCGTCGGCGTTCTGTTCGTGGCTGAGCAGCGCAACTTTGACGGTCGCCGCGCCTTCGAGCGAATAGCCGCGCGATTCCCAGAAGCCGCCGTCCGGCGAGTCGCTGAGTTCGATGCGCTCGACCCATTTCGGCATCTTGTAGCCGAACAATCCGGGCGCGATCAGGCGGGCGGGGAAGCCATATTCCGGTGGGAGCGCTGCGCCATCCATTTCGTAGGCGAGCAGCGTATTCGCGAGGCGATCCAGCGGCAGGACGGCGGTATAGCCGTCGGCGGCGTGGATGCGGGCGAAACGCATCTCCGGCGCGATCACGAGTTCATCCAACAGACTTTGAAGCGGAACGCCGCGCCAAACGGCTTCGCCGATCAGCGGGCGATCTTTGCTGACTCCGGCGCAGGCGATGGCGGCGCGAATGGTTTGTGTTGGGAAGGTGAGTAAATCGTCATACGACAGGATTAACGGGTGGCGCACACCGCCAATGACAGCGAACGACCAGTGACCGGGATGCACTTGCGGAATGGTTCTGATGGACTGCTGATACAACACGAGGCGATTTATCACTGCTGAGCGGACGGTATGAGAACGAACTCGAACGGTTTCCAAAGACGATAACGACAGAAATTAAAAGCCGGGGGACGCTCCCCCGGCGGGCTGGACTTCCCTAGCGACCGGCGGCGGCTTCGACGCACTTTGCGCCGGTGCTGCCAATGATCGCGCCGTGACGGATCCCTGCCGGGATTTCGAGCCGATCCCCGGCGCGCAGCTTGACGCGCTGGTTGCTATCGGGCAGGGTCACTTCGAGGATACCCTCGACCACATACATGACTTTGCGATACCCATGACTGCGAATAGCATAGCGATAGTTCGGCGTATTATCCCACACGTAAGGACGCAGTCCCTCTTTTTGCATCTGACGGGTGATATTCGAGAGCGAGGGATTTTGACCACCGCTCCAGCGAACGACGCGAACTGCTAAACTTTCTTCAAATGCCATAATCTTACAAATCCTCCGATGATTTGTAACATTGTGCTAACTTGTGCATTTTAACGCAATTCCAGTCTTTTTTCCAATACCCAACAAGGTTCATGGACATAACGCATTCGATTTTCGTGGTCAAGATAGTTCCATTTCCCCTCATCTTCACCGATGACATGATAGCCCAGGCGTTCATAAAGGCGGCGGGCACGCACATTATCTTTTGCAGCGGCAATGGTTCCCCAGCCGTAGCCGTGATCGGCAGCGAGTTCTTCGGCTTCATGGATGAGGCGCGTGCCAATGCCCTGGCCCTGAAACATCTCCATGACGCGCAGCGAATAGAAATAGGCACGCCGTCGTCCATCGGAGAGGCGTTCGTCGCTGGGGTTAAACTGGATAAAGACATGACCGATGGGGAAATTATTGCAGTCCGCAATCAGCATGAGGCGGCGGTGCTGAAGCTGATCCTGAAAGGTGCGGCGGAACAGGGCGCGGAAATGGGTGTATTGACCGTACCATTCGAGCTTGGGTAAGTCGCTATAGGTTGCCAGGCGCAGCGCCACGTCCATTTCGAGCGTGAGCGTTGGTCTATTCAGCGCCGTCATCGCAAATTCCTTCTTCGATTAAGGCATCGAGCAGGCGGCTTTCTTCACCGTCCGTCGTCACTTCACCATCCAGCCGCGCATTGCGAAGCCGCGTGAGGATGCGAGCATAGCAGGGACCGGGTTTGAGACCGCGTGCCCGCAAGGTGTGACCGTCAATTACAGGCCGCACGGCGCACCATTCGTTAGCATACCGCTGGATTCGCTCGCGCACGATTGAGAAACCATTGTCAAGCGTGATGAAAGCAGCGTGCAGCGCAAGACTATCTAGGCCGTCGAGGCGCGCAGCGATCCGGCTCGGCGGCAGATCAGGATCAGTCAGGCTGCCGAGATTCTGGACAAGGCGGGCTGTCGCAAGCACCGCGTCGGCGAGGTTTTTGGCAAAAAGCAGGCGTGTACAAAGATCAGGTAAATCAGCGACGGGAATGTCTGCGAGCAGGATACACCATGAAAGATCAATCGAATCGTGTGCATCCCTGATCCAGGGCAGAATACGCGCTCGTTCGAATCGTGCGGAGAGATCGAGGGGGACGACGAAAGCCGGATGGATGGCACTCAGGATGCCGCGCTGCCGTAACAAGAGGAAGCTGTCTGCCGGATTGGCTTCGCCGAGCAGCAGCGTCAGTTCGTTGCGCAGCCGTTCCCCAGTGACACGCCGGAGCATAGGGAGAGCGGTGTCAATCAACTGGGCGGTGCGCGGCTCGATTTGAAAGCCGAGGCGCTGTTCGAACCTCACAGCGCGCAGAATGCGGGTGGGGTCATCAACAAAGCTGAGACTGTGCAGTACGCGAATTAATCGCGCACGCAAATCGGCGATGCCACCGTATTCGTCCAGAATCCGCCCGCTGGCCTGCGCCGGACTCCACTGAACCGCCAGTGTATTGATGGTGAAATCACGTCGATATAAATCGCGCCGGATCGAGCTGGTGTAGACGGTCGGCAGCGCGGTAGGATGCTCATAAAATTCACTGCGGGCGGTCGCGAAATCGACATGATCGGGCAGGCCGCTTTGTTCGATGCCTGCGCCCCCGATGATCCACGTCGCTGTGCCGAAGGGGCGATAGCTGTGTATCTGACCTCCGAAACGGGCTTGCAGCCCCTCTGCAAAGCGAATGGCGTCACCTTCAACGACGAAATCAATATCGGAGTTGGGGCGCTGAAGCAGCAGATCGCGGACAATGCCGCCGACCAGATAGAGATTCAGCCCCTGATCGCGCGCCTGCTGAGCGATTTGCTCAATCAGGTGGGCAATCGGCTGACCGAGGACTGAAGCAACTGTGTTAGCGTCAAGGCTTTCGGCCTTGGCTGCCGTAGTTGCTGGATGTTGGTTAGCCCAGTAGCGGATCAAATCCGTGCGGGTGACGATGCCGATGATGGTGCCATCATCCGCAACGACCGGAATTTGCCCCCAGCCGCTTTCAACCATGCGGCGTTCGAGCAGGCTGACCGGATCGACCGGTTGAAGGGCGACTGCACCTGACAGCATCACGTCGCGCACGAGCAGATGACCGAGTCCGTGTTCGAGGGCGCGATCCGCGTCGCGGCGGGTGAGCAGGCCAACGACGCGACCGTTCTCCACGACCGGATAGCCTTCGTGACCGATGAGGCGCATCTTGCGGACGACGCTGCTGAGCGCCGCAGCGGGGTCAAGGGTTTGCGCGCCGCGTGACATCAGATCGGCGACGGTAGCGCTGCTGGAAGGGCTGGTCATAGCACCTCAAATGCGGTTTTACGAGTTTTATTCTAATGCCAACAGTACATCGGGGAAAGCGTAATGCAAAAAGTTCAACCACAGAGGACACAGAGGACACAGAGAAAAAAGGGAGAAGGATTATTTTTGCACGATGGGAAACCCGTTCGGTGTGAAGGTGATATTGAGGCCATCGACGGCGTGGTAGCTGATGGGGAGGGTATAGAGCGGGATCACGTTCGAGGGCGGCGGCTGCCCATTAACGAAGCTCAGATGCGTTGGTTCATCGGCAGAGGTAACGACGCGGGTTTCGATGTTTACCGCGCCGAGAAGCTGGGTCAAGGCAGCGGCGGCGGGTGCGGCGGCGATGGTCAGGTCAAAGCCATCGGGATAGCCAGCGTTAGCGAGGTCGGTACGAATGCTCAGCGTGTCGCTGGGCGCGGCGCTGACGGCCTGCACGCCGGGGAGCGCCAGCGCGCTGACAAGCTTTTGCGGATCGATGGCGCGGCGCAGGATGTCCACCAGTCTGGGATCGTCGAGCGGCGGCAGCGCTATGTTCATGCTCAGGTTGATCTGAAGCGGGCTGCCGGTGCGCGTGCCGTCGGGCAAGTCGCCGAGCGCGACGACGATCTCATAGCGCGTGCCTAAATCGGCAGCAATAGGTGATGTGTCAAGCTCGATTAATTGGGCAGAAGCGCTGATCAAACTGCGATCCTGGTAGGTCAGATAAGGCAGGGCGTCAGGCGCGACGGCGTAGCGCAGGGGCATGGGCGTCCCGGCAGTGGGTGAAGGCGGGGGCAGGGTTGGCAGGTTGACGGGAAGCGGGGTGGCTTCCGGCTCGCAGGCGCAAACCAGCAGCAGCAGCCCCGCTGCGACCCCAAAGCAGGCGCGCTTAAGCCCAGGGGCCAACGACGTGGCGCTGAAGCATACTGAGCGAAGTCGCGGCATTGAAGAAGCTGAGAATCGAGAAGGCGATGGCAGCGTTACGATCATCGCGCCCACGCAGGAGCGCAAACAGCCCCGGCATGATGATGACCAACCACGACATATACAGATAGTAGGTGACGAGCCGTTCCGGGCGCAGTCCCTGGATTGTCATGATGATGCCGATCAGCGTGATGACGCCCGCGAAAATACTAATCGTCGCGACTGCGCCCCAGAAATTGCCGGAAATTGGTTCATTGCGATACGCCATAGTCGCGCTCCAGATGCCGAGCGCGACCGAGTAAAGGATATGGGCATTGAAAAGAATGCTGTGAAGTGTGTTTAACGTCATTAGATGAGAAAGACCTGCCTGACAAGGGCTTCGATTAACCAGACGGCGACGATCATGTTGACCGAGATAATGGCCTGAACCTGCATCATGCCACTGGCATCCGCAGCAACGCCGCCGCGCATATCGGTACGCGGTCGATAGAGCATACTGATGGGCAGGCTGATGAGCAAGACCAGCCCCAACCAGATCGGAAACGCACCCTGAATGATGGCTGCCAGCAGGCACGTCCCGGCGAGACCGATGGTCAGGTACATGACGCGGCGTGTATTGGCTGCGCCGAGGATGATCGCCGTATTGAAAAGTCCGGCGGCCTTATCCATGTCATAGTCACGGAGTTGGTTATAAAGCTGACCATAGATGGAAACGAGGGTAGCGGCACCGGCGACGAACCAGACGATACCGGGTTGGTCATGGTAGATGAAATAGCCCGCCAGCAGCAGTAGACCGCTCAGCATGAGCGAATGCGAGAGAATATCGGTGACAGGCCAGGCTTTGAGTCGAACAGGACGCCAGGAGTAGAGATGCGAGAGCAGCAGAGTCGCGATGCCGATGGCGAAGACCCACAGACCGCCAAATGCATAGAGCAGCAGCGTGATGACGGCAACGATGCGACAGGCGGTGTAGCCGATATTGGCGGGAATGCGCCCGCTGGTGATGGGGTTACGGGCGGCGCGCGCAGGGTCGCGGGCGTCATCCGGGGCATCTTCAATGTCGTTGATCATGAAGGCATAGGCGACGGCGAGAATATTCGCCAGGGTGACGGCAATCAGCCGCCAGTCGAGCAGTACTCCATGTGGACGAGCGGCGATCAGTGCGCCGGTAATGGTCAGCGGGACAACAAAGGGTACATATTCACGCCAGCGGGTTAGTTGAATGAGGCCTTGAATTTGGTCACGGGTCATGAATGACCTCCCAGAAAAGATGATAATTTCATGAACAAGCAGATAGCATAACACAGCTTGCCAAATAACGTTACGTTTTGTCGCTGTGCATAAGATGCGAGCCGGATTACTGTGGCGCGAATCGAGCGGAGGTTCTTCAGCGCCGGTGCGAAGGGTAAAAGGTTGACAGGCAGCGTTTCCAAATCCCTCCAATCATGGTTAAATACGAGCGTTTGGCGCATGAAGTTGCGGCGCAACGTGATGAGGATCAATTCAATATGTTTCGAAATCGCTGGCTCGCTGTGGCGCTGCTGCTCCTGACGGCCTGCCGACCTGCCGATGCGCTGCCGCCGACCGCGACGACTGTCCGCGTGACGGCGACGGCTCCCGGTAACTTGCCTGCCAGCCCTGCGCGCGATCTGCGGACGATTGCCGCTCAGACGCCCGAAAGCACGCCCGAAACCGAATACTGCCAGATTTCCGCCGCGCAGCCGATGACGATGCATCAGGTCAGCGCGTCGATTGACTATCAGCGGCATGAGGTGAATGTCGCCCAGCTCATTCGCACCGTCAACCGCAGCAGCGATACACTGACGGACGTGGTATTCGACGTAGAAGCCAACCGCTTCCCGGCGATTTTTAAGATGGCTCGTGTCGAGTCGCGGCTTGGCGTCGCCAGTTACGAACTGACCGGACGACGGCTGACCATCGCGCTGGAGCAGCCGCTGGAACCGGGCTGCCTGCTTGACCTTGAACTGTCGTTCACGCTGAACGTGCCGGAAGTGGGGCAGGGTGCAAGCGCCTACGGCGGTTATTTCGGCTACACCGAAAACCAGTTGAATCTCGGTCAATGGCTGCCGATGCTGGCGCTTCGGCGGGGCGGCGAATGGATCATCCATGATGTGTCCGCCATCGGCGAACAGGTGGTGGTCGATGTGGCGGACTGGGACGTAATCCTCAACATCAGCGATGCGCCTGATACGCTGATTGTTGCCGCGCCGGGGAGGCTGGTAGAACCCAACGCAGCCGCCAACCATCGGCACTACATTCTGGAGAACGCCCGCGAGTTCACCGTCAGCATGAGTCCACGCTTTCAGGTACAGACGGCGAAATCCGAGGCTGGAGTCGAGGTTGAACTGTACACCTTCGCTGATCAAACAGCAGAGACGGCGAAAGGGAAAATCGACAACGCGCAGCAGGCGCTCGATGCAGCGACGCAGGCCATGTCGATGTATTCGGATTTGTTTGGTGCCTTCCCGTATGAGCGCTATGTTGTGGTTGAGGGTGATTTCCCCGATGGTATGGAGTTCAGCGGGATTGTGTTCGTCAGCGACCAGTGGTTTCGCACCAATACCGGGACGGCGGAATCGTACCTGACGATCATCACGGTTCACGAAACCTCGCATCAATGGTGGTATGCGCGCGTCGGCAGCGATCAGGCGATTAACCCCTGGATGGATGAAGCTCTGGCGGCCTACAGCGAGTATATCTTCTACGAGGAACACTACCCTGATCTGAAAAAGTGGTGGTGGGCGTTCCGCGTTGATAACTATGTGGGACAGAACTACAACGGTAAGCGGGTGGACAGCAGCGTTTACGACTTCGAGAAGGGGCGCGATTACATCAACGCGGTGTATTTGCGTGGAGCGCACATGCTGGACGATCTGCGCGGCGTGCTGGGAACGGATGTATTCTTCGACTGGCTGCGACGGTACGCGCAGGTGGGGCAGAATCGCGTGGTGACGCCGGATGTATTCTGGTCGCTGCTGACGGCGGACGAACTTGCGAAAACGCAGGCGGTACGCGCTCGCTATCTGAGTGGGCCGCAGTAAAGACGAAAAAGATTTAACCGAAGGCTCAAAGAAAGAAGGGGAAGGCGATGCTGCCAGCACGAGTCATTCATGCCGATTGGAGCGCGAACCCACGTAAGCGTTGGATGGCGGAGGCGATTCTGGGCGAGGATAACCGTTATACGGTGCGAGCGCCCAAATTAATCCGCGACGCAGGGCTGTTCATGCTTACTGCGATGACGGCGGCAGCGGGCGGCGTGCTGATTGGCTTCGACTTCCCGATTGGCCTGCCGCTGAGTTATGCGCGTAAGGTTGGGATTGATAATTTTTTGACAGTGCTGCCGCAGTTTGGCGAAGGTCAATGGGCGAAATTCTATCAGGTGGCGGGGCAGGCGGACGAAATCAACCTCTATCGACCGTTCTATCCGGCGAAGTCCGGCGGGAAGCTGCGCGCACATTTGACGAGTGCGCTCGGCCTGACGGATTTGCGGCGCGAATGTGATCGCAAGACAGCAGATCGCCCGGCTGCTGCCGAACTGTTCTGGACGATGGGCGCGCAGCAGGTCGGCAAGGCAGCGATCAGCGGCTGGCAGGAACTGCTCGCTCCAGCGCTGAAGATGAACGAATATGTTCGACTCGCGATCTGGCCGTTCGCGGGGGCGTTTGAGGCGCTGCTGCAACCGGGCTGGATTGTGGCCTGCGAAGCGTATCCGACTGAATTCTATCGGCACGTGGGGGTTCGCTTTCCGCGCAAAGCCGGGAAGGGTCAGAAATCGGGCAAGCGGGTGCAGGCGGATCGGCGTGCGAATGCGCCGACACTGCTGGAATTTGCGCAAGCACGCGACATCCAGTTCGATGCTGCGCTGGTCGATGCAGTGAGTGACGGCTTTGGTGCGGATGCTTTTGGGGAAGATCGCTTCGACGCGCTGGTGAGTCTGCTGGGGATGCTCAACATTGCGCTGGGCTATCACCCGCCCGGTGACCCCCTCACGCCAGAGATCGCACAGGTTGAGGGCTGGATTCTGGGCATGGCGAACGAGCAGTTCTGAGATCGTTGGCAAAAGCTGGCTGCGGGAAACGACAGGGTAGGATTGGGCTTGTTACGGGTTGGGATCTTGTTGGAATAATGGAAACGCGCTATTGTATGAGGCTAGGGTAAATTAAGTTTAAATATGATTTGTGAATATGTTAATTCGACACGTCCAATCTATTCATAGAGTCAAATACCCCTATCTATTATCGTTATTTGCAGTGCTGCTGACTTCCCTCAGCCTGATTGTGCAGCCGGTCTCGGCGCAGGATCAGAATGATGTTGGTGCGGCGCAGGACATCATCAAGACGATTAATAACTGGCGCATCGAGCAGGGGTTGTGGCCTTTGCGCGAGAACGAGACGCTGGATCGTATGGCTTATGATCAGGCAAGCTACGTGCTGTCGCTGCCAAAAACCCCCGAAGAAGGCGCGATTCATATCGGGAAATACGGTGAAATGCCGCCTGCCCGTGCCCATCTACCACAGTATAACTGGCCTGCGTATGGCGCAGCGCAAAATACCGCTGTTGGCGAAATTGCCTACACAGGCTTCAATGCAGTGGCGGCGCAACAGTTCTGGGCGAATTCTCCGATTCACAAGCGGACGGCGCTCAACGCTGCCTATCGCGAGATTGGTGCAGCGGCGCTGCCGCAGCGCTGGGGGCATTTTTATCTGGTCGATTTTGGCTCGCGCCCGGATGTGCTGCCCGCCATCGCCGATACTGCGGATCACACGCTGTACCTGACGAATGAACGTTACGCCTGGGCACGCAGTCCCTGGATTCTCAATGTGCTGAAAGTGCGCCTGTTCGACAGCGAGGGCAAGCCGCTTGAGTCCGACTGGGAAGCGTGGCAGCCGCAAATCCCCTTGCCAGCGAATGCAGGTGATTCGCTTTATGTGGGCTATCTTGACGGGAATGGTGTGATGGTGCTGGCTCCGGTTCCGCTAGAAGGTTCGGCGGCAGCAGTGGTGGCGACCGACACCTCGAACCCGGCTACGCCGACAGTCACAGCGACGAATGCGGCGACCGCAGCAGCGACAACCCGCGCGACGGCAACCCTACAACCTACTGCTACGCCGAGCGCAACGCAGATGGCGGTCACAGCGACGAATGCGGCGACCCGTGTGCCGACGACAGCGCCAACAGCCATTTCTGCGAATGGCGCGCCGAATGTGCTGCTGATGTATGATGCCAAATCGCTGACGCTGATCAATTCGACAGGTGCGCCGATTAATATGTCGGGGCTGGTCTTTGTGGGCAAGACCTCGGCGTTCGCGGCGTCACGCTGGTCAACGCAGTGGCTAAGCGGAACATTGACCGCATTAGCCGGGGGCGATTGCCTGCAAGTCTGGTCATGGCAGGAAAAGAATACGCTCGATAAACCGAGCCGCTGCCGTCAACGACGGAGTGTCCTGACGATTGCGCCGGAGCAGTTATTCTGGAAGCAGGGTGATTTTCTAGTGCAGTGGGGACAAGATACGCTGGCGACTTGTAAGATGAACGCGACTACGTGTGAATTCGCGCTGCCGAGTTAAGACAGGAGCAGGTGCAGACCGACGATGATCAGCAAGGCGAGGACGCATTTGCGAAAGAGCGCTTCGTTGACATAGCGGCTGATCCGGAAGCCAATGGCTGTTCCCACTGCGACGACTGGCAGCGAAATCGCCAGATTTTCAAGGACGAGGGCATCGACATGCCCAGCAACAATATGCAGGATAATGACGAGAAAGCTGTTAAGCATGAACAACGCTTGCAGATTGGCTTTGAATTGTTCGGAATTCCAACCCAGCGATGTCCCGTAGATGACAAGCGGCGGGCCACCGGTGTTATATGCGCCCGCGAATACACCGGATGCTAGGCCAAAACTGAAATCCCATTTTGGCTGTACAATGCGCGGCAAGCGCAGATTAAACAAGTTGTAGAGCGCATAGCCGACCAGAAAGAGGCCGAGCGCGGAGAGGATAATGCGTTCGTCGAGGCGGGCGATCAGAAAGACGCCGAGCGGAGCGCCTAACGCTGTACCGAGGATCACACGCCAGAAGGGGCGCAGGCGAAGCGCACGTCGATAACGCCAGATGATGATTATTTGCAGCGGGATAGTGAAAAGTGCGACAAAGGCTGCTGCGCTCACGGGACTGAGCACAAGGATCAGCAGTGGCATACAGATCAAGGCGACGCCGAAGCCGAGAATAGTGTGAGCGACGACGCCAAAAAAGACAATCGCGGCAACGATCAGAAACAACATAAGCGCGGTTTCTGAGGGTGGCGTTCCAGGAATTCGATTTTCGGGCCGTGACTAGGGGTGATCATCGCGTTCTCGACGTGAGGTGGTAACACGCCCGCATTATAGACCATTCCGGTGCTTTGGGGTCAGCAATTTGGAAGTTCGGGAACCAGTTTCAGGCTGTTTGAGGCAAGGTCGATGAGGTCTGACTGCGCCAGTGACAAAACCATGTCGCGAATCTTGTCGGGACTGCTGCGATCCACCCAATAGCGAACGATGTAAATCGTATCGTTTGAGGAAATAACGCTAAACTCGTACAGGCTGTAACTACCACGCTGGCACTGCTTCTGAAGCACGTATTTGCCCCAGTTGCCAAACAGATGATCAAACCAGGACTGATCGACTTTGGGAAAAGCGACAGGCTGGTAATCGGTGATGACCAACGTCCCAAAGTAATCATTGGCCGACCATCTTTCGGTATTCCAGTACAGGTTCGACTGCTTATAGGTCGAGTACCAATTGTCGGTCGCGTCGATTTTTGCTTCGACAGCCAGCAGCGAAGTCGATAAATCGAGCGTCACCCAGTGAACGGGTGTATTGCCAAGACAGGACGCATCGCTGGGTGCGTTGGGGTTGGAAAAAAAGGCAGCGGCAATTTCGACGGCACAGGCCGACCCGGAAAACGAAGCGCCGTGTCCAACACCGGGAAATGTGATGACGCGGCTGTTCGGCAGCGTTTGCGCGGCAAGCTCGCCCCAGCTCGGCGGGGTGATGGGATCAAATTCTCCGTTAAAGATCAGCACCGGAACGTTGCTGGCGACAGGTTCGTTCTCAATTGGATCAGGGTTTGGCGTTCCCCATGCCGTGCAGCCATCGGGCGCATTGCTGTTTGTCGCGCTCATGCTGCGCAAATAGAATGCGCCCAAAGGTACGCTTTCCTCGGCATCAACCGTCGCTTTGAGGGTATTGAAGGGCATTTCGTCACTGCATTCAATCGAGAGATAGAGGCCGAGACTCATTGTGCTGTCGGTGTAAAATTTGTCGCTCGCGACCTGTGACATCTGCGTGTAGTTGCCGTTGGCGACCTGATCGATGATGAGCGGCAGGGATGGGATCAGCCAGGTGCTATAGAGGGCGTTGAAAATGTAACTGATAAAGGTGTTGCCTGTGAGGGTAAGATCGCTGCCGTTTTGAGTGTAGGCTGTGTTGATGCGGACTTTCGCCGGGTTCTGGTTAAGCTGCGTGGCTGTCCGATAAAATTCGGCGCGCAAATTGGGGAAGCGCTGACTACAGGCGACGCTGTGCGTGCAGGCGGCGAATAATTCTTCGAAAGCGCGGTTGGCATTCAAAACGCTGCCCGCGCTGCGATCCACCTGCGGCGGATAAACGCCATCGAGCAGTACGCTGCGAATTCCGGCGGGATGATCGCGGAGCATGATGAGTGCCAGCCGCGTGCCATACGACCCGCCGAACAGATTGATTTCATCATAGCCAAGTGCAGCGCGCAAATCGGCAACGTCCTGCGCAATGACCGCGCCGCGAAACATACTGAGGTCGAGATGTTCGTCATCCACGAGGCGGGCATGGCAGCGGTCGAGAGCCGATGTATAGCCCAGCCCATTCTGATCATCCTGCGCACTCTGTTGGCTGAAGATTTGGCGCAAATAGTCCGACACTTCGGTGCAATAGAGGCTGGGAACCGACGTTCCCGCGCCGCGATAATCGAGGAGGACAACGTCGCGGGTTTGATTAAAGGCAGAAAATGACACGTCAAAACTGCTGCCCCAGTTATGGAGAGTCGATGCGCCGGGGCCACCATCGAGATAGAAGATCGGGTCTGGCTGCGGGTTCGGGTCACGCGCGGGGAAGACTGCCACCGCAATGCGAACCTGATTGCCCATCGGTCGAGAACGGTCTTCTGGGACGATGAGTGTACCGCAGCGAACCCGATGATCGGCGGGTGGGGTGAAGGTGCAGTCGTTGTCTACAAAATGATAGGCTGACGGCTGGGCAGCAAGCGGAATGGCTGACAAAACCAACAGGCAAAACGTCGCAGCTATCCATTTCAACATGAAAAACCCGCTTTTATTCCTGTACAAAATAACAGCTATCGACAGCTATTGGATGGTTAGCGCAGACCCATGCTATGTCTAATGCGTCAGTAAGATTATGCTATCAGTGTACATGGACTCCATGATGGTAAAGATGAGTTTTTGTGAATTTTTGATAACGAACATATCACGAAGTCATTGGGCAATCCGGGCAAAAGATTGGTTGGAGGCGTGTCTGATTCTGTGGGTGTTTTGTAAGCGCGAACCTGCGTGTTCGCCCTGGCTTTGGGCAGACACATCGGTCTGCCCCTACAATGCTCACTTTTTCCGACAGTCCCCGCGCTGGCAGTTCGTATTTCAATGCGCAAGATGATGTTATAATCCCGCAAACTGCGCCGGAAGTCGCACCAGAGAGGCCGCGCCTGAGTGACCAAGCTGAAACTCGCCATCATTGGGACAGGATATATCTCGAAGACTCACGCGTTGGCGGCAAAGGCACTGCCAGAGGTTGAACTGGTCGCGGTGGTCAATCATCGTGAAGCTTCCATGCAGGCGTTTGCCGAGCAATTTGCGATTCCCCGCCAATATACGGCGCTCGGTGACCTGATTGCTGCGGGCGATGTGGACGCCCTCAGCATCAATTCGCCGAATTACCTGCACGCGCCGCAAACCGTCCGCGCACTCGAAGCGGGGATTCATGTCATGGTTGAAAAGCCGATGGCAATGAACGCGAACGAAGCAAGCCAGATGTTGAAGGCGAGCGAAAAATCCGGCGCGAAACTGATGGTCGCACACTGCTGGCGCTTCGATGAAGAAGTGCGCTGGCTGAAGCAGCAGCTTGACGAGAATGCGATTGGGGCGCTGGTGCGAACGAAAGGCTGCGGCGTTCATGTCAACTGGGGGCCGGCGGGCTGGTTTACGCAGGCGAAATATGCGGGTGGGGGCGCGCTGGTCGATATGGGCATTCATGCGATTGATATGGCGCGCTTCCTGCTGGGTGATCCGCAGCCTGTCAGCGTGTATGCCGACATTCGCACTCAGTACGGCGATTATGATGTCGATGACACGGGGACAATTTTCATCAGGTGGGACAGCGGCGCGACCTCGACGATTGAATCGGGCTGGTGGCAGCCGCAGGCGGAAGGCCCCGAAGCCTCGACCAAAGTTTACGGCGAACACGGTTTCGCCAGCCTGTTTCCAACTTTTCTGACCAAGCCGAATCCGGCGGAGCAAAGCATCGAGCGGGTCGAGTCGGGCTTTCTGACGACACGTGACCCGCACTGCCCGCAAAGCATGTATGATACGCAGATGGCTTATTTCGTGGACTGTATCGCGCAGGACAGGACGCCGCTTCCGGGGGGCATGGAAGGCTGGATCAATATGAAAATTCTGGATGCGGCCTACGAAAGCAGCCGCAGAAAAACAGTTGTTGAAATTGAGCACTAAGTACAACCACAGCGGTTCTGTAGGGTCAAAACGGGCGAGGCATGAGGGTGTTGAAAAAGCCCTCACCCTAAATCCCTCTCCCTCAAGGGAGAGGGACTTTCTCCCCTTCGCCATAAGCGAAGCGACGGGAGAAGGGGCAGGGGATGAGGGCAAAATCACCTTACATGCGACTTTTTAGACACCCTTATGGCGTGCCCCTACAAGAACCAGGGCAGACACACGGGTCTGCCCCTACAGATTAGGCCGTATCTATCTAGGTCATCTATAAGTACAAGCACAGCAGTTCTGTAGGATGTAAATTGGGCGAGGCGTGCCTCGCCCCTACGAGAACGACATGCGGGGCGCACAGCAATGTGCCCCTACACATGCCAGGGCAGACACACGGGTCTGCCCCTACAGATTAGGCCGTATCTATTTAGGTCATCTATCAGTACAACTACAGCGGTTCTGTAGAATGAAAATCGGGCGAGGCGTGCCTCGCCCCTACGAGAACAGGGCGCACAGCCATGCGCCCCTACACATGCCAGGGCGAACGTGCAAACAAGTTTGCCTGGGTTCGCCCTTACAAAAACATCCCGCGTTAATCTCGTGGATATACTTAGCCCACAGGCTGGTACGTTGGACTTCAAGTACCGCAGCGAAAATCTGACCGCATCGAGCAATCAGGAGAAGGAACCCATGACTGAACTTGCTATTCTCAAGGGCGAAAAGACGCGCACAGCCGAATACCCCGAATGGCCTGTCCATGACGAGCGGGAGATCGAGGCAGTGACGCGGGTCATCCGTTCGGGAAATTGGGGCGGCTTCCCGTATCCGGGCGTTGAGACGCAAAAATTTGTCGACTCGTTTCTGAAAATGCAGGGCGGAAATTACGGCGTGCTGATGATGAACGGCACGGTGACGATGGAAATCGCGCTGCGCGCCGCGAATGTGGGCTGGGGCGACGAAGTGCTGGTGCCTGCCTACACCTTTCAAGCGACGGCGGCTGCGCCGATGGCGGCGGGTGCTATCCCGGTGATCGTCGATGTTGATCCGAACACTTACTGCATCGACCCGAAAGCGGCAGAAGCTGCCATTACTGAACGGACGCGGGCGATCATTCCGGTGCATCTTGGCGCGCAAATGGCGGATATGGACGCGATTATGGCGCTGGCGGAAAAATACAACCTGATCGTGGTCGAAGACTGCGCGCACGCGCACGGCGCGAAATGGCGTGGACAAGGCGCGGGGACGATTGGACATTTCGGCTCGTTCAGTATGCAGTCGTCCAAGATTATGACGGCAGGCGAGGGCGGTATGCTGATTTGCCGCGAGGAAGCAATGGCGTATCGCGCGATGAGCCTGATCGACTGCGGTCGCCCGCATGACCCCAACGGCGAGATGGTGACGATGGGCGCGAATTATCGCGTCAGCGAGCTTCAGGCGGCGCTGCTCAACGTGGCGATTGAGCGTTTTCCGGCACAGGCACAGCAGCGCGAAGAACTGGCTGCCTACATGGATGAAGCCCTGAGCGAAGTTGCGGGCGTGCGCGTGCTTCCGCGTGACCCACGCCATACGACGCGCTCATTCTATCGCTACGTGTTCGCGGTTGACCCGGAAACGTTTGGCGCAGACCATGATGTGGTGTGCGCGGCACTGACGATGGAAGGGATTCCCTGCTGGCAGGGCTATGAAGCCATGCAGAACTACGAATTGTTCCAGCCGAAGCTGTCCAAGCTGCCGGTTCCGTCGGCTTTCCCCGAAAAGTTCAACTTTGAAACGCTGGATTTACCCGTTTCAACGCGCGCCTGCGAACACGAAGCCGTCTGGCTTGATGAAAACATTTTCCGAACCAGCCGCGCCGGAGTAGACGATGCGGTTGAGGCTCTGAAGAAAATTCAGGAACGACTGTCGTCAGACCCGGAAGCTGTGGCAGAGATCAAGCGTTTACTGGCAGAGTATCACGAATAAGGGCGGCGTTCAGGCATAAACGATGCCAAACGGGCTATTTTTGGTGACAAGGCTCAAGCATGGTTGGTGAAACTTGTCGAATTTTACTCAAGCGAGAAATTGGTGGGTCAACTATAAACACGATAAAATGGGTTCGTTCGTTCGGACAACGAACTAACGGTAAAGTATCGCATGTTACATGATAGACCAGCCCATTTTGCGTAAATTTCGTTTAAGGGGGGATTCACCATGAAACTGCACAAGATGTTCGTCAGTTTGTCGGTCTGGATCGTGCTCGGTCTGCTGCTGATCGTCGCGCTGCCAACGGCGGCTCAGGATGCCACCACTCTCAAAGTCTGGATCACGTGGGGCGATAATCCTGCGCAGCTCCAGGAATTATTTAACCAGTATGGCACTGCTCACGGCGTTACGGTCGAAGTCAACGCGCCGGTCGATGCGGATAAAGTGATTGCCGGACTTTCTGGCAGCGAACCGCCGGATATTCTGATCACGGGCGGGCCGGACAATACCGGATCGTGGGCGCGCGAAGACCTGATTCTGCCGCTCGACGACCTGATGAAGACGGCGAATATTGACACCTCTGATGTGTTCCCGGCACCTATGGGGCAGTGCGTCTACAGCGGCGTCACCTACTGCCTTCCCTGGGGGACGGACACTTACGCGCTGTTCTGGAACAAAGACCTGTTCGAAGAAGCCGGACTCGACCCCGATACTCCACCGAAGACTCTCGAAGAACTGACCGAATTTGCCGATAAGCTGACTAAAGTCGACTCGGATGGTACGGTCAGTCAGATCGGCTTTATTCCTGATTTCTCATGGTCGCATCTCAGCCTGTATGCGCGCATGTTCGGCGGCTACTGGTACAGCGACGACGGTACAAAGCTGACTTTTACCTCGCAGCCGATGATTGATGCGCTGACGTGGGAGCAGCAGTTCTACACCAAGTATGGGGTTGATCAGGTGCTGCGCTTCACATCAGCACTGGGCGGCTATCAATCGCCGGATCAGGGTTTCTACGCGGGCAAGATCGCCATGATGGTCGATGGCGAGTGGCAGACAGGGCCGAATTTCATTTCGCAGTACAAGCCCGAACTGTATTACGGCGTCGCGCCGTTCCCCGCACCGAAAGATCACCCGGAACTTGCCAATACCAGCGTCCTCGAAGGGACGGTCGTGATGATCCCCAGCGGCACGCCTAATAAGGCGGCTGCCGCCGATTTGCTGGCCTGGATGATGTCACCGCAGGTGCTTGCCGATGAAATGGTGGCGAATTTTAACCTGCCATCGACGAAATCCGCCGCAGAAGACCCGCGCTTCCATGACAATGAGAAGTTCGGCGTGTTTATGGATCTGATGAATGACCCCAATGCCAGCACCGGCATTTACACGGCGCTCAACAGCGAGGTCAATACAGCGCTTGGGTCGATTGAAGAGCAGGTGCTGCACGCAGGATCTGATCCGCTGCCGCTGCTTCAAGAGGCTCAAGATCAGTTGCAGCCAAAACTTGACGCCACGCTCCAATAGGTTTTGACTCCCCTGAGTTTGTCTCCGCCGCTGCGCTCCAGCAGCGGCGGAGACGCTAGTTTTTGAGGCCAGCAATGGATATTACAAGTTCAGCGATGCAGCCCCACGCCAAGCAGCCGCGTTGGAGCGTCCTTCGGCGTCGCCGTTTGATGACGGGGATTTTATTCATTTCCCCCTGGCTGATCGGCTTCGTGATTTTTACGCTCTACCCGATGCTGGCGTCGCTCTACTACAGTTTTACCGAGTTCCACATTCACAAAACGCCGGAATGGATCGGGTTCGCCAACTACGCCGAACTGTTCAACGACAAGCTGTTCTGGACTTCGCTGGGGAATACGTTCTATCTGGTGGTGATTGGCGTACCGCTGACGCTGCTGCTGTCATTCATCTGCGCGGTGCTGCTCAACCTGAAGGTGCGAGGCCAATCGATTTACCGCGTGATTTTCTTCATGCCGTCGATTGTGCCAACCGTTGCGACCGCGCTGCTGTGGGTCTGGATTCTGAACCCAAGCAGCGGGATTGTGAATACGCTGCTGGCGGGCATCGGCATCACCGGGCCAAACTGGTTTCGTGACCCAAACTGGGCGAAACCTGCACTGATCATGATGGGGCTGTGGGGGATGGGTGGAACGATTGTCATCTACCTGTCCGGTTTGCAGGATGTGCCAGTGTCGCTGCTGGAAGCGGCAGAAATCGACGGCGCGACCTGGTTGCAGCGCCTGTGGCACATCACGATTCCGATGGTGTCGCCGATCACGCTGTTCAACCTGATTATTGGCGTGATTGGCACATTCCAGTATTTTGCGCAGGCGTATGTGTTTGGCGCGGCGGTCAGTACGACGAACGCGATGGTGCTCGGCGCGCCGCTCAATTCAACCCTGTTTTACAGCGTTTACCTGTTTCAAAACGGCTTCATCTATCTGAGGATGGGCTACGCTTCGGCGATGGCCTGGATTTTGTTCATCATCATCATGATCTGCACGCTGCTGCTGCTGCGCACCTCAGACCGATGGACTTATTACGCGGGGTAAACCAATGGCGAGTACAACACTCTCCCGTCCAAGCGTTTCAATGGGACGAACGCGCCCCAGATCAAAAGTTTTCCAATCGCTGCTAAGTCATGCCTTGCTGATTGGGGTGGGCTTGTTTTTCTTCATCCCGTTTCTGTGGATGCTGTCTACCGCTTTCAAGTCGGATCAGGATGTGTTTCGCAGCCCGCCTTCCTGGCTGCCGCATGATAACGCGACCGTGATCGTGAACGGCGAATCGGTGCCGCTCTACAATGTGACTTTTAAAGAAGACGGCAGCGTTCGGCAGTTAGCGCTGCTGAGCATTGCCGATGGGCAGGGGACATTTGTCGATCCGAATTCACCTGCTGAGACCATCACCAGCCGAATGCGCTATGCCGAGCCGATCTTAGTCCCGCAACTGCGCTGGCAAAACTTCCCGGACGCGCTCAACCGGGCGACACGACCGGGCATCGGCGTCACTTTCTGGACGTATTTCGGGAACAGTCTGTTCATTGCTGGCTGGTCGATTATCGGAACACTGGTCTCGTGTACGCCGGTCGCTTACGGCTTTGCGCGCATCCAGTGGCCGGGTCGGGACGTGCTGTTTGTGCTGGTGCTGGCAACGATGATGCTGCCGTTCCAGGTAACGATGATTCCGCTGTACGTTTTCTTCACGGACACTTTGCATTGGGGAAATACGTTTCTGCCGCTGATTGTGCCGACGTTTTTTGGCAACGGCTTCGACATTTTTCTGCTGCGTCAGTTTTTCCGCACCATCCCGGAAGAACTGTGCGATGCGGGTCGGGTCGATGGCGCTTCGGAATGGCAAATTTTTCTCCGGTTGGTGCTGCCGCTCTCGACTCCGGTGCTGGCGACGATCAGCGTGTTTACCTTCCTGTATGCCTGGAATGACTTCACTGCGCCGCTGCTGTTTTTGACCAGCCCGCAGAATTACACCATGGCGATTGGTTTGCAGGATTTTCAGGGACAGCATACGGTCGCCTGGAATCAACTGATGGCGGCGTCGGTGGTATTCACGATACCGATTATCATCGCCTTCTTCTTCGCGCAGAAGACGTTTATTCAGGGTATCAAGCTGACTGGCCTGAAAGAGTGAACCTCATCACATGACCTGCTGTCTGGGGCGATACTGGATCGCTTCAGCGGCGTGCTGAACTTCAATCTGATCGCTGTCGGCAAGGTCGGCAATCGTGCGGCTGAGCTTGAGGACGCGATGGTAGGCGCGAGCGCTCAACTGCATCCGACGCACGGACAGATCGATGAGTTGGCGTGCTTCTTTGCTGAGGATGCAGAAGCGGTCGATCTCGCCGACCCCCATATCACTGTTGGCGAACAAGCCTTTCAACCCCTCGAAGCGCTCGGTTTGGCGGGCGCGTGCTTGTTCGACGCGGGCACGAATCGTTGCGGAGGATTCGCCGCGTTCCATGCTCATGAGTTTGTCGTATTCGACGCGTGGAACTTCGACGTGAATGTCAATTCGGTCGATGAGTGGGCCGGAAAGCTTGCTCTGATAGCGCAGGATCATGGTTGGCGTGCAGGTGCAGGGCTTGACGGGGTCGCCAAAATATCCACAAGGACAAGGGTTTTGCGCCAACACGAGTAAAAAATTTGCCGGAAACGTCAGCGATCCGCTGGCGCGGCTGATGGTGACGATTTTGTCTTCAATCGGCTGGCGCAGGACTTCGAGCGTGTGTTGATTATATTCGGTTGCTTCATCGAGAAAAAGTACGCCGCGATGGGCGAGTGTCACCTCACCGGGACGCGGAATACTGCCGCCGCCGACCAGCCCGGCGTGTGAAATGGTATGATGCGGCGCGCGAAAAGGACGGTGTTCCATCAGCGGATGCTGGCTTTGCAGCATATCTGCGACTGAGTAAATGCGCGTGACTTCGAGCGCTTCCGCCATCGACAGCCGGGGCAGGATGCCAGGAAGCGCCCGCGCCAGCAGCGTCTTGCCGGAGCCGGGTGGCCCGCTCATGCGCAGATTATGATTGCCGCCTGCCGCGATCTCCAGCGCGCGTTTGATCGTTTCCTGCCCGCGCACGTCCGCGAAATCGGTCGTGCCTTCCAGCAAAAAGTCCGCTTCAGTGACAGGCGCAGCCACATACGGGGCAATCGGATTGAGGCCATAGAGATGTTCCACGAGCTGACCGAGTGATTCGAGCGGAATCACATCAATGCCGCTGATAAGCGCTGCCTGGGCTGCATCGACTGCTGGAACGTAAATCGTGTGATAACCCTGCTGCTTGGCAGTATAGGCCATCGGCAAGATACCTTTGACGTGGCGCACTGAACCATCCAGCGAAAGTTCGCCGACGAACAGAGCGTTTGCAATTGCCGGAAGCGGAACCTGATCGGTCACCGCGAGTACGCCGACCGCAATCGACAGGTCGTAGGCGGTGCTGTGTTTAGGTAAATCGGCGGGGAACAGGTTGACGACATACGACTTATTGGGAAAGGTCATGTGGCTGTTTTTGATGGCGGCTCTCACCCGTTCCCGGCTTTCTTTCACGGCGTTATCAGGTAAGCCGACGATGGTGAAGCTGGGGAGTCCCGCCTTAGGATTAAAATCGACCTGAACTTCAACCACATAGCCATCTAGCCCTAATATTGCGCACGCTCCGATTATCGCGAGCATTGTGACCTCTGTTCGTATCGTTCCATGTTAAGCCTGCAATGAGTCTACGCGCTGCACGAAGACCTGACGCATTGCTTCGCACGCTTAATATTGTAATGGCATGTTACATATCGAGAAAGAAAGAACCCGTTGCTGTATGCGTGAATTTCATTCGCCGAAAATTTCAGTGCAGGCCGCGCAGGCGTGGATCGAGAATGTCACGCAGGCCATCGCCAAGCAGGTTGAAGCCGAGTACGCCGAGCATAATCGCCAGACCGGGATACAGCATCAACCAGGGAGAGTTTTGAGCCAGCGCGCGGCTCTCGCTCAGCATGACGCCCCAGGAGGCCGCCGGAGGTTGAACCCCTAAGCCGAGGAAGCTCAAACCCGCTTCGGTGAGCAGAGACCAGGAGAGCGCGAGGCTGACCTGCACGATTAGCGGGGCGACCGTATTCGGGAAAATGTGCCGCCAGAGCAGACCGGCATCGCGGACACCAATCGAGCGGGAGGCGAGTACAAACTCCATCTCCTTGATTGAGAGGACGGGGGCGCGGGTGACGCGAGCGAAAATGGGAATGTAGATGATGGCGATTGCGAGAATAGTCGTGTTGATACCTGCGCCGAGTACGCTGACGATCACCAGCGCCAGGAGAATCGCTGGGAGCGCGAAAAACACGTCCATGACGCGCATAATCACGTTGTCGAGCGTGCCGCCGATATAGCCGGAAATCGTGCCAAGCGCAGTTCCCACGATGCCCGCCAGTGAGACGGAGAGCAGCGCCACGCGCAGCGAATTGGCTGCGCCCTGCATGATGCGGCTGGTCACGTCCCGCCCGAACTGATCCGTCCCCAGCGCGTATTGTGCGCTCGGCGCTTGCAGGCGATCTTTGGGATGGTTGGCGGCAGGCGGATAAGGCGTCAAGCCTAGCGCGCCGAGCAGCCCGATGATCACGAAAGCGACGATGATCACCAGGCCGACCGCACCGCTGCGATTGCGCAGCAAGCGCGCCAGCAGACTGTTTCGCCCTGGCAGCTTAATTTTCGGAGGCATAGGAGATTCGTGGGTCGATGGCGACGTAGATCACGTCAATCAACAGATTGACGACGACGAATATCAGCGCGATAAAGAGGGCAACGCCCTGGACGACCGCGTAATCACGCTGGCTGATGGCGTTGAGAACGACACGTCCGATCCCCGGCAGGGCGAAAATTTCTTCGACGATGACTGCTCCGCCCAGTAAATAGCCAAGTTCAACGCCGGTAATCGTCAGTACCGGGATCAGCGCGTTGCGTAGGGCATGGCGGCTAATGACGATGCGCTCGTCTAAACCCTTGCTGCGGGCGGTACGAATGTAGTCCTGCCCCAGCACTTCCAGCATAGCTGAGCGCGTCGTGCGCATCACCGACGCCGAAAATGCAAAGCCGAGCGTGATCGCGGGGAAGATCATCTGCTGCAAATTTTTGCCTGGGTTTTCCCCGAAGGAGATAAAATCGCCAGAGTTCGGCAAATAGTGAAAATAGACCGAGAGCACATAAATCAGCAGCGTCCCGAAAAGGAAATTAGGGATGGCGAGGCCGAAGAGCGCGAACAGCCGCGCGAACAGATCGATGAAGGTGTCGCGGCGGATAGCAGAGATAATGCCCAGCGGAATCCCGACCAGCAGCGCGATTACCAGCGCCAGGATTGCCAACTCAACGGTCGTGGGAAAGCGCGAGAGGATCAGATCGAGCACCGGGCTGCCGTAGCGCATCGACAAACCGAGATCGCCATGCAAAAGCCCCCCCAGCCAGATGAAATACTGCACGGGTGCGGGCTTGTCCAGCCCGAAATAGGCTTGCAGTGAGGCGCGCTGGGCATCGGTCAGCGCCCCGGCCTGAATGCCGAGCATCGCCGTGACAGCGTCGCCTGGAACCAGTCGGATCGCCACGAATATTAGGATTGAGACGCCGAGCAGCGTCGGGATAAAAGCCAGTGCGCGTTGAGTCAGGTAGCGGAGCATCTAGGGTATTTGAGCCAGTTTTTGCCGTGCCAGAAACAACGCCGTGATCACGGACGAATCAGTCAGGCGATTCGTTGCCAACAAGCTCTCGAAAGACGCCAGTGGCACATATTCTGGCACGATGGGGTAAGTTTCGTCACCCAACAGGCGACTCGGCGTGAAATCACGGGCGAGATAAATGTTTATGCTGGCATTCAGATACTTCACCCAGGGGCGCACCTGAGCAAGAAAGTCAAAGCGAGCAGCAGAAAAACCAATCTCCTCTTGCAGCTCACGATTCGCTGCGGACTCTTTAGCTTCACCGGGGGCAATCCCTCCTGCGGGAAGAAAGAGAGTAGTCGCTCCATTTTCGTAAGCGGTTGGCTCTTGAATCATAATGACTTCGCTTTGCGAAGTGACCGGAACCATCATCACACCATCAGGACAGCCAATGAAGGGGATCGTTTGAAAGCCTTCGTAGATCGAGACCCAGCGGTATGAGTAAATCAGTTTATGCAAGAGGTTCTCCTGACTGCCATGCCCCTGCTTGAAATTCGAGCAGGGGCATGGGTGTGATTTACTTATTATGCAGGACGATCCAGCGTGACCTGCGCCAGCGAAATCAGCGAGTCCGTCGGGTAGGGCACGAAGCCGCTGACGTAGGGCTGTTGAGCGGTATAGTCATAACCCTTATACAGCCAAATCCAGGGCGAGACTTCGGCGAGGTGCTGCTGCAACTGATTGAAAATGTCGGCGCGTTTGGCGGGGTCGGTTTCGGCACGTCCCTGTTCCATCAGCGATTGCAGGGTGTCATCGCCGTAACCTGCCGTCTTGGCGAAGCGACCGTCTTTCAACCAATAGCGGTTGTAGGTCGTGTACGGATCCGGCGAGCCGCCATTAAGCGCGATTGCTGAGTCGAAATCAGCATTCAGCCAGCGATCCACATAAACATTCAGTTCGAGCGACTCGATCTCGACGGTGATGTTGATGTCGGCGAGCTGCGCCTGAATATTCTGCGCTTCACTGAGGGCGACCGGCGGTTCGGCGTTGGCGGCGATCATCTTGAGGGTGAAGCCGTCGCTCATGCCCGCGTCGGCCATCAACTGCTTGGCTTTGTCGAGGTCACGCGTGTAGCAGAACAAATCGCTGGCGGTGCCATCGTAGGCGGGCTGGGTCAGCGGGCCAGTGACGACGCCTTCGCCGAGCGCTGCCGTATCGAGCACCTGCTGGCGATCAATCGCGCAGGACATGGCCTGACGAACTTCCAGCTTATCGAGCGGCGCATTGGCGGCGTTCAATTGCAGAACGTTGTAGGAAAGTGTGGCGACCTTGTTCAACTGAACGGTGCTGTCACCTTCCAACTGGGTGGCGACCAGCGGATCGTTCAACTGCGCGAAATCAATCGTGCCTGCGCGCAAGGCGGCGACAATCGAGGTTTCATCCGGGATGATGCGGATTTCGATGCCATCGACGCCGGTCTTACCGCCCCACCAATCGGTATTCGAAGCCAGTTCAGTCCTTTGATCCGGTGTCCAGCTTGTCAGCTTGAAGGGGCCGGTGCCGTCGGCGGTCGAAGTGAAATCACCGCTCTCCGCCATCGCTGCCGGGACAATCGCGGCATTGGTGCTGGTCAGCGCGGTCAGCAGCGGCACATCCGGCTGCGACAGGGTGAAAACGACCGTGTAATCGTCTGGCGCATCCATTTTGCTGATGCTGGCATAGTTGCTGGCGGCAGCAGCCTTGGTATCCGGGTTGAGGATGCGTGTGAAGGTGGCGATCACGTCCTTTGAGGTCATCTCCGCGCCATCATGGAATTTGACGCCGTGACGCAGATTGAAAGTCAGCGTCAGCCCATCGTCGGAGAACGCCCAGCTTTCCGCCAGCGCGGGAATGATGTTCAAATTGGCATCGAGTTTCACCAGTGGCTCGTAAATTAGTTCGAGCAGACGGAACGAGGCGAAGGCCGTCTGCGTGTGCGGGTCGAGTCCGGTCGCGTCGGTCGCCCGCGCCATGATCAGGGTGTTTTTATTATCCTGAGCGAACGTCGGCAGCGCAAGCGTGAGTGAACTCACGAGCATCAGCGCCGCGATCAAAAACAAAATCTGGACTGCTTTTTTCATCTTTTTCTCCCTTAGAAATGTGTTTTGCGTCTCAGTGAAGGCGTTTACGGAAAATCAATTCGGTTACGTCTGCAACGACGTAGCCGGGAATTGCCCCAATTTGCTCGTAACCCATGCGACGGTAAAAACGCTGCGCTCCCTCGTTGAAATCCGAGGTCAGCAGGAACAGATCGCGGCTTTGTGACTGATTTTCTACTTCGGTCAGCAGTGCCGCGCCGATGCCTTGTCCGGCACAATCGGCGCGGACACCGATCAGGCGCAGATAGTCACTGCGCCCAAAGGCTCCGCCACGCAAACACCAGGCAAAACCAACCGGATCGGACTCTCCCGCAACGAGCAGCAGATCACTACCCTGTAACGCGTCATTGAACTGAGCAGTCGCGCTCGCTTCCGTGACACCGTATCGCTGCCATAAAGGCAGGTCAACCATCCAGTGGGCGATAGCAGCAACATCTTTGGGCTGCATGAAGCGAATATTCATGACCACGATTGTAATCTTTCGCTTTCCGATCTGCCAATGGAACCGTACCAATCGAAAAATGGGATAAGCGAACGTCAAAAATGGAAAGTTGTGCAAGCGCTGAAGTTTATGCAGATTGCCTTAAGCTGAATTGGCAGTCGCATAATGGGCGCGCTCATTGAAAGCTTCTGTGTTGTGCAGACCCCGTAAGCTCGCTGCCACGTCGATAAGGGTCATTTGAAATGAATATTGTAATTCTGAAAAATAAAGATTAAAATTAAGTTCACTTCGTTAAACACACTTTTGTGCGCTGTAACAGAACTGTAGATTCAGGGAGGTTTTCTATGCGCTTAAAACGACTCACAGGGCTTTTCCTTCTCGTCCTAAGCATGATGTTCGTCTCGACGGTGGGCGCGCAAAGCCCTAGTGTCGAATGGAAAGCCTGGAACGCACAGATCACCGCTCACGCGAACGGTGCGCCGCTGGACATCGCCGAAACGCAGATCATTCAGGTGACGGATGGAACAGTCCATTCAGGCGAACGCGATTTTTCGCAGCAGGTTTTGATTCAAAGCGTTTTTCTGGCGGTCAACGGCGGTCAGCCCCAACAGCTTGAGCAGGGGAGCGGGCCGAATACCTATCAGGTGAGCACAAGCAGCACAGATGTCGTGCTGGACTATCAACTACCGGTGGCTGCCAATGCAGGCGACAGCTTTGTCGTCCAGATTAACTACACGGTCAACCCGCCTGCTTCGGGACTGATCGACTGGTTCATTGTGCCGGGGAATCACGGCGCGCCCGTCGATAGCAGTAAAGTGACGCTCAACTTCCCGGATGGGCAAGCGCCTGATCCGAGCTTCGTTCGCGTGCCTCAGGGCAGCGGAACGGTGACGGCATCGGGCAGCAGCATTGTGATCCAGTCACAGGGGGCATTGGCAGCGAACCAGGCTTTTGAGATTCAGGTTCCTTATGGGACAGGCGTCGGACAGGCCGGAAACAGCGGCAGCAATACCGTGAACACTGCTCCGGTTCAGAACGCGCCCGTCAATACCAGCAACGACACCAGCGGCGGATTAGGCAGTATCCTGCCGATTCTGTGTGTGGTTGGCTTGCTCGTGCTTGTTGGTGGCGGTGGGCTGCTGCGCAATCTGCTGGGCGGCGTTGGCGGCAGTATCCTCGGCAATCGCGGCGGCGGAATCTTTGGCGGGGGGAGCAGCAGTGGTGGGGGCTTCTTTGGCGGCGGGAGCAGCGGCGGCAGTGTTTCAAGTGGACGAGGGTTCCGTCAAAGCTCAAATCAGAATCGTCAGGCACCGACTGTAAACAATGATAAGCGGTCGGGCGGCGGCGCAAGCTTCAAGTGAGCCGGGCTGTGACGATGCGGAAACTTCTCACTCTCACTGTTTTATGTTGTGCTATTCTGCTGCCTGCCGCCTGGGTGCAGGCAGCAGAGGCGCTGAAATATGGACAGCCAGTAGACGGCAGCCTGAGCGCTGGTGAAAAGATCGACTATACGTTCGAGGCCAAAGCAGGCGATAAGCCGATTTTGACGATGAATGCGCATGGCGGCAGCATGGTTCCCTATCTTCAGCTTTACGACCCACAGGGACGCCTGATTGGTGAAGACAGCAACAGCGGCATGAAAGGCAACGCGCTGCTGAAGGGACTGGTTCTCGCTGACGGTGGAATCTACAAAGTGACGCTGAGTAACCGGGCGCAGAGCGGAACGGGTAAGTATGGCTTTGTCATCAACGAGGAAAAAACACAAGTCTTCTTTGATGGCACGCCGGTCGAAAACCAGTCCGGCAAGCAGAATTACCAGCTTTCGCAGCCCTGGGATCACAAGAACATCACCTACACCATCCGTAATGGCCTGAACGGATTCAGCAATCAGGACATTGAAACGGTAATTGCGCAGGCGTTTCAATCGTGGTCGAACGCCGCGCCGATCAGCTTCACCGAAGTACAGGGGCAGGGTGACATTAATATCGAATTCGGGCAGATCGACGGCTCGTTGAACATCCTCGGCGAAACCTGCCCGCCTTACAATCCATGCAATTCCGGCAGCGTCGTTCTAGACTCGGATGAAAACTGGACACTTGGGCAGCCGAACGGCTTTGGCGACATTTCGCTGCTGGGCGTTGCCAGCCACGAATTGGGTCACGCGATGGGGAGGCTGCAGACCAACGACCCCAATGCGCTGATGTACCCGGAATACAGCCCCTATAACTTGCAACCGGGGCAGGATGATATCGCGGGCGTCGAGCGGCTGTATGGGACGGGTTCGGGCACGGTGTCGAATCCGCCGTCGCTGCCGAACAGCCCGACTTCCAACAACCAGAATCAGATGCAGGTCAGCGGCGAGATTACTGATCAGCAGTACACGACGTTCTGGGATTTCGACGTTCAGTCGGGCGACACCGTGACGATCACCATGAGTTCGATGTCGGGCGATCTCGACTCGTTTCTGGTGCTGATTGACGCCAATAACAACCTGCTCGCTTACGATGACGACAGCGCGGGTGACAAGAACGCCGAACTCGCCCATCTGCGTTTTCCTCAGAGCGGAACCTATACCGTCGCAGCGACGCGCTATGCGCAGGCACAGGGCTATACCAGCGGCACTTACTCGCTCAGCATTGAATATGATGTGGGAGCGGGGTCAGCCAATCCAACGACTGCGCCGAATTTGCCGCCGGTGTCTGGGACAGGCTCGGTCACGGTTGGTAACGGACAGGCGTCAGAGGCGGGGCAGCTCTCGTCGTTGGATAGTGTGCTCAGCAGCGCGTTTGCGGACAGCGCATCGCCGTCTACGCAAAAACGCAGCGGCAGCGTAACGGCGTCCCAGTCGTATGTCTGGGCGCAAACCTGGTGCGCCAGCGATGCCCAAACGCTCGCAGGCAATCTGGCGAACATCACCGTGACCTTCAGCGTCAACGGGCAGGCGGTCGATCCTGCGCTTGTGTCGAAGCAAGACGTCACAGACAATCAGCTAAGCTGCACGCAGTATTTCGTCGTGCTTTCGAACTGGACGCCGGGGAACGTCACTTTGACGTCCACGCTGACGTTCAAGCAGCCCGTTTTTGATGGCGCGGCGATTTACCCGGCGGGTGATTACGTTTACGAATACGACCTTCAGGTGCGCTGAGGGTACGTGGTCATGAGACAGCCTGACGTTACGGTTAGGCTGTCTCGCGGCGAATCAATTCGACCGGGAGCGTAATTCTGGTGGCGGATCGGTCTTCGGGATTAGCGGTTTGCTGCAACACCAGATCGACCACCTGATGACCCAGTTCCAGCAGCGGAATCCGAACCGAGGTCAAGGCGGGCGTCATTTCCTGCGCCATCAAAATATCGTCGAAGCCGATGACTGCGATGTCTGAGGGGATGCGATAGCCCTTTTCGCGCAGAAGCTCAATGGCAACAATGGCGAAATCGTCATTGGCTGCAAAGATGGCGGTTGGCGGTTGCGGGTTATTGAGAAAATGTCGTATGCCCGCCGCCGCCTCTTTCGGCTTCCAGGAATTGCCAAAGATAAGCTGGTCATCAAGTGGGATTTGGGCTTCTGCCAGCGCCCGCCGATAGCCTTGCAGACGCAGGCGCGCGCTCGGATAGTGCATATCGCCGCACAGATGCGCGATGCGGCGATGCCCCTGCGCGATCAGATAACGCGTCGCGGTGTAAGCGCCGCCAGCATCGTCGTAAGTCACCGATGGAAACTTGAACTTTGGATCGCCGGGGCGCTCGATACAAACGCAGGGCAGCCCGGACTCGTTGATGATCGCGAGAATTGGGTTGGTATCGGGCGGGTCCTGAGCCAGTCGAACGACCACGCAATCCAACAGGCCGCTGGTCAAAAGCTGTTCAAGCTGCGCCAGGTCTTTGTCGATGTCGGCAGGGTAGACCATCAGATAACGTTCGCGCACCTTCACTTCTTCGACAATGCCCGCCAGAATGGTTGCGCTGTAGGTAGAAGTAAAGACGTTCCCCGGATTGTAGTCACAGAAGATATAGCCAATGGTGTTCGTGCTCTGGCGACGCAAATTTCGGCCTAAGGCATTCGGCTTATAGCCAAGTTCATCAATCGCCCGCAAAACGCGCTCACGCACCTGTGGCGATGTTGGACGCGGGCCATTGTTGATGACATAAGAGACGACACCCGGCGAGACCCCGGCGCGTTGAGCGACATCCCGATGTGTGGGACGCTTCTTTGGCGGCATGAATAACCCTATTCAAGATTAGGTAAAATCGTGCGGCAGCAAGTCTAGCACTTCACTCATGCGTCGCCTAGCTGAATATTCGTAATTGGACAGCAGAAATCGAAAATCGCGATTCTGTGTCTTGATTGACTGGCGCGGCTAGCCCTTCATTCCGGTCATCACGATGCCTTTGATGAAATAGCGCTGAGTAAAGAAGAACAGGACGACGACGGGTAAGATGACGGCGGTTGTCGCGGCGAGCTGTAAATCCCAGCTTACGTCGAGTGTGCTGCGAAAGGATGACAATCCAACGGCGATGGTGAAGTTTTGGGGCGACCGCAGGTAAATGATCGGGCCGAGCAGGTCATTCCATGCGTTCAGAAAGGTAAAGATGGCAACCGTAATCAGCGCCGGTTTTGCCAGCGGCATCATGATGCGCCAGTAAATGCCGAATTCGCTGCATCCATCAATTCGTGCGGCATCGGCGAGTTCCTCTGGGATGGTGCGGAAGAACTGGCGCAGCAGGAAGATATTGAAGGCTCCACCGCCGAAGAAGAGCGGAACGGTCAGCGGCAGAATCGTGTCTACCCAACCGAGCTTGGTAAAGATCAGGAAGGACGGCACGATCAATATGGCGTAGGGCAGAAATAAGGTCGCCACGACGACGCCAAACCAGAAATCGCGCCCCCAGAATTTGATGCGCGCAAAGCCGTAGGCGACAAACGACGATGAGAAAACGACTGCGATCACGTTCAGGACGACAATCTTGAGCGTGTTGACGAGATACAGGCCAAAGGGCTTGATCGTGAGCGCGTTGACGAAGTTTTCAAAGTGGATTGGGTTGGGAATCCACTGCGGCGGATAGCTGAAAATCTCGATCTGTGATTTGAGCGAACTGCTGACCAACCAGACGAACGGCATCACCATAATAAAGGCCATGACGAACAGCATCGTGACAGTGACCCAGTTCCAGACGCGCCCGCTGCGCCGGGTTGTTTTTTTGACCGGAAAAATCCTTGCTGGAGAATCAGGTGCGTTCTGGTCGAGTGTACTCATGATTCTTGATCTCCTTTACTCGCCCGGATTTTCGTAATAAACGCGCCTGCCGAAGTATTTGAAGATGATGAACGACAGAATCGCCAGGATGATAAAGAGCACCCATGAAAGTGCAGCGGCGTAACCCATATTCTGGTTGCGGAAGCCGGTGCGATAAATGTAGAGCACCAGGAAGAGCGTGGCGTTCTCTGGCCCGCCCGTGCCGCTGGTAATCAGGTAGACAATCGTAAACGATTGAAAGGCGTTGATGATCCCCAAAACCAGGTTGAAGAAGATGATGGGGGACATCAGGGGCAGGGTCACATGACGGAGCTTTGACCAGGGGCCAGCACCGTCAATCTGCGCGGCCTCGTAGTAAATATCGGGGATACCCTGCAACCCCGCCAGAAAAATGATCATCGGGCCACCTGCGCCCCACAGGCTCAGGACGATAAACGCCGGAATCGCCCAGGTCGTACTCTGCAACCAGGGAATCTTTGCGCCGCCGAAGGCACGGACGATCACGTTGACCAGCCCAAACTCCGTATTGAACATCCACGCCCACAAGAGCGCCGTCGCGATGGCAGGAACAATGCTCGGTAGATAATAAATGGTTCGGAAAATGGAGATGCCGCGAAACTCGCGGTTAATCAGCGACGCCAGAAAAAACGCCAGCATCAGGCTCAAAGGAACGGAAATAAATGAGAAAAGAAAGGTTGCTTTCAGCGACTGCGGGAGCAGCGGATCGTTAAAAAGGTGCTGAATATTTTGCAGGCCGACAAACTGCGGTGGACTAATCAGATTCCATTTTTCAAATGTTAGATAGACCGATGTAAGCGCCGGTATGAGGAACCAGAATAGAAAGCCTAAAATGAAAGGCATGATGAAGATATAGCCGATGATGTTGCGGCGCTGGGTTATTGTTAATCGGCGGTTTCGCAGCGGCCAAAAGCCCGCTGCACGGGAATCAGTCGTCACATCTTGGGTTGCCATAACTTTGCCATCCAGTCGCAGAGTGAGATTCGGAGAGGGTGGGCCGAATGTTTTGCCACCCTCTCTAAATCAATTCTATAGGCTTTAGCTTGACTGCGCGGCGGCAATCACTTCGTTGGCCTGCTTGACGGCATCGGGCATGACCTGTTCGACAGGCGTACCATCGACAATCGCCTGAATCGCGGGCGCAAGGAAGTTGTTGTTGGCTTCAATATAGCCCGGTGGGATACGTGCCACGACCCCGTGTTTAGGCAGGTACTCGGTAACGAAATCGGCATAATTGTCCGGGTGGACTCCTGGCGTAATCCAGTCTTTCAGTCCGTCTGGGGTTACCTGCGACATTTGGCTGGGCAGCCACAGGCCAATCTTCATAAACGACAGGGTGTAGAAGGGTGTCGCCAGGAAACGAACCCACTCCCAGGCTTCTTCAGGATGCTGGGTTGAGCTGATGACGGCATGGAAATGCGCCTGCATATAGTCTGCGGGCTGCTTGATGTAAGGGATTGCACCCGTCCCCAGTTTGGCATGGGTGACGAGCGAGGGGTTCATCCACGACAGCGCCCACGAACCGTCAATCGCCATCGCCAGACGACCACTATCGACCATCTGCGTATTGGTCATGCCCAGGTCAGCCATCGCTGCCGTGCGCGGGGCAACGTGATGCTTGTAAACCAGGTCAGCCAGGTTTTGCAGGGCTTCCATCGCTTCGGGGCTGTCAAGGACGACTTTGCCATCCTTGATCCATTCGCCGCCGTTGGAATAAACCGCGCCTACCGGGATGACAAAGTTTCCGAGAGGCCAGTCAACCGCCCACTGCTGGATATTGTCCGGGTCGAAACCGGCGTCGTCGGGATGGCGACCATTCGCATCGACCGTGAGCTGCTTGGCATTCGCGATGAACGTATCCCAGTCCCACAACTCGTCATCTTTGAATCCGGGGGGCGTGATGCCTGCTTTGTCGAAGATGTCGAGGTTGTGGTAGGTCTGCGCGGCGACCCAGGTCGAGCCAATTCCGTGCCAGCGACCGTTATCGTCGGCGCTGCGAATGGCTTCCTGTGGGAAGAAGTAGTCCTTTTGTCCGAGGAGGGGATCAGCCGTAATCCGGTCGGTGAGATCCATCAACTGACCGCCGGCGGCGAGGGTTTCGTAGGCGTCGGACGTGATGAAACTGGTGTCCGGGGCAGTTCCGGCGGCGAAGTTGGTCAAGAGCTGCTGCATGTAGTCGCTGGCCTGGGGCGTAAGCTGCCACTGGACTGCGATGTTTGGATTCTGGCTTTCGAACTCCTTGATCGCCGCCTGAACGCCGTTGTCCTCAGCCGTTGCGCCCCAGCCGCCGAAAACAATATTGGTCACATCCTGCCCCAAAGGAGCAGCCCGAAGTGCCTCCGGTAGTTGGATTCCGGCTGCGGCCAGTGCTGCCGCTGCGCCGGACATCCGCAAGAAATCGCGACGTGAAAGTGATTTTGATCCCATAATTAAATGCTCCTATTTGCACTCAGTACCAGTTTCCAAAGATCGCTTTTTTGAACTGCCAAACTGCTCGTCGTTCATCCTCCTTTCAGTGCGCAAAAATGCTCAGGCTTCCCGTATCCACACGCGCATTTCACCTTCTTTGCGATTTGCCCAGAGATAATAGGGAATCGCCTGAAGTGGGAAGCTCGCCTGGGTGTATTCCAAATCAAGCTGCGGTTGGTACATCTCATTCGACCAGTTTGAGGGTTCAGGTCGAATGGCCTCACCCGTAATCACCACGACTCCGCCGAAAAGTTCTGAATCGAATTCGGCAGTCAGGGGTGCATTTTTCGGAAGGATGACATTTGCCAGTTGCGCCCCGTTATCGACTTCTTCCAGGCAGTAAACCAGCGGGCCGCGCTGCAAAGCGATTTGCCCGGCATCCTGACGAATCAGGGGATGCGGCGCGATGCGTTCGACGGGCATAGCGAGCGCGATATTCACTACATCGCCGTTTTGCCACTCGCGGGAAATGACGACGTAGCCGTTTTGGGGCTGAAGTGTCTCGGCGATGCCGTTCACAGAAACATGGTAACTGCGACACCAGCCCGGTACACGGAGCGCCAATTCAAACTGAACCGGAGATTCCGTTTCGAGCGTGAGGCGGACATCGCCATCCCAGGGATAGTTCGTCTCCTGCTCGATATGGACATGCCCCGTATCGAATGTGAAATGGGCGCGGTTCGAATTATAAAGATGGACGTAGACGCGATTCGGCGTGACCGAGTAGAAATAAGTCTGGATGGCGGCAATCGTCCGGGACAGATTCGGCGGGCAGCAGGGACACTCAAACCAATCCTGACGGCGGTAGTGCTTTGTTTCGCCCGCATTGACGCTCAACTGCTCATGAGGACTGACATTGGGGTAGGCGGCGAGCGGATTGGCATAGAAAAACTGATCGCCCTCGTAAGAAACACCGCTCAATGAGCCGTTGTAGAGGGCGCGCTCCAGCACGTCAATATAGCGTCCGTCCGGGTCAAGATGAAACATGCGGCTCGCCCAGAAGACCAGGGCAATGGAGGCGCAGGTTTCCGCGTAAGCGGTTTCGTTCGGTAAGTCATAGGCGAAGGTGAAACCCTCATTGGAACGCGCTGGCCCCAGGCCGCCGGTGACGTACATTTGATGTTGCGTCAGGTCGTCCCACAAACGGCGCATGACCTTCAGAAGTTCGGCATCGCCTGTTTCGAGCGCGATGTCGGCGACACCTGCGTAGAGGTAACAGGCGCGTACCGCGTGTCCGGCAGCCGTCTCTTGGTCACGGATTGGTTCTTCTGCCTGACAGTAGTGGTAGGTTTTTGCCCAGAATTTCGCCGGGTCGTCACCGCGTTCACGGGCTTCCTGGTCGAAGTAATGGGGCTGCTGACCACGCTCGTCAATGAAATACTTCGACAGATCCAGATAACGCTGTTCGCCCGTCGCCTGATACAGTTTCACCAGCGCGAGTTCCAGTTCGGGATGACCGGGATAGCCATGCTTCTGACCTTCGCGCGGGCCGAATTTCTCGTCAATGTGGTCGGCATAGCGGGCCATCACATCAAGGATTGCCCGTTTACCCGTTGCATCGTAATAGGCGACTGCGCCCTCAATCAGATGCCCGGCGTTGTACATCTCATGCCAGTCACGCAGGTTGCGCCAGCGATATTCTGGCTCGATGGTGGTGAAGTAGGTGTTCAGGTAGCCGTCCTGCTGCTGCGCGTGCCGGATGCGCTCGATGATCGCGTCGGCCTGCTGCTCAAACTCAGGATTTGGATGGGTGGTCAGGCTGTTAGCAACGGCTTCCAGCCATTTCCCGGTGTCTGAATCCCAGAACATGTAAATCACGCTGCGATGATGGCGTGGGTCAGTCTCTCGATCCAAATTCCACGAGGCGAGGCGTCCGGTTTTTTCCATTTGTTGATAGATAGCAGGGAGGGTTCGTGCGCGATTGGTAGACTGGCGTTCGCCCCAGAAACCCTTGTCGATTTCAACGCTGCGAAGCGGAACGGGAGTCAAACGACGAGTATGTGTTATCAACAGAAATCTCCAGAAATAATTTGCCTGTCGCAGGTTGCCAACAGACTTTAATCAGTCACCATTTTTAATATTCTGCGCCCTGCCACAACCTTCAATTGGATTGTTTGGGGCAAACGCAAACCGATTTGCGCAAACCGATTTGAATTATAGATTTGTGTTTTAGAGATGTCAACAAACTGGGTCTCGTTCAGATGACGGCGTGGGGTTGAAAACTTCGTTTCTGCGAACACCTGTGTTACAATTCGCCTTCACGACAGGCCGTCTGCTTGAGATGGTCTGCGATCAAAAGGATTCGTCATGACGAATATGTCGCGCCCGCTGGCGGATCGTGTCCGCCCGGACACGCTGGAGACGTTTATCGGGCAGCAGCATCTGGTAGGCGTCGGCAAGCCGCTCTATCAGACGATTCAAAAGAATCGGGTGCATTCGATGATCTTCTGGGGGCCTCCCGGCGTCGGCAAAACGACGCTCGCGCGGATCGTCGCGCACAGCACCGGGCGCGCGTTCTATGAACTCTCGGCGGTTTCGGCGAGCAAAGACGATGTCCGCAAGATTGTGGAAGGTCTGCGCCGCGAAGAAAAGCGTGACCTGTTCAGCCTGCTTGAACCTGAAAAGACGAATGAAACCCCGGTGCTGTTTCTGGACGAAATCCATCGTTTCAATAAGGCGCAGCAGGATTTCCTGCTGCCCTACATCGAAGATGGAACGGTTATCCTGATCGGCGCAACCACTGAAAATCCGTCGTTCGAGGTGATCCCGGCACTGCTGTCACGCTGTCAGGTGTTTGTTTTGCAGGCGCTGACCCATGACGATGTGCGCCAGATTGTCGAGCGCGGCGCGCAGGAACTCGGCATCGCCGTTTCGGACGAGGCAATCGATTTTCTGGTGGGGTTCGCGGACGGCGATGGTCGGCAGTCGCTCAATCTGCTTGAAGCGACCGCCGGACTTTACGCTAATGACATTTCACTGGAGAACCTGCGGAATACACTGCAATCCAAGCAGCTTCGCTATGACAAGGCGGCGGAAGAACACTACAACACCATCAGTGCCTTCATCAAAAGTATGCGCGGCAGCAATGTCGATGCGGCGCTCTACTATCTGGCGCGCATGGTCAATGGCGGCGAAGACCCGAAATTCATCGCGCGGCGTATGGTTATTTTCGCCAGCGAAGATGTTGGCATGGCAGATACGAACGCGCTGACGGTGGCGAACGCAGTCTTTCGGGCGGTCGAGATCATCGGCTACCCCGAATGTCAGTTCAATCTGGCGGAAGGTGTGGTCTATCTGGCGAACGCGCCCAAAGATCGGGCTGCGGGTGATGCCTACTTCAAAGCGCTGGAGGACGTCACCGGGCAGGGAAATCTGCCGATTCCGCTCAAGCTGCGCAACGCGCCGACCAAGTTCATGAAGGAATTGGGCTACGGCGAGGACTACACCATGTATGGTGACGACGATTTGCTGCCGGAAAAACTTAAGGGGTCACGCTATTTTCAAGCCAGGTTGTAACATTTATCACACCAACTGATATATACTATTTTCATACATAGCTGCTGTTGCTCAGGAGATTGCCTGTGCCGTTCGAAGTGAAGTGGTACGTTGAAGGTCGAGTCGCCACCGTTTACAACTGGGGTGAACTCACGGTAGATGAAGTCCGCGCGACCAATGTCGAGCTTTTGGAATTGGTTCGTTCGGGAACGCCGCCTGTCCATCTGGTTGTCGATACCCGTGATGTGGCGAAACTCCCCGGCAGTTTCGTGCCGATGCTGCGCGAGATCGAGGTCTTTCGTCACGAACCGAATATGGGCTGGTCGATCATGGTGACGCACAGTTCAGTGCTGCATTTCTTTGGGATGCTCAGCGCGAACCTGACCAAAACGACCTATCGCGCGGTCAGGAATTATCAGGATGTCAATGCTGTCCTTAGACAGGCCGATGCGACGCTGAATGATTTGCTGCCTGCAACCTGGGATACGAAGCCGACTCCATAAACCGGGAGGCTGAACAATGCCATTTGAAGTGAAGTGGTATGTCGAAGGGCGGGTCTCGTCCGCGCGCGACTGGGGCGACCTCACGCTGGAGGAGATGCGTGAGTCGAACGTGATTTCGCTGGAACACATTCGCGCGGGGACGCCGCCGGTTCACCTGCTGATCGATACGCGCGCTGTGGGCAAACTTCCGGGCAGCTTCGTGCCGATGCTGAAAGAAATCGAGAGCTTTCGCCACGAGAAAAATATGGGCTGGACGATCATGGTCACGAACAGTTCACTGCTGCATTTTTTCGGCGTGCTCAGTTCTAACCTGATCAAGATGCCTTTCAGTGCTGTCAGCACTTATGAAGAAGCCAATTTGCTGCTGAAAAAAGTCGATCCGTCGCTTGAAGCTCTGCTGCCCGAAAAATGGGAAGCCTCCGCCCCTTGACACTGGCCTTGCGCGACCTTTATAATTCTTCCCTTATGAAATGCCGTTCGCCCATCACTACGTGATTGGCAAAGTTAGAGGAGTAGTGTTGTGGGTCCCTTACCAAAACGAAAACATTCAATCAGCCGTCGCAATCGTCGTCGTTCGCATGACGCGCTGACGCTGAATCATCTGGTTCGCTGCGAGAACTGCAACGAATATCATGTTGCGCATCACGTTTGCCCGAACTGCGGAACCTACAAGGGCGAAACTGTGATGGAAGTCGGCACTGAAAGCTAGACTGGCCTTCTGCGAAATTTGAGAGCCGTACCCCACAGGTACGGCTCTTTTTTTGGGTGGCCTAGGGTTAAGTTTTGACTAATTCTTAGTGATCTTTAATTTCTGCGACTTGCTTTGTCGGCCATTTAGGTTATCCTTTTGTCCGTGTGCGTAATTTCACAACCACCGGGGTAAAGCTCTCGTCATGACAGATTGGTCAACTGTTGCCTTCATGTTTCCTGGGCAGGCGTCGCAAGTCGTCGGCATGGGCAAAGATATTGCGGACACATATCCGGTAGCGCGACAGACCTTCGAACAGGCAGACGAATTCCTCGGCTTTTCCCTCTCCGACCTGTGCTTTAACGGCCCAGCGGACGATCTCAACGACACCTTCAATACCCAACCTGCGCTTTATGTCTGCGGCATAGCCACGCTGCGCGCGCTGCAAACTGAACTCCCCGAAGCCGCACCCGCTTTTGCAGCAGGGCACAGCTTTGGCGAATTCACGGCGCTGGCGGCCTGCGGCGCGTTCTCATTCGAGGATGGGCTGCGTCTGGTGCGTGAGCGCGGTCGTTTGATGAAACAGGCTGGTGAGCAGTCACCCGGCGCGATGGCGGCACTGCTGGCGCTCGATATTGAGGCCGTCCGTGCTGTCTGTGAGCGTGCGCGCGCCGTGACAGGCGGTGTGCTGGTCGTCGCGAACGATAACTGTCCGGGGCAGGTCGTGATTTCGGGCGATAACGCGACCCTGGATGAAGCCCTGGTTCTGGCAAAAGAAGCAGGGGCGCGCCGCGCGCTGAAACTTGCCGTCAGCATCGCTGCACATTCGCCCTTGATGCAGTCCTCAGCAGACGAGTTCCGGCAGGCGTTGGCGAGCACCACTTTTCAAACGCCGCGCATCCCCGTCTACGGCAATGTGAATGCCGCGCCGCTCACCGATGTCGATGCGATTCGCGCAGAACTGAGCGCTCAGCTTACCAGCCCGGTGCGCTGGCGCGAGTCAATGGAAGCCATGATCGCTGCGGGTGCACAGGTCTTTGTTGAAGTTGGCCCAAAAGACGTGCTGACGGGGCTGATGAAGCGCATTGATGGTACAAAGACAACCGTCAATCTCAATAGTGTCGAAAATCTGAAATCATTTGTTGGAGATTAGTACCGACGAAAATTGATTGCTTAGTGCAATATTTTTTGTTATGATGAGAATAGCATCTCTCATTTTGTAGATTATAACTGCAATGGCATTCTTCACGGAGGAAAAAAGGCATGTCACGCACTCACCAACGTTGGGCATTACTCTCTATCCTGATTTTTGCGGTTGTTGTAGCAGCCTGCTCGCCGACTGCGACGCCAACCCCCACGACACGTCCAACTGCGACGGAAGTGCCGCCGACGACAGCAGCCGAGGCGTCTACCGCTGAAGCTGCGGCTACGGCGGAGTCCACCAGTGCTGTGACGGCTGAAGCCACGAAGGCCAGCGTTTCGCTCGATGCGACGCTGCCGCCCTTTGTCGCGCAGTCGCCGACGCCGACCTCTGAAGCCACCGAAATGGCGACGGAAGCGATGTCCGCCACCGAAGAAATGACGATGGAAGCGACCGAGATGATGGCGGCTCCCACCGAAGAAATGACGATGGAAGCGACCGAAATGATGGCGGCTCCGACGGAAGAGATGACTGAGATGATGGCGGCTCCCACCGAAGAAATGACGATGGAAGCGACCGAAATGATGGCAGCCCCGACGGAAGAAATGACCGAGATGGCGGCTCCGACGGAAGAGATGACGGCAGCTCCCACCGAAGAAATGACGATGGAAGCGACCGAAATGATGGCTCCGACGGAAGAAATGACGATGGAAGCCACCATGGAAGCGACCGCCGAACTGGGTACCATCATCGACGTGGCGAAGGCCGACGGCAACTTTACGACACTGCTGGCAGCGATTGACAAGGCTGACCTGACCAAGACGCTCGAAGGCGATGGCCCCTTCACGGTCTTTGCGCCGACGGATGACGCTTTCAAGGCGCTGCTCACCGCGACCAATATGACCGCAGCCGACCTGCTGAGCAACCCGGATCTCGCGAAAATCCTCATGTATCACGTCGTCGATGGCAAGATTACCGCCGATGACTTCGCGGAATTCAAGAGCGTTGATAATCCTGATTTGATTGTCGTTCCGACGCTTGATGGTGACCAGAAGCTCAACATCACGGTCGAACAAGACGGCACGATCATGATCAACGGCGTTGCCAAAGTCACGCTGAAGAACGTCATGGCTTCGAATGGTGTCATCCATGTCATCGACGCGGTGCTGATGCCCGCCGACGTGGCGACCCCCGAAGCGACGGCTTCGAGCTAAGCCGTAATCTTTAATCCCCTGCGAATGTTGATGGGGCAGAGCGCTTGCGTTGCAGGCGACCTCTGCCCCATCGTTTTATTTCGGTAAAGCGCTTGCCGCTGTTTATATGTTTGATGTGCGGCGAACGATGTCAGCGGCTTCCCATCAAACGGTCGCGCAGGCGATCTGGCAGTCTGGCGATAATCCGTGACCCAACCAGCGCATCGGTACCAACGGTGTAGCGTGTACGCGGTCTCGCATGGGTCAACGCTGTTTCAATCACCTGAGCAACTTTGTCTGCCGGAGCGCCATTTTTGGCAGATTGTTCTGCCCAGCTTCGCCCCGCCGCCATTTGTTGACCGTACAGTTCGCTCACTTCCGGACTCATGCGGTTGACCAGATCATCGGCAGTCTGCGTCCCGGTTTCCCAGATCGGCGTCGCAATCGCGCCCGGCTCTATCACAACCACTTCCATTCCCCAGGGAGCAAGCTGCTGCCGCAGGGAATCGCTCATGCCTTCAAGCGCGAACTTAGAGGCGTGATACGCGCCCATCAGTGGCCCCGCAATCCGTCCACCAATCGAACTCACGTTGATAATGCGCCCACGCGCCTGTCGCAGACAGGCTAGAAACGCCTGAGTCACGGCCAACTGGCCGACCAGATTGACTTCCATTTGTTTACGGAAGTCGTCCAGCGGCAGGAATTCGAGCGGTGCGGCGACCGCGATCCCCGCGTTGTTGACCAGTCCATATAAGCCGCTGCCAGCGACCTGATTGCGCACCTGCACTGCCGCCTCAGCGATGCTCTGCGTGTCGGTGACGTCAATCAGCAGCGGGCGGATGGCGGGATTTTCGCGCCGGAGCGCCTCACCGTCTGCGGCTTTGCGAACGCTGGCAAAGACGATAAATCCCGCTTTTGCCAGGCGAACCGCAGTCGCCTGCCCAATGCCTTTTGATGCTCCGGTGACGACGACGAATTTCTCATTCATTGTGGCTGCTCCCCAGATGAACTGATATGCTGGAGTCTAAACCCTGGAGTATGCTCTAGAGTCAAGTGGCGAAATCTGGAGGCTGTATGCGTATATCGGAACTGGCGAGGCAGGCGGATCTCACGCCCGACACGATTCGCTTTTACGAAAAAATGGGTCTCTTGGATGAAAGCCATTTTTCGCGTCAGGAAAATAACTACCGCGATTATCACGAGTCGGCGCTGGCGCGTTTGGAACTGGTTCGTTTCGGTCAGGAAGCAGGTTTCAAGCTGGCGGAGATGGCGGGTGTCTTGCGCGCGTGGGAAAACGACGAGATCACGCGCGAGCAGAAACGCGCCTTTTTCTTGCAGCGGCTTGAACAGATTGCGCTGCAAATGGAGAAGCTCGAAGCGATGCGTACTTATGTGCTCGAAAAACTGGAAATGTTTGGTGACGTGGACACGGAAATCGTGGAGATCGAGCAGGAATAGCAGAGGCCAGTCTTTGACTGGCCTCTGCAAAAGTTGTCGAGCGAGGGTATCCTAGCGGCGGCGACCCATGATGCGCAGCAGGAAAATGAACAGGTTCACGAAGTCGAGATACAGTTGCAGCGCGCCAAAGATGCTGTATTTGGCAACCGCTGAACCGTCTTCCTGAAACTGTGGAGAAGCCGCCATATACTTGAGTTTCTGCGTATCGTAGGCCGTCAGCGCGGTGAAAATCAGCACGCCCGCGAAGCTGATCAGCATATCGAGGCCGCTGCTGCGCAGGAACATATTGACGACCAGCGCAATCAACAGGCCGATCAGCGCGACGAAGAAATAGGTGCGGTATTGCATCAGGTCAACCTTCGTTGTGAAGGCGAACGCCGTCATGACGCCGAAAATCCCCGCCGTCGAAACGAACGCCATCGTCACCGATGCACCCGTATAGGCGTGGACAATCAGTGACAGCGTGAGGCCGTTCAGCGCCGCGTAGACGACGAACATGAGCGCGGCAACGGTTGGCGACAACCGGTTGATCGCCCAACTGAGGGCAATCACCAGCACAAATTCTGCGATAAATGCACCGATCAGAATCCCCGGATTGCTCAGGATCAAGGTCGTCGAATCGGTGAAGGCAGCGATCACCGTCGTGATCACGAGACCGACGAACATCCACAGATACGTCCACTTGATCAGTGGTTGGATAGCATCATAGCTGATACTCGTTGTATCACGCTTTGCAAATAGCCCTGACGGTGCCATGCGCTTTTTCCTCACTTGATATAGAAAGACTACCTTTTAATCATACACGAAAATCACGTTTCAGGACGAATTTTCGCACGGGGATTTTACACGGATTTTACAAAGCAAAAGTTATGAAAAGCACACCGGCAAATCGCGTTTGCCGGTGTGTCTGATATTCAGCCGTTTAACCAGAATTTCGCTCACGATCCGGTCGCGTGGTTCTCGCGTGCCACGCGACCGGATCAATCCGGCTGTGAACAACGGACGCGACGAGCGAAGCCTCATCCGGAAGCGAAAACGCGCCCTCATGCCTTTAAGGCGTTGAGACCCTCGAACAGCCGCTTGACCGCGCCTGCGGTCGTCTGCGGCGGCAGTGCATACGAGAAGCGAATCCAGTTCTCACCTGCGTCCGAGAAATATTTGCCTGCAACGATGGCGATACCATATTGTTCACCCAGGTAGGACAGCAGCCCCTCTGAACCGGCTAGCCCACCCGCCTCGATATAAGGTGTGCAGTCGATGAAAGCATAGTAACCGTCGCCCATGACGAAGCGCGCGCCTTCCTGCGTCAGCGCGGCGCGCAGCACCTTGCGGCTTTCGCGCGTCGGCTCGATGATCGGCGCGGCGACTTTCTCGAAGCCCATTTCGTAGGCGGCAATTGCGACGGCCTGGCTGAAATACGACGGAATGACGCCGTGCGATGCCTGGCTGACAATGTGCTTGACGACCGCTTTTCCTGCCAGCAGATGCGCGCTGCGCAGGTTGGACGCGCCGAGGCTCTTGGTCAGGCCATCGAGGAAGATCAGGCGCTCGCGGTCTTCGGGCGAGAACGCCTGCAACACGATGTTGATGTCGTTGTGTCCGCCATCGGTGACCCAGTGGTAAATCCAGTCGAACAGCACGAAGGAAATCCCGGCGTCCAGCGCTGTATGCGCCAGCTCAATCTGTTCGCTCAGCGGGATGGTGCGTCCTGTGGGGTTGTCCGGTGAGGTGATGACAATTCCGGCGATCTTGCGCCCTTCGCGGGCGGCATATTCGGTGCAGGCGCGAATTCCGTCCGGGGTATAGCGCCAGCTTTCTTCAGGGCGTCCCGGCGCGCGCATGATGTTCGCGCCCACGTTGTACGCGCCCCAGTTGTAGGTAATCCAGGGGACACGCGAGACCACCACAACGCTGCCAATCTCTTTAGGGCCAAGCGCGATCATCGCGTTGTAGGCTTTTTGCAGGCCATCGCGACCGCCCTGCGTAAAGACGATATTGTCGCCCGTCCAGCCGGATGCAGCCTCCAGCCCCCAGTAATTTTCGGCAGCGGCTTTACGGAACTGCACCGTGCCGAAGGGCTGATCGTAGGCGCTGCCGTGTTCAAGCTGAAGCTGGAGCGCGCTTTCCAGAATGGCGCTCGGCACGCCGGGGAGGCTTGCACCGCCGTCGCCCTGTGATGCGTCGAAGGTGACCGCATCCGCGCTGTTGTTCTGGCGAAAGACCTTGAGCGCGTCACGGATCAGGAACATGCGCGAGGGGGGCGTATCGACCATGTGCGCTGGATAGCCGTTCACCGGAATCCGGTTTTCGGCAGGGACAACATACTCAGGGGTGTCAAGGCTGACTGAATATTGTGTGACCAAGTGCATTCTCCTTCTCTTAAAACCCACCAAAAATAAAAACACCCCGTATTTGCGGGGTGTAGGTATGCAAGCGCGTAGTGACCCCCCGCCTAAACTGGTGGCAAGCGATTAGTATCAGGGGTAGTCATCATACGCATGGACATGAGTGATTCCAGTTAATTCCTGAACTTCATTGTGCTATTCTAACAAATTGGCGTCAATGTGCAACACCGTCGAAGCTTTGCTGCAACAATTCGTGCAAAATGCCTTAAATGACGCGCAGCACGATTTTGCCGAAATTGGCGTTCGACAGCATATATTCATGCGCTTTTTCCGCTTCAGCCAGAGAGAACACCTTGTCAATAATTGGCTGAAGCTCGGCGCTGTCGAACAGGGGCAGGGCGTAATTGCCGAACGCTTCCGTCAGTTCGACTTTTTGGGGCAATGGCGTCGCGCGCAGCGTTGTTCCGACGACACTTGCGCGCTTTGTCATAATCGCCGCGATGTTCAGATCGGCGCTTGATGTGCCGCCGAGGAAGCCAATCAGCATGAGCTTGCCGCCTGTTGCCAGCGCTGCGAGGTTGTCATTCCAGTAAGGCGCGCCGACAAAATCGAGAATAATGCTGACACCCCGCCCATCTGTGACCGAGTTGATGCGCTTGGCAAACGACTCGGTTTTGTAATTGATCATCACATTTGCGCCAAGCTGGCGACAGTGTTCGAGTTTCGCGGCACTGCCCGCCGTCGTGAAGATGAATGCGCCTTCTGCATGGGCAAGCTGAATCGCTGCCGAGCCGACACCGCTGCCACCCGCGTGAATCAAAATCGATTCGTGCCCGTGCAGACCGCCCAACTGAAACAGGTTCAAGTAAGCGGTCAGAAACGCTTCCGGGATGGCTGCCGCTTCTTCAAAGCCGATCTTTTCAGGAATGCGCATGGCGACACCCGCAGGCACGACCGCGTATTCGGCATAGCCTCCGCCTGTGACCACCGCCATCACCCGGTCGCCGGGTTTCCAGGCGTCCACGCCCTGCACGACTTCTCCCGCCAGTTCCAGTCCAAGTATCGGCGATGCACCGGGAGGGGGTGCGTAGCCGCCGCGCCGCTGGAGCAAATCCGCCCGATTGAGCGCGGCTGCGTGAACGCGAACCAGTAGTTCGCCTGCGCCGGGTTGTGGATCGGGCGCATCGCCTAAACGCAGCGGATCGCCCGGTTGATCGTAGAGAATCGCTTTCATGGAATTTCCCCGCCTGTGATCAGGACGCGCGAAATAGTTTTTGCTTCGGAAAAGCGCGCCGGATTATAGCGGGTTTGGCGATGGCTGCCACTTAAAACAGAGTGAGCTGCTGCGGTGGGCGACGTCCATCGAGCAGGATGTAAGGCGCAGCTTCTTCGGGCTTGTGAATGCCGAGTTTACGGAGCTGACCGAGATCGGTCAGATGAGCCTGCTGCCGCGCCTTGAGGATCGCATCTGCACCGATGGGGCCGATATTAGGAATCCGCATCAGTTCTTCGCGCGACGCTTTCATCACGTCAATCGGTGTTTGCCGCAGGTGCACATCCGCCCAGGCGCGTTTAGGGTCAACATTTAGGTCGAGATTGCCCGACTGTAAAAAATTCAGGTCTTCCACATCCCACTGATAATCGCGCAGCAGGAAACTTGCCTGATACAGCCGATGTTCGCGCAGCGGGACGACCGCTGGCAGATTTTCGAACGGTGTCTGGATTACCGGGTGGAAGGCGGAATAATAGACACGGCTCAACTGAAGCTGGTGATACAGACGGTCGCTCAGCGAGAGTAGTTCCAGGTCGGTATCACCGACCGCGCCGACGACAAACTGTGTGACGATGCTGGTACGTTTGCCGTGTGGCCGACCCTTGCGTAACTCGTCTGCCCATTGCAGGCGCTGGAGCAAATCGCCCGTGAAATCCTTTTTCGGGGCGAGCGCATTCAGGCGATCTGAAGTCGCGCCTTCGAGGTTGATTGACACGCGATCTGCCAGTTCGACTGCCCGCTTGATTTGATCGTACTCTGAACCGGGCATGATCTTCATATGGACGAAGCCACGATAGGCGTACTTGCGCCGAATTATTTCCACCGTATCGAGGACTTTATCCTGCGTCGGCATCCCGCCTTTGATGATGCCCGACGAGAGAAACAGTCCCTCGACCAGTTTCGCGCGCTGGAGCTTATCAAATTCGCGTGCCAGATCGTCCGGCTTAATCGTCACACGGCGGGTTTTCCCTCGACCGGCGCGAAAAGGGCAGTAGAAGCAGTTCTTTTCGCAGGCGGTCGTGACCATCGTCTTGAGGATGGCTTTTTTGCCGGTCGGCGTGCTGACGTTTGAGATGCAGTCGGCGAGACTTGTGGATTGGTACGAGCGCGACGGATTCGAACTTTCCGACTGCGGCGCATCGCCGACAGGTTCATAGAGGGTCATATCGCCCATCTGCGTGATTTTTTGAAGCGTGTTGAGTGACTTTTGAATATACATAATCCTAATTATAAGAACATGCGTTCTCAAGTCAATCAAAAGTGTACATTTGTTCCGAATTATGGGAAACAGGTTGTCATCGGTATTGCGTACTTAAAGTTTTAGTTCTTCTGGGACAAGGATGTTGGCGAAACCCTGAACAATCAGGCGGCTGTAAATCATGGACATGCGCTCGACATCATACGGAATATCATGATCGAGCCACCAGCGAATTAAGCCGAGAATGGCGATGACGAGTTGATTTGCCACGATTTCAGGCGGGATAACGTCGTTCGCCACAAACGAATTCGACTGCATGATCGAGTCAGCAATCTCATCCTGGATATTGCGCATGACTCTGCTGGTTCCCTGGCTGCTGAACAGAATGCGAAAGAAGGCATGATTATCGGCAACATGCTGGAAGATCAGCTTCCCTTCGGCTTCCTTTGATTTGTTGGGGTTGTGGTTGATGAGAGTAGTCAGCGTCTTAGCGACGCTTTTTAACAGTTCGGAAAGCAGTTCATCTTTTTCGGCATAGTGGCGAAAAAAAGTCGAATAGGAGACGTTGGCGCGCTCGGTGATGTCACGGATCGAGATCGCATCGTAGCCTTTTTCCAGCGAAAGAGTCACCAGTGCATCCATCAGCGCGCGCTGTGTCCGCTGGATTCGACGATCCACTTTTTCCATAATTCTTTACACCTGTCTACTAAGCTGTAACTTAAGGATTTTCATCATTGACAGTGAATATAGTCAATTTATGATACACAGTGTAGCATAAACTATCCCTATCTGGAGTAATAAGCGGAATGTTGGAAAAACTGGAAGTCGATTTACTGGCCCCGGAAGTTCTGCGTAATCCACACCCGACCCTGGCAAAACTGCGCGCCGAAGCGCCCATTTACCGCGTCCAGCACCGTGAAATGGGCAGCCATCCCTGGCTGCTGACGCGCTACGACGATACGATTAACGTGCTCAATGATGAGCGTTTTACCAAAGACTTCTCCCGAATTCCTTCAGACAACCGCGACAAGTCGCGTGCAGACTCGATGGTCGCCGCTGCTGCCGCCATTAATCGTCACATGCTGACGCTCGACCCGCCCGATCATACCCGGCTGCGTGCCCTGATCCACAAAGCTTTCACGCCAAAGATGATTCGTGAATTCGAAGTTCGCATTCAGGAAATCACGAATGGTCTGATCGATGCGATGCTGGCGAAGGATGAGGTTGATTTCATCGCGGATTTCGCCGTGCCGCTGCCTGTTGTCGTCATCGCCGAGATGCTGGGTATTCCGGCAGAAGATCAGCCTAAGTTTCGCCGCTGGTCACAGACGATTGTCCTCGGCGGTTCAGCGTCCGGCGATATGGAAAGTGTCGGGGCGGCAGCGATTGAATTCATCATGTACTTCGTCGAGAAGTTTGACGAGCGCCGTGCCGACCCAAAGGACGATCTAATCACCGCATTGGTGCAGGCGGAAGAAGCAGGCGACAAACTCGACCAGCAGGAATTGATCAGCATGGTTTTCCTGCTGCTGGTCGCGGGTCACGAGACGACCGTCAATCTGCTTGGCAACGGCACGCTGGCGCTGCTGCAAAACCCGGAACAGAAGCAGCAGTTGCTTGAACGCCCCGAACTCGCGCGCACGGCAGTCGATGAACTGCTGCGTTACGACGGGCCGATTGGCGTCTCGACCATGCGCTGGGCGCTTGAAGACGTTGAAATTCACGGTCAGCCCATTCCCGCTGGCGAGATGGTGGTCGGTTCCCTGTTGGGTGCAAACCGCGATCCGTCGATGTTCGCCAACGCCAACAGCCTCGACCTCGCGCGCAATCCGAACAAGCACCTTGCCTTCGGCAATGGAATTCATTACTGCGTCGGTGCGCCGCTGGCACGTTTGGAAGGGTCGATTGCCTTTCCGACACTGCTCAAGCGCCTGCCAAAGCTTGCGTTGGCTGTCGATGTGGACGAATTGGAGTGGTCGCAGACCATTCTGCTGCACGGCATGAAAGCTATGCCTGTGACGCTCGAGTAATTCTGCAAATAGCATCAGTCGGGGCGCAGCGGCGCTGCGCCCCTGTTGTATCTTCGAAGTCCAGCCTAAATCAGCCCCAATTCGCTGAACTGCGGGAAGCCACTCCAGCGCAAAAAAGCAGATCACGAACAGAATCAGCGCCAGATCGTCGGCTGCTGCGAAAAACAGCGTTACCGTTCGATGATGCGGTGCGTTTAGTTTTCCAGCATCAGCCGCAGATTCGGCGTAATCAACACTTCGTCCTCGACGCCGTTATCGGTGTGATTGCGGAAAATCAGGCGAAGCTGAATGTCTTCCGTGCCGTTTGCATACGCATCCTGTACCAGACTGGTCATGTCGATGGGGTCGCAGTTATCCTGCGTGCTGAGAACGCGCGCGCCCGGCTGCGGATGCGTAAGATCGTATGACTGGCTCAGGCTGCCATAATTGTCCTGGTAAATCGTCATGGAGCCGAGCGTGGCAAAACCGCCGCCGCGCTGGTAGCAGGGCTGCATCATGAAGGTGGCGCTCTGAACGTGCTGGTCGCCAATCGGCGGCAGGTGGAAGGTCAGCAGGGATTGGAAGGTGTGTTCCTGATTGTTTTCGTCGATTTCGTCGCCGATGCTGAAATTGGTATAAAACTTGCTTGCATCGTTGATGGTAGACGAATTGACCGAGTTGAGAATGGCATCGATTCCGGCGGCGTTTTGCGAATCGCGCGCCAGTTTCAGCCGAAAATCGCCGGAGTTGTCCTGTCCTGTAAAGTGACTGGCGACGATTGAGTAATAGCCACTGATCGGAATGATATAGCCCTGAATTGCGGAATCGAGTGTGCCCGTGAGCAGGTTGTCATCATTCGCGACAAGGATCGTACCGAGATTGTTGGTTAGCGCCAGGCTGGGGTCGAGATTACCCGACGACTGGGTCATCTGGATGTTGAGCACATCGCCTGCGGGCGCGCGGAAGGTGTAAATAAACTCACTGTTATTCGTGTCGAGCGTTCCCGTGATCAGTGAATTATAACCCGTTGGCTGCGAGAATAAGCCGACAGCGATTTCACCCGCTTCTGTGGCGCGGATGGAGAGATCAAAGTCGCCAGTGGATTCACCGAATTGCTCACCGTAACGGGTTGCGACAATCACATAAGTCCCGTTTTCAGGCAGCGGTAAATCGTGAATGCCCGCATCGTGATTATCGGTGCTTAGATCGTCGTTGCGTGCCATCTCGCGCCCCTTCGGGTCGAGCACGAGCAGGAAGGCATCCAGATCGCCCGATTGCTTGCTCATCTTCACATCGATATTCATCCCGGCAGTCCCATCGAAGGTATACAACACAGCCGGGTGCTGATTGTCAATTGTGTTGGAAATCGTATCATCCAGCTTGAGCGAACCGGTCAGAACCACCGGATCGAGCGCGGTTGAGTTGCGATAGAAAACAGGCTCTCCGGCAGTGGGCGCGAGTGTCGGAATAAGCGTTGCCGTCGGCGTCGCGCTAGGCGCTAACGTGTCTGTTGGCGTTGCGGTGAGTGAGGGCGTTTGTGTCGGAATCGTTGCGGTTGGGGTTGCACTCTCGGTCGCCGTCGGCGTATTCGATGCCGTGTCGGTCGCCGTCGGTGTGAACGTCAGCGTTGCGGCAGTCGTTGCCGTTTGGCTAGGTGTGGTCGTTGCGGTAAAGGTCGCGGTTGCTGCTGGTGTACTCGTTTGCGTATCAGTCGGTGTGGCGCTGGGAATCAGGCGTGTCGGCACGATTGGGCCGCGCTTCGTCGGTTGAATAGTGGGCGACGAGGTGCAGCTTACCAGCAGGATCAGCGCAAGACAAAGCAGGCATCCACGCACGACACATTCTCCAATGTTCCAAATCCGTTACCCAGCTTGTATTTTAGTGAGGTCTGTCTATTTGGGCGAACCGTATTTTCGTGCCGCGTGCTGATACAAAACCAATAGAAATGACTTTTGCACAGCGAAAAGGTTTTTTACAAAACCACTCAGGACTCAGGTAACATCACGTATGTTTTTGTAGGGGCGTTCAATTGAACGTCCCTACAGACTCTCGCTATTTCTTGGTTCCCTTCAGCCCGCGCGCGGCGGTGAGTTCAAGCAGGTTGGTGCGGTAGTTATAGGTGCTGCGCCGTTTTTCGGCGTAGGCATCTTGCGCCAGGGTCACCAGGCGCTGCACCAGATCACGCGGCTTGATGCCGGTGGGTTCCCAGAGATAAAACGACAGCGAACCGGGCAGCGTATTCAGTTCGTTCAGGAAGATTTCGCCACTTTCGGGGCGCACCAGAAAGTCGATGCGCGTGATCCCGCGTCCATCGACCACCTCAAAGGCAGCGATTGCCATATCCTGAACCTGTTGTGTCAGTTCGGGGCTGAGCGGCGCGGGAATGATTCGGTCAGCGCTTTTCATGCCCTTCGTGCCGCCCAGATATTTATCTTCGTAAGTCAGCGTGCCACTGACCGAAAGCGGCTGCTCCAGTACCGAAGCCTGCATCCCACGATCATCGCCCAGCACCGAGCAATTGATCTCCACACACTCCGTCACCGCGCCTTCAACCAGAATGTGACGGTCAAGGCTGGCGGCAACGTCGATATAGGCACGCAGCATTTTTTCGTCTTCTGCGCGCGCTACCCCAATGCTTGAGCCGAGTGTCACGGGCTTGACGAACAGCGGGTACGTCAGCCTCTCAGTAATTTGCGCAATAATTTCATCCGGGTTGTCGAGCCACTCGGTACGACTGAAATCAAAACTGTCCACGACCGGAATTCCTGCCTGCCGCAGCACATTTTTGGTCATCACCTTGTCGTTGGCGATGGCGGAAGCCATCACGGCACAGCCCACATAAGGAATGTCCGCCAGTTCGAACAAGCCTTGCAATGTGCCGTCTTCGCCATGTGAGCCGTGAACCGCCGGGAAAATTACATCCAGCCGCTTAATTTGCGCTTTCGCAAACATACCGCGCGGCGTGGGATTGATGATCAGGCCGTGATGCTGCACGCTCGGCGAGAGCAGAGTCTGCTGCACGCCCGCGAGACTCACGACTTCATTCTGGAAATTTTTGACATCGAGCAGCGGATCGCCTGTGAACCACATGCCTTCGCGGTCGATGTAAATCGGGACAACCTCGTAGCGTTCGGAGTCAAAGGCCTGCATGATTTGCTGTCCGGTGACGATGGAAACGTCGTGTTCGACGCTCCGTCCTCCGAAGATCACGCCGACGGTTGTTTTACGTTTTGCGCTCATGTTTCCAACTCGTGTATGACCAGGTCATGCCACGTTTCGCGGCGGCGCACAAGATACCACGACTTGCCGTCCTGGGAAATAGCGACCTCCGGCGGACGCGGGCGCGCGTTGTAATTACTTGCCATGACCATGCCGTAAGCGCCAGCGGTCAGGATTGCGAGACACTCGCCGCGCGCGACAGGTGGCAGCTCGACGTTGTGTCCCAGCACGTCAGTCGTTTCGCACACCGGGCCGACAACTTGCACTGTTTGCCTGTCGCTGGATTTTGGCGCATCCAAAGGGATGATTTCGTGATGAGCGTGGTACAACGCAGGGCGAATCAGTTCCGTCATGCCCGCATCGACGATCAGGAAGCGCTCTCCGCCTTGCTCCTTGAGATACAGCACCCGCGTAATCAGGATGCCCGCGTCGGCGATAATCGACCGTCCCGGCTCCAGAATCAGATCGTAGCCGTTCAGCAGCGGCGCAATCGCCGCCGCGAAATCCTCAATCGAAGGCAGCGTCTCGTCCGGCGCGTAAGCGACTGGCAAACCGCCACCGATGTCAATCGTGCGGATGTTGGGGTAGGGGGCGATCAGGTCGAGTGTTGTGCGTACCGCCTCAAGCGTTGCATCCATGTCGTGTAGTTGGCTGCCAATATGGATGTGAATTCCGGCGTAATTCAGGTTTGGCGTTTCTTCATGTCGCGCCAGCAAATCGCGGATGGCGTCGGCAGTCAGGCCAAATTTCGCCTTGCTGTGACCCGTCGAAATATGGGGATGAGTATTCGCGGTCACATCGGGATTGAAGCGCAGTGCGACACGCACGGTTTTGCCGCTCTCGGCGGCAATCGTGTTGAGTTTGTGCGCTTCATGGACGTTTTCGATATTGAACCAGCCAATGTCCTGCTCGACGGCGTAGTACAGTTCCTGCGCGGTTTTGCCGACTCCGGCGAAAACAATCTGTTCGGGTGGGGTATGCGCAATCAGGGCGCGGTAAATTTCGCCGCCGCTGACCGCGTCAATGCCTGCACCCGCCTCGACGAGAGTCTTGAGCAGGTACAGGTTAGCGTTGGCTTTAACGCTGTAATGAATGTGCGCCTTCGGGAAGGCTGCCTGAATTCGTCGAAAATTCGCCAGCACTTGTGGCAGACTGTAAATGTATAGCGGCGTGCCAATTTCCTTCACGATGTCGCATACAGGCACAGAGTCGCAGTAAAGCTGCGCCTCTTGATAGCGAATCGAGTTGTTGAACATGCCGAAAGTTACAATCTTTCTTTCATAACTTTACCCATCCGCTGGAGCAGGGCATTACTCGCACGGGTATTGATCTCTATAGCCATCATCAGGTCGAGAAGTTGAGCGATGGCGAACAATACAATCGTGCCGAGGATCAGCCCCGCGACGGCTGCGCCAATCACCGGGAGCTTCGTATCCATCGTGGGGAAGTTATCTGCGTTGATCAAAACAAAAACAATGATTCCGATCATCGCTATGACGTTGAGCACAGCCAGTATTTTGTAAAAAATACTGACAATTCGAAGTGCGAGAAAACGACGCTTCATGAAACCCCCTCCGGCGGACGCTGACGGGACAGACACGGTATGGTAGTATAGTAATGCAAGTATAGCAAACATTCTAAATTTGCGGCACAAGGCAAGGTGCATGACGTTGGAATTAGAGAAGTCGAATTCTAAGCTAGCGTCGGATTACGAAGCAATCCGCCGCCGTGAGTATGAACTGATCACCAGCCTGCTTGAAGTCATCCCCCGTATTGATGGTCTGGGCGAACAGCAGGTCACCCAGATGCGCGATGCACTCTTTCACGCCGATCATCCCTACATGATCGTCTTTGTTGGCCCGTTCAGCGCCGGGAAATCCAGCCTGATCAATGCGCTGCTGGGCGAACACGATTTGCTCTCGATTGGCCCGACACCCACGACTGACCGCATCAGCATTTTGCGCTGGGGAGAAGAAATCTCTCGCAACCGCTCTGGCGAGGTCGATACGGTCTTCTATCCCTCGCCACTGCTGCAAAAAGTCAGCTTTGTCGATACGCCGGGGCTGGAATCGGTCTTTCAGAAGCATGAGGAAATCACCCGCCGTTTTCTGCATCGCAGCGATACCGTGCTGCTAATCATGCTGGCGACGCAGGCCATGACCGCCCGCAACGTCGAATACCTGAAACTGCTCAAGGATTACGGCAAGAACGTAATCATCGTACTCAATCAGGTTGATTTGCTAACGCCGGAAGAAACGGAAACGGTCAAGGAGTACGTTCTCGATCAAAGTCGTTCGCAGTTGGGCTTCAAGCCGGAAATCTGGCTGATTTCCGCGCGGCAGGCCATGACTGCTCGCCTGCCAGATGGCACGATTGACCAGGAACTCTGGAAAGCCAGCGGCATCAACCAGATCGAAGAATATGTGGATCGCCAGTTGAGCGATCTCACCCGTCTGCGCCAGAAATTACAGACGCCGCTGCAAATCGTTCAGAATGTGCATCAATCGGCGCTGGAAACGGTGCGTGGTGATCAGAAAGCGCTTGACCACTACCAGAGCATCACCCAGAATATCGACCAGCAGTTAACGGTATTCAAACGCGAACAGGATAAGATTGTTCATGGGATCGACGAGGAAATCAGCGCCAAGTTCGGTGCAGCCTCGCAGCGGGGCAGCGAAGCCATTCAGGAGATGTTTGGCCTGTCGCGCGCATTGGGTTCGGTGCTGCGCGGTGTGCTTGAATTAGTCGGCCTGTCGCGGCTGATCAAGCGCTCGTATACCCGCACCGAATTTGAACGGCACAAAGCCTTCGAGCCGATTCAGGAAATGACGCCGATTGCCGACAAACTTGCGCCGCGTGTCGAAGGGCGCGATGTGCAGGACATTGATGATCTGGTCAAATACGCCAAGCGCGAGATCGAAGCGCTGCCCCCGACCATCCGCACGAAGGTGATCGGCACGGTACAGGCTCCGCTCAAGTATGATCGGTCGCTGTTGCAATCGGTGCGCCCGGAACTTGAACTGGTGCAGGATGAGGCGCAGAAAATCGAAACCGAGAAGCTGGAACGGTCGCTGCGCAATTCGCTGCTTTACATGGCGGCCTACGAATTGATCCTGATTGTGATCCTGATTTTCGCGCTGGTCGCTGCGCCGCCTGCCCAGCAGAATTCGCCTTTCTGGATCATTCTGGTCGTGTTGATCGGGCTGGCGTTGGGTGGGCTGGTCTTTTTGCCGATTCGTGGACGGATGCTCGAAAACGCCTACAGCGAACGGATGCTGCAACTGCAAGCGCGCTATCTGGAAGCGCTCAATACGGCAGCCGACAAGCAGATTGCCTACGGAATGCAGCTTCGGCGTGAGGCGATTGCACCGCTCACCCGCCTGATCGACGCACAGACTGAGATTCACACGGAGCAGATGAAGCGCTTGCAGGCGGCAGGGCAGGAGATCACTAAAATCGAAACCGATCTCGCCGGGATGGGCAAAACGACCGTCCTCGGCGTGAAGCTGCCGGGATAATCTTCGAGTCAATCGGAACGTATGGTAGGGGTGTACGGCTTTGCTCCTTCGATGGTAACGGGAAACGTATGGTAGGGGCAGACCCACGTGTCTGCCCTTTGGATAGGTAAACGAACATGGAAGCTATTCAATACGCGGAAAAGGGGGACTAGGGTGGCTACATTTGTTCCCACAACGCTTGATGGTGCGCTGGCGGCCTCCCGTGAGCGCGAAGTGATGCTCTTGACCGACATCGCGGCGACGCTCGCCGAATTGGGCGACTCTGCCGCGCAGGATCGGCGGCGCTTGCTTGATGTGGCGCAGGATTTGCGCGATATGTTCTTTCTGGTCGTCGTCATCGGCGAGTTCAACGCGGGCAAGTCATCGTTTATCAATGCGCTGCTCGGCGATGAACTGTTGAAGATGGGCATTACGCCGACTACGGAAGCCATCCAGTTGATCCGCTACGGCGAAACGGCGACGCGCAAACCGAACATTCGTGAAGACGGTATCTATGAGTGGACGCATCCCAATACCGGCGCGGTCGGCGTCTCGCTGGTCGATACCCCAGGCACAGGATCGGTCTTTCAGAAGCACGAAACGACCGCCAAAGCCTTCCTGCATCGCAGCGATCTGGTCATTTTCGTGATTTCCGCCAAGCGCGCGCTGGCAGAAGCCGAGCGCCTTTACCTCGAACTCGCTCGCGATTACGGCAAGAAGATCATTCTCGTCGTCAATCAGGTCGATTTGCTCAATCCCGGCGAGCGCGGCGAAGTCCGGCGTTTTGTCGAACGTCAGGTCGAGGAACTGCTTGATCTCAAGCCGCTGATTTTCATGGCGTCGGCGAAGGATGCGCTGAAAGCTGAGCGCGAAGGAACCAGCACTGCTGACAGCGGTATTGATGCCGTCAAGGCGCACCTTCGCGGCGTGTTCAACGAGACGCCGCCTGCCCAGCAAAAGCTGCTCGCCCAGTTGGACATGACCAATACGGTCATCAGGAAATACTACGATTCGGTCAAAGGACACGCCGATATGGTGAACGCCGACACCGTCAAGGTGCGCGATGTCCAACGAGAACTGGAAACCCAGTCCGTCGGCCTCAGCGGACAGCTTGCCGCTGCTCGTGCCCAGATTGATACCGTGTTCGAAGGAATGCGGATGCGCGGCCTGCTTTTCATCAACACCAATCTCTCGATCCGCAAAATTGGTCGCGCCCCCAACCGCGAACAATTGCAGCAGCAGTTTCAGGATGAAGTCGTCGGGCGCGCCCTCAAGGACATTGACGAGGCGACCAGCAATTACATCAACGCCCTGATCGACAACAGCCGCCTCTACTGGCGCAGCATTATCGAGCGCTTGAATCAACTGCGCGACCTGCTCGATCAGGAACTCACCGGGCTGGACGCGGGCATCTATGCCGAACAGCGCGAGGCGCTGGAAGAAGCCATCAAGATCGCCGAGTCCGAACTGAAATCCTATTCCAGTGGGCGCGTCATCGGCGACATGCGCGAAGTCTTCCAAAGCAACATCAACGGCTTCACGATGGGGGCGGGCGCGGCACTGGTCGGCCTGCTCGTGATGCTGGTTGCTTCAGTCGGCACACCGGGGCCGCTGATCGGCATTGGTGCGGCGGCGTTGGCTGCTCCCGCCTTCTTGATCGCCGCGCCGGTGGCGGCGGTCGGCAGTTTCGCCGCGCTGCGTTATTACCGCCGTGTCTCTGAAGACACCAAACGTGAACTCAACACGCGCGTGGACGAAATCGAGAAGACCTATCACGAAGCGCTCGATAATCTGACCCAGAAAGAGCGCAATCGTTTGACGCAGTACGGCAAGCAGGTGCTGACGCCGATTTTCAGCCGTCTCGAAGTGCTGGCAGAACGCTATAACGCCCAGCAGAACCAGATGCAGGGCTATCTGGATCGGCTCAGCAGTCTGCGCAAGGATATTGAAGCGAGTCGTTAGATGATGATCACGCGGTGACACTGGAACAGCAGTTCGTCGCTGTTTTTCAACTCATGCTGGCGGCGCTCCTCGGCGGCATCATCGGCCTTGACCGGGAGCGAAAGCAGCATGAAGCGGGTTTGCGCACGCATATCCTTGTGGCGACAGGAGCCTGTTTATTCACCGTGCTGTCGCAGTTGGCCTTTCCAGGCAGCGACCCGGCGCGGGTCGCCTCGCAGATCATCCCTGGGATTGGTTTCCTGGGGGCAGGCACGATCCTCAAATTTCAACGGGAAATTCATGGCTTAACCACTGCGGCAAGCATCTGGATTACCGCATCGGTTGGGATGGCTGTTGGCGCAGGGGTCTGGTTTCTCGCGGTCTGCGGGACGCTGTTGATCTGGTTTGTGCTGGTGATCATTCGCCGCTTTGAACAGCAAAAAAGCAAACTCCGGAAAACGGCAGAGACCGACACGAGTGAAGTGCCTTAGTCGAGCTTATGCAGCTGTTTGAGCAAGGCGATTAGCGTGCTGATGTCCGGTTCGGCGCGCTGATTCGGCGGTGCACCCAGCGGATCGGTCGCAGCATCACCCAGCAAAATCCGCGCGATGTTGCTGACGCCGTAGCTCAGCGCGTCAAGGTCATAACCGCCTTCCATCACGAAAACGATTTTGCTGTCACACAGACGCTCCGCCATGCGCATCAATTCGCTCGTCAGATGCGCGTAGCCGCTGAGTGTCAGCCGCATTGCCGCCAGCGGATCTGTCCAGTGGGCGTCGAAACCCGCCGAGACGAGGATCAACTGCGGCTGGAAGCGTTCGGCAGCTTTCCAAACCACCTCCTCAAAAACGCGCGCGTAATTGGCGTCGCCGCAGCCCGGCGGCAGCGGGATATTGATGTTGAAGCCTTCGCCTTTGCCCACGCCAATCTCAGTCACGGCTCCTGTGCCAGGGTAAAGCGGATACTGGTGCGTTGAAATGAACAGTACCGACGGATCGTCGTAAAACATGGCTTCTGTGCCGTTGCCGTGATGCACGTCATAATCTACAATCAGGATACGTTCGAGTCCGTACTGTTTTTGAGCGAAACGCGCTGCGATAGCGATATTCCCCAGCAGGCAGAACCCCATCCCGTGATCGGGCATGGCGTGATGTCCCGGCGGGCGAATCGCTGCCAGTCCATTGTTTGCCGTTCCGCTCAGCACGGCATCGACCGCATCGACTGCGCCGCCTGCTGAAAGCTGGGCAATTGCCAGCGATTCAAAGCCAGCGTAGGTGTCGGCGTCGAGGCGCATCATGCGTTCCTGCGCGCTGACTCGCCGGAGCAGGTCGAGATAGGCGGGTGTATGTACGGTGAGGATCAGTTCCTCGCTGACGGATTTTGCTTCAAGGGCTTGCATCCGGGGCTTCAGCCCACTTTCGTCCAGACGCTGCCAGACCGCCCGAATCCGTCCGGCATGTTCGGGATGTCCCGGTTGATCATGTTCGCTATAACGTGGGTGTGTCGTGTAAATCGTCGTCATGCTGGCTTCTTCTCCTGTCGCTCAGATTGTGATCGGATTGCTCCATTCTGGCAAGTGATATAATCCAGACACAGCCTGTCGAGCGCCGGAGCTTTGACCGTCAATGAAGCGAAAATCACGCACTCTGCTCACACCCAAGCTGCTCGGCAAGGAATTTCGCAAAGGCAGGATCGATTCTATGCAGTATGAACCCCTGGTTGGGTGGGCGCGTGAAGTTTGGGATGCGCGCTGGCCCGGACGCAATTACGTCACCGTCTGGGCATCGACGGAATGCAGCAACATGATCGCCCATACTCAGGTCAAGGCGGGGCGCAGGTTACGCGGCAAAGCCCGTTATGACGGCTTCGAGCGGCTCGATTGCCCGATTATCACGCCTATCAGCGATTACGGCGCGCGTGGCAAGAAAATGGTGCTGACTTCCAGTGCCGGAGCCTTTGTCTTCAAATTTTCCTTCAACGACGCGCCCTTCGAAGTCCTCTACGCCAGCGCTTATTTCAACGACGACATTCAGAATCTCAACGCGATTGCGCTCGTCCCGGAAGAACATCTCGACGCCTGGGCGGCCTTCGAATTCGCCTGCACCCGCGCAGTGCGCCCGCATATCCGCCGCCGCCGCGATGTTTATATCATCGGCGGAACTGACGCCTTCTTCGACCCGACCGTCGATTGGAGCGACGTGATTCTTGAGGACGAACTCAAGGATAAGCTGCTGGAGGACATGGAAGCTTTTTTCACCAAAGGCGTCGATATTTACCGCCAGTTGAAACTGCCGCCCTTCCGCAAACTGCTGCTTGCAGGCGTTCCGGGGACGGGCAAAACTATGCTCTGCGCGGCGATGGCGAAGATCGCCATTAATCACAAGCGCGTTGTTGTTTACGTCTCCGGCGCGGATCGCGATGGCGCGTCCTTCGAAAAGATTCAGCGCGCCCTGCAAGCGGTGACGGCGGCACGCTTTCCGGTGCTGCTGATTGTCGAAGAACTTGATGCTTATTTGCAGGGCGATGATAAGGCGCGCGTCCTCAATGTCCTCGACGGCATCGAATCACCCAACAACCCCAAAGGCGCGCTGCTGCTGGCGACCACCAATTACCCGGAAGCGATTGACGAGCGTATCTCCAAGCGACCGGGACGGCTGGATCGAATTTTCGTCATTCCCACTATTCAGAACGAGCAGCAGGCCGAAGCCATGCTCCGCCACTACATGCGTGAGCAATGGCACGATGAGCATCTCGACGTCGTGCCGGATTTGCTTCACCAGCCCGGCGCGTTCGTGCGTGAAGTTGCGCTCCATGCCCGCATGTTGGCGGCTCACGATCACCGCGTCGATGTGACCCGCGACATGCTCGAAAATTCCGTCAAAAGCCTGCTGCACCAGATGCGCGCCGAAAGCGATTTTCTCAACCAGCGCCGCCCGATTGGCCTGGTCAACAACAATAACAAGAAGAACAACAACCGCAGCCCTTTTGGCTGACCCGCGCTACTCGAATTCGACGCCTGCCATCAGCGCGCGCAGGAAATAATCCGTATCTTCGTCCGGCGGCTGACCCGTCTGAGCTTCAACCGCCGCGAAAACGGCGGTTTCATTTGCGCCAAGTTTCTGAACCAGCAGCGCCGCCTGCCGCATGAGGTTTGTATAACTGGTAAATTCCGCTTGCTCCGCGACGGTTGGGTTATGCCCACCCACGAAGAACTGCGCGTTGAAGCTTTGCAGTTTGTCAATGAGCGGGAGTAGTTTCTGCCTCGTGTAATGACGTTTGGGCGTGTAAATCGCGTCATACAGGCAGTCACCCAGAAACAGCACTCGATCTGGCAGGATGTACATCACCGAGGAATCCGCCGCGTGGTCGCCGCCAACGTGCGCAATCTGGCAGGTCACGCCGCCCAGTCGCAGTTCCAGCGACTCCTCGAATATTACGCTTGGCTGCGCGATGCGCACACTGCGTGGCGCGGGCAGTTCCGCCTTGATGTGCTCTGCGCCTGCTGCCGTCTGTTCGCCGAGCGCGATATGCGTTTGCAGACCTTCATCGCTCCAGTCGCGCTTCGCCAGCTCGACCAGTTTCTCCGTTGTCAAACGCTGCGCAATCACCGGCACGCCAATTTCAGCCGCTCCAAACACGTGATCCCAATGCCAGTGGGTGAGCGCGGTATAGGTGGGTGCGGGTACGCCTGCTTCAGCGAGTTGCTCTAGAAATTGCCGCGCGTGAGCATCCGACGAACCCGCGTCCAGCATCAGGGTGCTGTTGGTGCCAATCACCGCGCACAGCGACGGGCGATCCGGCTTATCGGGTGGCATCCAGTAAACGTGTTCGCTGATTTGTGTAAGCGTGACTGCGCTCATGGTTCCTCTCAGCCGACTTTCGGGCGCAGAATCAGGTAGTGGAAGCCGTTCATATCGACCTCGTCAGTCTGTTGATACGTGCGCGCAATTGCTTGCAGTACATCGACCGGATAGAACTGTGCGCGAAAGATTATCAGCCCGAAAGCCTGCGCATCGATCATCTGGATCAGCGCCGTCGAATCGAAATGCCCGTCGTTCGCCAGATTAAGCAGTTGCGTCGGGTTGCCAATTACGGGCTTGCCTGCCAGCAGATTGAACGCAGCATCCTCGCTCAGAACGGGCTTGTCCGTCGCGCGTACCATGCTGACGATATACCAGCCCGCGTCGATGTCGGTCTGCGTCGTCAAATGCCCGATGTCCGCGTAACCGCCTGCAATGCGTCCTGCCGAGTCATAGAAGCCGCCCTGCGCGTTCGGCGTGACATTCAGCATATTTGCTAGCGAATCGAACACCGCCCCGGTTGTTGGCATGTGCAGCGTTGCCCGCCCGTAGCCGAGATACAGCAGCGGGATTACCACCAGTCCGACCGTACTCAGCGCAGGTGCAAAGCGTCGAAACGGGAAAATCAGCAGGCGGCTGAGATAATTGCGCGGGAACGTCCATGCCTGCCTGAGCGTCCGTGAAGCGAATAATCCGCTCAGGACGCACAGCGCCGCGATTGATGTGGCGAAGTAGCTGTCGCCTGCGCCCCATTTGCCGCTCAGCAGCGCGACGCCGATGCCCCCGGCAAACCAGATGGTGTAAATCGACAGTCGGTCGAAATAGAGTTCGTAGAGCGCGAACAGCACCGCCGGGATAATCAGGAATCCGTGCAGACTGAACCACAATCGGAACAGGCCAAAGGTCTGGTCGGGGATGTACTCATTGACGTTCGCCGTGATCGTTTGCAGCCACCATTGACCGTGAGTCGCGACATTGATTGCGAGGAAAATCACCGCGCCGACGACCGCAAAGCCAATCCCCCAGATGATGGCGCGGCGTGGCTGACGGATGAACAAAAACGCGAACACCGCAATCGCCGTCGCTAAGGCGAGTTGTTTGGTATAGCCTGCCGCCAGCACCAGTGCCAGCCCGACAAAAATGGTACGCCGCCGCGCCGCCTGATCTTCGATTTCATTCGCGTGCGCCAGCACCACCACCGCCAGC
>DAOUCB010000031.1:0-7435 GCA_034432495.1 Anaerolineae bacterium | reverse complement strand
CGACGGACATAGGTGCCATCAGGTCGACGCTTGAGCAAAGCCGCTTGACCCGCTGCAACGACCGCCTGACCGAACAAGAGCATCCAAGTATAAGCGACTACCAAAACAATCCAGAGGCGCGCTAAACGTGCGGGATTATCCAACTGGGTCTGCTCGACCTGCCAACCGTGCGACTTCAGGTCACGAAAGGCTTCCTCAATCCACATCCGTTGAGCATACTCCCAACCCTTCAGGTGCGGGTCATTGGTGACCAATGCCCAGCGCTCCTGGGCATCCTCCTTCCACAGCACGCGAACGTGCGCGGGGATCCGTCCGCGTTGCTTGAAGACTAATCCGCTGGCAGCGTAGCTTTGTCCCGGTTGGTTGACCTGCTGGTAAAAACTGACTTCCTGTCCGTCCGAGAGAATGAGCTTGCTTTGCTTGGTGACGCGAAACAGAAAGCGCCACCCCAGCGCTGCAATCCCACGCATCAGCAGCGGCGATGTACCAATCCCGCGATCCGCCAGCACACGCACTGGCGTGTCTTTCGGTAGCCCAGCCCGAATCTGTTTCAGCAAGCGTATAATCATGCGCGACTGACCTTCTGCTGGATACTCCGCATGGCTGTTGGCGCGATAGACGCGCCAAGCCAGAGGAATACAGCGCCCCTCGAAGGCGACCCCGACCACCATCACCCCAAACTGGTCTTGCAACTTCGTCTCATCGACCACCAAGACCACCTGCTCCTGTTTCAGCGCTCGTATCACACTGCCTGTCCATCCCTGAAAGAAGACTTCCAGGGGGGTATGCGGCAGCACAAACCGTTGCAACCGTCGGCGCGGGTTCTCGCCCCGTCCTCCCACACAACCTGCAATCTGGCGCAGATGGCTGCTCCGCGCTCGCACCACACCCCGACTAAAAACCTCCACATTCGCTCGAAAATGCCGACTGACCCCTGGCCACGTCTTGCTCTCCCGCTTCACCCACTGATATAGTTGTCTCAAGGTTCCTCTGTCCCTGCTCATTCGGTTTGGTCACCTTTGAGTTTGACAGAGGAACCTTTTATTTTCTACTGTCGCCCCCTCAGCTCTCCATAGGCGAGGGGAGAAGGACAGGGCGAGGCGTGCCTCGCCCCTACAGAAATAATGCGGGGTTTTTATACGATGAAAGGTGCGTTTTGAAAGCAGCAGTCATTCACGAGTTCGGCGCGCCAGAGGTGTTTCGATACGAGGACGTGGCGAAACCGCAGGCGCAAGCGGGCGACGTGCTGATCAAAGTCCATGCGGCGGGCATTAACCCGGTCGATTGGAAAACGCGGCAGGCAGGCGGAATCATGAAGGCCAACGGCATCCCGCTGCCGTACATCCTCGGCTGGGACGTGTCCGGCGTGATTGAGGACGTCGGCGCGGGTGTGACCGATTTCGCGGCGGGACAGGCGGTTTACGGGCTGGTGCGCTTCCCGGCGATGGGCAGCGCCTATGCCGAATACGTGAGCGCGCCTGCCAGCGAGATCACGACGAAGCCCAATACGATTGACCACGTTCACGCGGCGGCGGTTCCGCTGGCAGCACTGACGGCATGGCAGGGTTTGTTTGAACACGCACAGTTTCAGGCAGGTCAGCGGATTCTGGTGCAGGGCGCAGCGGGCGGCGTCGGGCATTTTGTGACGCAAATCGCCAAAGCGCAGGGCGCAACGGTGATCGGCACGGCGTCGGCGCGCAATCACGAGTATCTGCGCGACATTGGCGTCGATCAGACTGTCGATTACCACGCCGAAAACTACGCCGACACGATCCACGATGTGGATGTGATTTTCGAGACGGTCAGCGGAGCCAACAGCGAGCCTGTCCTGAAAATCCTCAAGCCGGGCGGTTTTCTGGTTTCGTGTGCCGGACTGCCGTCGGCGGAAATTCTCGCTCAATACAGCCTCCGCGCCGAACGTTTCCTCGTGCGCCCGAACGCGGGTCAACTGGCGGAAATCACTCAATTGATCGATGCAGGCAAGGTCAAGCCGAACGTGGACGCGGTGTTTCCGCTGAGCGAGGCAGGCAAGGCGCAGGCGTTGGGTGAACTCGGTCGCACACGCGGCAAGATTGTGCTGGAAGTTGATAAATGACCTTAAAGCAAAAATGGGCGAGGCGTGCCTCGCCCCTACAAAAGCACGGGCAGACGTGCAAACTTCGTTTGCCGGGGTCTGCTCCTACAATTTCGCTCTCACGCTGATTGATCGAAGGAATGAACGTAACTTGACCACGCTGCGACTGCTGGAAGAACTTTCGCTGAACGCGCTGCCCGCGTTACAAACGCTGCATTACGATGGCTGGGAACTGCGTTTTTCGAGCGGGGCGGGCGGCTATCCGCGCCGCGCCAACTCAATCCAACTGCTGTATCCGTCGCTGCTGCCACTCGATGAGAAGATCGATTTCTGCGAGGCGCAGTACGCGGCACACGGGCAGAAAACCGTCTTCAAGGTGACGCTGGCTGCGCCGGATGGACTGGACGCGGCACTGCGGAATCGCGGCTACGAACTGGACTGCATCACCAGTGTGAAAACGCTCGATTTGACGCGCTTTGATGCACAAGCTGAAACTGCCGGGATCGACGTTGAAATCGAGACGGCGATGAGCGCCGACTGGGCGGCGGATAATGCGCGCCTGCATCGGGAAGACCCAATGCGATCCGAAGTCATCAACCAGATTTTGAAGGGGCTGGTGATCGACTCGGCGTTTGTGCGGCTGCGGCGGGACGGCGAAACGATTGCGCTGGGACGCGGGGCACTCGATCAGGGCTGGATCGCGCCGTATGAGATTATCGTCCACGAGCGCTATCGCCAGCAGGGACTGGGTACAACGCTGATGCTGGCGATCCTCAATTGGGGCAAGCGTCGCGGGGCGCAGCAGGCTTATTTGCAGGTGATGACCGAGAATACGGCAGCGGTGCGGCTGTACACGAGCCTCGGTTTCACGGAGCAGTACACCTACTGGTATTTGCAGAAGCAAAGCTAAAGACGATCCCACCCCTGCCAACTGTGCGAACAAAAGAAGGGCGCACACACAGGTGCGCCCCTACGGGAAAAGACAAAAGCACAACGCAAAGGCGCAAAGGCGCAAAGAAAAACAGGAAAGGCGTTATTCCGAGCCTTCACGGAATTTGACGAAAATCAGCGTGTCGCGCAGTTCGCCATCGGGCGCACGCGACTCGTTATGCAGGCGGGCTTCGAGGGTGTAGCCCGCGCGCAGGGCGACGGCGGCGCTGCGCTGATTGCGCGCATCGCAGCGGATTTCGATACGGACGGCCTTGAGCTTGTCGAAAGCCATCGCGGTGATGCCGTTGACGGCTTCGGTGACATAGCCCTGCCCAACCGCCGAGGTCCGAATCCAGTAGCCAATTTCGAAGCGCGGCACCTCCCAGTCGATGTTGTGCAAGCCGCTGCCGCCGAGATAGAGGCCGTCGCTTTTCCGGTAGAACCAGAGCGGCAGGTCTTCGCGGTTGCGAAAGCGGAGCGCGGCTTCACGGGCGTAGGTCTCCTGCTCGGCGATGGACGGCACGGCCTGCGCCCAGCGCATCCAGGGGCGCAGTTCCTCCAGCGATTCGCGGACGGCGTCGTTGATGGCTTTGCCGTCACCCGGCTGAGGCGCGCGAATGATCAGGCGCTCGGTTTCGAACTGCTCCGGGACGGTAGGACGTTTTTTGGTAGCAAGCATACGACTTAACTCACTGTTCAGGAAAAAGCGCATCGGGAAATTGAGAAGCGTGATTGATTTCAAGCAGTATACGCCGTTTTAAGCGGAATGACTGCCCTTTATGTCGCGGGCGCGTTGGGCGTGAAACGGGGCGGTTGGGTTGAGCCAAAGTACAGGCAAACCGGGCGAGGCGTGAGCGTAATTCAGAATTGGCGGAATGCACAAATCAGGCGCGGGCGCACGTGCAAACAAGTTTGCCTGGGTGCGCCCCTACAAGAACGCCCCGGCTGATTAAGAACGAGTTGATTAGCGCCCCAGAATGCGTTTTTGCAGCGCCTCGACTTCGGCGTCGGTGAGCGGCTGGAGCAATCCCGGCGTCAGGCCAGCGAGCGTGATTGCGCCAATCGACCAGCGAACGAGGCGCAGCGTCGGGCAGCCAACGGCGGCAGTCATGCGGCGCACCTGACGATTGCGGCCTTCGGTGATGGTCAGTTCGAGCCAGGCAGTGGGGATGTTTTTGCGCACGCGAATGGGGACTTCGCGCTCCGGCAGATCGGGCGGCGCGGCGAGCAGTTCGGCCTGGGCGGGGCGCGTGCGCCACAATCTGCCGCCCTCGCTCAAATCGACGCCGCTGCGCAAGCGCTGAAGCGCGGCGGCGTCCGGGATGTGTTCGACCTGCGCCCAGTAGGTACGCGGGTGCTGGAAACGAGGGTCGGTCAGGCGGTGACTGAGCGACCCATCGTCGGTGAGCAGAAGCAAGCCCTCGCTGTCGAGGTCAAGCCGTCCGGCGGCGTAAATCTCCGGAATGTTGACGTAATCCGCCAGCGTGGGACGGCCTTCCGCGTCGGTGAATTTGGTCAGGACGCCATACGGTTTCCAGAAGCGGTAGACGCGCATCAGCCGGAAACATTGGGCAGCTTGGTGCAATCGCCGCTCGACTGCGCTTTCGTACCGAGCATACTGGTGGGCATCCACACCTTCTGGGTATAGAGCTGCCACCACGAATTATCGGGCAGCTTGCCAATCGGCCTGAGCTGATAGCCGGCAGTCACGCGCGCGTTCTGGTAGTTGACGTCGTTGGTCGGCTTGGAATACAGATAGTCATCCCCCGTGAACATGACCAGACAGACAACGGGCAGCCCGGCGCAGTTGCCGCTGACATCGGCGGTATTGGTGAACAGACTGGTTTGCACCCAGGCATCGACATCGTAGAGGGTGAATTCGAACCACGCGCCATCCGCAGACTGAGCGCTGGGAACAATCTGCGCGCCCGATTGAAGCTGATCCAACATGCTGTTGGAAATCAGATCGGGCTGGGTATAAACGAACTGTGAGGCTTTCAGCTTGACGAGACAGGGCGTACTCGGTGTGGGCGTCGGCTGCTGGCGGTTGGAAAACGCGAAACCGCCGATGATGATGACGACGATGACCGCCACGCCGATCAGAATCGCCGGGATGATCCACGAAGGAAAGGGCGTCGGCGCAGGCTTGGGAACGTCGCGCACGGTGAAGACCACATCCGGGCTTTCGGTGAACAGGTCGTCGGGGTTGGTCTCGTCGGCAAGCGTCAGCTTCAGGGCATAGCTTCCGGCGGCACCATCGGCAGGCACAGCGATTTTGACCTGAAGCTGCTGGGTGCTCTCGATGGGGAAATCGCGCACGGTGGCGGGATCGGTGCTGGGCGTGTCTGGCGGGAGCAGGGTGAGCCACTGCGCCGCAGCGGGAGGCTGAGTCGTGAGGCGCGCCTGAGCGCGAATCCGGCGGCGCAGATTGTTTTTCACGGTAAAGACCGCCACGCCCTCGCGCTTGTTGTCGAGCGTCACGCTGTTGCTGACGGTCGTGATGTCAAATGGACTGGGCATTCTTCCTCCTGATCGGCAACCAGATTGCCGCAGTGAACGATGCACATTATCGCCGATTCAGGCGAAAATGACCAGCATCAGACGTGATAAAGACTTATAAAAACGGTCAACGGTAACGGTCGTGGACGACAAAAAGAAAAGGCATTCGCGCAGAGGCGCAAAGCGAGACCAACGGCGTGGCTACTTGTGCAGCGCTGGAATCTCCATTAGACTGAACTTGGTGTTCAACAATCCGCAAATGAGTCGCGAGAAGGTGAGGCGTGCCATGAGCCAGATGGTCAGTCTGTAGTCACGATAGGGATTGAGCCGAAACAGGCTTTTCAACATCCAGCACGGGATGTGATTTTTGCGTACCCGTGTCTTTCGTGATTACGCACTGACTTGAACTTGCACATGGAGTTTCACAATCTCATGACATCCTCCGGTCTTCCTCCGGACTTTAAGAAACTGTGGGTCGGGCAAACGGTCTCTGAATTTGGCTCGCGCATTTCACGCGCGGGTATTCCCCTGATTGCAGTCATTACCTTAGGCGCGACGCCTGCCCAGATGGGTATTTTAGCGGCAGTGGGTTCGCTCCCCGTCCTCGTCTTTGGCTTGTTCGCAGGCGTGTGGGTGGATCGGCTGCGCCGCCGCCCGATCCTGATCGCTATCGATCTGACGCGCATGGCGCTGCTGCTGACGATTCCGGCTGCTGCCCTGAGCGGGCATCTTGACATGCCCCTTCTCTACATTGTGCTGGCGCTGATGAGCGTGCTGGGGCTGGTGTTCGAGAACGCCTATCACGCTTACCTGCCGTCGCTGGTCGAGCGCGACCAGATGGTTGAAGCCAACAGCCGCCTGTCCACTTCCGAATCGCTGGCAGAGATTGGCGGCGTGTCGATTGCGGGCGTGCTGATTCAGGTGATCAGCGCGCCGCTGGCAATTATCTTTGACGCGCTGACATTCCTGTTCTCGGCGTCGAGTGTGGCGCTGATTCGCAAGCCGGAGCCTGCACCCAAGCCCGCCGCCGAACGCGAATCGGTGGGGCGCGAAATTGTCGAGGGCGTGCAGGTGGTGGCGCGTAACCCAATTCTGCGGACGCTGGCGATCACGCTGGCGCTGCGCAGTTTCTTCGGCAATTTTTACGCCACGCTCTACGACATTTACGGCATCCGCGACCTCGGCCTGACGCCGGGCATTCTCGGCTTCGTGATCGCGGCGGGCGGCGTCGGCGCGCTGATCGGCGCGTTGATCGCCGGGCGGCTCGGCAAGCGCTTCAGTCTCGGCAAAATCTTGATCGGCTCGCTGCTGTTCAACGCCGTGATCGGCCTGCTGCACCCGTTGGCGGGCGGCTCGGTGCTGCTGGCGTCGACAATGCTGATCATCCCGCAGGTCATCGGCGACGGCGCGATGATGATCTATATGATCAACGCGATCAGCTTGCAGCAGATGGTCGTGCCGAGTCATCTGCTGGGGCGGGCGAGCGCTTCTGCGGGCTTTCTGGCGCAGGTCATCGCTCCGGCAGGCGCACTGATCTCCGGCGTGCTGGCGACCAGCCTCGGCGCGCGCGGCACATTCTGGATCGCCGCGCTCGGCTGGCTCGCGACGGCGCTCTGGCTCAGTCGCTCGCCGATCCGCCATCTGGAGGGGTATGGAATGTCAGAAACTGAGCCGGAGACGGAAGCGGTAGGGTGAAACGCTGCCCCAGGTTTATGCAGTTTAACTATTAAAGACGGAGAAAAGGGCGCACACACGGGTGCGCCCCTACAGCCCCTCTATCCCGGCTGACCAAGAACAGGTCAGCTTCCCTTTCGCGCGAACAAGTTCGCGTTACGCAAGCGGGGAGATACCGTCTTGAAAGTCAAGTGGGGGCAGTCACGGCTGCGGCCACTTGACCGTAGTGAGGATCAAACGGACGGTTGGAGTGAATGA
>DAOUCB010000030.1:0-12068 GCA_034432495.1 Anaerolineae bacterium | reverse complement strand
GCGAAACTCGAACTCAAAGGTGCGCGAGTCGCGGTCAAAGCTCATACGCAGCGGTTCGCCAGCGGTGCGCTGAGCGTAGGGTCGCACAATGCCTTCCAAGCCGCGCCCGCCAGAGTGGATATTCGCCGGGTCGGTCTGCTGATCGCGGCTGAAGATCGACAAATCCTCGTCGTTCCAGAGATCGCCGTGTTCGTTGGTGTTGTCGGCAGTGTAATTCCAGATGGTACAACTGAGCAGATTGGCGTCCATCGCATCGTAATACATATCGAGCGCCAGCGCGTGCTGCGAAAAGTCGCCATCACGATAAGCCTGCTTGCCATCGAGATCAAAGGGAATGCCGAACTCACCGATAATGGTGGGAATGCCGCCCATGTGTTCCAGTGACTCGCGCTTCAGGCCGCCAAGCTGCTGTACAAAAGCATTGGCTACCGCTTCTGATCCATTCACAGGCTGGTTGGTGAAGAAATCCATCGTGTAATCGGGCGAGAAATGCTTCATCACCAGCGTGATCACATCGTACCAGTGACCCGCGTTGACGGTCTGCGGCGGATTGTCTGCGCCCCAGACGCCGTGCGCGCCGCCGGGGACGCCCTCGACGAAGATGATCGCATCGGGATCGACCGAGCGGATGCCATCGGTGAAGCGGGCGATGAAGGGCTTGAGATAATCGTGGACAAAATCCGCCGGATGCCCGTGCGTCGTGGCGAAGTGTTCGGCGTGCAACACCGCAATTTCGCCGCCTTCATCCGTCCATATGCCGTTCTCCTGCCACAGATCAGGAAAGCCGTCACGCCAGAGGCGAACACCGTCCGGGTTGACCTGCGCCTGGGCGACAACCTGTGCGCCATTAAAACCCATTTCATAAACGGCTGCTTCGACGGTATGCCCGGCTGCTGCCATCATCGCCTGTAAGGGGGTGAGGGTGACGCCGCTGAGCATCATGGCATTCTCGGAGAGCATCGTGACGTCCTTCTGACCGATCCATTGCGCAACGGGTTCGTTCAGGCTGTCATAGCCGACGACGTTGGTCAGGTCTTTGACGCGCAGCGCTACCTGCTTGATGCTGTCGATGTAATGGCCTTGCAGATAGTCCTGTACGGGCACGCCGTCAATCTGGGTCGCCGGGGCAAAGTCGCTGCCCGCGAAAAAGAGCGCGAACATAGTTGCCGCGCCGAACTTGCCATAATTGGTCGGCCAAATCATGCGTGGAAAGGGATCGCCGTGAGTCTGATGTGAAATCGCGCCGCCGACTTCATGAAGTTTGCTGAGATCGATGCCAACCGCTTCAAGCGTCCAACCGGGCGCGCCGTCGCCACCTGTCCAGCGACTCCAGACATCCTGATGCGGATCGATAAAGACTTCAATTCCGTATTCGCCCGCCTTTTTGATGACGTCATAGACGTAGTCAAGATACTCGGTATCGTAGATGCCGGGGCCAGCATGTTCAATTGCTTCCCAGGTGACAAGGAAGCGCAGAAAAGTCATGCCCCAGGCGCGCAGACGGCGAAAATGCTCGTCGGCTTCCGCCAGCGGAAACGGTCGCCCGACGAACGAGACGCTGCGCGAGTCGAAAAAGCCTTCGCTGCGATAAGTCGCGCCATCGGGTATGAACGGCACTTTGGTGCTGCCGCCGAGGTTCGCGCCGCGTAAGATACGGGTGCGTCCATCAGAGTCTTTAAGCCAGATTCCATCCACGTACATAAGAAGTTTTCCTTTTTAGCTCTCAGCCGTCAGCTTTCAGCTAAAAGCGAACAGCATTCACCATAAAATTGCTATTTTAACTATTTTGATGAGTTTCGCCGAGAAAGCGGAGGACTTCGCTGCTGAAGCGTTCAGGCTGCTCAGCGTGAGTGGTATGCCCGGCATCAGGAATGACAACCAGAGTCGAATTCGGGATGAGGTCGTGCATCTCAGCGTTGATGGCACAGAATTTGGAATCGTGCGCGCCGCAGATCATCAGCGTTGGCATTCGGAGTTCGCTCATGCGATCCCACAGCGAGGGCTGTACCCCCGTTCCCATCCCACGCAGGCTGTTGGCGAGTCCAGCGGGATCGTTCCGCAGGCGTTGAAGGCGAAGTTTTTCGCGGATTTCGGGCGATTGCGTCGCAAACAGTGGGAGATTTGACCAATACTCACTGAAAGCAGCAATACCCTCGCGTTCGATTCGCTCCGCCAGTGCCTCATCCTGCGTGATTCGTGCTTCACGTTCAGCAGCAGTTCGCAACCCTGGCGATGCGCTTTCGAGGATTAAACGCGTAATCCGCCGAGGCGCGTACAGGGCAATGTAAAGCGCCAGCCGTCCACCCATCGAATAACCGAGTAGATTCGCTTGCTCCATACCTGATGTGAGGATAATGGACAACACATCGCGAGCTGCGAAGTGCATCGCATAATGTGCCGACTCTTTGTGAGGGGTATCAGTTTGCCCGTGTCCCGGCAAATCTATCGTGACTACGCGAAATTTCTGTGCAAAGTATTCAATTTGATTTGCCCAATTTGCGCCACTTCCCGAGAAGCCATGCAGGAGCACTAGCGGCTCACCGGAACCGTAGGTTTCAACATGGAAATTCAGGTCGCCGATAAACATAGCACTTAGCCTTGAGAAAGTTGCTCACGGACTTTAGCACGCTGGACTTTGCCAGAAGCCGTTTGCGGCAGTTGATCGACAAAGACGATTTTGCGCGGCTGCTTATAACCAGCCAGTCGTTCACGGCTGAAGGCGATCAGGTCAGATTCAACAAGCGTATTACCCGGCTTAAGCGCCACCATTGCCGCGACGCGCTGCCCCCATTCGGGATCGGGCAAGCCAACGACGCAGGCATCCTCGACAGCGGGATGCTGGTGCAGCACGGCTTCGACCTCAGACGGGTAGACGTTCTCGCCACCGCTGACGATCAAATCGCTGCGGCGCTGCACCACCCACAAATCGCCATCGGTGTCCAGATAGCCAATGTCGCCCGTGTGGAATGTGCCGTTGGTCGGCAGCTGACCGAGGTAGCCTTGCATGACTGTCACACCGCTAACGACGATCTCGCCGTATTCGCCTGCTGGCAGATCGCGCCCCTGCTCATCGACAATACGGACGGTCGTGCCCTTCAGCAGCTTGCCGACCGTCCCCGGCTTGGCGCGCACCTGTTCAGGTGTGGCGGTTGCGACTTGGGAGGCGCACTCGGTCAGGCCGTAGGTGAGCGCAATCGGCAGATTCTTCTCCATGCAGCGCGCGACCAGTTCGGGAGTCGCCGCCGCGCCGCCGAGCAAAATCAGGCGCAGCGATTTGGGCGGCTCGAAGCCCGCTTCGAGCATCCGGTACAACTGAGTTGGCACGAGCGAGACAATAGTCGCCTGCGCATCGTGAAGCCCCTTGATAATACCTTCGGTGCTGTTCGATTCGGGCAGCACGATGGACGATCCATAAATCGCCGAGCGGAAGATGATCGACAGCCCGCCGACGTGATAGAACGGCAGCGGACACAACCATCGATCCGCCGGTGACGCACCGAGTCGTTCGCCGGAAGCTAGGGCGCTGGCATAGAGGTTGTTGAAGGTGATCTGGACGCCTTTGGGTTTACCCGTCGTGCCAGAGGTAAAGACAATCGACTGGACAGCATTCCGGTCCATATCCGACTTGAGATGTTCCATCCAGGACTCGACTTCGACGCCGGGTTCAGTCGCGGGCTTGTCCGCCTTTACGCCGATGATATAAACAGCGCGTTCCTCAGTGCGCAAGCTCAGAGCATTGGACTGATTAGCCAGATCGCCAATCACTAGACAACAACCCGTGAGATCGACCTGATAGCGGAGTTCATCCGATGTCAGGCGGGCGTTGAGCGGTACGAGCACTGCCCCCTGCCGCGCAATCGCCCATACCCATTGAAGGTATTCTCTGCCAGACTGCATCAAAAGCGCCACCCGATCACCCGCATTTATGCCAGCTTCAGCAAGGTAATCGGCTCGGTTCGCGGCTAACCAATTGATATAGCCATAGTCATAGGCTTTAGAATGCACTCCAGCGGAGCGAACTTCGAGTAACAAGTTTGCACCGAAATGCGCTTCCGCTGCCGCCGCCAACCAGTCACGCATGATGGCTTGGCCTCCATCAAGCTAAGGCTGGCGCGGGAACTTGCCGAAGTCAGGCTTACGCTTCTCGTTGAAGGCATCGCGGCCTTCCTTGCCCTCATCCGTCATGTAGTAGAGCATGGTTGCGTCGCCTGCCAGCACTTGCAACCCGGTTTGCCCATCGAGATCGGCGTTCAGTCCCGCCTTGAGGAAGCGAATAGCAATCGGGCTTTTGCTCAGGATTTCGCTCGCCCACTGCACGCCCTCAGCTTCCAGTTGATCGACCGGAACGATGGTGTTGACCAGCCCCATGTCGAGCGCCTGCTGGGCGTTGTACTGGCGGCACAGATACCAGATCTCGCGCGCCTTCTTCTGCCCGACAATCGAGGCGAGGTAGCTCGCGCCGTAGCCGCCATCGAACGAGCCGACTTTCGGCCCGGTCTGCCCGAAAATGGCATTGTCAGCGGCAATGGTCAGGTCGCAGATCACGTGGAGAACGTGTCCGCCGCCGATGGCATAGCCAGCGACCAGCGCGATCACAGGCTTGGGCATCGTGCGGATGATGCGCTGAAGTTCCAGCACGTTGAGGCGCGCCACGCCGTGATCATCAACGTATCCCGCGTGACCACGCACCTTTTGATCGCCGCCCGCGCAAAAGGCATATTTGCCATCCTTGGCGGGGCCGTTGCCGGTCAGCAGCACGACGCCGATTTCCGGGTCAGTCCAAGCCGATTTGAAGGCTTCGATCATCTCGTCGATGGTCTTGGGACGGAAGGCGTTGCGCACTTCCGGTCGATTGAAGGCGATGCGCGCCATGCCATCGGCCTTGTGATAGGTAATATCCTCGTATTCCTTGATTTGCTGCCAGTCTGTCATAGCATGTCTCCTTACTGACTAGAAAAAGATTGAACCACAGAGACCGCAGAGGACACAGAGAAAAGATTCATGATTGTGTCCGCTGCTGGAGCGCACGTTTTACGGCCTGAATGACTTCCTTGCGGCGCTGCTCATCCTGTTGAATATTGGTGCGAACTTCGACGATTTGCGGGACGCCAGAAGTCAATGCTCCGGACAACGTGTGACGGAAAGTGGGTCGGTCAGTGACGGAAACCCAGTCCATCCCGTACAATTTCGCCGCGTGTTCGAACTGCAAATTGTGCGGCATGATGAACAGATCGGTGAAGGCAGGATCGTAGCCGCTGATGGGCAGGCGGTTGAAGATGCCGCCGCCGTTGTTGTTCATCAACACAATCGTCACGTTGTTGAGGTTGAGATTCCTGATCGCGAACAGTCCGTTCATGTCGTGATAGAAGGTAATGTCGCCAACCAGCAGGACGAGCGGCTCGCCCGTCTGTGAGGCGATGCCGAGCGCGGTCGAGATGTTGCCGTCGATGCCGCTCGCGCCGCGATTGCCGAACACGTGAATGTTCTTGGCCGATGGCTTGCCGAACTGATCGACGTGGCGAATGGGCAGGCTGTTGCCGACGAACAGATGCGCGTTTTCGGGCAAGGCTTCGATCAGGTCGTAGATGAAGGCGGCGTCGAAGTCGTCACCGGAGTTGATGGATTGCTCGGTCGCTTCCCAAGTGGCGGATTCGAGTGTGCGCCATTGATCAAGCCATTCGTTGTCGTCGCGCTGGCTGGTCATCGTATCAATCCCATCGGCCAATCCCAAGAGGCCAGCCTGCACAAAATCCGTCGTCAGATGCAAGTCGTCTGCCCAGACACCATTTTGTGAGATTTGGACGTAGTGCTGCGGCGTCGTGCTTTCCAGAAACTCACCCAACCATTTCGAGGTCGGCACCTGACCGAGTCGAATAATCACATCGGGCGGTTCAACTCTTGTCATGTTGAGGAAGGTTTCATAGCTGCCGATAATCGTCGGCTTACTCAGACGAACTCTCTTGTTTTCCGGCAGGAACTGTGCGTGTTCAAACTGCCTGTCGACCCGCTCCGCTGTACGACGATCAAAACGAACACCTGAAAGCGAATCGGCAAGGACGGGATAGCCAGTCGCGTTCGCCAACTTGATGACGGATTCAACAAAATTTGTTTCGCCAGCCTGCGGGCCGCAGACGATAATTCCCCGTTCGTAGCGTTTAACAATGTCCGTCAATGTCATCATCTGACTGAGGCTAAAGTGAACAACGCCCTGCGAAATGCTCGTGTACGGTTTCTGGTCCTCGCGCGGCGGCGGGAAATCGGTTTTGTCACCTGCAACGAGGGTCGGTTCGAGCGGCTTGCGGAATGGCATATTCAGATGCACCACGCCCTTGCGCAGCCCGTTGGCGGTCGCGTAGGCGCGGGCGGCGGTCGTGCGCAGATAACGGATTAGCAGCGGATCGGGGTCGGCTTCCGGCAGCGCCATATCGACCGACCAGAGCGCGTAATTCCCGTACAGTTTGACCTGATCAATCGTCTGGTTCGCGCCGCTGTCGCGCAGTTCCGGCGGGCGATCCCCGGTCAGGATGATCAGCGGAACCTGTGACTCGTGGGCTTCGATGATTGCGGGGAAGAAATTGGCGGTCGCTGTGCCGGAGGTGCAAACCAACGCAACGGGCTGATCAGTCTTGAGGGCAATGCCGAGCGCGAAAAACGAGGCGCTGCGCTCATCGAGATGCGGATACACAGTGATGTCGGGATGCTGCGCAAAAGCCAGCGTCAGTGGCGTTGAGCGCGAACCCGGCGCGATGCAGACGGCTTTCAATCCGCTGCGCGCCAGTTCATCGACGACAATGCTTGCCCAAAGCAGATTTCGGTTAGGCGCTTTCAGCGTTTTACGTTCAGGCGTGGACATTGGCTTGCGCTCCCAGGGCATCGAGCATCGGCTTGAACTTGAGCGCTGTCTCGTCCCACTCCTTCTGCGGAACCGAATCCGCGACAATCCCTGCCCCGGCGTACAACCAGACCCGCTCGTTCTGGCTAATGGCGGAGCGGATGGCAACAGCGAACGCGCCATCCATGTTGGCATCGATCCAGCCAATCGGCGAGGCGTACCAACCACGCGGGACAGGTTCGGCAGCGGCAATATAGTCCATCGCTTTGGTCTGCGGCACGCCGCCCATCGCGGGGGTCGGATGGAGCGCCTCAACCAGCGGCAGCACACCCGAAGCCGTTTTCAACTGACCACGTACCGGGGTGTAGAGGTGTTGAATATTGCTCAGGCGCTTGATGCCCGGTTCGCTGGGTATGTCGAGCGCGTCGGTTAATGGGGTGAGGCGTTCGCGCAGCGCGTTGGCGACGTAGGCGTGTTCCTGCCGATTCTTGGGGTCGTCGAGCAATTCCTGAGCGAGTGCATCGTCTTCGTCGGGTGTTGCGCCGCGCCTGATTGATCCCGCCAACGCCATCGTCTCAAGCTCGCGGCCTGTGACCTGCACCAGCAGTTCAGGAGTCGCGCCGTAGAAGGCGAGATGCGGACTCGGCTCGAAGAGAAAGATGTAGCATCCGGCGTATTTCTGGCGCAGAAAATCGAGGGCGCTGTCGATGTTGACGCGATCCTCGAAGCGCAGTTCGCAGACGCGGGACAGAACGACTTTTTGCAGGTCACCGAATTTCATACGGTCGGTCGCGTCGGTGATGATGTCCGCCCAGGCATCGAAGGACATCGGGTAGTTGATGGCGATCAGTTCATTCGACTCTAAAACGGGCGAGGCGTGCCTCGCCCCTACGAAAGCATCGTAACGGGCTTGTAAAGCATCTCGGATGGCGTCAGCGTCGAGGTCGTCACCGTCGCCCAACTGTACATTGATCGTCAGCCAGCTTTCGCCATTGATCTGCGTCAATTGGTAGTGGGGCAGGACGAAATAAGCCGGAGCGAAGGCGGCCCAGGTGTTCTCGGTGATAAAATCGGGACGGAAGGAGAAGCCACCAAACAGGCGCGGACGCGCCGCGCAGTCATTATCGTTGAGCAGCAGCAGATCGCGGAATAAATCGGCGGATTTTTCGCGAATCGTCTGGAAACGATCTTCGCCCCAAGCTGTGAACTCCACTGCGATGCCAAAACCTGCGTAAACCGTGTCATTGTGCTGTGCATCAGAATGATGCATGTAGAAACGCTCGTGTCCTGCTGCTTCGCGGAGGAAATCAGCCGGATCGAGATTTGGTGCGGGCTGGCTGTAACTGACTAAGCGAGTCGCCATCGCTCACGCCTCCTCGTAGCCGACGCTCTTGAGCAGGAGCGGCAGCAGCGCCGAGAGGATACGCTCTGAATCGGGTTCGCCCGTGTAGACCCAGCGAATGACGATACCGTAAATCGCGCCCATCCAGGCGTAGGAGACGACATCGGTATCGACCGGGGCGATGTCGCCAATGGCAATTGACTCGTCCAAGTATTTTTTGATCAGGTTAGCGAAACGGTCGTTGACATCAACGCGCTTTTTCTCAAAGACGCTGCCGAGGCCAACTGCCTGAACCAGCAGGATTTTGGCCGGTCGGCGATAACGCCCGAAGGTTTCGAGACAGGCTTGCAGTGCCGCCCGCACCTGCGTGATGCCCTGCTCTTCTTTTTCGACCGCTTCGATCACGCGCCGTTCAAGCAGGTCAGCGAATTGATCGACCAGCGCCAGAAACAGGCGCTCCTTGTTGGGGAAATAAAAATAGATCGAGCCTTTGGAAGTGTCCGAGGCTTCGACGATCTCATCCATCTTCGTATCGTGATAGCCCTTGTTCGAGAATATGTTGAGCGCAGCATCGAGGATGCGTTCGCGCGTTTCTTCGCCTTTAGCCATGTGATCCTCTTTTGTAGACCGACTGGTCAGTCTAATCGTATTATAGCCCGAAAGTGAATTATGCAAGCAAACACAAATCCAATATTCATTTAGGGGAAGCTATCAGCGGTCAGCAATCAGCTTTCAGGAAAAGCAAATACAAATGCAAGGAATGTTGTCGCTGGACGATCTCGATATAAAACAACCCAGTAAGCGCTTTAGTCTAGGCTGACTGCTGAAAGCTGATTGCTTGGTAAGAAAACTGATGCATTTTAGGAGCGGAGGCGCATCAGGGTTATACTAAATTTAATCTGTAAAGACAGGAGTTTTGAATGGTTGCAGAGCTGAACATTCACCCGGACGCGCTGGCATCGCTGCTGAATGGCGATCACGGTGCGCCGTATCAGATTCTGGGGCCGCAGCCGAGTGACGAGGGTCAGGTATCGATTCGGGCGTTTCAACCCGCAATGGAGCGGATGACGGTAGTCGATGACGGGACGGGCGAACGTCACGAGATGGCGCTCCTACGCGAGGAAGGCTTGTTCGAGGTCACGATCAAGGGAGCGGCAACCGAGCTGCGCTATCACTACGAAGCACACACCCGACAAGGCGCTGATGTTTCGTTTCACGATGCTTATGCTTTCCCGCTGCAAATCACCGATTACGACATTTACCTGTTCAAGCAGGGACGGCTGCTGCAAAGCTACGACAAATTCGGCGCGCACCCGTGCGAAATCAACGGGATCAAGGGCGTGACGTTTGCAGTGTGGGCACCCAACGCTTATCGCGTCAGTGTGATTGGCGACTTCAACGGCTGGGATGCGCGGACACATCCGATGCAGGTACACAACGACAGCGGCATCTGGGAGTTGTTCATCCCCGACGTACCGGAAGGGACGATTTATCGCTACGCGATTCGCTCGCACAACGCGGGCTATCGCGCCGAGAAAAGCGATCCCTACAGCTTCGCGTATCAGTTACGCCCGAACAATGCATCGATTGTCGCTAATATCGACAACTACACCTGGGGCGATCAGGAGTGGCTGGCAGCACGTGCCCAGCGTGATCCGCTTAAGCAGCCCTGGTCAATTTACGAGGTGCATCTCGGCTCGTGGCAGCGTGACGAGCATGGCAACTGGCTGAATTATCGTGAACTGGCGCATCGGCTGGTGGCCTATGCCAAAGAAATGGGCTACACGCATTTAGAGATTATGCCGATCACGGAATATCCAGCCGACGAATCGTGGGGGTATCAGGCGACCGGCTATTTCGCGCCAACCTCACGCTACGGCAGTCCGACTGACTTCATGTACTTTGTCGATCACTGTCATCAGAACGGCATCGGCCTGATTCTCGACTGGGTTCCGGCGCACTTCGCCAGCGACGGCTTCGCCCTGAATTACTTCGATGGCACACACCTGTATTCGCACGCCGACCCGCGTCAGGGGCAGCATATTCCCTGGGGAACCTACATTTTCAACTACGGGCGCAACGAAGTGCGCAACTTTCTGCTCTCCAGCGCGCTATTCTGGCTGCGGCGCTATCACATCGATGGACTGCGTGTTGATGCCGTCTCGTCAATGCTGTATCTCGACTTCTCGCGTGATCCCGGTCAATGGCTGCCCAATCACTACGGCGGGCGCGAAAATCTCGATGCGATTGCCTTTCTGCGCGAATTTAACACCCTCGTTCACCGCGAAGAACCCGGTGCGGTCACAATTGCCGAGGAATCAACTTCGTGGCCTATGGTCTCGCGCCCGACCTATATCGGCGGGTTGGGGTTCACCTTCAAGTGGAATATGGGCTGGATGCACGACACGCTCGATTACATGAAGCTGAACCCGATTTATCGCCGCTACAGCCATAACCTCATCACCTTCGCGCTGATGTATGCCTTCAACGAAAATTTCTTCCTCTCGCTGTCGCATGACGAAGTGGTGCATCTCAAAGGCTCGATGCTGAACAAAATGGCGGGCGACTGGTGGCAAAAATTCGCATCGCTGCGGCTGATGTTCGGCTTCCAGTACACAATGCCGGGGAAAAAGCTCAACTTCATGGGGCAGGAATGGGGGGAGTGGCAAGAGTGGTCAGAACGGCGTTCGCTCGACTGGGAACTGCTCAAGTGGCCTACACATAAGGGTGCGCAGACGTGGATGAAAGACCTGAATCACTTTTACGACACCCAGCCTTCCCTATTCGAGCATGACTTTGACTATACTGGCTTCGAGTGGATCGAGGTCAACGACGTGGAGCAGAGCGTCTTCGCTTACATGCGCTTCGCCGACAACCGCGACGATTTTCTGGTGGTCGTCTGTAACTTCACGCCCGTCGTGCGCTACGATTATCGCATCGGCGTGCCGCAAAAGGGTTTTTACCGCGAACTGCTCAACAGCGATGCCAGTATGTATGGCGGCGGAGACATCGGCAATCTGGGCGGCGTCCAGTCGTCCGACATTCCTTCGCACGTACACGGGCAAAGCCTGCGTCTGACACTGCCACCGCTGGGGATCGTCATTCTGAAGCTCGACGGCGCACCTCGCAGCGAAGACCGCGCCGACGCCGCGCCGCTGAACGTTGACCAAATCCCGCCCAACGTCAACGCGAACTAAGACCCTCCAGATTTACAAAAGTGTGCTCAGGTGAGTTCGAACTCATCTGAGCACTGTTCGCTATTCCTCAGCGTAGGGCAACAGTAGGCATCACGGCGCACCTCAATTGTGTAAATCTCCCCTGCTCCGCTTATGATGGAGACAGTATCTGAAGGGGGAAATACCATGAAACGCACGTTGTTTTTGCTTTTGCTTCTACTTACATTCGTTGCCCCGGCTGCGGCGCAGCCGAGTACCGACTGCGGCACGGTGGCGCAAGCCCTCGCACCCGGAGATTACGGTACGCCGCTCCGCGATCTCGACGTCCGTGATAATGCCGACCCCAGCCTGACGCCCAACGGCACGCTGGCGAAAGACGACACATTCCTCGTATCTACACAAAACCCGATTGTCTGCATCAATGGGGTACGCTGGCTGAACATTGCCAGCATGAACGGTGCTTATGGCTTTATCCCTGAAAGCGCCGATGGGCAGCCGAATATCAAACCCTACATTTTCACACCAGAAGCGCCAATCCATTTCGATGTGCCGCTGGTACAGCCCGTGATGAGCAACGCGGACGTCCCGCTGCCAACCGTCAGCCCTGCTGCCAACCCAACTTCGCTTGAGGGTGCGTTTGCGAACTGGGATTGGGCGAAGTTCCTGAATGGTGGTTACTACAATCCGCCCGATCCGCTGGCGCTTACCTTGCCTGCGA
>DAOUCB010000029.1:0-13124 GCA_034432495.1 Anaerolineae bacterium | reverse complement strand
CGCGCATCATCATTCAGATGTGCAGCGAACATCTCGGTGAGGTGGTGCGCCCCGGCGGGCTGGCGATTTTCAGCGGCATTATCGAAGAACAGGCCAACGATGTCGAAGCCGCGCTGCGCACTACCGGACTGCAACCGTATGCGCGCCGCCAGCAGGGCGATTGGGTGGTGATTGAGGCGCGCCGCCCGAACCCGGTTTAGACGCTAATTCTCCTCAGTTTCAGCAAGATTTCGGAAGCGCGCTTGCCTATTTAGGTCGAGCGCGCTTCGATTTATTGACTCGCCGGAATGGTTTATTCACTTTGTAATGTATTGTCATACTCCCCCCAAAAAATGGGGGGAATCATTTCATTTTGTGTTATAGAATGAACCTAAGCAGCAAACTTTGTGCTTACTTTCACAACTTCCTCACCCGAAGGTGTGGGGCATTCAATTCGTTCGCAGTTCACCAGCGAGAAATAATGGCTGTTTCAGATATGCAGGAAAGAACCACTCGATTTACCGGACTCACGCCGCTGCAAGTCGAGGAAAATCGCGCGAAGTTTGGCGCGAACATCCTCACTCCCCCCGAATCAGACCCCTGGTGGAAACTTTATCTGGAGAAGTTCGAAGATCCGGTGATTCGCATCCTGATCATCGCCGCCGTGATTACGATTATTGTCGGGGCGGTCGATGGCAGCTATGTCGAAGGCATCGCGATTGTCATTGCGATTTTGCTGGCGACAACGCTGAGCTTTGTCAATGAATATCGGGCACAGCGCGAATTCGACGTCCTCAACCGTGTCAGCGATGATGCGCCGACCAACGTTATTCGCAGCGGTACCTACGTGGTGATTCCGCGCAAGGAAGTGGTTGTCAGCGACATTGTTTTAATCGAGGAAGGCGACGAAATCCCCGCCGATGGCTGGGTACGCGATGCGGTTTCGCTTCAGGTCAATGAGGCGCTGCTGACGGGCGAATCGTTGCCCGTCGTCAAAACGATTGATGAACTGGGCGTCGCCCAGATGTCGCCAGATAGCCACGTTTACCGCAGCACAATGGTGGTCGATGGGCACGGCATGTTTCAGGTGAGCGCGGTCGGCAACGCGACCAAAATTGGCGAAATCGCCAGTCAGGCCATCAGCGAGACCGACGAAATCACGCCGCTCAATGCCCAACTGGCGCGGCTGAGCAAACTGATCGGTGTGCTGGGGTTCGGCGTTGCGGCGCTGACTTACGCCGCGCTCGTGCTGCATGGCAGCGCGATTGGCGAACTTGTGCTGACAGGGCAGGAATGGGTCTTTTTCGTGATTGTCGTCGTTAGCGTCCTGATTGCGATGACGCGCATCTGGATGCCGATTGTCTACGATGCTTTGGAACTGGCGGGGCGTCCGCGCCCGATGCCGAACTGGCTGGAAGACGGCGGCCTGCGCGGCTGGGGGCTGACGATTGGCGCGGGCTTGGGCGTGTTCGCTGTCGCGGTCGTTCTGGGGATGATTTTGGGTCTGGTTCCGTCGTCACCGAGTCTCTGGTTGCCCGGTGAAACAGCGACGGTTTTCCTGCGCTTTTTCATGATTGCGGTGACGATTATCGTGGTGGCAGTTCCTGAAGGGCTGCCGATGAGCGTCACACTCAGCCTAGCTTACAGTATGCGCCGCATGACAGCGACCAACAATCTGGTGCGCCGCCTGCACGCCACCGAGACCGTCGGCGCGGCGACGGTGATTTGCTCGGACAAGACGGGAACGCTGACGCTTAATCAGATGCGCGTGCGTGATGCGCACTTCCCGGCGCTGGGTACGCGCCAGGTGACGCACAATCTCGAAACCGAAACCGAGCGCCTGATCGTCGAAGCGATGTCGGTCAACGCGACCGCCAACCTGAGCCGTCTTCCCGGCGAACCCGTCAAGACGCTGGGCGACACGACAGAAGCGGCGCTGCTGCTCTGGCTGCACGAGCGCGGCATTGACTACATCGAACATCGCGGTGCATTTCAGGTCGATACACAGCTAACGTTTTCGGCGGAACGCAAATATATGGGAACGCTGGGGCGCTCTCCCGTGATTGAAACGCCGTTGGTTTTCGTCAAGGGCGCGCCGGAAATTGTGCTGGAACAGTGTACCCAGATTCGCACAGAAGAAGGCGTTATCGCCCTTGATGAAGAAGCACGCCTGAACATTGAAGATCACATTCGCGGTTATCAACGGCGCGGGATGCGCGCGCTGGGTTTTTCCTATAAGCCGGTTTCGACTGAGAACGAGCTGACCGTCGAAGAACTGCACGAGGACATGATCTGGCTGGGTTATGTTGCCATCGCTGACCCGATTCGTCCCGAAGTACCGACCGCTATTCAAGCCTGCCGTGAAGCGGGCATCGCCGTCAAGGTCGTCACGGGCGACAATGCCGAGACTGCCAAAGAAATTGCGCGCCAGATCGGTTTATGGGATTTGGCGGATGACGAAACGCCTAATGCTCACATGACCGGACGTGAATTCGCGGCGCTGGAAGGCGATGCGCTCAAGGAAGCGGTGCGCAACCTGAAAATCCTGTCGCGGGCGAAGCCGATGGACAAGACGCGTCTGGTGACAACGCTGCAAGCAAACGGCGAAGTCGTTGCGGTGACAGGCGACGGCACGAATGACGCGCCCGCGCTCAATTATGCTAATGTCGGGCTGGCAATGGGATCGGGGACGGATATTGCCAAAGAGGCCAGCGATATTGTGCTTTTGGACGATTCGTTCCGCAGCATCGTCAATGCAGTCATGTGGGGGCGTTCGCTTTACCAGAACATCCAGCGCTTCATCCTGTTCCAACTGACGATTAACGTCGCGGCGCTGGGGATCGCGCTGCTTGGCCCGTTCATCGGCGTTGAGTTCCCGCTGACGGTCATTCAGATGTTGTGGGTCAACCTGATTATGGATACGTTCGCGTCGCTAGCGCTGGCGACCGAACCCGCCCGCTGGGACGTAATGAAACGTCCGCCGCGCAAAGCCAGCGACTTCATTATCTCGCGCGATATGGCGCAGCGCATTCTCGGCTATGGCGTGACCTTTATCGTCGTGCTGCTCAGCTTCCTGCTGATCATCGGTGGTGATGCCAAAGCAACGCCCTATGAGCTTTCGCTGTTCTACGCCACCTTCATCATGCTGCAATTCTGGAATCTGTTCAACGCACGCGTCCTGGGGCTGGACATTTCTGCCTTCAACGGGATTGGCGAGAACCGCCTGTTCATGGGGATTGCTGCCGCGATTGTCATCGGTACGGTGCTGATCATCCAGTTCGGCGGCAGTATTTTCCGCACGACACCGCTTTCGTTGATCGACTGGCTGGCGGTGATTGCACTGACGTCGCCCGTGCTGCTGCTGCCCGAATTCCTGCGTTACAGCCGCAATCTGCGCGCCCAGAATGCTCAGATGGCCCAGGACGCGCTGAACGAATCCACGCAAGCGTAATCCATGCTTCAACGCATTTGATCAGACAGGGGCAGGCACAAGCCGCGCCCTTGTTTTATTTATCGAATTCCCATCTTGATTACAAATGAGCTGTGGTAAAATTTCGAAATATAGTTCGCACCCCGAACTATTATGTCTGCTATCCATTTATGCTGCATCGCAGGGGAGCAATATCGCTATGTTATACATTCCTTCGCTCACTTTTGTGCTGCTGATTGCAGCGCTGCTTGTCTCGTCAATTGGCTTTTATCGCACCGTCCTGTTTATCAGCGTTGGCTATGCCTTTGCGATCACCGCCATGACCGTGATCACCGTCATCACCTACGTTGATGCGCTTACCTGGGTGTCGCTGCTGCAAAACGTGCTGCTGTTTCTGTGGAGCGTTCGCTTAGGAGGGTATCTGATCCAGCGCGAACTGCTGCCGTCGTTCAGCGGACAGCGCCAGCGCAACGCGGAACAATCGGCACGAGCGACGCGCAAAGTCCAGTTTTTCATCTGGATCAGTGTCTCGCTGTTGTATGTGGCGATGTTTTCGCCCAGTTTGTTCCTGTTGGTCTCGCCGCTGGAAACCACGCCGCTCGCAAGCATTGTGCAGGTCATTGGGCTGGTGGTGATGGCAGGCGGGTTGATTCTGGAAGCCGCAGCCGACAAGCAGAAATCCGACTTCAAGGCGAAGTTCCCGAAAAGCTTTTGTAATGTTGGCCTCTATCGCTGGATGCGCTGCCCGAACTATCTCGGCGAGATCCTTTTCTGGGTGGGGAACTGGGTCATCACGGTTCCTTTTTACGCCTCTGCGTTACAATGGGTGCTCAGCGTGATTGGTCTGATCTGTATTGTGCTGATCATGCTGGGATCGACCAAGCGGCTCGAAAGTTCGCAGCAGGAGCGCTATGGCGATCTCGCAGAATTTCAAACCTACAGCCGCACTGTACCGGTACTTTTCCCGTTTATTCCGGTTTACACGTTGAAGAATGTGCGCGTCTACCTGGAATAAAACGAGGGTTTGAGGACTCCCATGTCAACATTGCAAGGCAAAGAACGCGCCGCTTACGTGCAGGGGATGTTTGACCGCATCGCCGGGCGTTACAATCTGATGAACCGCCTGATGACCTTCGGGCAGGATTTACGCTGGCGGCGTTTCGTCGTGCAGCAGGCGCGGCTCAAACCTGGCGACACGCTGCTCGATCTCGCCACCGGAACGGGCGACATCGCCTTCGAGGCGCTGCATCAGGTTCCCAACATTCATGCTGTCGGCGGCGATTTCTCGCTCGGCATGATGATTGTTGGCAAGAACCTGCCACATGGCGACGAGGTTGAATGGAGTGGCGCGGATGCGCTCAATCTGCCGTTCCCGGACGCCGCCTTCGATGCGGTCACGTCGGGCTATCTGATGCGCAACGTGATCGACATTCCGCGCGCGTTCGCCGAACAGAAGCGTGTCCTCAAAACGGGCGGGCGCATCGTGGTGCTCGATACGTCACCGCCGCCGCAAAATCTGTTGAAGCCATTTATCGAGATTCACCTGCGCTATGTCATTCCGCTGCTCGGTCGGCTGATCAGCGGCAACGCCGATGCTTACCAATACCTCCCCGAATCGACCCAGAAATTCAAGACACCGGACGAACTCGCCGCCCTCATGCGTGAGGCGGGATTTGAGAACGTTCAGTACAAGCGTTTCATGTTTGGAACGATGGCGGTTCACTGGGGCGAGAAGGGTTAACGCCGAAAGGCTGCGAGGCGCGTTAGAATGACTGTATACGGGACGATTTCCGACGCCATACGCAGCCATTGACGAACCCCATTTCCTATTTTGAACTGGATGCCAGAGGCATTGAAGCCCGTCTATGGCATAAACCGAACCTCGGCGAAGCTTTTGCTGTCGCCTTGCCGATTGGCCTGACGCTGCTGTTCGCCTATCTGAATTCCAGTGCCAACATGCCCTTCGCTCCCGATTTTGACGTGTTTATTCAGGCGGCACGCGGCAATTTCACAGGGTTTTACTATACCTACTGGTCGCTGCCGATTTTTCAGGGGCTGGCGCTGCTGCCGGGCGCGCACACGGCCTATATTCTCTGGTCGATCATCAACGTAATCTGCGCCTGGTTCGCGGTTCGTGTTTTTGGCGGCAAAGCAGCGCCTGCGCTGCTCAGCTATCAAATGCTGTTTGTCTGCTTCTACGGGCAAATCACGGGCGTGACGGTCGCGGGGCTGGCCTTGCTCTGGTGGAGTCTGGAGCGGAAGCGCTGGCTGCTGGCGGGCGTTGGCGCGGCGCTGGCGTTGATCAAGTGGCAGATGGGGCTGCCGCTCTGCCTCGGCCTGCTGCTGCTGGTCGATGCTTCCTGGTATGATCGCTTGCGGGTTCTGCTGGTCATATTAGTCATCAGCCTCGTTTCGCTGATCCTCTATCCAGCCTGGCCGCTGCTCGTGATCCAGCGGATCGTGGTCGAGCCGCCGATTCGCTTTGGCGATATTTCGCTCTGGCAGAAACTCGGCCTGTTCTCGCTGCTGCTCTGGATTCCGCCGCTGCTGCTGCCGCTTTCAAATGGGCGGCGTTACGCGGCGCTGTGCGTGACGGTCATGCTGGCGATCCCGTATTACCAGCAGACCGGGCTGCTGACCCTGTTTGTCCTGCCGATTGGCTGGTTCGCGCTGCTGGGGAATATCGCCTACATCTATTTCTGGATTCGCAACACGCAGCTTGAATTCATCACGCTGGTGCCGCTGCTGGCTTATATCTGGATACTCTGGCAGCCGCTGCGTGACTGGATTAGCCAGCGGCGGATACGAGCCGCCACAGCGTAACCGGCTGACCGTCTGCTCCGGGGCGTGGATAGACGGCGACCTGTTCGGCCTGTGCGCCGAGCGCTTCCGCGTCCTGCGGGAAATGCGCCCCGGTGGCGAAATCAACCAGCACGTAAATTTCAGGGTTGGCTTTCAGGGCAGCTTCGATTTCCGGTAAACCGGGCGCTTCACTGACACATTGCAAGCGCAGCTTGTTGACGGCGTAAAAGTTGGCGCGGCGGCAGCTATCGCCCGTCATGCTGGCGATGATTGGCGTGTCGCTGGGGGTAATGGTCTGCGGGAGAGCTTGCACGGCTTCGCGCAGACCGTAGCCACTGCTGTGTTCGCTGAAATACTGTGTCCAGATGGCATCCGGTACGCGCAGTTGTTCCGGCGCAGTGTAAGCGTGGAGCGCGAACGGTACGAAACCAAAGGCCAGCGCCGCCGAGGCGAGCGCCAGCGCGCTGCGTCGCTGCGTTTGAACGTTCAGCCAGCGGTCGATAGCCAGCCCAAGCCCTGCGCCGCCGAGAATCAGTAGGGCAGGCAAGGCGACGACATAATGGCGCGGCAGCACTTCGTGGCCGAGCACGATGATGCTTGCCAGCGGTAAGCCGATTGCCAGCAAAAGCAGCCCGCTTTTGCGCGGACGCAGGATCAACAGCAACGCCAACCCCCCAATCAGCAGGAGCGACCAGATCGGCAGGCTGAAGCCGACCAACTGTGATGCCAGCATCGCCAGATTTGCGCCGATTCCGTTGGCCCCCGTAGCAGCGCTGCCCCCGCTGACCCACGCCAATGCAATCGAAAAGACATCGCCGCCGCGCAGCATCAGATAGCTGACTGGGATCACAAAGCACAGGCCGACCACGACCCCGACAATCACCAGCAGACCGATGCGCCGTTGCAGTGAATAGCGGGCGCGCAGCAGCACCACCAGCGCGACGGTCAGCGCGAAGGGCGCGGCAGTGAACTTGAACAGCGTCGCCAGTGCCAGCGCCAAGCCCGTCAGGACTGCGCGTCGAATCGTTCCCCGTTCAGCGAGAGTCCAGCTTGCCCAGAGCGCAAGCACGACCAGCGCGCCTGCCTCGGCGTCGCTCAGCGCCAGCCGCTCGAAGAAGAACAGGTAGGGCGAGGCGATCCACAACACGCCCGCCATCAGCGCCGCATTCGATCCGAAAATCCGCCGAATCAAAGCGTAGCCCGCCGCGAAACCGATCAGGCTGACGAAGATGGTGGCGATGCGCCCGGCGAAGACCGGGTCGTTTTGCGGATAAAAGAGGGCAATCGCCCATTGATTGATGATTTTGCCGTCGCGGATTTCCCAGAAGGGATGCAGATTCCAGACTTCGACGGCACGAGTCAGATGCAGCCCTTCATCATTGTGCAGCGGAAGGGCCTCTAAAGCGGGGACGCGGCTGAACCATAGGATCAGCAGCAGGAGGGCGAATGTGCGCAAGCACAGGCTCCAACAAGCAAAAAGCTCGCTGACTGGCGCGAGCCTGGCGAGGGGGAGAGTACCATACTTACCGCGTCGTTTCGTCCTCGTCGATGCTGCGCTGGCCTTCGCGGTAGCGATAGGTGATGCGCCCGCGCGCCGGGTCGTAAACGCTCATTTCCACCCGTACCCGGTCTCCCAGCAGAATGCGGATGTAATACTTACGCATCTTGCCGGAAAGATACGCCAGGATTTGATGACCGTTTTCAAGCTCTACCTTGAACTGGGTATTCGGCAGCGCTTCGACCACTAATCCTTCAACTTCGATCTTATCGTCTTTTTTTGCCATAGAATTCCTTGAACTGGCCTAAACAGGGAATACCGCTGCCTCGTTTGGGCAGCGGTGGTTGATGTGTTTCTGGTTGGGCAATTCAGCACCGCGTTTAGCGGGTCAGTGCCTTACGAAGACGACGACGTGAACGTCGAATCGCCTTTTTCTTTTCGATTCGTCGCAGTTCGCTTTTGGAGATGTGCCAGCGTTTCCGTCGAACGGTGCTTAACACACCGCTGTTGGTGACCCGCTTGCGGAAGCGTCGCAAAAGCGACTCCTGAGATTCGTTTGGTTTTAAAGTTACATGCGCCATACGGTTGCCATTCACCTCCCTTCGGTGTGGATTTTGGAGTACCGGATACTGAGTGGTGAGCGCCGAGCAAAAAACCTGATTTCCGACAGAAATATATTCTTCAGAAAAATGTCTTTTACCCAGAACTCGGCACTCAGTACCCAGTACTGACGTTATCTATTCAGCCTGCTCTTCTAATTGTACCGAAACAATCGGCTCTTGGCTACCGTCAGCTAGCGCGTCGGACGGCACTTCGCTGATCTCGTCACCTGGCTCGGCACCAACTGCGTCGGTTGCTTCGTCGGCAACTTCTTCAATCACCGGGGCGGCATCGGCTTTGGCCTGGAGCCAGCGCTGCTTTTCTTCGTCGCTGACTTCCTTCAGGCTGAGGCCGAGACGCTGCTTATCGGACTCGATGCTGATCACGCGCATCAGCAGATGCTGACCTTCGTGAACAACCAGCGATGGGTCTTCGGGCGGCGGTTCGGCAATCTGGCTGGTGTGCAGCAGCGCTTCAATGCCAGGGTCGAGGCTGACGAACGCGCCAAACTGCGCCACGCGCGAGACAACGCCTTCAACCAGTTGACCGATGTGATAAAGTTCATCCACCACTGACCAGGGATTCTCTTGCAGGCGCTTCAGGCTGAGACCAATGCGTTTGCCTTCGGCGTCCAGGCGCAGAATGTAGACCTGCACTTCATCCCCCACCTTGAGAACTTCCTTCGGGTGGTTGACGCGGTGCCATGCCAGTTCCGAAATGTGGATCAGACCGTCAGCGCCGCCGAGATCGACGAACGCGCCAAAGTCGCGCAGGCCGCTGACGACGCCCTTACGGACTTCGCCTTCATGCAGTTGGTCGAGCAGCACTTCCTTACGCGCATCGCGGCTGTCGCGCTGAGCGTCACGCTGGCTGAAGACCAGACGACGGCGCTTGCGGTTGACTTCGATCACCTTGAGCGAAATCGGCTGACCGACCAGACGCTGCATCCGCATCTTGCGCTCGTCTTCGTTAAGACCACGCGGCAGGTCGAGGACGTGGCTGGCGGGAACGAAGCCGCGCAGGTTGCCAAACTGGACGATCAGTCCGCCACGATTGGCGTCGCTGACTTCGCCGTCCCAGACTTCATCGTTTGCCAGCAGCTCTTCAGCTTTCTTCCAGTCTTCGGTCTGCTGCGCCTGTGAGACGGACAGCACCAGGTTGCCGTCTTCATCTTCCATACGCACGATCATCACGTCGAGATCTGCACCTACGGTGTAGGTGTCGATGTCAACGCTCATGCGCTCCAGGTCTTTGCGCTGGACAATGCCGTCGCGCTTCATGCCTTCGATGCCGACAATCAAGCCCTGCTCATCAATGGCAACGATGGTTCCGGTGACGATGTCGCCCCGCTCTGGCACTTCTTCTGCAAACGAAGCCTCCAGCAGCGCGGCGAAATCCAGTTCGTTGTCCTCTAGCTCCAACGTGTCTTCTAGTTGCATCTAGCCCCCCAAGGGATTTAATTGGTTTTGGACTTTATTTGGACTTTATGGAATTGGGCAAAATAAAACTCGGATCACTCATACCGCCAGGTTGAGTTCCCGAGCTTTTCTTTGGTTTCTGTGGCTGCAAATAGATAATGATACCAACGAGAAAAAATTGCGCAGGTCAGCAGTATGTCGCTGCCGCGCGTCCCCTTTCCTTAAAATCGGTTGGAATTATAGGGTGTCCGCGTGGGTTTGTCAACGAGTGGTTAGAAGAACGTTACAAATCAATACAACCACGACAAAGACAACAAAAACCCCGCGAATGAAGGCGCGGGGTTTTTGAAGAGTACGACGTGCTATGATGAATGATTAGAGAGTGTTGACGATGTTCGAGAAAATGTTGCCGATGGCGGGGCCAAGCAGCGCCAGAATGACGATGACGACGACGGCGACCAGCACCAGGATAAGGGCGTATTCGACGAGACCCTGGCCTTCTTCACGAGGTTGATACATCATGATGGTTTGTTCCTCCTTTCCTCAAAGATTTAATTTCATGCTAACACGGTTTGTCATCGAGTCAAGTTGACAATTATCAATTATTTGTTAATGTTTCTGTGCAACTCAGGTTTCACCGCGTAAATTTTGCAGCATTTTCGCCGGGCATGATAGTTGTTAAGTTTTCTTGTGACAATCATCCTCAGCTTTTGACAATCCCTTAGCCCCGCCTTAAAATCCTTGAAAACCGGATGCCCGTTTGAGGGTAAAACGGGCAAATAATGAAATTTCTTTCGAGGAGTTGTAGTTATGAGAGAGTATGCGGCGGATCAATTACGGAATGTTGCCTTTGTGGGCCATCAAAGCTCCGGTAAAACCTCGCTGGTCGAGGCTTTATTATTCAATACCGGAGCGATCACCCGTTTAGGCAAGATTGAAGAAAAGAACACCGTCAGTGACTGGGAAGACGACGCCAAGGAACGCGGCCTTTCCCTTTCAACCTCTCTTATTCCCCTCGAATTCGAAGACCACAAGATTAATGTCCTGGACGCTCCCGGTTACACCGACTTTCAGGGCGAAGTGAAGAATGCCATTCGCGTCGCCGATTCGGTGCTGGTGGTGGTCGATGCGGTTGCAGGTGTCGAAGTTGGCACGGAGATCGCCTGGGGCTACGCGGAAGCCTATCAGCAGCCGATTATCGTCACCATCAACAAGATGGATCGCGAGAACGCCAATTTTGAGGGCGCAGTCGCCAGCCTGCGTGAACACTTCCCCGAATACAAATTCATTCCGGTGATGATCCCGATTGGCGCGGAAGCCAATTTCAAGGGCGTCGTCAACCTGCTGACGATGAAAGCCTACTACGACGCCGGGGCGGAGCGCTCGGAGCTGCCTGACGAGATGATGGAAGCTGCGACCGCCGCGCATACCACGCTGGTCGAGGCGGCGGCGGAAGCCGATGATAAGCTGATTGAAAAGTATTTCGCGGAAGGCGACCTGACGCGCGAAGAAATCCGCGACGGGATGCGCAAGGCCGCCCGCGATGCCTACCTCAAGACCGTACCCGTGTTCGTCACGTCGGGGACGAAGAATATCGGCACGGTTCCGCTGCTGGAAGCGATGGTCGTCTACGTCAGCCCGCCGTCGGATCGGCGCGTGCAGGTGCTCAAGCCGGACGGCGAGAAGGATTTCCTGTATGCCCCGCAAACAGATGACGGCCCGTTGGCGGCCTACGTCTTCAAGACGAGCAACGACCGCTTCGTCGGCACGCTCAACTATTTCCGCATCTTCTCCGGCAGCCTGACCAACGAATCGCGCGCGTGGAACGCGACGCAGGAAGTCGAGGAGCGCTTCAACTCGCTGATGATTATGCGCGGCAAGGAGCAGATCACGGTGACGAAGCTCCACGTCGGCGACATTGGCGTCGTCGCCAAGCTGACCCATACCAAGACCGGCGACGCCTTCAGCAGCAAAGACAACCCGATTCAGGTGACGAGGCCGGACTTCCCGACGCCGCTGTATCAGGTGGCGCTGCTGCCCAAGACACAGGCCGACAGTGCCAAAATGGGGACGATCCTCACCAGCCTGTGCGAAGCCGACCCGACGCTGCGCTGGCGGCAAGACCCGGAGATCAAGCAGACGGTGTTGGAAGGCATGGGCGAAATCCACATCAGCGTGACGCTGGCGCGGGCGGACAAGCTCGGCGTTGGCATCCTGACCGAGACGCCGAAAGTCCCCTACCGCGAGACGGTCACCGCGACGGCAGAGGCCACCTATCGCCACAAGAAGCAGACGGGTGGGGCGGGGCAGTTTGCCGAGGTCTCGCTGCGGGTCGAGCCGAACCCCGGCAAGGGCTTCGAGTTCAAGTCGGAGGTGGTTGGCGGGGCGATTTCCAGCTCCTTCTATCCCTCGATTGAGAAGGGCGTCCGCTCGGTACTGGAGCAGGGCGTGATCGCCGGATACCCGGTTGTGGACGTGAAAGCGGTGGTCTATGACGGCAAGGAACACCCGGTTGACTCGAAGGACATTGCCTTTCAGACGGCGGGGCGCGAAGCCTTCCGGGACGCATTCCAGGAGGCAAATCCTGTCCTCTACGAGCCGATTATGGAAGTCAAGATCACGGTGCCGGAGTCGATGATGGGCGATATCATGGGCGACCTGAATACGCGGCGCGCCCGTGTGCAGGGCATGGACAACGACGGCCCGCGCAGCATCGTCACGGCGACGGTTCCCCTCGCGGAGATGATGCGCTACGGGAATGAACTCCGCTCGATGACGGGCGGGCGCGGGCTGTATACGATGAACTTCAGCCACTACGACCAGGTGCCGTACCAGATTGCGCAGACGATTATGGCGCAGCACAAGGCGGAAGCCACGACCTAGCAGCGCTTCGCGGAGGCGGCCTGAAGGGGTCGCCTTTTTTGTGGATTGATATATTACAATGATAATTACAATGAGAAATTTTCTGAAAAATAAATTTCATCGAACGAACAAGTGTTCGAAAATGTTCGATTTGAAAATCCGACAATCCGTAAGGTGTTCGGGGTGGTCAATGAGCGTGTTTTGAGGGAAGAAACCGCGAGGGCGGCGCTGATTTTGGCGGGGGTGATTTCGAACAAGGGGCGTTCGAAGCGTTCGATTTGAGGGGCGATACTGGTGTTCGAAGCGTTCGATTTGTTCGAAGGGTTCCCTTGAATAGGGAAAGCTGACCCCACCCCGGCTGACCAAAAGCAGGTCAGCTTCCCCTCCCCGAATTCAGGGAGGGGAGGACACGTTTTACACGATGATGTGCATTCGGGGAAATTTCTCGCTCGACCCCACCCCCCGACCCCCTCCCCGAATTCAAGGAGGGGGCGAAAAACAAAACCGTTCACGGGAAGATTTTTGGCATTTTACA